>CALBMM010000221.1 GCA_937896535.1 uncultured Pseudomonadota bacterium
AAGGTGACGAGCCCGTGGACCACCTGCAGCACGCGGCCCCACATCACGTTCTGCGCGGGGCGATGGGCGGTGTGGGAGAAGTCGAAGGCGAGCGGGGCGCCCGTGATGTCGTCACCGGAGAAGTGCGGCTCGAACGCCAGCGAGATCGTCGACGCGCACGACAGCCCATGGAACGCCAACAGGAAGGCGAGGGCACCTTGCTGCGCCCAACCGTCGTCGTCGATGCCCGCAAACGTGCTGCGGACGTCGTCGGTCACGTCCGAGGCCGCGAGGCCGAGGTTGGCCGATACGGCGTCGTTGGGCAGCAGCATCAGCTTCGAGAGCGCGTCGAGCTCCTCGAGCTCGGGCGCGACGTCACGGCGGACCTGCAGGTACGCCGAGCGTAGCGGGGACCCGGCGAACGTACGGCCGAACGGCGAGACGTCTTCGAGCCGCTCGCGGATCTGCCGTGCCGCCTGCAGCTGCCCCGGCTCGTACGGTCCCGGCATGCCGCGCCACCCGTGCGTCGACAGTGCGTACATCGAAGGGTCGGCGATGAGCTCGCTGCGAGCGGTCGCCGGCAGGTCGGGGTCGTCGCCGCTCTCGAGGTAGCCGCCCGTTGCCATGTTGCAGTTGGCCAGCGGCAGGCCGGCGCCGTGGCGCTCGGCCACGGCCTCGGCGATCGTTCGCCCGCGGTTGATCCCCGCCCCCGTCATCGACCGTTTTTGGGCGACCGCGTGATTGACCGAAGTGACCTCGTGCGCAACGACGGTGAGGTCTGCGTAGTGGGCCTCGAGAAACTCCGCGATCGTGTAGCCGGGCGTCAGGAACAGTGTGTCCTCGAGCGGCGCGACGCAGCGCAGCGCACTGCCCGGCGGCTGGACGACGAGGGCGGGGTCGTAGGCGTTGAGGCCTTCGACCTGCGCGTCCATCGGGACTTCGTCGAGCGTCACCGGCAGGAAGCTGTCGATGATGCTGGCGCCGCCCGTCGCTCCGATCACGAACAGCAGCTTGCGGCCGGCCGGGTCTGCGGTCTCGGCCGCCCGTGCGGCCGCACGTCCGAGCAAGGGGACTGCGGCCAGGCCGGATCCGAGTCCGGACAAGAGGCGGCGACGGGTCAGGGGCGGCGTGCGTGACATGGCTCGATTCCTAGAAGAAGAGAAACTCGGTGGTCGTGGCCACGGCGAAGCACGACAGCTGGGCGAACTGTGCCCCCGAGATCGGTCGCTGCGCGTCGGCGACGAGCTCGGCGAGGACGTCGACTTCCCCCGACGTGGGCTCGCGTCCGAGCAGCCGCTGGTACAGGGTCGTCACCGTGCGCTCGACCGCTGCACTGTCCGGCGCGGGCGCCTGCGCATCGAGGTCGAGTCCGGTGAACACCACCGGATCCTCGCGGTCGAGCTCGACCCGGCGGGCGCACGCCGACAACGCGAGACGGTCGACGGCCAGCGACGTGGTGACCAGCGGCTGCGCGGCTGGCTCGTAGCGGGCTTGCCCGAACGGGTCGTGACCGCCGAGTGCCATCAAGTGAACCTGCTGCACGCAGTCGAACTGGCCGAGCTCCCGGCACATCTGCCGCGGGTCGAGCTCCAGCCCGCGCGCCAGATCTTGCTCGAGGGCATGCTGACGCTTCCAAACCAGATGATTGCGGGTGGAGGCCGCGACCTCGGCGTCTTCGGTGGGCTCGGCGTCGTCGCGACACGAGGCGGCGAGCAACGACAAGGACGCCGACAAGACGGCTGCCGACGACGAACGGAGACGACGGTCGTGCATCACGGGGCTCCGAACGAGGGGGTGTCGACGATCCGGTGGATCAGGCGGTTGGCGGAGTAGGCGTCGCCGTCCATCGTGTCGATGAGCCCGGCGAGGTCGTCGGACTCCGCGGGCCCCGGGTCGCGGCCGAGGGCGTGGGCGAAGAACATGCCGGCCATCGCTCGGCGGAACATCACCGACTCCGAGGCCACGCGACCCCACTCGGGGACGGAGGCCACGGGTCGACCGAGCACGACGCTCTGTTGACGCGAGGGATCCCAGGCCGGGATCAGCGTCGTCGGACGCTCGGGGTCGTAGCGTCCGTTGTCATACGGAAACTCGATCCCGTGGTAGTAGGCAAACGCGTACGCGAGGGGATCGAGCGTGGAGTGGCACACCGCGCACGTGGGCGCGGAGACGCCTTTCCCGTCGATGTCGAGGGGCTCGCCGGCGACCGGCATGATCCCCTGGTTGCGCGAGATGTCCATGCCGAGAAACCCGCGATAGGCGGCGGCGGCGGCCGTTCGTGGCAGCTCGCTGAACATGGTGTTGTTCACGAGAAACCACTGCGTGGTCAACATGCCGGCGCGGTGCTGCGGCTCGAGAGGCTGCCCACCCGCCAGTCCATTGTCGATGCGCGGGTCTTCGATCACCCCGTCGATGCGCACGAGGTCACCCGCGGCGTCCTCTTCGACGTGGTAGTCGGCCGTCAGCAGTTGCCGGATGTCGCGGTCGTCGGACAGGATGTAGCGCCACAGGCGGTAGTCCCAGTCGTAGTCGGCGAGCACGAGGCGGAACTCGGCGAACTGCACGTCCGTGTCCGCCCCCACTGCGTAGATCGGACGCACCCGAGGGTCGGCCAGCTCGCGCAGCCCCGTGCTCGTCCAGTAGGTCGCATCCAGGCACAGCGCGAGGGTCTCGTGGAGCGACGTGCTCTGCTCGTCCGCATCGAGCGCCTCGAACGCCCGCATGTCGTCGTAGCTCGGCGAGTATCCGCAGTACAACGTGCTCGCACGACGATAGGCGAACCGTCGATCGTAATCACCGACCTCGTACCAACGGTTGTCGGGACCTTCGGGCGGAGCGGGTGGTAGCCACAAGGAGTCGGCGTTGCCGGGGTTGGTGCCGATCAAGATCTCGTCGAGGTTGCCGACCTCGTCGCCGTCCGCGTCGTCGTCCTCGATCGCGATCAGCACGTCCGACAGCTGCGTGTCGAAGTCGCCGTCGCCGAGTTTGGCGAGCACCGCGATCCCGTAGGGATTCCACGAGGCGGGCTCGGTCGACAGGTGACAGGTCTCGCAGGTGGTGACCTGGCCGAGGCAATCGGGGCTCGACGGGTAGGTCGCGCAGAACTGCATCGGGCCGCTCGGCCGCGCCTGCGCCGTCGTGGCGACGCCGCAAAGTGACACCGCGAGCCCGGTGTACAGCCACGCTCGATGCGTGGATCGAGGTCGACGACGAGGCCGCGATCGGTGCGCGAAATGGTCCATGGCTTTACCTCCGCGCGGTGGCCGGGTGCTCCCCACAGCGCGCTGGAACAGCTCCCAGGATGCGATTTCCATTGTATGATTCAAATGAATCATTCGGATATCGCATGCACCGTATGAATATTGCTCAGATCGACGCGAACCTGCTCGTCAGCCTCGATGTGCTGCTGGCCGAGCGCAGCGTGACGCGGTCGGCCAAGCGATTGGGCTTGAGTCAGTCGGCGATGAGCCACCAGTTGCGACGGTTACGGGAGCTCTTCGAGGACCCTCTGCTCGTCGGAGGACGCGGCGGCATGGTGCCGAGTCCGTTGGCGGAGACGCTGGAGGCACCGCTGCGTCGCGCGTTGCTCGACCTCGGCCGCGCGGTGCGAGGCGAGCTGGCGTTCGATCCGGCCACGGCGCAGCGTACGTTCACGGTGGCGACCAAGGACACGGTGGAGATGCTCGGGTTGCCGCCGCTGCTCGGCGTGATGGCTCGGCAAGCTCCGGGGATCCGGATGCACGCGCAGCCCCTGTCGTCGCGCAGCTTCGTGGGTCTCCAAGACGGCGACGTCGACGTGGCGATCGGCGGTAGTGCGCGCAGCGTGCTGGGGATGAATCTGCCGGGGCTGCGTGAACGCGTGCTGTTCGAGCACCCTTTCGTGTGTGTGGTACGCCGAGGGCACGCCGCCGCAAAGGCGGGCCGCCTCGAGATCGACGACTACCTGGCCCTGCGCCACATCCAGATCGAGACCCCGGGAGGTCCGCACTCGGCCGCCATCGATGACGCCCTCGCCGAGCGTGGTCTCGCGCGCACGATCTCCGCCAAGGTCTCGAGCTTCGTCGCGGGTCTGTTCGTCGTGGCGTCCACCGACCTCGTCGCGACCGTGGTCAAGGGGATTGCCGCGCCTTTGGCCCCCCGCCTCGGTCTGACGATGCTCGATGCACCGCTGGATCTGGCCGGCGAGCCGCTCACGCTGACCTGGCACGAACGCTTCGATCAGGATCCGGCGAACAAGTGGCTGCGCGCTCGCATCGTGGAGATCTGCGGTGTCTTCGGGTCGCTGGCGTAGTCGGGCTTCGCCCCTTGGTAGCTTCGCAGTGCCAGCCCGCCGATGGCCCGCTCGGCCGGGCAGGTGAACTCCTACTGCACCATCTTCGATGGCCACCTCGAGTGCCGAGCGATGCAACAGGCAGCGGGGAAGCGGCTGCTCCCGATGATGCGCGACGACCCGGACCCCTGAGCGTCGCTGCCGACCCACTCCTCGAAGAACGGGTGCGACCAGCCGGTGTGGCCACGGACCGAGTGGACGAGATCGTGCTCGTGGGGGGATCAGGGGCGTGGCGATCACGCCGCGAATCGACGACGTGCACGCCACTTTGTCGCAGAACTCGCGCGCCACGTCGGACTCTGGAAACCAGTACTACTCGACGATGGCCTCGTCCTCGTCGACCTCCAAGACAGTGGCGAGCTCCACGATGTAGCGCTGGAGACACGAGACGGTTCCCCGCGCAGACGTGCTTGGCGGAGGTACGGGCAGTGATACGATTGCATGCTGCCCGGGGTTGAGGGCCTTACTGACGAGGTTCGAGACCGTCGCGGGAGATTCCCCGCGGACAGCGGGGGGAGGCCGAATGCAGCTCGCCAAGACAAGGGGCGTCGGCCTCGTCGCCGTTGTGGCACTGCAGGCCGGAGGTTGCCGTTCCGACGTCGTTTCGACGTGGGGCGGGGGGCTGCCAGCGATGGCGCGTTCGACCGGCCAGGTCAACTCTGATTGCACCATTTTCGATGGCGACCTCAAGTGCTGGGCGATGCAAGAGGCAGCGCTGGAGAGCGAGTTGCTCCTGATGATGCGCGACGAGCCGGAACCCGGAGCGCCGCTGCCGGAGGTGGAGCTGGGCACCGAAGCGAAGGTGACGTCGTTCGCCGAGTTCCGATCGGCGCGGTGCGCTGCGCTGGCTGGCGAAGGGATCAAGTGCTGGGGCCGCAACGACGGCCATGGGTCCGACTACGAGTTGTACGTGTTGGGACAGCCGGACCCGACGTTGGTCCTCGGCGACGACCCGCAGGAGAGGGGGCGCGGCCTTCCATTCGTCCCACTCGGTGCCACGGACGCGATCGCCGTGGTGCCCAGAGCCGCCGAGTAGCGGGCGCTCAGCTACACTGCCGGGGAATGAGCCCCCGAATCTGGATCAGGACTGCCCTTGTCGGGATGGTGCTTGCCTGCAACACCGAGGCGGAGCCCCAATCCGGCGGAACGTGTGTGCCGGGAGCCTCGGCAATGTGCTGGTGCGACGGCGATACCGCTGGCGTTCAGGAATGCCAGGCCGACATGACTTTCGCAGCGTGCGTGTGCGACGGTGGGACCGGAGGGGATGGGTCCGGAGGTGACGATGGCCCCGCAAGCTCGGATGCGGGAGCCAGCGATGATGCCGATCCCACCAACCCGGGCACGTCCGACAGCAGTGCAGAGACCGCTGGGGCCGACGACGACACGGGTGATCCGGTCCCAGCCGGTTGCACCGACGAGTTGTTCTCGCTGTGGTTGGCGTGTCGCCAGCTCGCGGGCTTGAACAACCCCGACACCTGCGACCCGTGTGCCGACGGCTCGACCTGCGAGAACGCGCAGTGCTACCTCGACTGCATCGCGCAGGGGAACCCCGGTCTGGAAGCGGACGTCGACGCTTGTGACGCGGATTACCCCCCGTGCGCGGGGATCTTGGATCCCGGGCCCGAGGCCGTGTGCAGCGCCGCTTGCAGCACGAGCTACCTCGAGTGCCTCGCCGCAGTGGCGCCTGAGTGCGACAACATGGAGGTCTTGAACTGCACCAGCATGCAAAACGCCTGCAATCGTGCGTGCTGAGACAGGGACTACGCCACTCATGGTCAGGGCACTCTCAGACGTCGTTGTCCGGGCGGGCCACGGGTGGGGCAACCTCGGTCCTGACAGCGCCGAGCTTGGGCCGGCCCTCAACGTTCACAGCTACGGGATCGAGCCGAAGCCCGCAGCCCCCGTGGGGGCGGCGGGCGAAGGCCTGAGCCGTGCAGTGGGCGCCGGAGGGAGCGCCAGCGACCGCATAGTGCCCGCGGCAGGGATCGAACCTGCGACCTACGGTTTAGGAAACCGTCGCTCTATCCGACTGAGCTACGCGAGCAGGGCCGGGAAGGTATGCGACGGTTTCGCGGGGCGCAAGGACGGGTCAGTCGACCGCCAGCACGGCTTTGCCGGTGAACTTGCGCGCGATGAGCTCGGAGGCGATCGCGCCCACGTCGTTCCACGATCCGCGCCGCTCGATCGGCGGGCGGACGGCGCCGGCGGCGGTCAGCGACAGCAGGCGCGACAGCCACGAGCGTGGGGCCTCCACCTGGGAGGCGGCGTACAGGTTCAGGCCGCGGACGCTCGCGCGGCCCTTGCCGATCAGCGCGCCGATCGGGACGCTCGCGCCGCCACCGGTCGCGCCGTAGGTGACCGCCAGGCCGTCGTTGTCGAGGCGGGCCAGGCTCGCCGACAGAAGGTCGCCGCCGATGCCGTCGATCACCATGCGGAATGGATCGACGCTCGACAGCGCGGCGCCGTCGGACGTGACCACCACCTCATGCGCCCCTTGGGCCTTCACGGCGTCGGCCTGGTCGTCGCGACGGACCTGCGCCGTGACGTGGGCGCCCATCGCCGCGGCGAGCTGCACCGCGAACGCACCCACGCCGCCCGTGGCTCCGGTGATCAGCACACGTCGGCCGGCGAGGTTGATCGCGCCGGCGTCGAGCGACGCGAGAGCCGTGCCCGCCGCGACGGGCAGGGAGGCAGCGACCTCGGTCGTGACGCCGTCGGGAATCGGCGCCACGTCGTCGGCCGGCACCGCGACCTGCTCGGCCCAGCCGTCCTGCGCGCGCGAGAAGGCGACGACGCGCTGGCCCGGCGCGAGACGATCGGTGCGCGAGCGCTCGACCACGCCGGCGAGGTCCCAGCCGATCGGCGTGCCGGCCGGCTTGCTCGGGGCGGATCGCAGCTCGCCGCGGTTGAGCGAGAAGTACTCGACCGCGATCAACACGTCGCCGCCCTCGGGAGCGTCGCGCTCGCCCAGCATGACGCCGCCGGCCGCGGTGGGGGAGGTCAGGACGCTGCGCATCGAGTCGGCCATGGTGGCCACGCTATCGCCGATCGCGCGCACCGTGTTACGCCGACTGCGACGCTGAGGTAGCGTGGCGGCCGTGCGCGGTCTGACGCTGATCCTGATCCTCGCGACGTTCGCGTGCAAGCCCACCGAGGCTGCGCCGACGCGCGCGCCGATCGGTCATGGCGACGCCGAAGAGCCGCCACCGACCGCCGCCTCGGTCGTCCCGCAGGTCACGCCACCGTCCCCGCTGCCCGACGACGTCACCGCGCGCATCGATCGGATCGTCGCCGACATTCGCCCCGCCGACGGCGGCCCGCCGCAGACGCTCGCCGACCGCATGGCCGCCGCCGACGTGCCGGGTCTCGCGATCGCCGTGGTCGACGACTATCAGGTGCAGTGGGTGCGTGGCTTCGGCGTGCGTCATGCCGAGCACGACGTCCCCGTCGACGAGCGCACCCTGTTTCAGGTGGGCGCCATCTCCACCACGGTGACCACCGCCGCCATCCTGCGCATGCAGCAGGCCGGCAAGCTCGACCTCGATCGCGACATCGCCGAGACCATGCGCTCGTGGACGCTGCGCGCCGACGACGGCTGGACGCCGCGCGTGTCCCTGCGGGCGCTGCTGACCCACACGGCGGGCCTGCCCGAGATCGACCTCGTCGGGATCCGCCCCGGCGACCCCACGCCGCCGCTGGCCCACTGGCTCGATCGGGCCGACGGTGGCGCGCCGGTGACCGTGCGCCGTGTCCCCGGTCTGCAGACCTTTCCGTCCGACGCCGGAGCCGTCGTCGCGCAGGTCGTGATCGCCGACGCGATCGAGGTCGACTTCGCCGCCGCGATGAACGACTGGATCCTGCAGCCGGCGGCGATGACCGACAGCACGTTCGCCCAGCCCCTGCCGCTGGCCCACTTGCCCTTCGCCAGCACTGCCCATCCCGCCGATGCCGTCCCACTCGCCGCCGGCTTCGACGCGTATCCGCAGCAGGCCGCCGCCGGGCTGTGGACCACCGCCACCGACCTCGGGGCGTTCGTGGCCGCGGTGCTGCGATCGGTCGCCGGCTACGAGGATGCGCTGCTGCCCCCGGACGCCGTCGCCGAGATGATGACGCCGATCGCCGCGGGCACGGGTCTGGGCGTGCAGCTGTGGGGAGATCCGTTGCGCTGGTCGCAGTCGGGGACCACCCATGGTTTTTCGGCCGAGCTCGTCGCGTTCACCGGGGGCGGGCAGGGGGCCATCGTGCTCGCCAACGCCTCCGCCACCGGGCCGCTGCGCCAGGCCGTGTTCGATGCGATCGCGCGCGAGTACCAGTGGGCCGAGGCGACGTCGGAAGCTCCGGCTGCCCCGCCGGTCAAAGAGCTGCAGCGGCTCGCGGGCGTCTACGTCATCGACGGCGCCGGCGAGATCGAGCTCGCCGTCGACGGTGACGGCTTGGCGCTGTCGATCCCCGGCCAAGCTCCGCTGCGGCTGCGATCGATCGGTGAGGACACCTTCGAGGCGGTCGGCGTGCAGCTGTGGGTCGACGTGCAGCGCAACGGTCGACGCGTCACCGGCTTGGCCCTCGACCAGGGACTCGGACCGGTGTTGGCCCGCCCGCGGGCGAGCACGTCGACGAGCCCCTGACACGGGGGGGCGTGGCCGCCGACACGCAGCGGCCACGCCGGTTCGTCACTCGTCGTCCGTCGGGCGGACCTCGATCTCGGCTCCGGCCTCGCGCAGCACGGCGGCGAACGCCTCGGCCTCGTCGGGCTCGAGCGCGTCCGACAGCGGCGCGGGCAACTGCCGCAACAGATCGCGGGCCTGCGCCAGCTGCAGGTCCGGTCGCAGCTGTCGCAACGCACGGATCACCGGCACCCGCGTGGGGCCGGCCGCGATCGCCCAGACCGCGACGCGCGAAGGCGTACGCGGCGGTGGGGTCGGCGGGGGTAGCTTGGCGATCGGCGCGGGGTCGATCTGCCAGTCGCGCTGCAGCTGCGCGCCGAGCTCGGCGAGCTCGGCGGGGCGTAGCTGCGACAGCGCATGCTTGAGTCGTTGCAGGTTCGTGTTCATCAGTCGTCTCGAAAAAGGCAAAGGGAAGGCGATCGCCGCACCACGCGTGGCGGGCGTTCGCAAAGAACGCGACCCGGCACCGAAAAACGGGGACCGCGCACGCGCACGCGCGCGCGACGGCCCGGCCTCGGGTCGCACGAAGGAGATCGAGCAGCGAGATCGTGAGCCCGCGAGGGCTAGACGAACCCGACCACGGCGCGCACGAGCTCCGGCGCCCCGGTCGAGCGGACCCGGGCGTGCAGCGAAGCGAATGTCATACGCGCGAACATGGCGGCAGCCGGCAAGGATAGGGCGAGACGATCGTCCGTCAAGGCGTTCTTCGTCGGGGGGAACCGACGCGCGACTTTGGCAAAGTACGTAGGCCCCGCGACGGACGCAGGGGGTAGGTCGACGTGGTAGCCTGCGAAGGTGGGGATGAGGCGGCGATGAGACGCGGTCTGTGGACGACGAGCGTGGGGGCGTGCGCCCTGCTGGCGATGGCGTGTGGGGGCGCCAATGGCCGCGACGGTGATGCCGGGGCCGATGGCACGACGTCCGCCGACGGGGGCGATGGTGGCGACGGCGACGATGCCGACGACGGGGGCGAGGACCCCGTGGGCGTCTTCGACCCGGGCGTCGCGACGCTGCCACGGCTGACCTACACCCAGTACCGCAACGCGCTGCAGGACCTGCTCGGCGAGGGGCTGCCGCCCACTCTCGTGGAGGCCGACACCAACCCCTATCTGTTCTTCAACATCGGCAACGCCTCGACCACGCTCTCGGAGCTCGGCACGCAGCAGTACGAGGAAGCCGCCGACGAGATCACCCACTTCGTGTTCGACGATCCGGTGCGGCGCCTCGAGGTCGTGGGCTGTGCGCCCGCGAGCCCGACCGACGCCTGCGCCCAGGGCTTCGTGGCCACGTTCGGACGCCGCGCGTTCCGACGTCCGCTGACGCCGACCGAGCTCGCCCGCTGGCAACAGGTCGTCGTGGATCTGTCCGACCCCGACGTGTGGGAAGGCCTGCGGCTGACGGTCGCCGGCATGCTGCAGTCGCCCAATTTTCTGTACCGCGTCGAGCTCGGCGAGCCCGATCCCGAAGACCCGACGCGTCGACGCTTCACGGCCTACGAGATGGCCAGTCGGCTGTCGTTTCTGCTGTGGAACACCACGCCCGACGACACGCTGCTCGATGCCGCCGAGGCCGGCGAGCTGCTCGACGCGGGAAGCCTGGTCGCCCACGCCGAGCGCCTGCTCGCCGATCCCCGCGCGCGACAGGCCGTGCAGGACTTCTTCGCCCAGTACTTCGACCTCGGTCGGCTCGCCTGGGTCAGCCGCGATCCGGTCGAGTACCCGGAGTTTTCGCCGACGCTGGTCGCCGCGATGCGGACCGAGGTGCAGCTGCTCGTCGACGACTTCGTGTTCCGCCGCGACACCGACGTGCGCGAGATCTTCGGGACGACGCGGACCTTCGTCAACGACGAGCTCGCCGCGCTGTACGAGGTCGATGCGCCGGGGGCGTCGCCGATCGCCTTCGTGCCGGTGGATCTGCCCGCCGACGGGCCCCGCGCGGGGCTTTTGACGCTCGGCGCGTTCTTGACGATGAACGCCCACGAGAGCGAGACGTCGCCGACCTTGCGCGGCAAGTACCTGCGTGAGCGCGTGCTGTGCCAGACCGTGCCGCCGCCACCGCCCAACGTGGACACCGACATCGTCCCCGGCGAAAACACCGGCAAGACGCTGCGCGAGCGGCTCGAGCAGCACATGACCGACCCGGCCTGCGCGTCGTGCCACACCTTCATCGATCCGCCGGGCTTTTTGTTCGAGAGCTACGACTCGCTCGGACGGTTCCGCACCGAGGACGGCAACGGCTACCCGATCGATGCCTCCGGCGACTTCGACGGCGCCCCGCTGGCCGGCGCCAAAGACCTCGCCCCGCTGCTCGTCGAGCACGAGCGCGTGGGCCTGTGCGTGACCACCCAGCTGCTGCGCCACGCGCAGGGGAGACTGGAGACCGAGGCCGAGCTCGACATCCTCGACGACCTCGACGCCAAGTTCGCCGCCGACGGGTACCGCTTCCGCCAGCTGCTGCTGCACCTGGTCACCCACGAGGGCTTCCGCTACGCGGCCGCGCCGGAGGGAGAGTAGTCATGGTCTGGCGACCGATTTCGCGACGAACCCTCCTGCGTGGTGCCGCGGCCGGCACCACGGTCGGGCTCGGCCTGCCCGTGCTCGAGGCCATGTACGGGCCTCGCGACGCGTTGGCCGACGCCGGCGATGCCGGACCGATCTTCGGCGTGTTCTTTTGGGCCAACGGCACGCCGTGGCACGCGGGCCACGGCAGCGAGCAGGCCGCGGCGGGACAGCCGGACCTGTGGACCCCGGCGGCGACCGGACCGGGCTACGCCCCGTCGCAGCTGCTGCTGCCGCTCGATGGCCACCAGGTCTCGATCGCGACCGGGCTCGAGCCCCACACCGAGATCCCCGACAGCCCGGCGGGGCAGGGCGATGGCCACATGCGCGGCTTCATGGTCGCGCTGACCGCCGACCGTCCGCGCTCGGAGGGCTACGACCATCCCTCGCACACGCTGACCGCCCTGCGCCCGTCGTTGGACCAGTACGTCGCCGACCACGAGGACTTCTACGGCGGCGCGATCCCGCGTTTTCGCTCGCTCGTGCTCGGCGTGTCCGAGGCGCGCTTCCACGACTACGGCCACTGGAACGCGATCTCGTACAACGGTCCGGACTCGACGAACCTGCCGGTGTCCGACCCCGGCCAGCTGTACGAGCTGCTGTTCGACGTGCCCGACGATGCCGTCGCGGTCTCGCGTCGGGTCAACCTGCTCGATGCGGTGCTCGCCGACGCCAACGAGCTGTCGGCCAGGCTCGGCGCCGCCGACAAGATCCGCATCGAGGCGCACCTCGATCACATCGCCGAGATCCAGCGCCGCCTGGACCTGTCGGTCGCCGTCTGCGAGAACGCGCCGACGCCCCCGGGCACCAGCGACGACCTCATCGCCAGGACCCAGATCATGGCGGAGCTGCTCGCGGTCGGCTTGTCGTGCGGCCTGACGCGGGTGTTCAGCTTCATGCTGACGTCGCCGGCGACGACCCATGTGTTCTCCAACCTCGGCGTCCCCGACGGGATGCACAAGACCTGTCACGACGGGCACTGGGACCGCGTCCGCGCCATCACCGACTACCAGATGCAGGCCTTCCGGGTGTTCTTGGATCAGATGGCCGCCGTCGTCGACCCGATGGGCAACTCGCTGATGCAGCGACTGTGCATCTTCGCGACGTCGGAGTACGGCGAAGGCTGGAAGCACGGCAACAAGGAGCACCCCGTGCTGTTCGCCGGCCAAGCCTGCGGTGCGATCAATCCCGGGGTCCACGAGCGCGTTCCCGACGGCAACCTGTCGATGGCCCACGTGACGGCGCTGCGGGCCCTCGGCATCACGACGCCGAGCTACGGATTCAACGGCGGTGAGACGACCGAGCACCTCGCCCAGATCCTGGCCTAGGCTCGTCGGGCTCGTCGGGCTCCTCGCCGCGTGCGGGGGCGACGACGGGGTCGAGGGGGCCGACAGCTGGGACCTCCCGACCGGGCCGGCCGGCAGCGGGGGTGGGTCGGGCGACGGCGGGACCGCCGAGGGGCCCGCAGACGCGACGCAGGGACCGGGGAGCGCCGACGGGCCGGCGCCGGTGTGCGCCGCCGACGAGGTCGCCTGCGGCCAGGTGTGCAGCGCGCTCGACGACGACCCGCAAAACTGTGGGGAGTGCGGTCGCACCTGCGTGGTGCCCAACGCGGAGGCCGGCTGCAGTGCCGGCACCTGCACGATGGTGCAGTGTGCGGCCGGCTACGCCGATTGCGACGGCGCACTCGCGACCGGCTGCGAGCGGTTCGTGGACTGCTCCGACGGCTCGGCCTGCGAGACCTCGTGCCAGTCGACGGGCACCGTCACGTGCGGGGACGTGTGCGCGCCCGCCTGCACGCCGCCGGCCGAGACGTGCAACGTGGCCGACGACGACTGCGACGGCACCTGCGACAACGGCCCGATCGCCGGCTGCCGGATCGGCGTGCACCGCAGCAACGGCGCCGGGCTCGGTCACTTCTACTCGACCGACATCAACGAGGCGCAGATGCCCGGCCTGACGTTGGAGGCCGAGAACTTCTTCTACCTGTACGACGGTGCAGTGGGCGGGCTGATGCCGTTCTTTCGTTGCATCAAGCCCAACGGCAAGTACTGGATGACGACGTCGACCGACTGCGAAGGGACGGCCGGCCCCGAGCAGACGATGGGCTTCATCTCGCCCGACGATCGATGCGGCGCGACCCCGCTGTACCGGACCCGCAACGTCGGCGCGGACGCGCACTTTTACACGACGTCGGAAGCCGAGAAGGACAACGCGGTCAACAACCTCGGGTTCGCCGACGAGGGCATCGCCGGGTACATCTTCGGCGCGCCGTAGCGCGTCTGGCCATGGCGCAAACGCGAGGGATCTCGGCTGCTTGCGGCGGAGAGCTTGCGTATCGCCCGAGCATGGTCGATCACCGCTGCGCTCGTCGCGTGCAACGAGGGTCCCCCCGACCCGTCCTCGAATCACCGGCTTCGTGTCCCGCTCTCGTCCCGCTCTCGTCCCGCTGCTGTGTGCGGTCACGGCCCTCGCGCTCGCGGGGTGCCGCGGTCGTGGGGGCGGTGATGCGTCCGAGGACGACGACGACGATGCACCCCCGGCGGATCTCGACGAGCTGCAGTGCGACCCGACCGTGACGGTCCCCGCGGTCGCGCTGCGTCGGCTGTCGCGCCGGCAGCTGCAGCGGACGGTCGCCGACCTGGTGGCGGGATCCATGGGCGCGCAGGCGCAGGCGGTGCAGGACGAGATCGGCTGGGCCCTCGAGGCGTGGCCGGAGGACCTGCCCACGAACGCCCCGGGTCGCAAGCGCGGCGGGTTCCGGCGCCTCGACCAGGCCGTGCACCAGGCGCACATCGACGCCGCCAACGCTCTGGGCGTCGAGCTCGGCCGCGCCATGACCGCGACCGACGACCGCGTGACGGCGCTGATGGGCAGCTGCGCCACCGACGACGACGCCTCCAACGACGAGGCCTGCGTGGTGGACTTCATCGAGTCCTTCGGGCGCCGGGCGCTGCGGCGGCCGCTGACCGATGCCGAGGTGGCGTTTTACATCGAGGTCTTCGTCGGCGAGACGATCACCAGCCTCGATCCGTCCGCCGTCGGCGACGTGATCGCCGTGATGGTCGCCTCGCCGCAGCTGCAGTACTTCGTCGAGCACGGCGCCGACCCGGTCGACGGGGTCGCCGACACGTACTGGCTGTCGGACTACGAGCTGGCCTCGCGGCTGTCGTACCACTTTTGGCAGACGATGCCGGACGAGGAACTGCTCGCCGCCGCCGAGCGCGGGGAGCTGACCACCGACGCCGGCTGGCAGGCCCAGGTGCAGCGGGTGTTCGCCGACCCGCGTACCCGGCAGTCGCTGCGCGATTTCTTCCGGGAGATGTGGTGGCTCGATGGCGTCGCGCCGCTCGATGCCCGGGTCGGCACGCCGGTCTTCGACGCGTTCCGTGGCGACTTCGAGCCCGGTCCGGACACCACGGCCCACGCCGTGGACGAGGTGCTCGACATGGCGCTCTTCTACGCGCTGGACACCGACGGGACCTTCGACGACATCCTGCTGTCGAACCGGTCCTTCGCCAAGACCGACGACATCGCCCAGCTGTACGGTGTGGCGCCGTGGGACGGCGTGTCCGAGCCGCCGGCGTTCGACGATCCGCAGCGCGTGGGCCTGGCGACCCGCATCGCGTTGCTCGCCTCGGGCTCGGCGAACACGCGGCCCATCATGAAGGGCGTGTTCATCCGCGAGGGGCTGCTGTGTGACGACATCCCGCCGCCGCCGGACAACGCCGCCGCCAACCCGCCGCAGCTTTCGGCCGAGCAGACGACCCGCGAGGTCGTCGAGGCCCTGACCGAGACCGAGGGCACGGCGTGCGCGACCTGCCACGCCCCGCTCATCAACCCGATGGGCTTTGTCACCGAAAACTACGACGCGCTCGGCCGGGCCCGGACCGAACAGGTCCTGTTCGACGAGGAGGGCCGCGAGGTGGGGCGCAAGCCGATCTCGACGCAGGCCGTGCCGCTCGTGGACCTCGTCTCCGAGGAGGTCGCCAGCGGCTCCGCCGATCTGGCGCACATGCTCGCCGACAGCGGCCGGCCCCACGTGTGCCTGGCGCGGCAGTGGGTGCGCTTTTCCTTGGGGCGGATCGAAGACGACGACACCGACGCGTGCATGATCGAAGACGTCGCGCAGCGGCTGCTCGACGGGGAGTCGCTCGGCGAGGCCCTGCGCCAGATCGCCCTGCGCCCGGAGTTTCGCCAACGGGCGTTTGCGGAGGACGGCACATGACGCTGTCGCGACGCCATCTTCTGCGCGGGGCAGGGGGCTTTGCGCTGGCCCTGCCGATCCTCCCGTCGCTGCGGCCGCGCTCGGCCAAGGCCGCCGCGAGCGTCCACCCGCCGCGCTTCGTCGCCTACACGACCGACCACGGCGGCGTGTGGTCCGAGTTCATGTTCCCCGACGACGCGTCGCTGACCGAGCAGATGACCTACGCCGGCCACACGATCCGGCGCGGCGACCTGGTCCGGGGCGAGGACGGGGCGCAGGCGTGGGTCTCGCCGGTGCTGCGCGGGGGCACGGCGCAGCTGACCGAGGCGCTGGCCGGCAAGCTCAACGTGCTGCGCGGCCTCGACCTGCCGTTTTACATGGGCCACCACACGGGCGGGCAGCTGGGCAACTACGCCGCCAACGACGGCGGTGGCGAGGACGGGCAGACGCTGTACGGCTCCCCGATGCCCACCATCGACCAGGTGCTGGCGTGGTCGAGCGCGTTCTACTCGGACCTGAGCACGATCCGCGAGCGCTCGCTCGTCGCCGGCCCGTACCACTCGTGGGGCTGGTCGAGCCCGTCGACGGCCAGCGGCTCGATCACCGCGCTGCCGTGGGAGTACAGCTCGCTGGCGCTGTTCAACCGGATCTTCGTGCCCGACGAGGACGAGACCACGCCGCGCCCGCCCGTGGCCGATCGGGTGCTGCAGGCCTACCAATCGCTGCGGCAATCGGACCGGCGCCTGTCGAGCGCGGACCGGCGTCGGCTCGACGAGCACATGGAGCGCATCGACGAGCTGCAGCGCAAGCTCGCGGTCTCGGCCGACTGCGGCGACGTGCCACCGGCGACCGAGGATTCGGCGCCGATCGCCAACGGCAGCTCGTTCGCGTACGATCCGGCGGCCCAAGTTCGGTACTGGCAGCTGTACAACGAGGTCGTCGCCGCCGCGTTCGTGTGCGGCACGTCGCGGGTGGCGGCCTTTCACGCCCGCGAGAGCTTCTCGGACTACCAGGGCGACTGGCACCAAGACGTCGCCCACCAGGCGCACTTTCCCGACGGCGCCCGCCAGAACATCCTCGCCGAGGCCCACCGACGGTTCTTCGACGAGGTCTTCCTCGATCTGTGCCAGCGCCTCGACATCCCCGAGGGCGACGACGACTCGACCATTCTCGACAACACGTTGGCGATGTGGTCGCAGGAATCGGGCAACGTGACCCACGAGTCGATTTCGCAGGTGGTGGTCACGGCCGGATCGGCCGCGGGCTGCCTGCGCACGGGGCAGTACGTCGACTATCACAACCGGCAGGGCTCCCCGATCACGTTCACCGACGGGCTCGACCAGGTGACGCGACCAGGGCTGCTCTACAACCAGCTGCTCGGGACCGTGCTGCAGGCGATGGGGCTGCCCAACGAGGCGTTTCAGACCGATCCACGCGGGGGCTACGGCGCCCTGTTCGTGACGCCGATGCGGGCGGGGCACTACCCGTCAGCGGTGCTCGACGCGATGGGGCAGTGGCTGCCCTGGCTGCAGGCCTGAGCTGGCCCCGCCGTCGTCGACGACCACCG
Source organism: uncultured Pseudomonadota bacterium (assembly GCA_937896535.1). Classification (GTDB taxonomy): domain Bacteria; phylum Myxococcota_A; class Polyangia; order Nannocystales; family Nannocystaceae; genus CALBMM01. Next base: position 17,306 of record CALBMM010000221.1, read on the forward strand.
CGCGCGTGGCGACGGCGGCCAGGTCGCGCAAGAACGCGTGGGCCGAGTCGTTGTCGAAGCGCTCGTGCCAGGTCATGACGACGCGGGTGGTCGGCAGCGACAACGGTGGGACGAACAGGCGCAGGGGCAGCAGCTCGGCGGCGCGGCGGGCGAGGGCGGCGGGGGCGGTCATCACCAGATCGGAGCGCGCGGCGATGAACGGGCCGCCGAGGAAATGGGGCGTGCGCATCGTGATCCGGCGCTGCTGGCCCATCGCGGCGAGTGCTTCGTCGACGACGCCCCCGATCTCGCCACCGGGACTGACGAGCAGATGGGGAAGCCGCAGGTACGTGTCGAGGTCGAGCGTCTCGCCGACCCCGGGATGGTCGGCCCGTACCAGACACACGAAGTCCTCCCGGCCGACGGTCGTGCACTTGAGGCCGGCCACCGGGGGCAGCTCCGGGCCCACCGACAGGTCCACCGCGCCCGACTCCAGACGCGCCGGCAGATCGGCCCAGGTCACGACCATGTGCACGTCGACGCCGGGCGCATCGGCGGACAGCCGCTCGAGCACGCGCGGCAGGATCTCGAACTCGGCGTAGTCCGAGCTCGCGACGACGAACGTGCGGCGAGCCGTGGCGGCGTCGAAGGGCTCGGCGGCCCGCAGCGCGACCCGAAGCTCGCGCAGGGCCCGACGCACCGGCTCGGCGAGACGCTCCGCGCGGGGCGTGGGGTACATGCCCTGGCGACCGCCCACGAGCAGCGGATCGTCGAACGTGTCCCGGAGTCGGCGCAGCTTGTGGCTCATCGCCGACTGCGTGATCCCGAGGCGCTCGGCCGCCCGCGTCACGTTGCAGGTGTCCATCAACGCGTCGAACGCCAGCAGCAGGTTGAGGTCGAGCCCGGGCAGGCCCAGCGGGGCGACGGCCGAAGGATGAGCAGCGTCGATGGTCACCATGATCAGCATGCACTTGTTGCACGCATCTTGTCGATGCATGAAAGGAAGGCATGAAAATTCGAATTCGCCACGCATGGGCGCTCAGCGCAGGTTTGGCCGCGGCCACGGCCTGTGGAGGTCGCTCGATTTCGCCCAATGCGCCCGAGGTGGCGGTCGCCGTGGGCTCAACGGTCGCACCCCCCCTCGAGGCCGCCCCGCCGTCGACCAACCCGCTGACCGACCTCGAGTCCACCGCGGCCGACTTCGACGGGGTCGTCGCCGAACGGATCCGGACCGGTGGCTACGCGTACCTGCGCATCGACGTGGGCGCCGACTCGCAGTGGGTCGCAACGATGGGGCAGGGCCGTCCCCGCGGCAGCCGGGTGCACGTCGCCAGCCTCGGGGCGCGCCGGCAGTTCCACTCGCGCCGCCTCGACCGCGACTTCGACACGATGGTGTTCGGCGCGATCGACGACGCCGTACAGGAAGGAGAGGTCCGATGAACCGCCGCACCGCGACGATGTGGATCACCTCGATGAGTCTGGGATCGGTGCTGATGGGCTGCCCCAGCGACGACGACGACACCGAGCCCACCGCCGACACCGAGGCCGCGACGACGGACGCCGGCGACGACACGACGGCGATGCCGTCCGGCGGGGACGGCGGGGACGCCGATGCCACCGACGGCAGCAGCGGCGGCGGGGCGACCGATGCGGTCTACGACTGCGTCGACCCCGACTTCGCCGTGGGGCAGCCTCTGGCCGGGCCGGGTCTCGATCCCGCGCAGGGCCTGCTGGAGCCCGTGCAGGACACGTACGTCGTCTCGTCCACGCAGCTGTACGTCAACCCGGATACCGACAGCCAGGCGGAGTTCTTGCAGCTGGTCGGATCGGTGAACACGCAGCTACAGGAGGCCGAGGGCCTGGTCGCCGTGTCCTTCGCGTTCGAGCCCAACTGCGGGTTCAATCGCACGCTCTCGGTGTGGCGCAGCATCGAGGACATGAACCGCTTCGCGACCACCGGCGCCCACGCGGTGGCGATGAGCCGCACCCTCGACATCTCCGCCACCGGCAAGGTCACCCACTGGGAGGTCTCGGCCGACGCGATTCCGACGTGGGAAGATGCCGTGGCGTACATGAACACGATCGACCCCTCCGCGATCTACGACTGACCCGACCATGTGCCCGTTGCGGCACCGCCGATCGAGTCGAGCACGGCGACTGACGCCCCGTCAGTCGACCTTGGTCGCGACGATCGGGTACTGGGCCTGGGTGCGCCACGGCAGGTCGGGCCACCAGCGATCGACGCCGGGTGGGGGGCTCGCTTCGAAGCTCGCGCCGGGGCGGGGCGTGACGTAGGGGATGCCCGCCGCTTCGGCGGCCACGACGACGCGCTCGATCGGCTCGGTCCACGTGTGTGGGGCCAGATTGAACAGCCCCCAGTGCACGGGCAAAAACAGCTCGCCGCGAACCATCTGGTGGGCGCGCAGGGCCTGTTCGGGACCCAAGTGCCAGTCGGGCCAACCTTGGCCGTACGCGCCGACCTCGATCATCGTCAGGTCGAACGGGCCGAGGCGCTCACCGATGTCCCGCATCCCGGGGAACAGGCCCGTGTCGCCGGAGAAGTACACGCGGTGGTCCTCGCCCAGCAGCGCGTAGCCGGCCCACAGCGTCCGGTTCTGGTCGAACACCTGGCGCCCCGAGGCGTGGCGCGACGGCGTGGCCACGATCTCGAGCTCGCCCACGGGCACGCGGTCCCACCAGTCGACCTCGACGATGCGCTCGACCGGCACACCCCAGTACTCCAGATGCGCCCCGACGCCGAGCGGCGCGATGAACGGGACGTCCCAGTCCTTGATCGCGAGGACGGTCGGATAATCGAGGTGGTCGTAGTGGTCGTGCGAGAACACGACCGCGTCGACCGGGGGCAATTCGTTCAGGGCCAGGGGCGGGGGATACCAGCGGGCGGGACCCAGCCACGTCACCGGCGACGTACGCGGACCCCAGACCGGATCGGTGAGCACGACGGTGCCGTCGATCTCCACCAGCATCGTGGAGTGGCCCAGCCAGGTCACGCGCAGGCCGGACGCAGGGGGCGTGTCGAAGCGGCCCTGGGCGCCCATGACGACCGGCAGCTCGGTGTCGTCGTCCGGCGTGGCGTTCGGCGACGCGCCGAACAGGTCGCGGAGCATGATCCACACGTCGTTGTACAGCGGCTGCGGGTTGACGAAGACGTCGTCGCCGTACTGTGGCGAGGCCTGCATCCGGGCCAGTCGATCGCCGGCGGGCGCCTTGCCGAACGCTTGCCAGCCGTCGATGACGGCCACGGTGGACAGCAGGAGGATGCCGATGCCGAGGCCGGCGACGATGCGCTTGGTCCAGCGCCACACGATGCGTCGCCGCGAGGGGTTCGACGTCGCGCCCGATCGCGTGGACGCATCGTCGGGGGCGGGCGCGTCCTCGGGCGCCGTGACGTCGTCGTCCGCCATTGCAGCCAGGGTACGTCGTGCCGGGGGCCGCCGTTTCGCCTCCCCAAACCCCGGCATCCGATTCGCCGATAATCTATATTATGTAAAGTAGAGAAGGGCCAAGACCGGGCAGAAACGGCCGAATACGGCCATGTGCGAACCAGTGATCGATTCGGCGCCGGTTCGACTCTGCGCCGACATGAGACGACCCGTTTCCTTTCTTTCGACGTGGCTGGTGCTGACGCTGGCCATGGGATGCCAGCGCCAAGAAGGCGATCTGGAGCAGCACGCCGCCGCGTGCGAGCAGCTGTGTGGCGATGCTCAGGCACAGTGCGCGGCCGAGCCGGCGTTCGCCGATCCATGGGCGCTGTCGTGCGAGGTCGCGTGCAATCTCGAGTTCAACGACCCGGCGACGCCCGTGCAGTCGTGCGTGGATGCGGCCGGCACCTGCGCCGAGATCGACGCGTGCCTCGGGGCCGGCCCCAGCTTCGGAGGCACCGGCGCGAGCGACGACGACGATGGCGGCTTGCCCCCGAGCACGTCGACGACCGGCATGCCGACCGACGACGACACCGCGATGACCACCGCCGCCGACGAGGATACGGGCGCCGGCGAGTCCACGGGCACGGTCTTCGAAGGTCCGGCGTGCTGCGACGTCTCCGGCGCCCCGTGTACCGATGCGCAGGTGCTCGAGTGCACGTGCGGTCACATGCCGGCGTGCTGCGGCAGCGGCGTCTGGGACCAAGCCTGTGCCTCGGTCGCCGACGCCAACGGCTGCATCGCCGAGGGCTGCCCGGCGTTCGAGGGCTGGTCCGAGTACAGCTGCACCTGCAATACGATCGACGTGTGGTGTCCGGACGACCCGTTCGTCTCGCAGATCATTTTCGGCACCGACGCGTGCGGGACGACGCAGGCCGAAGCGCTCGCGGTCGCGACGGCGGCGTGCGAGCAGGGCGACGGCAGCTGCGAGATCGGGGTCGGCTCGTGCAACTGCACGTGCGACAGCTTCGGTGACGCGTGCGGGCCCAACGAGGAGTAGGGCCCCCTTCCCCGCTATCTCGATTCGCGGGCGCGTCCTTCGGCCAGCGCCCACTGGCCGAGCGCGCGCCAGCAAACGCGGCCCGTGTCGTCGATGTCCGGGTGTAGCCCCGGCGCCGCGACGCGCGTCGCATACAGATTGCAGGCGTGTCGGGCGGATTGTTCGTAGCGGCCCACGTTGAAGGCGGCCGAGGCGAGGTTGCCCTTGGCCACCAGGGTCGCGGCGTGTTCGGGGCCGAGCGCGGCCTGTGACCGTTGCAGCGTCTGCTCCATCAGCGCCAGCCCCTGCTCCGTCTGGCCGGCCTCCACTTGGACGCGGCCGAGATTGGCCGCCGTCTCGATCATCCGCGGATCGTCGTCGGCGAGGTACCGTCGCTTGATCTCGTACGCGCGCGCGGTCACGTGCAGGGCCTCGGCCCGCTGGCCCGTGCGCTGGTAGACCACCCCCATGTTGTTGAGCATCGCCGCCAGCAGCGTGGGCTCGTGCCAGCGCTCGAGGATCGTCGTGGCCTGCTGCAGCAGGTCGATCGCGTCGTCGTAGCGCTGCTGCTGGCTGGCGATCCGGGCGCGGGTGCTCAGCTGCCGCGCGATGTCGGGGTGGTCGTGTCCGTGGATCCGGGTCTGGAGGGTGATCGCCTCCCGTAGCCACGCGTCGGCCTGCGTCAGCTCCCCCAGATCGATCGCGTCCCGGGCGGCGTTGCCGAGGGAGCGACCGAGCGCGTCGAGCTCGGCGTCCCCGAGCGCGCGCCACAATGCGATCGCCTCGAGACGATGGCGCAGCGCCACTTCGTGGTGGCCCTCGGCGGCGGCGACGCCCGCTCGTGTCTCGAGATGGCGGGCGCGCTGCGGTGCGGTGGCGTCGATGCGTTCGAGCGCGGCATCGGCCGCCGACAGCCACAGGTGGGCCGCGTCCCGATCGCCGTCTTGTGCGGCGATCACCGCCGCGAGGCCCTTGGCGTGCAGCTCGGTGTCCGTCCGCCCGCAGCGCTCGGCCGTCCAGGCGGCGGTGTCCAGACGCTCGCGCGCCCGCTCTCGATCGTTGTGTTGAAGCCACCGCGCCTCGGCGAACGCGAGGTCGGGGGCGTGGTCGCACTCGGGTTGATCGGCGTGGCGCGTCCGTACCCGGGCGATGACGTCGCCACAGGAAGCATCCGCGTACGCGCCACACGCCAGCGAGACACGGCCGAGATCGGCGGCCAGCGCCGGGGCCACGCGAGGCGACTCGGCGGTCACGGAACGCGTCGGATCGTCGATTTGCGTCAAGCACTCGGCCACTGCGCCGAGTCGTTCGATGCGGCCGGTCGCGTCCGCGAGCGACGCCGCGTCGAGCTCCTGCAGCGACCGCACGGCGTCCGGGAGCACGTCGAGGTGGGCCTGAAGGCAGGCCTGCACGGCCGTGGTGGAGCGTCCCTGCCGCTGCGCGACGCACACCTGTTGATTGGCGGCCTGCAGCGACTGCACGTAGCGATCGGTCCGCGCGACGACCTGCTCGGCGTACTGGGGGGCGGCCGCGACCGGCAGCGAAGCCAGCGCGGCGCGAAGCTGCTCGCGCGCGTCCGGCCGCCACGCCGACGGCGTGCGCAGCTGCTCGATGCCGCACGGATCGACCGTGGCCAACGCTGGCCGCGTCCCGATCACCCCGGCGGCGAGACCTCCGAGCGCCAGCCACGTGGGCGCCCACGTTCGCCACCGACGTCGCCCCCGACGCCAGCGTTCCAGCTCGCGCACCAGCGTCTTCAGATCGGCGAATCGCGCCCGGGGATCGGTCTGCAGCCCTCGGCCAAGGATCGCTGCGAGGCGAGCCGGAAGCTCGCGCGCGCCGGGCAGGACGGCATGCGGCCATCGGGGTCGCTGCCCCGTGAGCGTCTCCCACGCCATCAGCGCCCACGCGTACTGGTCGGCCGCCGGACCGACGATGCCGCCCGTGCGCTGCTCGGGGGCCATGTACGCCGGCGTTCCGCCCTCGCGCCGACCGTCGCGGGACGAGCGAGCGAGCCCGAGGTCGACCAAGCGGGGCACGCCGCGGCTCGACAGCACGACGTTGTCGGGCTTGACGTCGCCGTGGACGAGCTCGGCCTCGTGCAGGGCGACGAGGCCTCGGGCGACCGCCACGAGCACATCGAGGGCATGCTCGCGCGGGTGGGTCCGTTGCTGCCACTGCCGCAGCGTCTGCCCCTGCGCGATCTCCATCACCAGGCCGATGTTGTGGTTGCGGGCGACGACCTCGTAGATCGGCACGAGGTTGGGATGGCTGACCTTGGCCAGCGCGCGTCCTTCGGCCAGCGCGCGAGCGACCGCCCCCGGCGAGTCGGCCCGACGCAGCTTGAGCGCCACTTGGCGGTCCAGCCGTGGGTCGTAGGCCGAAAAGACCCGGCCCTGACCTCCGGTCCCCAGCACGCCGTCCAGACGCAAGCGCCCGAAGTGGGTCTGTGCGTGACTACCGAGCAAGCTGGCGTGGACCGCCGCGAACGCGTGCGCTCGGGCCACGCGGTCGGGCGGTGCTTCCTCGGACGCCTCGGTGATCGGCCGCAGGGTCATCGAAACGCCCTCTCACAGCCACGCATCGAGGTCTTCGCCGAGGAGCTCGGCGAGCTGGCGGCGGGCCCGGTGCAATCGACCCCGCGCGGTCGGCTCGGGGATGTCGAGGGCCTCGGCGAGCTCACGGCCGCAAAGGCCCTCGAAGTAGTGCAGCTCGAGCGCCTCGGCGAGGATGATCGGGAGTCGCAGCATCGCCAGGCGTAGCTGCTCGCGACGCTGGGTGCGGCCGGCCGCGCGACTGGGCGAGGTGCCCTCGGCGATGATCGAGGTCTCGTAGGGGTCGAACGCGGCGCCTCGCTCACGGCGCAGCGCCGCGTACAGCTCGTGGCGCGCGGTGGCGAGAACGTAGGCCCGCACGTGCCGGGCTTGTGCGAGTCGGTCCACGTGGCGAACGGCCGACAGCAGTGTGCGCTGGACGAGGTCGGCGACGTCGCGCTGCGTCTTGTGCCGAAAGAAGCGCCACAGGATCGGGAAGTAGCGACGCAGGAACGCGTCGCCGGCCTGCGGGTCGCCGGCCGCCCAGGCCGCGGCCAGTTGATGGTCGTCGTGGGGGACAGCGGAGGTGGCGAGGGCGGACATCGGTTCGTAGGCAGACTGATCGGTCAGTCTGCCTATTCACCACCTACGCTCCCTTTCCCCACCCCTGCCCCGGAAAGGCCCCATCCACGGTCGAGAGTAGAGTCGACGCCGGCCGACGCCGATCGCCGGCGGGCGCGGAGGGAACTCACGGGACGAGGCGCGTCAGCGGATCGGGAGCCAGAACCGCGAAAACGGCAGCCAGATCCGCTCGGCGCGGCCTTTGACGTTGCCGCGCGGCACGAACGGCCGGGGGCGCTCGGCCTGCGGGTCGACGAAGGTCGTCGCGTCCAGGGCCTTCGTGGCCGCCCGCCGGGCCAGACCCGCGGCGGTCTGGCGGTCGGGGCACAGCCCCTCGAAGCAGCCGAGCGCGATGACGGTCTCCGACTCCGGCACGCCGATGACGTACACGTGCGCGCCCTCGTCGTACGCGTACCAGGCCTGCTCGGCGATCCCCTGGTCCGCTTCCATCTGCACGCCCGCCTCGGCCTTCATCTCCGCGATCTTGGCCGGCAGCCCCTCGGGCGGCTTGAGCCAGGCGGCGAGCACCAGGCTGTGTTCCTTGCCGCGGACGGTCGCCTCGCGGCGGATCCGATCGAACTCGTACAGCTCCGGCTTGGCCACCGGCATCTCGATGAGCCCGGGGACGTCGGTCTCGAGCAGCAGGTCCTTCATCTTGCGGCGGTCGCCGGCCGCCGCGGGCACCCGGGCCATCACGTCCACCGCGAGCGCGACGGCCTTGGCGTCGCCACGGCACACGTTGCGCCCGCACTGCAGCACGACCGCGAACTGTCGGGCGTGGTCGGTCGCGACGACGATGTGCTCGTCCTCGGTCGTGACCTGCCACGCGTCGTTGCCGAGCTCGGAGACGGCGGCGGCCGAGTCGGTCGAGTGGCCCACCGCGGCCAGGGCCGCATCGCGCACGAGCTCGATCGTCTCGTCGGGATGGCGAAACGCCCGCATGCGGACGCGGTCACGGGGCTCGGCGTCTTCCTTCTTGCCCAGCGCCCGCTCGTACAGGTGGTCGCGGGGATCGTGGCGACCGGTCCACTCCGACGTGTAGCGGGCCAGCTTCGTCTGTGGCAGCAGCGAGCGGCTGTCCTGGCGCTCGTTGACCGCGTAGCGCGACAGCACCTCGCCCAGCGTCGCCCCCAGCAGCGCCGGCGAGCGGCATACCCGTCGCCCGCACGACAGCGCGAGCACGGTCTGCGAGTCGGGCAGCAGCGCCACCGCCCAGTCGGCCTCCTCGTCGGCACCGACGGTGAGCTTGCCGACGAGGCCCGCGTGCCCCTCGAGCGCGGCCCGGTCCGTGTCCTTGGGCAGCTCGCCGTCGGCGCGCAGGTCCGCGAGCGTGGTCGCCTTGCTGCCGTGCAGGCCGCGGGCGAGTGCCTCGTAGACCGCATCGGCCCCCAGCGTGGGCTGCCGCCATACCGACAGCTGCAGGTCGTGCGCCGGCGAGCGGTGGCTCGACTCGTAGGTGACCTGATCGTGCAGCGGGTCGCCGAGCCCGTCGGTATCGGGCCGCTTGAGCGAAAACAGCTGCTCGGCGGTCAGGTCTCGCAGGTCCTTGGACGTCAGGATCTTGTCGGCGCCGACCGCCTCCACCTTGACCGTCCACGCGGTCGAGTCTTCGGAGCGGTTGCGGTTGTCGCCCATGACGAGCAAGTGCCCCTCGGGCACCTTCCACGTGCGCGCCTCGGGCGTCAGGTCGCCACGGTCGCCGCTCTGCAGCAGGTAGCGCACGACGTACGTCTTGTCGTCGAGTGTCTCCTCGTACAGCGTGCAGTTGGCGACCGGCTTGACGCCTTCCTCGTCGAAGCACCGGTCCTCGAGGCGCGTGCGCGGCAGCGGCTCGAAGTCGTCCTCGCCGGGCCGCTTGAGCGAAACCTGTCGCCCTCGCACGCGGACCTCGTCGCCCGGCAGGCCGATGACGCGCTTGATGTAGTCCTGGCTCTCGTCGAGGGGAAAGCGGAACACGACCACGTCGCCGCGCTCGATGTCCCCCCAGCTCTCGCCGACCACGGTCGTGGTGAACGGCAGCTGGATGCCGTAGACGAACTTGTTGACGAAGATGTGATCGCCGGGCCGCAGCGTCGGCATCATCGAGCCCGACGGGATCTTGAACGGCTCGTACAGACACGTGCGCAGCCCGAGGGCGATGAGCACGGCGATGCCGATGTTCTCCAGGGTCTCGCGCAGCGGGCTCTTGCGCGCGAAGGAGGCGTGGCGATGCAGCAGCTCGTCGAGCCTTTCGGCTTCGTCTTCGAGGGCCACCCAACGCTCGGCCGCCGTCAGCTCGTCGATCACCGCCACCGACTCGCGCATCGCCTGGGCGGGCTCGGCCGCGATCCGCTTGGCGTGCTTGCCGAGGATCTTGGCCGCCTCCTTCTTGAGCATCTTGGCCGCGGCCTTGACCTGTCGCGGGGAGCGCCGCTTGTGCTCGCGCGCCGGGGTCTTGGCGACGGGCCTCGCTCCGGAGCCGGTCGCAGCGACGTCGGACTCGCCGACCTCGCCGTCCGACTTCGATTCCGCCGCGCCTTCGCTCACGAATCCTCCAGGCTCAGCACCGCGTGGAACGCCGATTGCGGGATCTCCACGTTGCCGATGGCCTTTAGACGCTTCTTACCCTTCTTCTGTTTCTCCAGCAGCTTGCGCTTTCGCGAGATGTCGCCGCCGTAGCACTTGGCGGTCACGTTCTTGCGCAGCGCCTTGACCGTGGTGCGAGCGATGACCCGCGTGCCGATCGCGGCCTGAATGGCGACCTCGAACTGCTGACGTGGGATGAGCTCCTTCATCTTCGCGCACAGATCGCGGCCGCGGTAGTAGCTGGTGTCGCGGTGGGTGATGAGCGAGAGCGCGTCGACGACCTCGCCGTTGACCATCAGGTCCAGACGCACCAGGTCCGAGACGCGATAGCCCGCCATCTCGTAGTCCAGGCTCGCGTAGCCGCGGGATCGACTCTTGAGCTGGTCGAAGAACCCGAACACCACCTCGGCCAGCGGCAGCTCGTACGTCAGCTGGATCCGCGTGGGTGTCAGGTACGCCAAGTCCTTCTGGAAGCCCCGCCGCTCCTCGCACAGCTTGATGATCGCGCCCACGTGCTCCTGCGGCACCTGGATCCGGCCCGTGATGATGGGCTCTTCGATCTTGTCGAAGGTGCCCAGGTCCGGGAAGTTGGCCGGGTTGTCGACCGTGCGCATCTGCCCGTCCTTCATGTGGACGCGGTAGCTCACCGACGGCGCAGTGGTGATGAGGTCCAGGTCGTACTCGCGCTCGAGTCGCTCCTGCACGATCTCCATGTGCAGCAGCCCGAGAAACCCCAGCCGAAAGCCGAAGCCCAGCGCCTCGGAGGTCTCGGGCTCGTAGGTCACCGCGGCGTCGTTGAGAGTGAGCTTGCCGAGGGCGTCGCGCAGGTCGGGGTAGTCGCCGTTGTCGGTCGGAAAGACGCCGGCGAAGACCATGGGCTGGATCTCCTTGAAGCCCGGCAGCGGCGTGGGCTCCTTCTCCGCCGCGTGCACGACCGTGTCGCCGATCTTGGAGTCGGCGACGAGCTTGACGTTGCAGATGAGGTAGCCGACCTCGCCCGCGACGAGCTGCGGTAGGTCCTCCATGTCGGGGGCGAACACGCCGACGCTGATGACCTCGTAGGCCTTGCCGGTGGCCATCAGGCGCACTTCGTCCCCCTTGGCGACGCGGCCGGACTTGACCCGGATCATCGAGATCACGCCTCGGTACGAGTCCCACCAGCTGTCGATGACGAGCGCGCGCAGCGGTCCGTTGCGGTCGTCCTTGGGCGGCGGGATCCGGTCGACGATCGCGGCGAGCACCGCGTCGATCCCCTGCCCGGTCTTGGCGCTGCACGGCAGCGCGTCGGCGGCGTCGAGCCCCACCATCTCCTCGACCTCTTCCATCACGCGCTCGGGGTCGGCGCTGGGCAGGTCGATCTTGTTGACGACCGGGATGATCTCGAGCTCGGCGTCCAGCGCCATGTACACGTTGGCCAGCGTCTGCGCCTCGACGCCTTGCGCGGCGTCGACGACGAGCAGCGCGCCTTCGCAGGCCTTGAGGCTGCGCGAGACCTCGTAGCCGAAGTCGACGTGTCCGGGGGTGTCGATGAGGTTGAGCTCGTAGGTCTGCCCGTCGGCGGCCGTGTACGACATGCGCACCGACTGCGCCTTGATCGTGATGCCGCGCTCACGCTCGATGTCCATGCGATCGAGGTACTGGTCCTGCTTGTCACGCTCGCCGAGCAAGCCGGTGTGCTCCATCAGTCGGTCGGCGAGCGTGCTCTTGCCGTGGTCGATGTGCGCGATGATGCAGAAGCTGCGGATGAGCTTCGGATCGGGCGCGCTGACCGTCTTGGGGCGCGCTTGCACTTGCGGTACTGCCATGGCGACGAAACGCTGAACGCGTGAGGCGGGACCAGGTCCCGCGCGACGCTTTGTAGCCCATGCGGGGCGCCGAAGCGACGTGCGGTTGCGTCAGCCGCGCAGGGTTGGTCGCTCCGGGCCTGCCTCGCGATCGCTGCTAGAGTGTGGGCGTGCGTTGGGCGTATTGGACCGTGGCGTGGGCTCTGACGATGGCGGCGGGCTGCGCGTCGTCGGACGACGACAAGCAGTCCGATCCCCCCGAGGACGCGGCCCAGGACAAGGTCAACCCGAACATGCGGCCGCTGGTCTTCGACTCCAGCCGCTGTCAGGTGCGGGGTGGTCGCCCCAAGAACGCCGATCTCAACCACGACGGTCGCGCGGATCTGCTCGCGGTCTACAGCGGATCGGACGAGGCCACGCTGCGCTGCAAGCAGGCCGACTTCAACTTCGACGGGCGGATCGACGCGTACTTCGTCTACGACGAGGGCGGCGTCGTCAGTCGCGAGCAGTTCGATCTCGACTACGACGGTCGCGTCGACATCGGTCGCTACTACAAGGAGGGCAACCTGTGGCTCGACGAGCAGGACCTCAACCGCGACGGCTACGTCGACGCATGGCGCCGCTACGACAAGGGTCGATTGCTGCGCATCGAAACCGACCGTGACACCGACGGTCGGCCCGACATGTTCACGTACTACCTCGCCGGCCGCATCGATCGCATCGGCTACGACGTGACCGGCGACGGCAAGGTCGACCAGTGGGATCACGACGCGGCTCGTCGGGCCCGCCTCGCCGAAGAACAGCGCGCCGCCAAGAATGCGCCCGCGGACGAGCCGGACACTGCGTACGTCGACGAGCCCGGCGGCAAGCCTTCCGAGGAAGAGGCAGGCGGCGACGACGAGGGCGGTGACGATCCGGGCGCCGGCAAGATGCCGCCGAAGGCCGCACCACCGGAGCGCAAGAACAAGGACGTTCCCAAGCCCACCGGGCCGACGGGTCCCTCGCGCGACGACACGACGGCCGATCCGAACGCGGACACACCCGGCGCAAAGTCGTCCAAGCCCACCCCCGCCCAGCCCACGCCCGTGGGGCCTACGCCCGTCAAACCGACGCCGGCCAAGCCCACGCCGGTCAAGCCGTCCGTGCAAAAGCCCGGCTGACCCGCGCCCTTCGCAGCGCGCGGGATCCATTGGTAGGCTTGTCGCGCATGGACGAAACCGACGCGCCCGAGCCCGAAGAAGAAGTCGTCGTCGACGATGACGATGACGACGACGGGGCCGAAGACGACTTCGGTCCACCGTTCGCGGCCAAGACCTTCGGCGGCGCGTTCGTGTGGGCGCGCTCGGACGCGTACGTGTCGACCGTGCTGCGCGTGCGCGAGGGCGGCAACGTCGTCGTGTCCACCGCGGGGCGCAAGGACATGGTCGTGATGCTGACGGGCGGCCGCGCCGTGCTCGAGGTCGTCGCCGACGGCGACGTCGACCACGTCGAGCTGCTCGTCGCCGCCCCGGTCAACATCGAGCGCGACCGGCAGTACCGACTCATCGCGCAGACCGAGGTCGAGCTGTTCACCGTCTACGCGCCGCTGCCCAAGACGTAGCGGCAAGGCCCCGCCCGCGGGGGCGGCCGACCTCACAGACAGTCGTTGCGCGGGTCGCCGGGCGCGTGGCACTTCAGGCACACGCGGCGGTTCCTCGCCGCCAACGCGGTGCACCGAGCCGAGTCGGCGAAGTCGGCGCCGTGCGGGCTGACGTCGAGCCCCGGTCGGGCGACGTCGGTCGTCGCATGGCAGGCCAGGCAGCTGTCTTCGGTGTGGCAGCTGGCACAGGCCGCGATGTTGCGTTGCGCCGCGAACGCGTGGCTGTTGGGGGTGCCGGGCGGGCCCGCGAAGTCCTCGGGGTGGAAGGTCAGCGAGCCGCCCACCGCGAACTCGCCGTCGACGCGGTCACCGAAGCCCACCCGCTCGTGGCAACCCAGGCAGAACGTCTGCGTGCGGTGACACGACTGGCAGTCCTGCGTGCGCGCGTTGGCGTCGAGCGCATGGCTGGTCAGGTAGTCGGCGGCGTGGATCCGCATCGGACGGATCGAGCCGGCGTGGCAGTCGGTGCAAAACGTCTCGTCGTGGCAGGTCTGGCACAGCTTCGGGTTGGCCTTCGACGGCCCCGAGTGATCCTCGACGAACGCCAGATCGTGCTCGGCCCCCCATGACGACGCGGCCAGCGGGATCAGGGCCGGCAGCGTGCGGTCGTCGGCGGCACGCGTGACGAGCTTGCCCGTCGACGAGCTCGGATGGCACGCGCCACAGCGATCGGTCGCTTGCTTGCCGTCGTGGCAGGTCAGACAGTCCGCTTCCTTCGGCAGCTGCAGCGTCGTCGCCAGCCGCACCTTGGACATGTCGCCGTGGCAGTCTTCGCACGTGGCCTTCGTGGGCCCCGGCAGGTTCAGGTGCATCTGGTGGTTGAACGACAGCCTCGGCCGCGGTGCTCGCAGCCCCGCCGTGACCCGCCCGGCGTCGTCGACCGCCGTGTGGCACAGCGCGCACTTCTTTTCGACGTCGGCCGGCCGCGGGTGCTGCTCGGTGTGGCACTCGTCGCACACGGCCCCCTTCGGGAAGTTGAAGTCGCGCGCGCGTCGGCTGTCCTCGATCTCGGTGTGGCACTTGGTGCACGCGAGCCCCAGGCCCAGGTGCTGGCCATGGTTGAACGACAGCGGGATGTCCTGCTCGGGGTAGACCGGCGAGCCCCGGCGCACCGGGCCGTAGGCCACCGCCGCCGAGCCCGAGATTTCGCCGCGGTGGCGCTGCGGCTCGTCCTGCGACAGCACCGGGTGACGGTCCTCGCCGACGGGGCGCGAGGGCGCCGCCTGCAGCGAAAACGCCACCCCCAGCGTGAACATGCCCAGCCACCACGCCCAGACGAGCTCGGGCAGGTGACGACGCAGGACCTTCATCGTCGTCCTCCCCGGAACGCCCAGTCCACCGTCAGCGTGGCCAGCGTGCGGAAGGCCGTGCGGTAGAAGGTCGAAAACAGCTGCTCACCGATGACGTTGAGGTACACGCCGTGCGTCAGCCGCAGGTTGCCGCCGGCCTGCAGGGCCAGCGAATAGCCGCGACGGTCTTCCACCAGATCGTCGCGGTAGTACAGCCCGAAGGCGCGAGTGTCGAGCGCGAGCCGGTCGTAGACCAGGTGCGTGCGCGCGTCGGCGCTGCCACCTGCTCGCGTACCCCCTTCGCCGCCGAGGCCGAAGCCGTCCAGCCGCATCGAGAAGCGCCGGCGTCGGTAGGCCGCCCCCGCCCCGCCGCCCCCGCCGAAGGTGGTCTTGTCTCGCGGCTCGGTGCCGAGCTCGCTGGTCGTGTCGGCCCGGAACACGCGGCCCTGAAACCGGGTGTGCAGGGTCCAGCGAGGGCCCGGGCGGACCTGGTAGACGGCGCGGATGTCCTCGAACGGCGTGACGGAGAAGACGTTGAAGATCGAGTCGAGGTCGAATGCGGGGATCGTGCGCAGGTACTGGGCGCGCAGCGAGTGGAGCTCGGTCAGGCTCCACCAAAGGCCCGCCGAGATGTCGTCGACGCGGGCGGTGCCGAGGTTGACCCGCGCGGCGGCAAATGGCGACACCTTGCCCTTGGCCAGGCGCAGCGCCGCGGTGGCGCTGATGATCTCCTGGTCGACGGCCGGGGCGAGGCCGACCGTCCCGTCGCTGTCCACCAGATCGCGGCCCATCGACGCCGGCGTGAACGTGCGGCGGTAGGCGACGCGCGCGTCGAGCCAGCGGATGTCCGTGGTCGCGAGGGCACCACCGACGACCGGCGAGCTGACCTGGTCGGCGCCGGTGCCCTGGGTGCCGTCGAGCTCGAAGGTCGGAAACCCGAAGGCGGCGGTGCCGTCGACGGTCAAGCCCCCGAAGGCTTCGGCGGCCACGTAGGCCGGCGTGCGCACCCGCAGCCAGCCGCCGTCGAACACGTAGAAGTCCAGGCCCGACATCTCGATCTGCCGGCCGGCCCGAAAGTCCACGTGCCCCGCGAGGTTGTCCCCTTCGAGGTAGCCGAACAGCAGATCGATCTGGCGTCCGTCGAGACTCTCGAGCAGGTCCTGCGCCGAGCCGACGGCGCGTCGGGTCATCGTGCCGAAGTCGTGGCGCAGCCGCATGGAGGTGATGACGCGCAGCTGCCCGTCGTCGTGGTCGCGCCGGAACTGGCCCGGGTCCTTGGGCGGCAGCAGATCGTAGACGCCGAGGTTGACGTACTGCACCAGACGGCGCCGGGTCAGCAGCTGCTGCTCGGGGCCCGGCACGCGGACCATGTAGCCCTCCCCCACCGTGCGAGCGACCGTGCGCACCTCCGCGGCCTGGGCCCGACGGACGCCGCCCATGGCCACCAACGCCAGCGCCGACAGCCACCGCGCGGTCGCCAGCCACCGTCGAGACGCGGGCCGGGACACAGGTGGGCGCACCGCCGACAAGGTGAGCGCCATGCTACGCCATCTGGCCGGGAACTTCGCCGCCCGGACCGTGTCCAAGCGACCACGTGCCCGGTCCTCGCCGCATGCCCCTTCGCCCGTCCCTGTGCATTGGTCTGTCGTTGTGGGGCGTCCTCGGCCTCACCGCGGGCTGCGCCCACACCGCCAAGCCCTCCGCGTCCTCGGACGTGGCGTGGATCGACGGGGCGGTCGTGGGCACGTCGAGTGGATCGGCCGCCGAAGCCGAGCTCGCGGCGCTCGCCGAGGGCGATCCCCACGCCCGCACCGTGCGCCTCGATCGCCTGCTGGATCTGTTCGACGCGGCCCGGTTCTCGGGCGACGACGATGCCCGCGAGACCCTCTGGAACGCGCTGGGGGGGCACGCCACCGGTGTCGGGATCGCGGCGACTCGTGATGCGCAGAGCATGCTGCTCGACGAGGCGATGCGGCTCGACGAGCAGCGCTCGACGCTGGCGCCCGACGAGCGCGAGTTCGTGGCCGCGGCGATCATGCTGCTGACGACGGACTTGCAGACGCCCGGATCGGCCGACGACCTCGTCATCCAGACGCTCGCGTTCCGTACGCTCGCGACCGACGGTCACCCGCGCATCGCCGACAACGCGCGCTGGCGGTTGTACGACCACGCTCGGGGCACGCTCGCGGGGGCCACCGAGGCTGCGCCCGAGGACCGGCGCGACGTCGCCGTGCAGGCGCTGTACGTCGACCGCGAGTCGGTGGAGACGTGGTTGTCGGACACGGCCCCGCACGCGCGCCCGGCCCCGCCCGGAGTCGACGAGCTGTGGGCTGCCGTCGGCACGCAGACCGACGCGCTCGCCGCGGACGCGCGGTGGCAGCCCGTCGTCTCCGCCCGTGCCCCCAAGGACGCGCAGCTGCGTGACACGTTGGCGGCGACGCTGCCGGCGACGCGCGGAGCCGACTGGCCGTTGCGTCAGCTGCCGGCGGGAACCGGCGCGCGCGAGTCGGATGCGCCGATCGTGCAGCTGCAGGCCGCGACCGCGATCGTCGATGCCGGCCGCCCGGGGGCGCGTCGCGTCGACGTCGATGCCGATCCCGATGCGCTCGCGGATGCCATGCGTAGCGCCCTCGCCCGCGATGGCCGAGGCATCGCGCTGTGGGTGGCCGACCCGGAGACGGCGTCACCGCGCGTGGCGGCCGTGCTGCGGGCGGCCCGGCGCGCCGGAGCGTCGGTCGTCGAGATCGCGGCCTACGAGCCACGCCTCGCCGAGGGCGCTCCCCCGGTCGTCGTGGCGCTGCCCTTGCGCGTGGTTCGGGAGACCGACACCACCCCGGGCGCACGCGCGGCGAAGGCGGCACGGATCTGGGTGCATCTTTCGGGCGCTGGAACGCAGCTGGCGATCGATGGCCGCCGTCTGCCCGAGGCCGAGGACGGCAACCGGGCGGAAGGCCAGCTCGACGCCCTCGTCGCGGCCTACCCGTCCCAGCGCGTCGTCGGCCTGACGCTCGCCGGCGACGTGCAGCTGCGGCAGATCGTCGACGTGCTCGTCGCGCTGCGCACCCGTGGGCTGACCACCGTGGCCTGGCACGTCGACGCCGCGCCGCCGACGAGCGAGGCCAGCGCGGCGTTCGCCAAGACGCTGCAGCGTCGGGCGGCGCTCGGGCGAACCTCGTGGCGCGCGGAGGTCGAGCCCCCGTTTCCGCTCAAGCGCGAGGACGCCGACCGCCTCGATGCCTTCGCCGACTCGCTGTCGCCGTGCCTGGTCGAGCTCGAGACCGAGGTTCCCCGCGACGGCGTGACGCTGTCGCTCCCCTTCGTCGACGGCGCCCTCGACACCATCGTGTCGCCCAAGCCGAGCCACGCGTTCACGAAGGATGCGCGGGAACGGCTCGACGAGTGTCTCGCGACACGCTCGCACGGGTTTCGCCTCTTGCAGCATCGCGACACGATGACGGTCGACGTGGTCCTGCGGCCCTGACGAGCGCCCCGTGGGAGGGCCGCCGGGCGCATCGGCGCGCAGAACCCTTTACAACCGCTGTTTTGGGGGCTACACGAATCCTGTGGTCGCGCGAGGTGACGCCGCACTCGCCACGCTCCGTCGGGGCGGGGCGCCGTGCATGTCGCGGCTTTGGTGCTGCCTCGGCCTCGCGCTGGCCCTGCTCGTCGCCTGCCTGAGGCTGTCGCCGTCCGAATCCGCCCTCGAGGAGGCGAGATCCGAGGCGCCACAGCTGCTTTCGCGGGCCGCGAGGTTCGCCGACGACGGGGCACTTCGCCTCGTTGGGGCGCAATCCCACGACGACGCTCCCTGGTCGGCGCGTCGCTCCGACCGCAATCGTCCGCTGCCGCCCGAGCCCGGCGCGCTCGAGACCGAGACCGAAGACGAGGACACGAAGTCGGAACCACCGACGTGCGCTCCGCTCTTCGAGCTCGTGCTCTCCGTGCGCGACTGCGGCGCGCGACGGAGTGGCCACGCCGTCGACACCGGCCACCTGTTGGTCGGCACCGGCCTGGCGCGCGGACCTCCCCTGGCGTAGCCGCTGCGTCGACGCCCACCGGGCGGACCGCGACGTCGGGCGAACGACCGCCGCCGCGACGTCCGTGCGTCCGCTCGTGTGGTGCGCGACGGATCGGTCGAGCACCGCGTCTCGAGGTTCGGCGGCCTGGCACCGCGCATGCACCTCGACGCGGCCCAAGCGGCTCGAATGCAGCGACGGCGCGAGCGGCTGGCTCGAACGCCGTCGGAGCCGGATGACCAGTCGAAGTCCGATGACAAGCCGATCGCGCGGACGAGATCCGGCGACCGCATCCCGACCTTGGAGACCCACATGCATCGCATCCGAGCCACCGCGCTCCCGACCCGCCAGCTTCGCCCGCGCATCGACGCGCTACGGGATGCGCGGCAATCGTTCGCGCAGCAGCTCGGCGAGCGCGTGTCGACCGGAGGCCTCCACCTCGCGACCGACGTGGTCGAGCGCGATGGCGTAGGCCTCCTGGATCGCCGCGTTCGTGGGAGCCTGCTGCGCGAGACTCTCCAGCAGCGGCAGTGCCTGCTCGCGCCGGCCATCGATGACGAGCGCTCTGGCCTCGGCGTACAGGTCGGCGATGCGGGCCACGGCGGCCATGCGGGCGGCGTGTCCCTGGGCAAGATGGCGGATCGTCAGGATGCTGCAGCGACTGTGGCGAAGGGCGCGTGCCGTGACGGGGCCCAGCCACTCGCGCACGAGCGGGTCGTAACCACGGCTGGCGACGACCATCAAGCCGGCGTGCTCCGCCGCGTCCACGATCTCGCTGGCGGGGTCACCGACGGTGACGTTCATGGAGACGTCGAGCCCTTCGGTGTCGTACGCCGCGATCAGGGTCGCGAGCGCTTCGCGGGCCTGGGCCTGCACCTTCGGCATGTCGCCACGACGGTGCTCGTCGCTGACGACCGTCAGCAGCGACAGCGGTGCACGAAACAGCCGCGCCATGCCGATCGCCGCGTCGACGCCCTCCTTGGACTCCGGGCTGAGGTCCACGGGGCACAGGATCGGGCCGCCGTCGGCCAGAGGCTTGCCGCGTGCGACCCACACGGGCACCGCCGCGCGGCGAACGACCTCCTCCGCCACCGAGCCCACCACCCACCGTCGGACGGTCGCCGGGCGCCCTCCCCCGGTGACGATCATGTCGGCCGCGGTACGGCGGGCGGCTTCCACCACCACCTCGGCGGCCTCGCCGACGCCGATCGTGACGTCGCGGATCGCCACGCCGGCGGCGCGCAACGGAGCCAGATGCGGCTCGAGCTCGGCGCGGGCTTCGTCGATGCGGGTCTGCCGGCCGCGCTCGTTCTCCATCCGTCGCGAGGGCAGCGCGTGCACGACGATGGTCTGCGCCTGCATGCGACGGGTCAGCTCCACCGACGTCGCCACGATCCCGGGCGTCGCGTGGTCCAGAGGCAGCGCGACGATCACGAGAGACGTTTGGGCCATGTCATTCGCTTACCCCGCAGCCGACGGCAGGTCCAGCGCTTTGCCGTAACGTCCGACGTGACCGCACCGCGTCGTGGTCGCTTCACACGTCGGTTGCAAGGAAACGCTTCGTCATGGTTTCACCGTTGACGACCACGACTGCACGCGCGTCGGCGACGGGAGTCGGACGGGCGCGGCGAGCGGCACTCGTCCTCGCATTGTTTGCGTCGACGACTGCAGGCTGTGCGAACCGGCTGCTCGATCAACCGGCGGCGCCCGATGCCGATCGCGACGTCCCGGCGGCGTACGTGACGACGCCGGCGGGCCCGACGATCTCGGCACAGCAGCACTGGAACGAGTTCTTCGCCGACCCGCACCTGCGTGCGCTGATCGAGACCGCCCTGGCCAACAACCAGGAGCTCAACATCGCCTTGCAGGAAATCATCGTGGCCAAGAACGAGGCTGCGGGGCTCAAAGGCGAGTACCTGCCCCGACTCGATGCGCACGCCGGTGCCGGCATCGAGAAGGTGGGCAGCCGCACCAGCCAGGGCGTCAGCGACGAGGCCCACGGGGTGCCCGCCAATCTGCCGAATTTCCGGTTCGGACTGACCGCGTCGTGGGAAATCGATGCCTGGGGAAAGCTGCGCAGCGCCGCGAAGGCGGCGGGCATGCGCTACGCCGCGACCGTCGAGGGCAAGAACTTCATCATCACCGAGATCATCGCCGAGATCGCCGACTCGTACTACGAGCTCGTCGCACTCGACCTGCAGGTCGAGGTGCTGCAGACCAACATCGAGCTGCAAGAACGGGCGCTCGAGGTCGTCAGGCTTCAGAAGGAGGCCGGCCGGGCCACCGAGCTCGCGGTCCGCAAGTTCCAGGCCGAGGTTCTCAAGAACCAAGGCCGCAAGTTCGAGCTCGAGCAGGCGCGCGTCGAGACCGAGAACCGGATCAACGTGCTGGTCGGCCGCTACCCGCAGCCCGTCGCGCGCAGCTCGCAGATGTTCGACGCCGAGCTCCCCGAGTCGGTCAGCGCCGGCCTGCCGTCGGAGCTGCTCGACAATCGACCCGACGTTCGCCAGGCGCAGATGATGCTCGAGGCATCCAAGCTCGACGTCAAAGTGGCCAAGGCGAGGTTCTACCCGGCGCTGAGCATCGAGGCGAACGCGGGCTACGAGGCGTTCAACGCCCGACACCTCGTCGATACCCCCGAGTCGATGGTCTACAACCTCGCGGGCAACCTGACCGCCCCCTTGCTCAACCGCAAGGCGATCAAGGCCGAGTACCGCATGGCCAACGCCATGCAGATTCAGGCGGTCCTGCACTTCGAAAAGACCCTGCTGTCGGCGTTCACCGAGGTCGCCAACCAGCTGTCGATGGTCCACAACGCCAACCGACAGCTCGAGCGGATCCGAGAGCAGGTCGAGGCGCTCGAGGAAGCCAACGAGGTCTCCAACGTGCTGTACCGCAGCGCGCGGGCGGACTACATGGAAGTGCTCATGACCCGGCGAGACGCGCTCGATGCGGAGATGGATCTCATCGAGTCCAAGAAGCTCCGCCTCCAGGCGATGGTGCGGATCTATCAGGCCCTCGGTGGTGGCTGGCACGACGAGGCCGCCAAAGCGGCCGCAAGAGCGGCCGCCAACGACAAAAAGAAGAAGAAGGCTCGCAAACCGTGAGCCCGAGCGGAGCGCAAGACCCCATGAGACTGTCAGTGACTGCGGCCCTCTCGACCCTGCTGTGTGTGTTCTCGCCCGCGTGCAACGACGTTCACGGCGAGCCACACGAAGAGGAGCACGAGCGCGAACATCCCATCGTGACGACGAGCCCGATCGCGCAGGACGTGACCCGGACCGAGGAGTACGTGTGTCAGGTCCACTCGCGACGGCACATCGAGGTGCGCGCCCTCGAGCGCGGCTATCTCGACTCGGTGGCGGTCAAGGAAGGACAGGCGGTCAAAAAGGGCCAGCTGCTCTTCAAGCTGTTACCCGTCATCTACAAGGCCAAGCTGCACGCCGACGAGGCCGAGTTGCTCGCCGCCGAGATCGCGCTGCGCAACTCCAAGAAGCTGTTCGAAAAGGACATCGTCTCCGACCAGGAGCTCGCCCTCGCCCGGGCCGAGCGAGAAAAGGCCAAGGCCAAGGTCGAGCTCGCCAAGGCCGAGCTGTCGTTCACCGAAATCCGCGCCCCGTTCGACGGCATCGTGGACCGACAGTACGAGCAGCAGGGCAGCCTCACCGAGGAAGGCGACATGCTCACGAAGATCTCGGACAACGAGGTGATGTGGGTCTACTTCAACGTGCCGGAGGCCGACTATCTCGCGTTCCGGGCGATTCCCGAGGCCTCCGATCCCGAAAATCCACAGATACTCGCGCTGCCCGACACCAAGATCGAGCTCGAGCTCGCCAACGGCAAGGTCTTCGGCCACGACGCCGGAAACACGCTGACCGCCGAGTCCGAGTTCGACAGCGAGACCGGCAACATCAAGTTCCGCGCCGACTTCCCCAACCCCGACAACGTGCTGCGTCACGGCCAGACCGGCACCCTGCTCATTCATCGCTCGGTCAAGGGCGCCCTCGTCATTCCCCAGCGCGCGACCTTCGAGATTCTCGACCAGCAGTACGTGTACGTGGTGGACGACGAAGGCGTGGTGCACCAGCGGGCGATCACGATCGGGCACGAGACCGACGACCTTTTCGTCGTCGAAAGTGGCTTGACGCTCGAAGACAAGATCGTCCTCGAAGGCGTCCGACAGATTCACGACGGGCAGCACGTGGAGGCCGAGTTCGAGGAGCCGACCGCGGTCCTGTCCCGTCTCAAACACCACGCCGAATAGCAGGTCGCGACCATGTTTTCGAAGATCCTCAAGCGGCCCGCGCTCGCGCTGGTGACCGCGATCCTTCTGCTGTTCTTGGGGGGCTTGGGCATCGTCAGCCTGCCGGTCGCGCAGTTCCCCGACGTCGCGCCGCCGACCGTCTACGTGCAGATCGCCTACCCGGGCGCGAGCGCGAAGGTGCTCATCGACTCGGTGATCATCCCGCTCGAGCAGTCGATCAACGGCGTGCAGAACATGCGCTACATGGTCTCCGACGCCACCAGTGCGGGCGAGGCGACGATCCGCGTCTACTTCGAGCCGGGGACCGACCCGAACATCAACGTCGTCAACGTTCAAAACCGGGTCAACATCATGTCCAGCCGCCTTCCGCCGCTGGTCGTGCGCGAGGGCATCCTGGTCAGCCAGGTCGTGCCCAGCATGTTGATGTACCTCAACCTGTACAGCACGGATCCGGACACGGACCAAAAGGACCTGTTCAACTACGCCAACATCTTCATCATGCCGGTGCTCAAGCGGATCCAGGGCATGGGCATTCCGACCAACCTGGGCAACCGCAGCTTCGCGATGCGCATCTGGCTCAATCCGGAGCGCATGCGGGCCTACAACGTGTCCGTCGACGACGTGATGGAGGCGCTCGCGGAGCAGAGCATCATCGGATCTCCCGGGCGTCTGGGGCAGGCCACGGGCATGACCTCGCAGTCACGCGAGTACGTGCTGACCTACATCGGTCGCTACAACACGCCGCAGCAGTACAAGGACATCATCCTGCGGGCCAAGCCCGACGGCGAGATCCTGCGGCTCTCGGACGTGTGCGTGCCGCCCGAAGATCACTCGCCCCGCTGGAAGAACGCGGTCGAGGGTGAGGAAGGCGACGGCTCGGATCCGCCGACGCACGCCGGCCGCAAGCACGAGGGCATCGAGCTCGGCTCGGAGTTCTTCGACATCTACTCCGACGTCGACGGCCATCCCGCCGCATCCGTGGTGCTCAAGCAGGCGCCGGGCTCCAACGCCGCCGACGTCATCGAAGAGATCAAGTCCACGCTCGACGAGCTGGAAAAGAGCTTCCCGCCCGGCATGCACTACGAGATCGCGTACGACGTGTCGAAGTTCGTCGACGCCTCGATCGACAAGGTGCTCCATACCCTGCTCGAGGCGTTCATCCTCGTCTCGCTCGTCGTGTTCATGTTCCTGGGCGACGTGCGGTCGACCCTCATCCCGACCCTCGCCGTCCCCGTGTCCCTGGTCGGCACGTTCTTCGTGCTGAACCTGATGGGCTTTTCGATCAACCTCATCACGCTGTTCGCGATGGTCCTGGCCATCGGCGTGGTCGTCGACGACGCCATCGTGGTCGTCGAGGCCGTGCACGCCAAGATGGCCGACAAGCACCTGTCGCCCTATCGAGCGACGGTGGAGGTCCTGCACGAGATCAGCGGAGCGATCATCGCGATCACCCTGGTCATGACCTCGGTCTTCGTCCCCGTGACGTTCATTCCGGGTCCCGTCGGCGTGTTCTACCGCCAGTTCGGCGTGACCATGGCCACCGCGATCATCTTGTCGGGCATCGTGGCGCTGACGCTGACTCCCGTGCTGTGCGCGATGCTGCTGCAGCCGCACGAGCACGGTGCCCACGGGCACGGCCACGAGGCCAGCCGCACCAAGAAGGTGCTCGCGTACGTCTTGCTGGGCCTGCCTGCCCTGGCCGGGCTGAGCTACCTCGCTTACGAGCTGTGGGGTCCCATCGGGTTCGGGCTCATCGCGGCGCCATTGGTGCAGCCCGCCTTCAGCCGCGGGGTCGACAAGGTGACCAACCTCTACGCCGGGATGCTGCGCCCGATCGTCAGCCGCCGCGTGCTCACGCTGGGCGTGGTCGGTGGCTTCGCCTTCGGCATCGTGGCGGTCAACACCCAGATGGCATCGGGCTTCATCCCCGGCGAGGACCAGGGAATCATCTACGCGGTGCTGCAGACCCCGCCGGGGTCGACCCTGGAGTACACCAACGCCAAGTCGCAGGAGCTGGAGAAGGTCGCCAAGGAGATCGAGGGCGTCACTTCGGTCACCTCGGTCGCGGGCTACGAAATCTTGACCGAGGGTCGTGGTTCCAACGCCGGTACCGCGATCATCAACCTCGACAACTGGTCCGATCGCGACGCGACGGCCCGCGAGATCATCGAGGAGCTCGAGGAGCGCACGGCGTCGATCACCGACGTCAAGCTCGAGTTCTTCGAGCCGCCGGCGATTCCCGGCTTCGGCGCGGCCGGTGGATTCTCGCTGCGTCTGCTGGACCAGACCCAGTCCAGCGTCGCCGACTACGCGAGGCTCGGAGAGATCACCGACGAGTTCATGGAGGAGCTGCGCGAACGGCCGGAGGTGGCGAGCCTCTTCACCTTCTACGCCGCCGACTACCCGCAGTACGAGCTCGTCATCAACAACGACATCGCCATGCAAAAGGGCGTGTCGATCGAGACCGCGCTCGAAAACCTCAACATCCTCATCGGCAGCACGTACGAGCAGGGCTTCATCCTGTTCAACCAGTTCTACAAGGTCTACGTGCAGGCCTGGCCCGAGTTCCGGCGGATGCCCGACGACCTCGAGGACATGTTCGTCAAGAACGAGGCCGGCGAGATGGTCCCGTACTCGGCCTTCATGAAGATCAAGAAGGAGCAAGGGCTCAACGAGATCACCCGCTACAACCTGTACCCGTCGGCGGCGATTCAGGGCGTGCCGGCGGAGGGGTTCTCCAGCGGTGAAGCGATCGAGGCGATCGAGGAGGTCGCGGCCGAGACGCTGCCGCCCGGCTATTCGCTGGGCTGGGAAGGCCTGTCGTGGGACGAGTCCCGCAAGGGCAACGCGTCGGTCTACATCTTCTTCGTGGTCGTCGCCTTCGTGTACCTGGTCCTCGTCGGCCAGTACGAGAGCTTTCTGATCCCGCTGGCCGTGATCCTGTCGCTGCCCA
The DNA here is from genome assembly GCA_937896535.1 of uncultured Pseudomonadota bacterium. Taxonomy (GTDB): domain Bacteria; phylum Myxococcota_A; class Polyangia; order Nannocystales; family Nannocystaceae; genus CALBMM01. Next base: position 43,372 of record CALBMM010000221.1, read on the forward strand.
TCGGCATCTTCGGCGCGTTCTTCTTCCTGCAATCGGTGGGGCTGGCCAACGACGTGTGGGCTCAGCTCGGCCTCATCATGCTCGTGGGGCTGTTGGGCAAGAACGCGATCCTCATCGTGGAGTTCGCCGTGCAGCGGCGCAACGAGGGACTGTCGCTCAGGGACGCCGCGATCGAGGGTGGCAAGCTGCGGTTCCGGCCGATCCAGATGACCTCGTTCGCGTTCGTCGCGGGCCTCGTCCCGCTGGTGGTCGCGACCGGGGCCGGTGCCATCGGCAACCGCACGATCGGAACGACCGGCGTCGGCGGCATGCTGCTGGGCACGATCGTCGGCGTGCTTGTCATCCCCGGGCTGTACTACCTGTTCGGGCGGATGTCGGACGGGCGGCAGCTGCTGCGCGACGAGACCCACGACCCGCTC
>CALBMM010000222.1 GCA_937896535.1 uncultured Pseudomonadota bacterium
GCCGAGACGGCCTGGCCCAGCGGAGTCTGCGGCGCGATGTCGCCGTAGCCCACGGTGGTCATGGTCACGAGCGCCCAGTACATCGAGCGCGGCACCGAGGTGAACCCGTTCTCGCCTCCCTCGATCACGTGCATCGCGGCACCGACGACCATGACCACGATCATCACCGTGCCCAGGAACACCAGGATCTTCGGCATGCTCGCCTTGATCGCGTGGGTCAGATCGCGCGCCTCGCCGATCATGCGGACGACCTTGAGGACCCGGAAGACCCGCAGCAGCCGCAGCGAACGAATGACGATCAGCGATTGTGCGCCCGTGAAGAACAGCGACAGGAACGCGGGCAGCAGCGACGCGAGGTCGACGAGCCCGAAGAACGATACGAGGTACCGCAGTCGGCGGCGCGCGCAGTAGATCCGAAGCCCGTACTCGACCATGAAGATCGCGGTGAAGATCCACTCGAGCTGCACGAGCAGCGTGCCGAAGCGGGCCTTCATCGTGGCCACCGACTCGATGCTCACGAGCACGACGCTGGCGAGGATGAGCAGCAGCAGGGCGACGTCGAACGCTTTGCCGGCCGGGGTCTCGGCCTCGAAGATGATGATGTACAGACGCTCGCGCAGATCGTCGCCGTCGGCGGGGCTCGGGTCGGATCCGCGCGGTGCCGGGGCATCCGGCCGGTCCGACGGATCTGGTGGATCGGACGGATCTGGCGGCGGGGCCATGGGCCCGCAGTCTAGCAATCTCCGCCGATCCGGCGGCAGTGACCGAACCATGACCAAGTTTGACGGAGCTATGACGGCAAACGCGCACCGTCGACGCGATAGTGACCGGGATGCAAGAGCTCGTTCTCGGCGATCCTCCGCCGCCCCGCGCCTCGGGCAAGCTGGCCCGCTCCTGGCGAGACTATCAGTGGGCGCACGTCGTCCCGTTTGCGCTCGTACACCTGCTGAGCCTCGGCGCCATCTGGTCGGGCGTGACGGTCGAGGCCGTCGTCGTCGCGGTCGTGCTGTTCTGGGTTCGGATGTTCGGGGTGACCGGCGGCTACCACCGCTACTTCTCGCACCGCACCTTCAAGACCGGTCGCGTCTTCCAGTTCGTCTTGGCGCTGCTCGCGATGAGCTCGGCGCAGCGCGGCGTGCTGTGGTGGGCCGCGCACCATCGTGACCATCACAAGTACTCCGACTCCGACCGTGACGTGCACTCCCCGGTCAAGTGGGGCTTTTGGCACGCGCACTTCGGCTGGATCTGGGACGGCAACGACAAGACCAACTTCCATCGCGTCAAGGACCTGGCCAAGTATCCGGAGCTCGTGTGGCTCGACAAGCACTGGCTCGTGCCGCCCGTGGCGTTGGGTCTGGCCTGCTGGGCGCTGTGGGGCTGGTCGGGTCTGTTCGTCGGGTTCTGCCTGAGCACGTCGGTGCTGTGGAGCGCGACCTTCACGGTCAACTCGCTGGCCCACATCTGGGGCAAGCGTCGCTACGAGACCACCGATGCCAGCCGCAACAACGTGTGGCTGGCGTTGCTGACGATGGGCGAGGGGTGGCACAACAACCACCACCACTACATGGCGTCCTGCCGCCAGGGCTTTTACTGGTGGGAGATCGACATGAGCTACTACGTCATCAAGATGCTCGGCTGGCTCGGCATCGTCTGGGACATTCGCGAGCCGCCGGCGAAGGTCTACGCCCCGGCGACGGAGACGGTCTCGCCCGTGGCGGCCCCCGTCGCCACCGCCGACTCCGAAGCCGCCTGATCGTTCAGCCGCGTCGTGGCTTGTTGGCGCCGCGCTCGACCGCCTCCTCGATGGAGGCTTCGAGTCGCGGCGCTAGCACTTCGGCGAAGCGCTCGCACGTAGGGTCCTCGGCCCACCAGGCCACGAGCGCTTCGAGACCGGTCGCCTCGCGGTACGCCCGGGTGTCGCGGCGGCCGCGGCCCCCCGAGGGCGTGGCGTTGCGACCACGCGACACGACCGCGCGCTCCTCGTCCGTCAGCTCGGCATCGATCTGCGCGAGCAGCCGTGCCTGCGCCTCGGCGCGCACGAGTGAGGCCTTCATCGCGTCGAGTCGTTCGGTGGGGTAGTCGCCCCGCGCCGAGAGCCGATGCCGCACTTCGAGCTCGAAGCGTGCGTCGCCCAGCCACGCCAGCGTGCGGATCGACCGGTCCCGAAGTCCCGTCACGGGCGCGATGCTACCCCGCCAACGCGCGATCCTGCGCGATCGGGGTCGTCGCAGGGGCGAGGTCGCGCCTTCGGCGGTATGCTGCGGGGGCGGGATGCCGGAGTTCGACGAAGACGAGACGCTCGTCCAGCCCGTCGAGGGGGCCGAACCGAAGACGCGACGCCGCGGCGCGGCCCATGTGACGGTGCTGTCGGGGGGCCTGGTCGGTCACGTCTTCCGGATCGGGATCGGCGAGACCACGCTCGGGCGCGGGACCAACGCGGACATCCAGATCAACGAGGACGGGGTCAGCCGCCGCCACGCCAAGATCGTTCGGGCCGCCGACGGCACCTCGAAGATCGAGGATCTCGAGTCGACCAACGGCACCTTCGTCAACGGCAAGCGCATCGACCTCGAGGTGCTGCGCGAGGGGGATCGGATCCGGATCGGCGGCGTGGCGACGCTCGATTTCCGCTACGAGTACCTGTCCGGCAACGAGTTGCCCAGCGAGGAGACCGACTCGGTCGCGGGCAAGGCGGGCGTCTACGACAACCTGGCCGCCACGCTCGACACCCTCGGCAAGGTGTACTCGGCGGGCAAGAACTACGAGCAGGCGCTCGAGGCCTACCGCAAGACACTGTCGATCCGGGAGCGCAAGTTCGGGCCCAAGCACCCCGCCGTCGCGTCGATCCTCGACAACATCGGCAGCGTGCTCGTCGACAAGGGCGACACGCGCGAGGGGCTCGCCTGTCACAAGCGCGCGCTCTCGATCTACGAGGCGATACCCGGCAAGCCCCCGCCGGAGATGGCCCACGTCCTCACCCACGTCGGAGAGGCGCACCTGCGGCTGCGCGACAACGAGGCGGCCCAGCCGGTGCTCGAGCGGGCGAGCGCGCTCTTGCAGGAGCGCGATGCCACCGACGCCGAGCTCGCCCGCGTTCGATTCGCGCTCGCGCGGGTTCGCCACGCCAAGGGCGAGACGTACGCGGCGATCGAGCTCGCCAAGCTCGCCAAAGAGGGCTACGCGAGCGCGGGGCGATCGAGCAAGGGCGACGTGGACCGGGTCGGCGACTGGATCGCCGCGCACGGCGGCTGACGACGACCCGGCGCGTCGAAGCGTCGGCTCCTACGCGCCCTCGAAGTTCGGCGCGCGCTTGTCCAGGATCGCCGCGACGGCCTCCTGGTGGTCACGCGTGTTCTGGGACATTCCCTGAAACGACGCGGCGAGCTCGAGCGCCGTGTCGACGTCGAGGTCCCAGCTGCGGTACGCGGCGCGCTTGGTCAGTCGCACCGCGAGCGGGGCGTTGGCGGCGATCTCCTCGGCCCAGCGTCGCGCCGTCTCCATCAGGGCGTCGGGGGCAGCGATTTCGTGCACCAGCCCGATCGCGAGCGCCTCGTCGGCGCCGACGAGCCGGCCGGTGAGCACCAGCGACAGCGCGCGAGAAAACCCGATCGTACGGGCGAGGAAGTACGCGCCGCCGTCGCCCGGCACGAGCCCGACCTTGACGAACGTGGAGCCGAGCTTCGCGCTCGACGACGCGATCCGGATGTCGCACATGCACGCGAGGTCCAGCCCCGCGCCGATCGCCGGCCCGTTGATCGCGGCCACGATCGGCTTGTCGAACTGCGCGAGTCGGCGGGGGATCGTCTGGATGCCGTCGATGTACTGCCGGCGCAGCTTCACGGGTCCGCCCGCGAACATGCCGGCCCCGTCGCGCATCTGCTTGAGGTCGCCGCCGGCGTGGAAGGCCTTGCCCTCGCCGGTGAGGATGACGCACCGCACCGCGTCGTCGGCCTCCGCTGCGTCGAGGGCCGCCACGAGACTGCGCACCATCTCGCCGCTGTAGGCGTTGCGCGCGTCGGGCCGGTCGAGGGTGATCGTCGCCAGCGTCCCGGCGACCTCGTAGCGCAAGTCGGTCAGCTCCATGCGCCGACGTGTAGCACGACCTCCCGGCGGGAAGATGGCCTCGCTTGCGTGGAGCTCGTACCCGACCCTCGACCGCCGCGTGCGGTGACGACGACGCCCCCGGTGGGGGCCACGGAGCGACGATTCGGCTCAGCCGCTGGCTTCGTGGCAGCCGTAGCAGCCGAAGCCTTCGTGGGTCTGTGGGTCGTACGGCTCGGTGTCGAGCAGCGCCGCCATCTCGGGCACGACCTGCTCGCCCATGAACTTCATGACGTCGGGCTTGGTCTGCATGAGCTCGGCGAAGTCGCCGCCCGGCGGAAGCTTGGGCAGCGACGGCGAGGGCATGTGGAACTTGCCCTCCTTGGCGCCCGGCCCGTGGCACGTCACGCAGTTGAACTCGGCGTAGTGCTCGGGGGCGACGCCGCGGAAGAGGTCGGCCATCTTCGGCGTGACCTCCTGGGCCATGTGCTGCTTCTTTTCGTCCCAGCTCATCGAGGCCCAGGTCTTCGAACCGGCGTCGGCTCCGTCGTCGCCGGCCGCCCCGCCAGCGGGGGCCGCCCCGTCCTCGCCCGATGCGGTCGGAGGCGTGGACGGAGGCGCTTGTTCCTTGCCACAGGCGAACGGAACGGCGAACAAGAGGGCAAAGACGACGACACAGCCGCGCATGGCCGTACCTTCGCGTCGTGACGATCAGTTGTCGAATCAATAGTTGCCATGAAATATATTGACGTTATCAATGTCTGGCCGATCCGGGCACACCGTCGCCAACACCAACGTCAACCAGCTCGTCGCCCTCGATGCGCTGCTGCGGACCGGGAGCGTCACCGAGGCCGCCGCGGCGACGGGCATCACCCAGTCGTCGATGAGCGCCACGCTCGCCCAGCTGCGCCGGATCTTCGCCGACCCACTGCTGGTGAGGGCCGGTCGCTCGATGCGACCGACCCCACGCGCGGTGCAGCTGGCGGCGGACCTGCGCGAGGGGGTCGCCGCGTTCGAGCGGGTGCTGGCCGGAGATCCCCGCTTCGACCCCGCGACCAGTCGCGAGACGTTCACCCTGGCGCTGCCGGACCGGGTCGAAGTGGCGCTGCTCGGTGACCTTCTCGAGCACGTGCGGTCCGCCGCGCCGGGGGTGGGGCTTCAAGTGGTGCCGTGGGGCCGGTTCGATCCACCCGAGGGGCTGGCGACGGGCGGCATCGATCTCAGCATCGGCATTCTGCTCGCCGAGCGCCCCCGCAAGGGCGATCCGTGGCCCACGTTTCCGGACCCGATCCCGGCCGGGCACCACACGCAACGGTTGTTCGACAGCGGGCTCATCGCCGTGGTGCGCGGCGACCATCCACGCGTCGGGCACCGCCTGACCCTCTCGGCGTTCTGCGAGCTCGACCACGTGTTGGTGACCGAGCAGCTCGGCGGTCGTGGCATCGTCGACGATGCCCTCGCCGCACTCGGCCGCTCGCGACGCGTGGCGGTACGGGTCCCTCGACACGTCCTGGTCGGCGAGCTGATCGCTCGCTCGGACCTGATCGCGACGATCGACCGACGGGTCGCCAAGCAGCACGCGCAGCGCTATGGGCTGCGACTGTTCAAGCCGCCGGTAGCCCTGCCGCGCGGCGAGTTCGGGATGATCTGGCACGCCCGAACCCACGCCGACCCGGCGCGGGTGTGGTTGCGGGCGCAGGTCGCCGAGGTCGCCCGGGCGCTGGCCTGACCGCCAGACGGGGCGTGGCCGCGTTCTCGAGCCGGTTCTTGATAGTTAAGTCTATACTTGACTATTGGGGAGCCGCGCGCTACGACCAGGGCATGCACGGTGCGGTCACGGCCGACGATGTCTTCTTCGCGCTCGGTGACGCTTCGCGGCGCGCGATCGTCGATCGCCTCAGCCGAGGTCCCGCGTCGGTCAGCTCCCTGGCCGAACCGCTGGACGTGACGCTCGCGGCGGTCGTTCAGCACGTGCAGGTGCTCGAGCGGTGCGGGGTCGTCCACAGCGAGAAAGTCGGTCGGGTTCGCACCTGCCAGCTCGCGTCGGAGGGACTGGCCACCGCCGAGCGCTGGATCGCCCAACGCCGCGCGCAGTGGGAGGCCCGATTCGACCGGCTCGGCGCGCTACTGGAAGCGGAGTCGAAATCGGAATCGGACAAGGGGAAGAAGACATGATCGGATCCATCATCCACGCGAGCTTCACCATCGAGCGCCAGTATCCCGTCCCACCGTCACGGGTCTTCGCCGCATGGGCCGACATCGACGAGAAGGCGCAGTGGTTCGGGGGTCCGACCGATCGGTGGACGCTCCTCGAGCGTGCGTGCGACTTCCGCGTCGGGGGCGAGGAACTGCTGCTGGGACGTTTCGGTGACGTCACCACGCGCTATCTCGCTCGCTATCACCGGATCGTCGACGATTCGGCGCTCGTGTACGCCTACGACATGCACGTCGGTGGCGCGCACCTGTCGACGTCGTTGTCGACCGTCGAGCTCGTCGCGACGTCGGGCGGCACGACGATGCGCTATCACGAACAGGCGGCGTACTTCGACGGGGAGGATGGGACGGCCTCGCGTCGCGGCGGCACCGAGGCGATCTTCGACGGGCTCGCGTCCGTCCTCGCGCGCGTGTGACCGCCGCCGTGACCCGCGGGCCCATGGGCAAGCGTGCGCTTGCCCCGAGGCGCACCCCGCCGAGTGCCGCCTCGTCAGTAAGGTGCCGTAATCGTGCGAATAATCGGCGACGTTGACGATGCTCGGATCTGGGTCATTGACGTGACCCAGGGTCATGCTAGATGACTCGCATCATGGCCACGCCAGCGCGAGCCCGTGCGCACGTTCGTGCCGCCCGTCGGGAAGCGTACCGGGAGCTGATCCTCGACGCGGCCGACGATCTGTTTCGCGAGGGCGAGTACGAGCGCGTGAAGATGTCCGAGATCGCGGAAGCGGCCGGCGTCGCCAAGGGCACGCTCTACAACTACTTCGACAGCAAAGAGGCCGTGTTCGGTGCGCTCGCACAGCGATGGCGTGAGTGTCTGACGGCCGAGCTCGAGCAGGCGGTGGCCGGCAAACAGGGCATCGCCGCGTTCCGGTCGCTGCTGTGCACGGCGCTCAAGCACGTCGAGGACAACGCCGAGATGATCAACGTCTACGCGGCCGCGACCGGCCTCGCGGTGGCCCCGGCGGCGGACCCCGGCAAGGCCGAGGGCGAGCGCCGCTTCACCGCGCTCGGCCGGCGCTTCCTCCAGGAGGCGGTGGATGCGGGCGAGCTGCGCGGCGATCTCGGCGTGGAGTTCATCTCCAACGCCGTGCACGGCATGACGCACATGGTGGTGGAGCGCTGGCGCACCGAAGGCCAACCGGCGGGTCTCGCCGATCAGGCCGCACTTGTGATGGAGCTGTTCTTGTCAGGAGCTCGACGATGAAGATTCGTTCACGACATGTCGCTCGATTCGCGACCCTCTTGGTGCTCGTCGGGTTGCCCGGATGCACCCGAGCGCAGGCCGAGGGCGAGCCGCTACCTGCCGCCAAGGGCGAGGGGGCCCCGGCCGGTCCCGAGGTCCCCACGCTCGCGAGCCTCGACGAAGAGCGGAAGGTGCAGTCCCTTCGTTTCGTCGGCAGCCTGCTGGTCAAGGATCGGGTGGAAGTCGCCGCCGAGATGGGCGGCACGCTCGCAGAGGTGCGCAACGAGGTGGGCGACACGGTCAAGAAGGGCGACGTGCTGTTCCGGCTCAAGGGCAGCAGTGCTCGCTTGGGCCTGCGTCGCACCAAGACCGGACTCGCGGCGGCCAAGCAGCAGCTCGCCACGGCCCAGACCAACCTCGAGCGGATCCAGCAGCTGTACGACGCCGGCGCGACGACCAAGGCCACCCTCGACCAGGCGCTGTCGGCCCACGAGGCGGCCACGATCGGGGTCCAGGACGCCGAGCTCGCGGTCGACGTGGGCAGCACGTCGATGGCCGACACGACCACGCGCTCGCCCATCGACGGCATCATTACGGAGAAGCGCAAGAACGCGGGGGAAGCGGTCGCGTCCATGCCGCCCACCGTCGTCGTGGTCGTCGAAGACCGCGCCGTGCTCGAGCTGCGCTTCCGCGTGCCCGAGCAGCACCTGAGCCGACTCCCCCCCGGCACCGAGCTCGAGGCCGAGTTCGCCGCGCTCGGTTCGAAGCGAACCGTGAAGGTCTCGCGCCATGGTCAGTCGGTCGATCCGCTCACGCGAACGATCGAGGTGATCTGCGACATCGACAACGCCGACGGCTCGCTCAAGCCGGGCATGTCCGCGGAGGTCACGGCCGGCACCGCGGCCTGACCTTCGACTCCCCTTCGGCGGTCCACGCCGTCACCAACGTCACGCCCGCCGCGGCGTGACGACGGGATTGCTACGTCATGAAACTGGCCAAAGTCTCCATCGATCGACCCGTCTTCGCCGCGATGATCATCGCCGCGCTCGTGGTCTTCGGCCTCATCTCGTACCCGAAGATCGGCGTCGATCTGTTCCCGAACGCGGAGTTTCCCGTCGTCACGGTGACCGTGGTCTATCCGGGCGCCGACCCGGAGACGATGGAATCGAAGGTCGCCGAGCCCATCGAGGAGGCGCTGCAGAGCATGAGCGGCATCGACTCGATGACCTCGCTCAACACCGAGAGCCTCGTGCAGATCATCGTGCAGTTCGAGCTCGAGGTCTCGGCCGACGACGCACTGCAGGAGATCCGCGACAAGATATCCACGATCGAGGGCAACCTGCCGTCGGGTATCGAGCCGCCGCTGGTCCAGAAGTTCGACATCGGGGCCGCGCCGATCATGTCGGTCGCGGTCGCCGGCGACCTCGGACCGGCCGAGCTGTCCGAGCTCGCCGACGAACGCGTCAAGCAGGCGATCGAGCGCGTTCCCGGCGTCGGCGGAGCCGACCTCATCGGCGCTCGCGAGCGGGTGATCGAGATCATCGTCGATCCGAACGCCCTGACCTCCTACGGCCTGACCGTGCAGGACGTCGCCGGTGCTCTCGCTGCGCAGAGCCTGGATCTGCCGGCGGGCTCGGTCCACGACGGCGCCAAGGAGCTTTCGATCAAGACCAAGGGAGAGGTGCGCTCGGTCGCCGAGATCGGAGCCCTCGTGATCCCCCGCGGCCCCGGGATGTCGATCCGAGTGCGTGACGTCGCCGAGGTGCGCGAGGGGCTCGAGGACGCACGCTCGGCTTCGGCCCTCGACGGCAAGTCCGCCGTGGCCCTCGTCGTCCGCAAGCAATCGGGCGCCAACACCGTCGAGGTCGCGGCACGCGTTCGGGCGGTCGTCGACGAGCTGCGCCCGGAGCTCGAGAAGGCGGGGGCGACGATCTCGGTGCCGACCGACAGCTCCGTCTTCATCGAGCACTCGATCCACGACGTGCAGTTCGACCTGCTGTTCGGCGCGGGGTTGACCATCGTCATCATCTTCGTCTTCCTCGGCGACGGCCGCGCCACGCTGATCAGCGCCCTGGCCCTGCCCACGAGCGTGATCGGCTCGTTCCTCGTCATGCAGCTGTTGGACTTCACGTTCAACAACCTCACGATGCTCGCGCTGTCGCTTTCGATCGGAATCTTGGTCGACGACGCGATCGTCGTCATCGAGAACATCCACCGCCACCTCGAGATGGGCAAGTCCAAGCGGCAGGCCGCGTACGAGGCGACCGCCGAGATCGGGCTCGCCGTGCTCGCCACCACGCTGTGCATCGTCGCCGTGTTCGTTCCCGTGGCGGTCATGAAGGGCCTGATCGGCCGCTTCTTCTTCCAGTTCGGCATCACCGTGGCGGTCGCCGTGCTCCTGTCGATGTTCGTGTCGTTCACGCTCACGCCGCTGTTGTCGTCGCGGATCTTGTCGGCGGCGCACGGCAAGAAGTTCTTCCTGCTGCGCGGGGTGGACTGGCTCATGAACCGGCTGTCGCACGTGTACGCCAGGCTCGTCGGCGCGTCCCTGCGTCACCCGATCATCACGCTGGCGGTCGCGGTCGCGTCGCTCGTGGGCGCCGTGAGCCTGCTGACCCAGGTCAAGACCGAGTTCGCGCCGCCCGAGGACCGCTCCCAGTTCGCCATCGACGTCGAAACGCCGACCGGGACCTCGCTCGAGGCCACGGCGGCGATCGTGGACGCGATCGCCGAGGATGCGCGCGAGAACATCCCGCACGTGCGCGGCACCTTCGTCACCGTCGGCGACGCGGCCGGATCGCAGCTCAACAAGGGCCGTATCGAGGTCTTGCTGCTGGGCTCCAAGCAGCGCCCCTGGCGACAGCTGGACGCGATGGCGTGGGCCCGCGAGCGCTACGACGACGTGGGCGACGCCAAGGTCACCGTCGCCGAGATCGCTGCGATCAGCGGCGGCGGGCAGTCCACGGCGCCCATTCAGTTCGTCATCAAGGGCAAGGACCTGCGCGAGCTGACGGCGGCGGCCGACCAGATGGTCGAGCGTCTGCGCGAGACGCCGGGCTTCGTCGACGTGGACACGAACAACCGCGCCGGCAAGCCCGAGCTGAGCATCGAGATCGATCGCGAGCGTGCCGCCGACCTCGGCGTGCCCGTCGCGACGATCGCCCAGACGATCCGCGCCCTCGTGGCCGGTGACGCCGTGGGAGAGCTTCGCGACGAGCAGGGCACGGCCGACGTCACGTTGCGCCTGCCCGAGTCGATGCGGGCCCGCCTGGAGCAGGTTCCCAACCTCAAGGTCCGCTCGACCTCGGGGGTGCTCGTGGAGCTGTCCAGCATCGTGCACATCGAACGCGGCGAAGGACCGAGCCTCATCTCGCGTCTGGACCGCCAGCGCCAGGTCACGATCCTCGCCAACCTCGACGGGCTGCCGCTGGGCGAGGCGCAGGTGAAGGTGCGGGAGATCGCCGAGGAGGTCGTGCCCGCCACCGTCTCCACCCGGTTCATCGGCATGGTCGAGATCATGGAGGAGTCGTTCGGCCACATGGTGTTCGCCCTCGGTCTCGCCGTGGTCATCGTCTACATGATCCTCGCGGCGCAGTTCGACAGCTTCCTGCAGCCGATCGCGATCATGCTGTCGCTGCCGCTGTCGTTCATCGGGGCATTCGGCGCCTTGTACCTCGCGGGGATGACGATGAACATCTTCTCGATGATCGGTCTCATCATGCTGATGGGCCTGGTCACCAAGAACGCGATCTTGCTCGTCGACTTCGCCAACGCCGCACGGGCCGACGGACAGCCCGTGATCGAGGCGCTCGTCGAGGCCGGCCGCATTCGTCTGCGCCCGATCCTGATGACGACCGCCGCGATGATCTTCGGCATGCTGCCGGTCGCGCTCGCCATCTCCGAGGGTGGTGAGACGCGGGCGCCGATGGCCTGGGCCGTGATCGGCGGCCTCATCACCTCGACGCTGCTGACGCTCGTCGTCGTCCCCGTCGTGTACTTGCTGCTGGACAAGCTCGGCAACAGCCGTCTCGTGCGTTGGATCGGCCGCAAGCTCGCCGGCGGAGAGGCCCACGAGGCGGCGACGCTGCCCGTTCCCGTCAGCCCATCCACGGCCGCGCCTGGTCCCGTCGACGAGCCCCCGTCGGATGCCTGAGCCGCGCCGTCTTCCGGAGCCCTTGCCATGAAACCCGTGCTCATCGCCTCGATCGTCACTGCAATCGACCTGTTGGCACTGCGGCCCGCCGCTGCCGCGGGACCGGAGCTCGCCCCGAGCGACCCCGCGCCCACCGGACCCGCCGCCGAAGACGGACGCGTCGGGCCGCTGCCGACCTCCGGTGCCGCCGAGTCGGTCGAGCCGCGCGAGGACCCGGTGGTCGTCGCACTCACGCCGGTGCGCGGGGGGCTGACCTCCGACGAAGTCGCCCGCAAGGCGGTCGCCACGGCGCCGATGCTCGAGGCGAGGCGGGCGGAGGTCTCCGTCGCGGCGGCCGAGGTCGACCAGACGATGGCGGTCTTCCTTCCCCGCGTGGAGCTGTCGGCCCGCTACACGCGACTGTCGAACGTCAACGTCACGTTCGGCGACGGCGCACTCGTCGGTGCGCTCAACGACGGCGTGCTCGGGGTCGGCATGTGTCCCGACGGGACGTCGACCTGTGTCGTGGACTCCGCGGGCGTGCCCGTGGGCGCGACCGCGTTCCAGATCCCGCAGGTGCTCAACCAGTACTCGACCCAAGCGTCGTTGTCGGTGCCGCTGTCGGACTACGTGTTTCGCTTGATGCAGGGCCTCGACGCCGCCAAGTCGGGGCGCAAGGCCGCCGAGATCACCCGCGACGCCGAGGAGCGCAAGATCCAGCTCGACGCACGTCTGGCCTACTACGACTGGCTGCGCGCAAAGGCACAGGTCGCCGTCGCGCAGGACTCGGTGGTCACCGCGAAGGCACGGCTGGCCGAGGCGGAGGCGGGCAAGAAGGCCGGCGTCGTCGCGAAGGTCGACGTGCTGCGCCTCGAGTCGCTCGTCGCCAATGCGGAGGCGATGGTGGCGCGCACCGAGTCGTTCGAGGCCGTGGCCCGCCGCGCCCTCGCGGTGACGATGGGCGAGCCGGTCCGCGACTACGAGGTCGGCGAGAGCGTGCTCGGCTCCACGATGGAAGCCGCGCGCTGGCCCGAGCTCGACGCTCTCGTCGACGAGGCGCAGGCCAACCGCATGGAGCTTCGCGCGCTGCAGGCCAACGACCGTGCGATCCGCTCGGGGCTCAAGACCGAGCGCGCCGGACTGTTCCCGCGACTGGACGCCTTCGCCGAGGTCACGTACGCCAACCCCAACCAGCGCTTCTTTCCCTTGCAGCAGAAGTGGAACTCGACGTGGTCGGCCGGCATCGCGTTGACCTACAACCTCACGGGGATCGCCTCGGCGCGGGCCAACCGCAAGAAGCTGCGGGCGCAGGCCAAGGCCCTCGACGCCCAGGGCGAGGCGCTGCGACGGGGGATCGAGCTCGAGGTCGCGGCCGCCCATGCGGCCCACGAAAACGCTCTGGTCGCGATCCGACTCGGCGAGAAGGCGCGCGAGACCTCCGACGCGGCGTACGAGGCCACCACCGCGCAGTTCAAGGCGGGAACGGCCACCGCGACGGACCTGATCGAGGCGCAGGGCGAGCGCATCACGGCGGACCTGCAGGTCGTCAACGCGCGCATCGACCTCAAGGTCGCCGATGCGAAGCTGCGCTACGCGACCGGTCGTCCCGATGCGGACGTCCGCAGCTGAGGCCGCTCAGCGCGACAGCAGCTTGGCGAGGGCGTCGGCGTGCAGCTCGGCCTCGCGCTCGCCGAGCTCGATCGTCTCGTCGACCTTGTCGGGCTGCGTATAGTCCCACGCGTCGACCGGCGGCGTGACCGTGGGGGCGACGTACAGGCGGGGTCCGTGCTCGCCGAGCGCCTCGGGAGGGTAGGGGCGCGTCATCATCACCAGGTTGCGGTCGACGTCGGGGTGGTCCTCGGCTGCCCATGCCGGCACGTTGTCGATGAGCCCCCCGTCGAGCAGTCGCTGCCCGCGGAACCTGCCGATCTTGGTGAACGGTGGCGACGACGAGGACGCGAGCACCAGGTCGGCGAGCTCCTCGGCCGACTCGCACGTGCGCGCGTCGACGACGTAGGGCCGAAAGCCGATGCGGCGGCCGGCGGTCGGATGGACCATCGACGGGCGCAACCTCTTCTCGAGGTTGTAGGCGGCGAAGCCGGCGAGGGCGGCCGCGGTGGCGGGGACCAGCGGCGGCAGGCGGGCCGTCACGACGTAGATCGGAAACGGCTGCGCTCGGATCCGTTCGAGCCCGCCCTCGGCGAACATGCACAGCAGCGTGTCGCGGTAGATGTCGCCGTGCGGCACGATCCGCTGGCCCCGTAGCGGGCGCAGCGGGTCCACGTTGCGGGTGATGCCTTCGCGGCGCGCTCGCCAGAACGAACGCACCAGTCGCTCGCGCTCCGACAGCCACAGCGCGACCACGCAGGCTCCGGCACTGCACGCCGCGATCGCGGCGGTGCGCGGCCACAGTCGCTCGCCCCAGCGGTGCAGCAGACCGAGCTGGTAGAAGGCCCGGTTGCCGCCGCCGGCGAACGTGAGCGCGGTATTGCGCCGCTGCGGTCGCGAGGTGTCCACCGCGGGCTGGAATGCGTCATCGCGTCGGCGCCGTCAAGGCGTCGCGCCTCGCGTCAAGGCTCGCGTCGCGGGGCCATGATCGCGCGGCGGATCTCGGCGTTGGGGTGGTCGTCGTCGAAGACGAGCTCGCCCACGCCGACCGAGATGCCCAGCCGCGCCATCGCCTCGTCCACGGGCGGGAAGTCGCGGGAGTCGAGCTGCTCGTCGGCGATCTGCGTGAAGATCGGCTCGCCGTACCAGCGGTCGAGCTCTTCCAGTAGCGCCTGGGCGTCCCATCGCTCGTCGGCGTCGCCACAGCACGTGCGCAGGTGCTCGATCGCGTCGTCGAGCGACCGCTCGTTGCCCGAGCGGATACGCAGCTCCACGTCGAGCAGGAACGCGATTGCGGCGCCGCCCCAGTACACCCGCTGGAACGCGAACGTGTCGCGCATGTGGTCGGACGTCTCGCGCAGCGTCATCATCCGCCCGCCGCGCTTTCCCCGAGCAAACGCGTCGTGCAGCGCGTTCCAGCCGTCCTCTTCACTGCGGTGACCCATGCGGGTGCGCTGCAGCTCCGTGTAGTAGCTGACCCAGCCCTCGCCCATCCACGCGCCGCGGATGAAGGGCATGCCGTGGTGGAGCATCTCGTGCACGGTGGTCCAGCCGCCGGGCAACCGCTCGCCCGTCGCCTCGTCGTCGAGCAGCACGAAGATCGCCGGGCCACCGCCGCGACTGGCCATGCCGAAGTACACGGTGCCACCTCCGCCGCCGTCGACCGGCACGATGACCACCTGCATGCGCTCGCGCGGGAACTTGCCGTCGAACAGCAGCGCGACCGAGTCCGACGCGTCCTCGAGCCACCGCCGTACGTCCCGCTGGGTACACGCGATTTCGGCGTCGAGGGTGACCACGTCGAACCGAGTGCCGGCGTGCGTGAAGCGGTCACGGACGAGGTCGCCCAAGATCGTGTAGCCGAGCCACTCGAGCGCCGTCTTGTCGATCGCGTAGGTGGGCTGAGGCCCACCCCGGATCACGGGCCACGGCACCGATACGTCGATCCCTTCGGGGAGCTCGAACTGCGCGGTGATCTCGGCGCCGGCGGGCAGGGTGGGGGGCCGCCACAGCCACTGGCTCGTCTTCATCGCGAGGCTGTCGCCGAGGTGCATCGTGCGGCGGCGGCTCGACTCGTCGACGATCCGCGCCACGTCGATCGCGTAGTCGATGCAGCTCTCGTCGCCGAGCTCGTCGAGCGGCAGCACCTTGCCCCGTCGCTTGAGCTTGCGGCCGGAGGCGGTCGCGGCCGTGTCGAGATACTTGGCAGCCTCGTCGACGCCGGGGATCAGCGTACGTGGAGGTGCGCCATCGAAGCACATCCGCACGTCGAGGCGCGCGAGGTCGGGGCTGACCCGAACGCGGTAGTGCCAGCCGGTCGCGGCCGCGGCGGGCTCACCTTCGGCGTCCGGCGATGCACTGCCGGCGGACGGACGGCAGCCGAGCAGCGCGCTGGTCAGGCCGAAGGCGATGGCGAAGCGGTGCATCGGCAAAGGAGGGTGGAGCGGACGTCCCCGCCGTCCGGTCTACACGTTGGACGCGACGGGAGGGCGTGCGGTTACGCGTGCTGCCGTCCCGCGATCGGCGCGATCGCGAGCGTGGCCGAGATCGGGTCGTGAACGTGGTCCTCGAACCGATCTTGCCCGCCGCGAAACCACGCGCGCGCGCGGAATAGCGGCACATGGCACCCGGTATTTTCGGGCGTCGAGCCAGCCCGTGGTCGGCTCGACGGGTCCGGCGGATCTGTGGCAGCGTCGCTGCGCGCGGGTCGGAAGAACGCTGAGGATCCGACCCCCAACGGAGCAGCCACCCCCCGAGGGCTGCGGCCGGATCGGGCGCTGACCGAGTACGTGCAATGACCGAGTTCTTCGCTGCCACCTTCGCATTCCCGACGGTCATCTTCACGATCCTGCTGGGGCTCTCGGTCGTCTACTGGACCCTCGTGATCGTCGGCGCGATCGGCATCGACGCCCTCGACCTCGACGTGGACGTCGACGGCGTGGCCGAAGGCGCGGCGGAGGGGGTCGCCGAAGGTGTCGCGGAAGGTGCGGCGGAAGGCGTCGCGGAAGGCGTGGCCGAAGGGGTCGCGGAAGGTGCGGCCGAAGGTGTCGCGGACGGCGTGGCCGAAGGTGCCGCGGAAGGTGTCGGCGATGGCGCGGCGGAAGCGGCCGAGGGCGGCGCCTCGTTCATGGGCACGCTCTTGCTCGCCCTCAAGCTGCGCCAGGCTCCGCTGACGGTCGTCCTCTCGATCTGGATCTTCACGGCCTGGGTGCTGTCGAACCTCGGCACCCACTACCTGCTCCACACGCTGGGGATGGGTCCGGCGTGGCTCGTCGGCTCGGGCCTGTTGCTCGGCTCGGCCATCGTCGCCCTGCCGCTGACGTCGATCTTCGTCGCGCCCCTGGGCAAGGTGCTCAAGGTCGAGGCGCCGATCTCCCGCAAGGACCTCATCGGCAAGGTGGTCACCGTCGACACCAGCCGCGTCGACCACCGATTCGGCACCGCCAAGGCCAAGGACTCCGGCGGTGGTCTCATCGTCCAGATCCGCTGCGACGCCGAAGACAACGGCCTGTCGCGCGGCAGCAAGGCCCTCGTCGTCTCCTGGGACGACGACCGTCAAGCCTACGAAGTCACGCCCGTCGACGACATCCTGCCGTCGGAAGCGCTCGCAAAGCGGTGATCGGTCGTCGACCCCCCACTGGATTTCTTGCCCGAGGCCGGTCCGCGCTGGGATCGGCCAACCAACCCCACTGCCCCAAGGAAAGCCAACACCACCATGCCTAGCTCGTACACGTTGATGCTGATCGGCGCCGGGTTCCTCTTTCTCGTGCTGCTCGCGATCGGGATTCCGGCCCTCTACGCCAAGCTCTACCGCAAGGTCGACCAGGGCAAGGCACTGATCGTCAACAAGATGAAGCATGTGGAGGTCTATTTCACCGGTGGCCTGGTGATCCCGGTCGTGCACCGCTCCGAGGTCATGGACATCTCGGTCAAGACGATCGACATCGACCGAACCGGCAAGGAGGGGCTCATCTGCAAGGACAACATCCGCGCCGACATCAAGGTCGCGTTCTTCGTGCGGGTCAACAAGACCGCCGAAGACGTGCTCAACGTCGCGCAGACGATCGGTACCGCGCGCGCCTCCGACCAGGTGACGCTGGAGACGCTCTTCAACGCGAAGTTCTCCGAGGCGCTCAAGACGGTGGGCAAGCGCCTCGACTTCGAGGAGCTGTACACCAAGCGTCACGAGTTCAAGGAGCAGATCATGGAGGTCATCGGGCAGGACCTCAACGGCTACGTGCTCGACGACGCCGCGATCGACTACCTCGAGCAGACGCCGAAGGCGATCCTCGACCCGAACAACGTGTTGGACGCTCGCGGTATCCGCAAGATCACCGAGATCACGGCGGGCCAGCACGTGCACACCAACGAGATCCAGCGCGCGGCGGAGAAGCAGACCCGCAAGCAGGACGTCGAGGCGCGCGAAGCCATCCTCGAGCTCGACCGGCAGGAGCAGGACGCCATCGCCAAGCAGCAGCGCGAGATCGCCACGGTGCGAGCGCGCGAGGAGGCGGAGACGCTCAAGGCCCAGGCCGAAGAGCGCAAGAAGGCCGAGCTGGCGCGCATCAAGCTCGAAGAGGAAGTCGCGATCAACGAAGAGAACAAGCAGCGGCAGATCGAGCTCGCTCAGAAGAACCGCGAGCGCGTGATCGCCGTGGAGAACGAGCGCGTGGTCAAGGACCAGCAGCTCGAGGCGATCAGTCGCGAGCGCGAGACCGAGCTCAAGCGCATCTCCAAGGAAAAGGCCCTCGAGGTCGAGAAGAAGGAGATCGCCGACGTCATTCGGGCCCGCATCGCGGTCGACAAGACCGTCGCGGAAGAGGAAGAGCGCATCAAGACGCTGCGCGTGGTCGAGGACGCCAAGCGCAACAAGGACGCCAAGATCATCACGGCCGAAGGCGAAGCCGAGGAGAAGCTCGTCAAGGACATCAAGGCGGCGCAGGCTCAGGAAGAGGCGTCGAAGTTCCTCGCCAAGGAAAAGCTCGTCATGGCCGAGGCCGACCTCGAAGCCGCCGACAAGCTCGCCCGCGCCAAGATCCGACTCTCCGAAGGTGTCCAGGCCGAGCAGGCCGCATCCGGTCTGGCCGAGGTCAAGGTCAAGGAAGCCGACGCCGTCGCCATCGAAAAGCAGGGCGACGCGAAGGCACGCGTGACCCTCGGGCAGATGAAGGCCGAGGCGGAAGGTCGCGAGGCGCAGGGCCTGGCGCTGGTCAAGGTCAAGGAGGCCGAGGCCGAGGCGATCGCCAAGCAGGGCAAGGCGGAAGCCGATGCCAAGCGCGACATGCTCATGGCGATGGCCACCGGCAAGGAAGCCGACGCGGTTGCCACCGAGAAGATGGGCATGGCCAAGGCCGTCGAGTCGCGCGAGAAGCTGCTCGCCGAGGCGCAGGGCCTCGAGAAGAAGGCCGAAGCGATGGCCAAGCTCGACGACGCCTCGCGCCAGCACGAGGAGTACCGCCTGCAGCTCGAGAAGATGGTCGAGGTCGAGATGTCCCGCATCGGGATGCGCCGCGACGTGGCCGAGGCGCAAGCCAAGGTCCTCGCCGAGGCGATGCAGTCGGCCAAGATCAACATCGTCGGTGGCGACGGTCAGTTCTTCGACCAGTTCATCCGTGCGGTCTCGCTGGGCCAGGCGCTCGACGGGGTGGTCCACAACTCCGAGTCCGCCAAGCAGCTGCTCGGCGGCTACCTCAGCGGCGACCAGAGCCTGACCCAGGACATCAAGGACGTGCTCTCGCGCCCGGCGATCAGCACCGAGGGCATCAAGAACCTCTCGGTCACGGCCGCGCTCACGACCCTGATGAACAACATGGCCGACGGAGAGAAGGTCAAGGTCAAGTCGCTATTGTCCAAGGCCAAGGAGATGGGGCTCGCCTGAACCGGCGTTGACGTAGGCCCACGTCCCAATGGCTGACGAGGACAACAAGGACCAGGCCGCCGAGGGCGAGAGCAACTCGGCGGCCGAGCTCGCCGGCGGCAGCTACGAGGTCATCCGCGCCCGGCTCGTCGAGCAGGGCAAGGAGCTCGGCGCTCGCGCCGACAAACTCAACGAAGCGCGGCAGGCTGCGTTCGGTGGGACGGCCATGGAAGTGGTGGCCACCGAGCGCGTGCGTACGGAGAACAACTGCACGCCCGTCGACATCGTCCAGGTCGCCGGCAAGCTGCTGTTCGCCTACAACGTGTTCCTCGGGCTGAAGTCCGAGACGTCGATGACCGACGTGTTCTCGCTGCACAAGTTCGAGGCCAAGGAGGGCGGCGGCTTCGACCTCGCGGCTGTCGACTTCTCCGAGGGTGGGGGCCTGCTCACCAACCCGAACTTCGAAGAGCACTTCAAGGAGCTGTATCGATTCTACAAGGACGCCCAGATCGTCCAGCTGTCGCGCACGGAGACGAAGCTGTTCGCGTGCTGGAAGATCGGCGCGGAGATCACCGACGTCCGCGTGTCACGGTGGACGCTCGATGCACGGGGCAAGCCGGCCTACGTCGACAACCGCGGTGAGCGGGACTTCGCGTTCCCGCCCCAGCAGGACTTCGAGTGGACGATCGCGGGCCGCGACACGCACCAGGGCGGCGAGTTCCCCCACGTGTCGATCCGCGACAAGGTCTTCGTGGAAACGACCGGCGGCGACCTGACGATCAAGGTCGAAAACAACACCGCCAGCGGCGAGGGCATCTACGCCGAGCCCGTCGACGACGAGTACCAGACCCTCGACGACGCGCAGTTCCAGTTCCACGAGGTCGGCCCGCTCATCCTCCTGAAGATCCGACCGTATCGCGAGGAGAAGTGGCGGTACCTGGTGTTCGCCACGCGGTCGAACACGGTCAAGCGCATCGACGCGATCGGTGATGCCTGCATCAGCCTGCCCGAAGACCACGGGATCATCTTCCCCGGCGGCTACTACCTCCAAGACGGCCAGCACAAGGTCTTCGACGGCGACTACAAGAACTACGAGTTCTTGCGGGCCATTCGCTCGCCCAACGGAGAAGACGTGCTGTACGTCTTCCACCGGCGAGGCGCGGGACTGTACGCGCTGTTTTCGTACAACCTCATCCGTCGCGAGGTCTCCAGCCCGATCCTGTGCAACGGCTACTCGTTGTTCGACGACGGCAAGATGGTCGTCTTCCGCTACGACGAGGGCGCCGAGCCCACGCGGGTTCATCCCATGCAGGTGTGGCAGACCCCGTTCGTCTCCGACGAGCACGCGGCGGCCCAGCCCGACGCGGCGGGATTTCTCGGCTCGGTCGGCAACGCCGAGCTCGTGCGCGGGATCTCGGACTGCCTGAGCATCCGGCGGTTCATCGTCGACCAGACGCCGTCTCGGCAGATCTACGAGGACCTGATCGCCGCGGTCACGCGCACGATCGACGCGTATCACTGGCTCGGCGACCAGACGGAGGTCGGCGACCTCAAGTCGGTCCTCACGCAGATCCGCGAGACCTCCGAGCTCATCGTCGACGAGTTCGAGAAGGTCGTTCAGATCAAGAAGCAGGCCGCCGAGGCACTCGCCGCGGTGGCGAAGAAGGTCGACGAGGTCGTCCGCGGGCTGCGGCCCGAGTCGTGGGAGAAGGTCGACGACTTCATGGGCGGTCTGACCGCGCTGCGGACGCAGCGGGGCCAGCTCATCACGCTCAAGGAGATGCGCTACATCGACCTGCCGCGCATCGACGAGCTCGAAAAGTCCGTCATCGACAACTTCGACACGGTTTCGAAGGCGACGGTGCAGTTCCTGCTGCGCGACGACGCTCTCGCCCCGCTGGTCGCCGACCTCGACGCGCTCGAAAAGAAGAGCAAGGTCACCGAGAAGACCAACGAGATGCAGCCGATCCTCGGCGACGTCGAGCGCGTCTCCGAGGGCCTCAACGTGCTGTCGGAGATCGCGGCCAATCTTCAGGTCGACGACCCGACGGCGCGCACCACGATCCTCGAGGGGATCTCCGAGGTCTTCGGCACGCTCAACCGCGTCCGCGCCACCGTGGAGAACCGCCGCAAGGAGCTACTGGGCTCCGAGGGCCGGGCGGAGTTCGCGGCCCAGTTCAAGCTTCTGTCGCAGGCGGTCACGTCGTCGATCGGCATGGCCGACACGCCGGACAAGTGCGACGAGCAGCTGTCGCGCTTGATGGTCCAGCTCGAGGAGCTCGAGGCCAAGTTCTCCGAGTTCGACGAGTTCCTCGGCGAGCTGACGACCAAGCGCGAGGAAATCTACGAAGCGTTCGGCCAGAAGAAGCAGCAGCTTCTCGACGAGCGCCAGCGACGGGTGCAGAACCTCTGGAACGCCGCCGAGCGGATCCTGCAGGGCATCGGGCGTCGCGCCAAGTCCTTCAAGGGCGAGGACGACCTCAACGCCTACTTCGCGTCCGACGCGATGATCCTCAAGCTGCGCGAGCTCGGCGAGAAGATCCTCGAGCTCGGCGACACGGTGAAGGCCGACGAGGTCGAGTCCAAGCTCAAGTCGTCGCGTCAGGACGCGTTGCGGGGCTTGCGGGACAAGCTGGACCTGTTCGAGGAGGGCACGCCGATCATCAAGTTCGGCAAGCACCGCTTCTCGGTCAACACGCAGGCGCTCGAGCTGGGCATCTTGCCCCACGGCGAGGGCATGGCGGTGTCGCTGTCGGGCACCGACTTCCTCGAGCCCGTCGACGACGAAGCGTTCAACGCCACGCGCGAGTACTGGAACCAGCAGCTCGTGTCGGAGACCAGCGAGGTCTACCGCGGCGAGTTCCTGGCGGCGTCGATCCTGTTCGATGCCGAGTCGGGCGTGGGTGGGCTGAGCCTGCACAAGTTGATGGAGGCCGGTCGCGAAGCGGGCGGGCTGGTCCAGCTCGTGCGCAAGATCGCGGCCGACCGGTACCAGGAAGGCTACGAGCGTGGCGTCCACGACGCGGACGCGGCGGCGATCCTCGACAAGCTCGTCACCGTGTACACGTCGGCGGGGCTGCTGCGCTTTGCCCCCACGGCGCGCGCGCTGGCGTGTCTTTGGTGGGCCGAGGCCGAGCATCCCGGCAAGGCCGCCTACCAGCGCCGGGCGCAGAGCCTGGGGCGACTGCGCATCGCCTTCTCGGGACGCGCGGCGCAGACCAAGCTCAACCACGAGATCGCCGACGACATCGCGGCGTGGGTCGAGGCCACCTCGCTGGAGATCCCCGCGGGCCTGGCCCGAGCCGCCGCGCGGTACTTGGTCGAGGAGCTCGCCAACGAGCGGGCAACGTTCACCACGAGCGCGGACGCGCAGCGCTTGCGTGACGGACTGCTCGATCACCTCGAGGCCGCCGGGGCACGCCGGGCGTTCGAAGAGGACCTGTCCAGTCTCGAGGGCGCGAGCGCGGCGCGGTTCGGTCTCGCCAAGGCGTGGCTGGAGGCGTTCCTGGACGGCAACGAAAAGGAAGCGCTCGCGGGGCTCGGCCACGCGATTCCCGAGGCCGCCGTGGTGCTGTGTACCGAGCGATCGCTGAACCGCGAGGCCAACTCGGCGCTGACCTCGGTCGAGGTCGAGGGCCTGTTGGGCTCGCACCCGCGGATCCAAAACCAGAAGCTGTCGCTGCGGATCGACGAGTTCATCGAGCGTCTGGCCGAGTTCCGGGCCGTGCGCGTGCCTGGTTTCACCGCCTATCGCGAGGCGCGAGCCGAGCTCATCGAGCGCGAGCGGTACCGTCTGCGGGTGGACGAGTTCAAGCCGCGCGTCCTCAGCTCGTTCGTGCGCAACAAGCTGATCAACGAGGTGTACCTGCATCTGGTGGGCGACAACCTCGCCAAGCAGCTCGGCGCCGCCGGCGATCAGAAGCGCACCGACTTGATGGGCCTGCTCTTGCTCATCTCGCCGCCCGGCTACGGCAAGACGACCTTGATGGAGTACATCGCCAACCGGCTCGGGTTGGTCTTCATGAAGGTCAACGGGCCGGCACTCGGCCACGGGGTGATGTCGCTGGACCCGTCCGAGGCGCCCAATGCCACGGCGCGCCAGGAGGTCGAGAAGATCAACCTCGCGTTCGAGATGGGCAACAACGTGATGCTGTATCTCGACGACATCCAGCACACGCACCCCGAGCTGCTGCAGAAGTTCATCAGCCTCTGCGACGCCCAACGGCGTATCGAAGGCGTGTGGAAGGGGCGGACGCGGACCTATGACCTGCGCGGAAAGAAGTTCTGCGTCGTCATGGCCGGCAACCCGTACACGGAGGCCGGCGAGAAGTTCCAGATTCCGGACATGCTCGCCAACCGCGCCGACACCTACAACCTCGGCGACATTCTCGGCGGCAAGGAAGACCTGTTCGCGCTCAGCTACATCGAGAACGCGATCACCTCCAACCGCGTGCTCGCGCCGTTGGCCACACGGGAGCAATCGGACATCTACAAGCTCGTGCGCATGGCCCAGGGCGAGGACATCCCGAGCTCGGAGCTGTCGCACGGCTATTCGGCCGTGGAGGTCTCGGAGATCACCGCGGTGTTCGAGCGGATGTTCAGGTGCCAAGAGGTGTTGCTGAAGGTCAACCGGCAGTACATCGAGTCCGCGTCGATGGACGACAAGTTCCGCGTCGAGCCGCGCTTTCAGCTGCAGGGCTCGTACCGCAACATGGCCAAGCTCGCCGAGAAGATCGTGCCGGCCATGAACGACGCCGAGCTGCGGCAGCTCATCGACGACCACTACATCGGCGAGGCGCAGACGCTCACGACCGGGGCCGAGGCCAACATCCTCAAGCTCGCCGAGCTGCGCGGCACGATGACCGACGCGCAGAAGGAACGCTGGGCGCTCATCAAGAAGGAGTTCGCGCGCCAAAAGCTCATGGGCGGTGGCGACGACGATCCGGTCGCGCGCGTGACCGGTCAGCTCACCGTGCTCGGCGACCACCTGCAGAGCATCCAGACCGCGCTCGGGCAGCGCGACCACCTCGATACGGTCGCCGACAAGCTCGGGGCCATCGAGGCGCGGCTCGGGGCGCAAAAGCCCCTCGACGGTCTGTCCGAGCAGCTGTCGAGCCTCGGCTCGTCGATCGTGCAGGCGGTGCAGCAGCTGGCCAGCACGCAGGCGCAGGCCAAGCCTTCGCTCGCCGCGGCGGGCGGCGGGGGGGCCAATGCCGGCCTCGCCGGCGTGCTCGCCAAGCTCGAGGCCACGATGGCCCGGCTCGCGCAGCCGCAGATCCACCTGCAGGTCGAGAACAAGGCACCTCCGGGGGTCGAGGAGCTGCTCGCGCAGCAGATCGCGATCATCGAGCGCACGCTCGTGCCGCTGGTGCGTACGACGAACCAGCAGCTGGTCAGCCCGACGAAGGTCGACGAGCGCGTCGCCGAGCTACTCGGGTTGCTGCGGGAGATGGACGCGCGCATGCGGGCGGGACAGCCCGTCGTTCCCATCTCGGCGGCACCGGCGGCGGCTCCACCGGCGCGCACCGGCGACACGCGTCCGCCCGTGGCCGCGCCCCCGCGTCAGCCGACGGCGGCGGTGGGCGCCGGCGTGCCGGACTACGTCGCGCCGTCTCCCTCGCCGCCACCTCCGGCGATCTCACCGGCCAAGACACCGGCCCGCGAAGCGTGGCGCCCTCCGCCGCAGTTTCAAAACCCCGGCAACGCGCCGCGCCCCGCCGGTCCCAACGGCGACGGCCAGGCGAGCAAGCCCCACGTCCCGCGCGACAAGGGCGGCAAGTAGCCGCCCTTGGTCACGGCTGGATCGGGTAGCGCTGCTGCACGATCCAGGGTCCCGGCTCGAAGCCGAAGGTCGCGGCCGTCAGCCCGTTGGACGGCACGACGTGGTCGGCGCTCGAACACGCCGCCGGCGCGGCCGAGCCACAGCGTCCAATCGTCGTCGCCGTCATCGCCAACCGGGCGGAAAGTCGCAGTGTTCGGTCGCGAGTCGTGACAGCTCGCGCGAGGCGCAGGTGCCGTCGTCGGTGAAGGTGCCGGCGACCTGGCCATCGCGGCGGCACGTGCAGTCCCTGGGCTGCGAGAGGTTGTCTTCGGGCATCGGGTCGAGGCAGTCGACGGCGTAGCTGTGCTGGTCGACGCACACGGGCCGCAGGATGTGGCAGGCGTCCCCGCTGTGTGGGGCCTGGATGCAGTACGGCACGAGGGACTCGCACCCTTCGTGCGCGGTCTCGTACGCGCCGCGGCAGTCCTCGTCGGGCCATGTCAGCGGCCCTTCGGTGAGCACGTCGCAGCTCAACCCGGAGATGCAGGCACCGAGCTCGGCCACGGCATCGAGGCAGGCCGGGTCGTACTCCAGTCCGACGATCTGCGCGACGCCGACGCAGTACAGCTCGAAGTCGCGCTGGGCCGCCTCCACGTCGATGCTCACGTCGCTACAGCCCGCGCCGAACGCCAGCACCTCGGTACAGCCCTGCACGAACGGCGAAGGCTCGTCGGCCTCCTCCCGACATGCCGGCAGCAGGCTCAGCGACAGCAAGAATGCCCGCGAGCGCACCCGCTCACCCTACGACCGGCCCGGACCCTGCGCCACCGAATCCGTCCCTGGCAGGACTAGGGCAGGGGAAAGACGTCGCCCTGCGCGTTGCCGGCGTAGGTGTTCCCGGAGATCGTCGCGGTCACGCCATCGTGCTGGTAGATCGCCCAGCCTTGGCTGTCGGTGATCGTGGAGTTGGTGATCGTGACGTCCGGTGACCAGATGTCGAACGCCCCGCTCGTCGCGTTGCCCCACGCGTTCTCGAGCACGCAGTAGTCGAAGACGGACGGGCTCGCGAAGTCGAGGATGTCGATGCCGGCGGCGAATCCTCCCTCGGGGCCCCGGAAGATGATCGGGTTCGTCGGCGTGCCGATCGCCTGGATGCCCCCGACCAACTGGGCCACCCCCGTGGGGTAGAGCTGAATCGGATTGCCGGCCTGCAATCCTTGAGAAAGCTCCACTACCGCACCTGGCTCGATCACGAGGGTCGCGGGGACACCGTACGACCCGCCGACGTCGATACGATGCGCAAGACGATATGGCACGTCCAGCGCAGGCCAAGTCGTGTCGATGCCAACTTCGCTCTCGATCTCCACGTAGTCGTTGGCGTTCCCCGCGAAGGTCGACAACGCGAAAGACTCGTCGATCGCCCATCCCGTCGCGCGAAGCGGAGTCTCGTTGTTCTGGAGAACGTTCCCGACGAACGGAGCGACGGGCCGATCGACGAGGCGCAACGCGAGGCCGGGATTGTCCGCAAAGACGCTATCGCGTATTTCGTAGACGACGGCGCCGTCGACGTACACGGCCGCATACGTCGACGGCGAATTGCGAACTTCAGTATCGTGGAACGAGAAGTTACCAGCCCAGATACTGATCTCCATGGCGTCGAATTCGACGTGCTCAAACTCCGAGGTGGGACTCGAGGGATCCTCCGACATCGAGATGGACCCGTCACGGAACTCGATCGGAGTTGCCGCGGTACCAAGGGCATGGAACGCTACCAGGTCGTTTGGGCCCATTCCGATTTGAAGCCAGCCACTCAGCTTCGCCCCGGCCTCCACGATCACCTCGACCGGCTTCTCGGACAGCCAAGGCGCGTACTCCACGTAGACCGGATCGAGGCGTATCTCGACGTCCAACGCGTGCCATGTGGCCGAGGCATCAACGAATCCCGAGGCCCGTACGCCCCCGGCGTTCCCGGCGTACGTCGACGACCCGGCCAGCTCACCCAGCTCTTGCGCGCCCAAATCGACCGCCCAGCCCTTGTTGTCCGTGATGGTGTTCCCTGCGAACGACGGCGTGGGTCCGCTGAAGGAGGATTCGTCTTCGAGTCGGACGCCATCACCACCGTTGCTCGTGACGATCGTGTTCGTGACGGAGAACGTCGCCTGCTGCTCCGCGAGGATGCCGACGTCCAGCGAGTAGCGCACGGTGCTGTGGTCGATCGCGACGAGTTCCACTCCGTCTGGTGTCCACGCTCCAACGATTTCCACCCCGCCCTCGGCGTTGCCACCGCCCGCGTACTCGATCGTGGCGTGGCTGATCGTGGACCCTCCGACGCCCGAGAACCGAAGTCCCTCCCAGGAGCCGGGAACCGGTACCGGCTCAGTGCTCGAGAAGAGCACCCCCTGCGCTCCACCGAGCACATGCAACCGACCGTTTCCAACTCCGAGGCCCACACCGGGGTCGGCGAGTACGGTGGTGCCGTCGAGAATCGTGAGCGTTGGAAGGGAGTCGTCGTGCACGGGCACATCGCAGGTCAGGATGTGGAGTCGATCGGGGCCCCAGACCTCGTCCTGGGTGATCCAGCCGCAATGCTCCATGGGGCAGGTCGGCGTACCGAGGCACGTGCCATCGGGGTGACACGCGTCGTCCTCGGTGCACGCGTCGCCGTCGTCGCAGGGCAGCCCGACGCCGGGCAGCGTGATGCAGCGGCCCGTCGCTTCGTCGCAGGTGTCGATCGTGCACGGGTCGCCGTCGTCGCAGTCGACCGACTCGCAAGGCGGCGGGAGGACACCGGTCTCCGAGCCATCGTCGGTGGTCGCGTCCGACGTGGACGCGTCACTGGTGGTCGTGTCGTCGTCGGCGAGGCCCGTGTCCGAAGCGTTGGTGGTCGTGGAAGGCGCAGGGGCAGATGTGATGGCCGAAGAGCTGCTGCTGTCGTCGTCACCGCTCGTGCTACCGGCGCCGGTGGTCGCGACCACGCTGCCGCCGCACGCCACGATCGCGACGACGAACAGCGAGAAGAGACGACGCAGCACCACGTGTCATCGTAGCGCGGCAACGTGCGGAAGATCCGTTTTGTGCCGGTTCGATCGCCCCGACGCGGCCGAGCGGTCTCGAGCTTCCGAAAAGCGGAAGTTCGCGGTGTTGCCAGACGGAGGGCGCGCGGGGCGACGAGGGCCGGCCGGGGGGCCGGTCACCAACCCGATCCTACCACCGGGGCGGACGCACCGGGGTGTGTCAGGCTGCGCGGCGATGGGCGATCCGATGGACCGTTTGGTGGCGCGGGTGTTGACCGAGCCGGCGTTGGTGGAGGCGGTGCAGTCGTTGGCGCCGCCGCAGCTGCGCGCGTTGGTGCGACGGGTGGGGATCGCCGATGCCGGTGAGCTGCTCGCGATCGCGACGCCGCGGCAGTTCGTGGATCTGGTCGACGACGAGCTGTGGCGCCAGCACGGCGCCCACGAGGTGTTCGACCACCGGCAGTTTCCGATCTGGCTCGAGGTGATGGGCGAGCACGGGGATGCGCTGGTCGTGCAGCGGTTGCGCGACCTGCCCGAGGAGACCCTGATCCTGGCGTTGTTCGGCCAGCTGTTCGTGCTCGACGCCGACGTGTTGGGGATGTCGGCCGCTGCGCAGTCCGCGGAGGAGGCCGCCGACGCGGAGAGGATCCTCGATGAGGTGCTTTATTTGGAGCTGGACCGGTACACGCTGGTCTCGCGGCGGGGCGTCGGGTGGGACGCAGTCATCGCCGCCGTGCTCGCCCTCGACGCGGCCGACCACGCGCTCGTCGAGCGAGTGCTCGAGGCGTGCTGTGCCGCATCGATGGCGTACATCGAGGACAACGGTGGGCTCTACGACGTGCTCGTGGGGGAAGACGCGCTCACCGAGGACGCGCACGGCGAACGACACCAACGAAGGTCGGCGGCGGGCTACGTCGACCCGGCCGATGCGATCGCGTTCCTGCGTCTGATCGAGCGCCACGATCCGGTCGCGCTGCCGAAGGAACGCGACCCCGTCTCGCACGCGTACTTTCGCGAGCTGGTGCCCGAGCCGGCCCTGCCGACGCCGATCGATCCCACACCGTTGGCCGAGCTGCTCGCCGAGCTCGGGATCGGTCCGACCGCCGCGCTCCCACCCGCCGACAGCTCGGGGCTGCGCGCGGCGATCGGCCGGCTGTCGCCCGAAGTCGCCGCGCAGCGTCATCGCGAGCTGGCGTACTTGGCCAACGTGCTCGTGGCGTCGGGGCGCAACTACACGCCGTCGTCGGCGGTCGCCGCGGTCGTGGAGGCGTGCGGGGGCGCGCTCGCCAAGCTCACCGAGGACGGCACGGATCCGGTCACCGTCCTCACGGAGACCTCCTGCGACCGGCTCTTCCGCTACGGCTGGTCGCGCCCTTCGGCGTAGGGCGTCACCCCTCGCAGTGCGAGACCGGGATGCCCTCGCGGAAGCAGGCGAGGGCGGCTTCCGAGTACGGCCGCCACGCGACCGCGTCGTCGGCGTTCGGAAAGTCGGGTGCGCCAGCGAGCCAGCGCTCCGTCGACGCGACGATCGGATCGTCGAAGGACGACACCACGATGCCGACCGGAGCCCCCGTGCCACGGGCCGGCGCGATCGCGTAGCCCCCCTCGTAGGTGGTGGCGAACACGAGCACTCGATCGCCAACGGCGAGGCCCGCGGCGG
>CALBMM010000223.1 GCA_937896535.1 uncultured Pseudomonadota bacterium
CGAGCTCGGTGGGCGGCGGCGCCGGGGGAGGCGAGGGCGGGGCCGCCGGCTTCGACGCTGCCGCCCTCGGGGGCGCCGACGCGGCGGGCGTTTCCCCGTCCAGTCGCGGATCGGCACGCTCGTCGGCGCGCCTTCGCTCCACGATCTTGAGCCGCCCCGAGGGCGTCGCGACGATGTCGTCGGGTACGCCCATCGGCATCGCCGCTTCGATCTTCGAGACCTCTTCGAGGTAGCTCGCGGCCAGGCGCTGCAGACCGTCGGCGCTGGGCCCGGCGACCTTCACCCACGGGGGAGGTCGGTCGGTGTCGGCGTCGGCGAGCGTCTCGTGCATCGCCTCGAGCAGCTTCTCGCCGTCGGCCGGCCGCGCCTTGATCGCCGGCTGCAGTGCCCGCCGGGCGAGGGCCACCAGTCGCGGTGGCACCGTAGGCGGGACGTCTTGCGTGCGGAACTTGCGGATCATGTCCGGGCCCGGTCCCACGGCGAGCTCGGCGACGAGGGCACCCCACGCGTACACGTCGGTGGCGGGCGTGAGGGGATCGCCGTCGGCGACCTCGGGCGCGACCGCATCGCCGCGCTCGTGGGCGGCCCGGGGTCCGAACACGTCGGGGACGCACAACCCGGCCAGCCCGTACTGCCACAGCAGCGGCACGTCCTCCCACAGCAGGACCGCGGCCGCGGTCAGCGATCCGTGCGTGACCCCCTTGCGGTGCAGAAAGGCCAGACCACGCGCGACCTCGAGGGCGACGCGGGGAAGGTGCGCGTGCGCCTGCCCGCGCGCCACGACCGACGTCAGCGACTCGGCGCCGGGCAACGCTTCGTAGCCCACGACGCAGAAATCGATCTCGCGGTCGACCACGACGATCCGCACCAGCGTCGGGTGACGCAGCGCGGCCAGGGAGTTGGCGCCGGCCATGAACCGCGAGACGTCGATGCTCGTCGGCGTGAACGAAGCGTCGACCACGGTCAGCCAGAACGTCTCGGCGCTGCCTTCGACGCGCGCGCTGAACACGGGGCGCAGCACGCGGGCGCCCATCGTGTCGGGGGCCGCCGCCTCGAGGCGGATCACCCCGCAAATCGTTTCGCCAGGACTCGGCACGGATCGGGACCCTCATCATAGCGGCCAATGCGGGGACCTCGAAAAGGCGGTGCGGGTGGTGACCGGGTTGCCGCCGCCGCGGCCGATGGGGTAGTCGGGCGTGTGACCTCCGCCCCGGTGTCTCTGCGCGAGTGGGCCGAGCGTGTCCTGTTCGGGACGTCGCTGGCCGACAAGCTGTGGCGGCCACCGGCATGGTGCGATTCCGATCGAGGGCAGGGCTGCGGAGATGTACAGGCCCCCGCGCGCGATCGCTCGCTGCGGATCGCACCGGCACGGCATGCCGAGGCCCTGCCCGAGTCGCTCGACGATCCGGCCGCCCGCGGTCAGCTCTTTCATTTCTTCGCCAACCACGAGCTGCTCGCCGCAGAGCTGATGGCGCTGTGCCTGCTGCGGTTCCCGGATGCCCCCGCCGCGTTTCGTCGTGGCGTCGCGAGCACGCTCGGCGACGAACAACGCCACCTGCGTGGCTATCTGTCGGCGATGGCCGCGTCGTCGACCACCCTCGGTCAGTACCCGCTCGGCGGATTTCTGTGGCGCGTCATGTCGCCGATGACGGACGTGCGCGATTACGCGGCGCACATGGCGTTGACGTTCGAGCAAGCGAACCTCGACTTCGCGCTGCACTACGCACGACGCCTCGAGGCCGTCGGCGACGACGACGGTGCGCAACGACTGCGACAGGTCCACCGCGACGAGATCACCCACGTCGCCCACGGGCGGGTCTGGTTCGAGCGCTGGCGCGATCGCGGTCCGTCGCTCTTGCAGGCGCATCTTCGTGCGCTCCGACCTCCCATGACCCTGCGGCGTGCCCGTGGGATCGGGTTCGATCGCGTGGGACGACACGCGGCGGGGTTCGACGACGCCTACATCGACGAGATCGAGCACTACGAAGGCTCGCGGGGCCGTCCCGTCACCGTGTACGAGCTGCACCCGACGGCGGAGCACGACGTCGCGCTGCGCGGTGGCTACAGCCCCGACGCCGCGACCCGCGAGCTCATCGAGGACTTGGCGTGGATGCCGATGTTCATGGCGCGACCCGGCGATGTGGTCGTCGCGAGCACGGTGCCGACTCCCGCGTTCGTCGCCCGGCAGCGTGCGGCCGGTTTCGCGATCCCACAATGGTTCGATCGCCGCGCCCCGCCGGCGCGCTCGGACATCGCGGCCGTGCTGCCGTGGGGGTGGGGGCCCGAGGCGCGGCGAAGGCTCGCGCCGTGGATCCGCCTCGCCGCCGATGGTCCGCCACCGGTCGAGACGGACGGACCGCGGCTGTCGAAGCTGACGTGGCACGACCTCGGGGCCGAGATCGCAGCGCAGGAACCCGAGGGTTGCTTCGGACCCTGGGCCAGCGGACGCATCGCCGCGAGCGTCGACGAGGTCGTCGCGGTGGCGGACGAGTACCGGTCGCTCGGTTGGCCGCGGGTCGTCGTGAAAGCGCCGTGGGGTGCGGCCGGACGGGGCATGCTGCGGATCGACGACGCCCGGCCCGCCCCGGCGCAGCGCAACTGGTTGACGCGCACGCTCGCGCGGCAATGCGCGGTGCTGGTCGAGCCGTGGCTGCGCGCGACCGCGGACACATCGATCCGACTCGTCGTGGCCCGCGACGGGTCGTTTTCGATCGACGACGTCGGTCGATTCGTCACCGATGCTCGCGGTCAGTACCTGGGCGCCGTGCTCGGTCCACTCTCGCGCGCCGTGCCGCCGTCGCTCGCCCGAGCGCTGCACGGCCACGGGCGCGATCGGGGGCGCCAACGTCGGGTGGTGGAGCGCCTCGCGACTGCCGTCGCGCAGCGGGTGCACGCGTTGGGCTACGCGGGCCCGGTCGGGATCGACGGCGTGCTCGCACGAGATCTCGACGACACCGTTCGCTGGCGCCCGCTGGTGGAGGTCAACGCCCGCCCGACGTTCGGCCACGTCGTCACCGGGATCGCCCGACAGCTCGCGCCGCGGATTCCCGGCGTCTGGATGCTGCTGCGCCCCGAGGACGTGCGCGCCGGATTGGAGCTGCCGGGGCTCGTGGCCGCCCTCGACGACGCGCTGCCGCCGTCGTTCGCGGCGAGCGGGCGTCTGGCCGCGGGGGTCGTCGTCGGCGGGGATCCGACGCGCTGTCGCCGGGTGCTGCCACTGGCGCTGGTGGGCCGGCCGATCCCGCAGCTGTTGGCAATCCTGGCCGCCGTGGCGCCACAGGCCGCCGAACGGATTCGCGCCGCCCTCGGGCGCGCCGACGACGCATGAGTCGCCACCGGTTTTTCGCCGCCGCCAGATCCAAGCCCGACCCGAGTCGTTGGGACCTGCCGTGCAAGAGCACGACATCGAGATCCCCGAGCCCTGCCGCGCCGATTGGGACAGCATGCGTCCCGAAGTCCGCGGTCGGTACTGCTTCGAGTGCCGCAAGCGCGTGCACGACCTGTCGGCCATGACCCAGAAGCAGGCGACGCGGTTCCTCGACGCCGTCGCCGACCGCGACGACGTGTGCGTGTCGTTTTTGACCGACGGCGAGGGCGAGATCGCGTTCACGCCCGAGCCGGTCGTTCCGATCTCTCGGCTGCGGCGCCTGCTGCCGGCCGCGGGCCTGGCGCTCGCCGCTGCCGCCTGCACGCCGACGGAGCGGCCGATGCCGACCGACTCGACCGTCGCGGCCGACCTCGCCGCGGAGCCGACGCCCACGCCTTCGGCGACCCCCGAGATCCCCGATGTCGAAAAGCCCAGCGTGCTCGCTCACCCGCATCGGGTGGTGACGGTCGCCGCCGATGAGCCCGCCGAAGCGAAGGAGCCGTGCGACGGCAGCATGAGCGAGCCGGAGCCGGAACAGGACGTCTCGGTGCCGCCGCCGGTCGTCAAGCCGCCGCCGCACACGCGTCTGGCCGGCGCCCCGATGATCCGACGCAAGGGCGGGCTCGCGCGCCGCTCGCCGACGCCGACCTTCTGAAAGGGCGTCGTCGCTACTCGTCGAGGCGCACGATGACCGCGCGCTCCACATCGCCGGCCGGCAAGTGCGCGTACGTGTCGATGCGTGACGTCGCGACGTCGCGGGCCTGCAGCGCTTCGGCCACCTGGTCCGCGCGCCGCAGTCCCGGACCATCCGGCGGATCGGAGTAGCCGATCACGGTGATCAGCGTATCGGCCATGGTCGGGTCCACCAGGCACTGCGCGAGCTCGTCCATGGCGATCCCCGCGTAGACGTCGACGCCGTCGTACTTGACGCGGCGCGCCCCTTTTTCGAGGGCACAGTTGGCCACGATGATCTCGTCGACGAGCAGCTCGCCGTCGAGATTGGCCGCCTTGGGCGGGGGCTCCGCGGTCGGTGCGTTCGGATCACCGTACTGCGCAGGCTTGTCGTCCCGGTCGTTGCTCGGCGTCGTGACGGGGTAGGTGTGTCCGATGATCGGTGCCACCTGGGGTGGGTCTCTGCGCTGGTTGGCGCACCCCGCTGCGATGCACAGGGGCACGGCGAGGGCGAGCAGGCACGAACGCGAACCGAGCATGGGCTGGGATGATGGATCGGTCGCCAGCCGCGCGCCAGCCCCGGGCTAGACTGCGGCTGCGACCCCCTCGATGGCAGTGCTGCCCCGATACGCGCAGGTATTCCGTCGCGCGACGGCGGACGGATCGCCCACGCTCGTCCGCGATCGTGACGGATTGTCCTATCGGTCGATCCACGGGGCGCGCACGGAGGCCGACCACGTCTTCGTCGCGGGCGCGGGACTCGATGTCGGTCAGGGCCCACGGCACGTGCTCGAGATGGGATTCGGCGCCGCGACGAATTTCGCGGCCACGGTGCTCGCCCGGCGCGGTCGCGGCCCCCTGCGCTACGTCGGCATCGACGACGCCCCGATCGCGCCCGACGACCTGCCGTGCTTCGACCCGCTCGCGCACGCGCTCGCGACCGCGGCGACCAGAGACGGGCACGCCGTCGCCGAGGACGTGATGCTGTCGCTGCGTCGGGTTCGCTTCGCCGAGGTGACCGAGCCCGAGACGTTCGACGCCGTGTACTTCGATCCGTTCGGTCCCAGCGACGAGCCCGACAGCTGGTCGGTGGAGTGCTTCGCGGCCGCGCGCGCGTGCCTGCGCCAAGGGGGCCGTCTCGTCTCGTACGCGGTCGCCGGATGGGTGCGCCGAAACATGGCGGCGGCGGGGTTGTTCGTGGCCACGCCGCCAGGACCCCACGGCAAGCGTCAGTTCACGCTCGCCGCCCGTGACCCAGCCGTTCTCGGCGACCACAAGATCCGGAACGCGCCGCCATGACGGACGTCGTGGTGATCGGGGCCGGGCTCGCGGGCAGCCTGCTGACGCTGCGCCTGCACGAGCGAGGGCTGCACCCACGTTGGATCGATGCAGGGACGGCCGAACGCGCCTCGAGCTGCCCGTGCGCGCTGGTGCATCCGTTCGCGGGACGCAGCTTCCAGCCGCGTCCGGAGGTCTTCGATGCCTGGTCGCATGCCCGGCGGTTGTTCGACACGCTCGGCCCGGGCGCCCAAGTGCACGCGGCCACGCTCGTGCGGCACGTCGCCGACGACGACGCGGGACGGCGGCTGTGGTCGTCGTGGACGCGGCACGCCGCGCAGCTTCGTACGGCATGGGATGGCACGTTCGAGGTCGATACCGCCCGCGATGGCACGCGCGCGATCGCATACGGTCCCGTGTACGCGCTGTCGCTCGCCGGGGCGGTCGATGACGTGCACGCTCGGCTGCACGCGGTGGGCCTCGTCGCGCGATCCATGACGGTCGGTCGCGTCGTCCGTGGCGGGGAGGGCTGGGTGCTCGACGACGGTGCGGGCGGCCCGTCTCTTTCGGCACGGCACGTGGTCGTCGCCGCCGGCAGCGGCACGCGAGCCCTGCTGGCCGGATGCGATGGCGCCCCGGCGATCGAGCACGTGGAGGGCACCCTGCGGTACGGCCCTGGTGGGCCGCTCGAGCGCTTCGTCGTCGACGGGGGCCACGTCGCCTCGACGGCACGGACGATGGCGTGGGGCGCCAGCTACCGCGCGCTGGACCGGTCCGATGATCGTGCCCACGCTCCCCAACTCGATGCGATCGAAGCGCGGCTTCGCCCGCGCACGGCGGCTTGGCCGCAGCAGGTGGACGTCTGGCGAGGGATCCGTGTCGTCGACCCACACCGGCGACATCCGTGGGTCGGTCCGATCGCGCCCGGATTGTGGGCGATGACGGCCTTCGGCAGTCAGGGAGGGCTTTGGATCCCCCGCGCCGCAAGCGACCTCGCGCGTACGCTGGCCAACCTGTCATCGGACTGATATCGAGCGGCGGGCGCGTTTTTGAATCCAGCCGCGTGGCTCTCGTCCACTGCTCGGCTTCGCGTCACTGCTTGCCAGGAGTCCCCATGCGTTCCCTCCTCGTCGCCTCTCTGTTCGCCCTGTCCGCCATGTCGGTGCCTTCGGCACACGCGATGGGACCCAAGCCCAAGCACCCCAAAGGTGGTCACCACAAGGGCGACCACCACAAGGGACCCAAGGGCGACAAGGACGGCGACAAGGGCAAGGGCAAGGGCGGCAAGGAGGTCTACACGATCACCGGTGCCGGCCAGCGCCTGCACTTCTCCTTCGGCGGCCGCCTCACCTACAACAAGACCGACAACCTGCTCAAAGGCAAGTTCTCGATCATCGTCCATCCGCTCGCGCCACCCGGCGACATCATCAACACGGTCTGCCGCTACGGCGAGCTGAGCAATCCGCAGCTCGACGGCAACGACTTCCAGTTCGACGCCAGCGGCAAGTGTCGCTCGCTGCACCTCGACGGATCGCTCACCGTCCAAGAGGTCACCAGCCACGTGACGATCCAGGACAACAAGACCGGCACGGACGGCATCGATGTCGACGTCGTCGGCAGCTCCGGTGTCGCCGTTCCCGGTGGCGCGCTCAGCCACGGCAACTTCTCGATCGCCCCGAAGTAGTCCGCAGCAACCGGCGAAGCGGTGTGTGGCCCTCGGGCCCGCACCGCTTTTTCGCGTCTGCGCCGTGCCGTGGTCGATGCCGGCGCGGCGGTCAGTTGCAGCTGCTGTACAGCTCGTACCGCGCGCAGGCGTCCGAGCAGCCGTCGCTGCGGCACACCGCGAGATTGGTGGCGGCGGTGATGGCGGCTTGCGTCGCGCCATCGCAGCACGGGTCGAAGCAAAAGCCCGTCAGGCCGCAGTCGCGCAGGCAGTTGGCCACGGTGATGCACCCGGCGACTTGCTCACACGCCGTCACATCGGGCTCGCACTCGGTGGGCTCGGCGTCGACGCATCCGTGACAGCCGTTGCACATCTCGGCGTTGCAGTCGACGCCCGAACCGGTGTCACCGGGCCCGGTGTCGGAGTCGGTCGCAGGGCCGTCGTTGGTCGCGTCGTCCTCGGCCCCGGTGTCGGTGCCGCTGGTGGATGCATCGGCGCCCGTCGCGGAAACGGCTCCACTGACCGCGCTGGTCGTGTCGTCATCGTCACCGCTCGACGACATCGGTCCCGGCCCGCCGCCGGGGCTCATGCAGATCCCGAGCTCGCACACGAGCGGGTCCATACACAGCTGTCCGTCGCCACACGTGCACGCGAACTCCCCCGGCTGACAGCCCTCGGGGATGCAGCGCAGCGCGGACGGGTCGCACGACAGGCCGACGTCGCACGTGCCGTCGCTACGGCACTCGCAGCCGAGACCTCCTTCGTCGCACATGTCGCCCGTCGTCGTACTCGGCATCGAGTCGACCGGCTCGGTGAAGCAACCTGCCCCGAGCAGCGCCCATCCGAGCGACCACGCACGCATGCGTCGAGGCAACGCCATCCCGCTTCCTTGAACGCGCGAGGCCGCCCATCGATTCTGCATTCGTCGCTCCAGAAGGCTTCAGACCGATATCAATCGGCGCAAACGAATTGACCGCGGCGCGGTCGTCCGCTCTGCACCGTGTGGGTACCTTGGTTCCACCGCACGGTGTAGTCCGAAAAGTTCACCGGCACAGGGTGCACCTGATCGCCTCGTTTGTGAAAGCCGATGTGTAGGTGTGGGGTGTCGGACTCTCCCGAGTTCCCGACCTCGGCCAGGGGCTGTCCGGCCCACACCCGATCGCCGGCGTGGACGCGCAACGTACCCGGCCGCAGGTGCACGATGCGGCTGATCTCGCCGTTGCGGTGATCGACCTCGACGAAGTTCGCTTCGCCGCGTCCGCGTCCGGGGGCGGAGTCCGGAAGATCGTCTCGCGCCGCGAGGACCTTGCCGTCGGCGACGGCGACGATCGTCTGGGCGTAGGCATAACTGTCCTCGAGCGCGGGACCGGAGGAGGTCTGCCCGTTCCAGTCCACGCGCAGGAAGTCCCACGCGAAATGGCCGCGGCCGAGGTGTCGGCGGTGCTCGGTGCCGAAGTCGTGACCGGAGCTGACGAACCAGCAACCGCGCATCGGCAGTCGATACTTGCCGCGCTGCTCGTACGCGTGCAGGCGGGCGATCGCGCGACCGGTCGTCTTGCCGGCCGCCCGCACCTCGACCTCGACCTCGTCGATGCCCAAGGCCGCCGGCAGCGCGAAGTGCAGATTTCGTAGCGGCAACGTGCCCGGTGTCCTCGCGCTCGGGTCGACGAACGTCGACAGCGCCACCGCGTCGAACTCGACCGTCTGATGCCGTTGCCCCGCCGCGCGGTGGTGGATGCGCAGGGCTTCGATCTTGGGCAGCCCCGGCG
Source organism: uncultured Pseudomonadota bacterium (assembly GCA_937896535.1). Taxonomy (GTDB): domain Bacteria; phylum Myxococcota_A; class Polyangia; order Nannocystales; family Nannocystaceae; genus CALBMM01. Next base: position 8,750 of record CALBMM010000223.1, read on the forward strand.
GTTGCGTCAGCGTGACGCCGATGTTCCAATTCTCGAACCCGAGATCATCCTGGAGCTTGTAGATGACGTCGCCCGTGGGATCGAACTCCACGTGGGTGGCGACCATCATCTCGTCGAGCGGGGCAGGCCGGTCCGAGTCGTCCTCGCGGGGCGCGGCGACCGAGGCCGTCCCACACGCGGCACCCAGCACGGCGAGCTGGGCGAGGCGGGCGAGCCGGGCGAGCATGGCGATCCATCGCACGTTGACAGCCCATCGTACCCGGCCCGCGGCGTGCCCGCCTGGCGCCGAGCGCACCCGGAGCAATGTTAGCGGCGCGAAAAGTCCGCACCGGCGGCGAAATACCGGGGGGAGGGCTGCCGTCGAATCGGCCGTGAGCGTTCACGCCCCTCGCGATGGCTCCCGGCCACGCACCGATCCCGAGACCGTCGTCGAGACGACCGTCGTCGAGGCCGGGACCCGGATCGCGGATCGCTACGAGATCGTCGCCCCGCTCGGTAGCGGCGCGATGGGAGCCGTGTACGTGGCCCGTGACCTCGCGTCCGGAACCGATGTCGCGATCAAGATCCTGCACGCCGCCCACGCGCGCCATCCCACGCTTCCCAGCCGCTTCGCCCGTGAGGCACAGGCCGCGGCGTCGCTGCGCCACGACAACTGTGTCCCGGTCCTCGACGCCGGCAACGACGACACCGTCGGCCGCTTCCTGGTGATGCCGCGCCTGCACGGCTCGACCCTCGGCGACTGGATGGTGGGGCCGCTCGACGTCGCGACGACCGTGCGCTGGATCGGTCAGCTGCTCGATGGTCTGGCGCATGCGCACGGCCAGGGCTTCGTCCACCGCGACATCAAGCCCGACAACGTGTTCGTCGAGACGACCGACGACGGGCTCGGTCGCGTCAAGATCCTCGACTTCGGTCTCGTCAAGCTCGTCAACGCCACGGGGACTCGCCCGCTGACGCAGATCGGCACGGTCTTCGGCACGCCCGCCTACATGGCGCCGGAGCAGGCATCAGGGGCCGAAGTCACGGCGCAGGCGGACCTTTATGCGGTCGGCGCCACCATGTACGAGATGCTGACCGGCTACCCGCGCCTGGTCGCCGAGCGCTTCAGCGAGGTGCTCATGTTTCACGCGGTGCCGCCTCCGATCGAGCTGCCCGACTCCGTGCCGTCGGCGCTCGCCGACTTCGTGCGGACGTTGATGGCGGACGACCCGAAGGACCGGCCTGCGTCGGCCGCGGCTGCGGCCGCGACCTTGCGCCATCTGGCCGACCGCGACTTTCGGGTGGTGTCCGCCCTCGAGTCGGCCCCCACGTTGCTCGCCGTGGCGTCTCGGGGGTGGGAGCTGCCGGCGGTGCGCGAGCCGGAGCCCGCGTGGACGCTTGCCGCCGTGGACGAGCGGCCGACCACCGTCCTGGGCAGCAACCGGCCCATGGCGTGGGGACTCGGTGCGGTCGCAGCGGGGCTGCTCGCCGGCTTCATGTCCTTGTTCGCCCACGCGGTGCCCATGGCGCCGGCCGTCCCCGAGGTCGCCTCGTCGCAGACCAGTGCGCCGGCGAGCCCTTCGACCTTCGTGGCCGACGCCTCCGCCCGCGCGCCCCTCGATCCCGAACCAGATCCCACCGTGCGCGGGGATGCGGTGCGCCCCATGCCCGCCGACGATCCCCTCGTCGACCTCGGCCTCGCGGTCGAGCCGGTACCTACGCCCGCGCCGGAGCCGAGCGCGGTGCCGGCCGCCGAGGTCGTGTCCAAGCCCAAGGTGACGAACAAGGCCAAGGCCAAGGCCGAGCCGGTGCCGGCACCGCGCACGCGCACTCGTCCGTCGACGACGTCGCCGTCGCGACCGACCGTGCGTCCGACGCCCGAGACGCCCGAGACGCCGAGGGTTCTCGTGTCACGTCGGCCGCCTCGGACGAGCGCGAGCACGACCACGACGCCGGTCCCGACCGATCGCGTGCTGCGGTCGCAGCGTCCGCCCCGCTGAGTCCAGACCCGGGCTCGCCTGCGCCTGCGCCCGCGCCCCCTTGCATGGTGGCGCGGGCGTGGTGCGTTCGTGTCGGGCGACGATAACGAGCCGTACGACGGTTTACTGGGCAAAAACATCCCTTCGCGAATGTGTCCATGCACGTCGCGTCGAAATCCGTTGTGACGCCCCCCAGGCCGCAACCCGATGGGAGGAACCCACGATGAACGCCTTTGTCGTCGCTACGATTCTTCGAACCCTGCTGTCCTCGCTCGACCCCGAGTCTGCGCGTGACCGTGACGCCACCGCGATGCCCGAAGCGCTCGCGCCCGACACCGAGGTGATGACCGAGGCCGACACCGATGCGATCGAGCCGGAGCCGGAGCCGGAGCCGGACACGTCCAAAGATGCGACCGCGCCATCGCGTCCCGATCGCATCGAGGTCGAGGTGGGCAACGACCCGCTCGCGGGCGTGTGGTAGCCGCGCCTGCGGCCGAGGCCGACGTGGCGGCGGTCAGTCGTCGTCGCCGTCGGCCTTGGCCACCCGCAGCGTGACCGGTCGCAGCACCGCCCGGGGATTGCCGGCCGCGCCCGGCATGCTCGGCTGGGTGTCTTCGCCTTCGGTGGGGCCGGCATGACGCGACCATCCCGGCGCACCCGAGAAGACCACCCCCATCTCGTCGCCGTGCTTCCAGACCACGCGCGAAGCGAACACCATCGTGTTCGGTCCGTGCTCGGTCACCAGCTCGAGCAACACCCAGCACAGGTCGTCGAGCTGCAGCGTATTGGTGGTACGCAGGCGGGCACCCCCGGCCGAGAGATCGATGACCTGCGCCGCGCAGCCGTCGAGGTCGTCGGAGGCGCAGCGTAGTCGGGCGGGAATCGAACAAGTCAAGCGCGTGAACACGCGAGAACAGCGAGCCGGCGTCCCCGGTCCGGGCCGCGTACGCAAGCGTTCGTCGAGCACCTCGAAGCGGCGCTGCACGCTGGGCGCGACGGTGTGCTGGCGAAGCAGGCGAAGCCGCAGGTTGCGGTGCAAGATGACGTCGCCGACGAGGTCGCCAGGGTAGGGCGTGCCATCGGGGGCGTGGGTCTCCACGCGCGTCATCGGGGGCTCGGCCGTGGCCGCCGTGCTCCCCACGGTGACCAGAGTGCGCTCGACGAGTCCTCCGTCGCTGCCGCGCATGACGTAGGTGCCGGGACCCGCCGGCGTCGGACGCCGCAGGGTGATCCGCTCGTAGATGAAAGTCGTTTGGCCGATCGTGAAGGTCGTTCCGGCCGTGAGCGCTCGCTCGTCGATCGAGGCGCCGTCGACCAGCGTGCCGTTGGCACTGTCGAGGTCGACGAGCGTGTGGCCCCGCGCCGTCGGCAGGACTCTCGCGTGCCGACGTGAGACCCCGGCGTCGGCGATGAACACCTCCGCACGACTGGAACGGCCGATCGTCACCGGGCCCGTCAGGTCGAACCGGGCGCCGGCCATCGGTCCCGTCGTCACGCGTAGTCGAAACTGCGCGGGACGATCGTCCGCGTCGTCGTTCATGGTCGCCGTCGACTATCCCGCGAATCGCCGCCCTGCGCCAAGTCGCGGAGATGTCGTCGGGGTCGCAGCCGGCATTCGCCCCGATTTCACGCGGCCGATCTCGTGCACGGGTTCGCGATCGCAAGCGCACGCATCGTCTGGTATGGCACCCGAGGACGGCGACTGCGATGGACCTGCGCGAATGGGGGCTGCGCGCGAGCGTGGAGGCCGACTGGCAGGCGGTCGACCCCGATCGACGCCTGACGTTGGCGCGGCTCGGTCGTGTCGACGGGCCGGCCGTGGATGCATGGACGGCAGCAGGGCCCGTCCGTGTCGCGGTGACCAAGACGCTGCGACGGGCCGAGCACGCCCCGGTGGTAGGCGACTGGGGGCTGCTCGATCTGTCGGCGCATCCTCCCCGGCTGCGATGGTTGCTGCCGCGGCACTCGCAGATCCAACGGCGTGCCGCCGGCCGCAAAGTGGCCCGACAGGTACTCGCGGCCAACGTCGACGTCGCCTTCCTGGTCGTGGCGATGGATGACGACTTCTCCGAGCGCCGGCTGGAACGGTACGCGACCCTCGTGCACGAGTCGGGGGCGCGACCGGTCGTGGTGCTGACGAAGGCGGGGCTGACCGAGGCAAGCGACGACTTCGTGGCCAGGGCGCAGCGTGTCGTGCCCGGAGTGCAGGTCGTGGTCACCGACGTGCTCGCCGGTATCGAGGGCGACGCGGTCGCACGGTGCCTGCGTCGAGGCGAGACCGCGGTCCTGCTCGGATCGTCGGGGGTCGGCAAGTCGACGCTGGTCAACCACCTGCTCGGCCACCCCGCGATGACGACCGGATCGGTGCGCGACAGCGACGGGCTCGGCCAGCACACGACCTCCCACCGCGAGCTCTTCGTGGTGCCCGGCGGCGGCATCGTGATCGACACGCCGGGCCTGCGCGAGGTCGCGTTGTGGGTCGACCCCACGGCCGTCGACGAGACGTTCGCCGACATCGACGCGCTCGCGGCTCGGTGCCGCTTCGGCGATTGCACCCACGGCACCGAGCCGGGCTGCGCCGTCGCGCAGGCTCTCGCAAGCGGTGAGCTCGACCGCGCCCGCCTGGACAGCTACCGTTCCTTGCGCGCGGAAGCCGAGCGTGCGGCGGCCCAGATGACCGAGCACGAACGCCGCAAGTCCGAACGCAAGCTCGGCAAGCTGTACCGCGAGATCCAAGCGAGCAAGCGTCACCGCCGATGAGTGATCGAGTCCCCTGCAGTCCTCTTCGTCGATTCCGTCGTTGCGCTCGGTTCTTCTCGATCGTCGGGGCCGGGACCTTCGTCGGTTGCGCGGGACCGACGAGCCAGCCTGCGCCCGTGCCCGTAGCCAGCCGCGAGGTGGCGGGGTCGGCCGCGAGCGCTTCCGACGACAGCACGCCGCTGTCGTTCGCGTGGCCGACCGGGCAGCTGCAGGTCCGTGGCATCGTCCGGATGGAATACCAGCGCGCGAGCGGCCCTCTGGAGACGTTGGACGCGTCGGTCGGCTACGTGGTCACGACCCGTCGGGAGCAGACGGGACATCTCGTGACGATCGAGGACGTCGCGATCGAGCCGAAGGGCGACAGCACGTATCTGCGCGCCGAGCTCGCGCGGTCCAACGCCTGGATCGAGAGCGAGCCGGCGTTCGTCGTCGACGCGCAGGGGCGCTTCGTCGACGCCCGCGACGTTGCCGAGCTCGCCGCGTCCGCTGCCGCTGCCGTGCGCGCCCATCCTCCGTTGCCACCCGGGCCGGAGCTCGACGCGATCGTCGCCCAGTTCACGCCGGAGTACATGCGCACGCAGATCGACGCGCTTTGGTCGAGCTGGGTGGCCAACGCGATCGGCCTGGGCCCTGCCACCGAGCCCCGGGCGCTCTCGGGGCCTGTGGTGCTCCTGGGGGGGTCGGTGGCGGCACAGGGAACCGCCTCGTGGGGCGGGCTGCAGCCGTGTGGTCAGGACGAGCCATGCGCGCTCGTACGTTCACTCGTCGAGCTAGACCCGGACGCCCTGCGCGAACGAATTCAACGGCGACTGACCGCAACCGGATCGACCGCCGTCATCGAAGCCTTCCAGATGCGGTTTTCCTCCGACGCGCTGCTGGCCCGGTCGACGATGCTCCCCGTCCACATCGTGACGTCCACCGACCGACAGTTCGAGATCGCCGACGGCGGCGACCGGGGCACGTTCAAAGAATCCACCCGCACCGACCTCGCGTTCGAGTAGCCCGCGCGTCGTTCGGCAACGGCCTCCCGCAAACACGAAGGCCGGCCGCGAGGCGGCCGGCCGAGTGAGCCCGGTAGGACTCGAACCTACGACCCGCGGATTAAAAGTCCGCTGCTCTACCAACTGAGCTACGAGCCCGAAACGCGGCGCGGGGGTTGCCCCCCGCGCCTCGACTTGTTCGGTGACCCCACAGGGAATCGAACCCTGGTTTCAAGGATGAAAACCTCGCGTCCTAACCGCTGAACGATGGGGCCGTGGTGGGGGGGGATAATACGCAGTTGCGGCGGTCTTGCAAGTCCACACGGGCGCGGCTGCGCGCGTTGCGAGGGCGACCCCAAGGGGATTCGAACCACCTGTTTCCGACCTGAGAGAGCCGGCGTCTTGGGCCTCTAGACGATGGGGTCGGCCGCTACCTAGCCCAATCGCCGCACGCCCGCAATCGACGAAGCCCCACGACCGCAGGGCGGCGTGGGGCTCCTCGTCGACGGCGCGGTGTCGCGCGATCGCTCAGTCGGCCGGGACGACGAACAGCGACTCGCCGGACGCCTTGAACGTCTTCTCGAGCAGCTTGTACTCCTCGGTCGACGACTCGTAGATGACGACGTAGATGTTGTTGACCTTGCCCGCGGGCGAGTCGCCCGTGCGGCGCGCGGCCACGAAGTACAGCGTCGAGGCTTGGTTGCCACCGCTGGCCGGGTAGTCGACCGCCACGTGGTAGTCGGTGTCGGTGTCGACGAGCGGGCTGCCCTTGCTGCCGTTGGCGTAGCCCTGTCCCTCGAGCGACTCGATGAACTCGTCGATCGTCTTGGAGAGCTTCTTCTTCTTGTCGTTTTCGAAGACCGAGACGGTCACGCGCTTGACGGTCGCGTCGCAGGCGGAGACGAAGCCCGCGGACGAGACGGCCTGGGTGAACGTGGGGTTGCCGTCGTCGTCCATGAACGTCACGCCGAAGGGCGCGCGGATCAGGATCGACGTGCCGAACAGCAGCGTCGGCGAGTCGGCGGTCTTCGCTTCGCAGTTCTCGGGCTTGGGGCCGGTGTCACCGCCGCCGCCGTCGCCGCCACCGTCGTCGGAGGAACCGCCGCCGTCGGAGCCGCCGCCGCCGTCACCACCGCCGTCGCCACCACCGTCGCCGGCGCCGCCGCTTTCACCGGGCGGGTTGGTGCCCGGAGGGGGTTTGGGACCGCATCCGGTCGAAGCCGCCAACAGCAGCGAAAGAGAGCAAACGAGAGGTGCAGCGAGGTCGCGGACGAGGTTCACAGAGGTAGATCCTTCGAATCGGCTGGGCCGGGACGTTATCACAGCTGGGCGCGGGTCCAGCCCCCGAACGCGCATCGAGGCCGATCCCTTGCAGGCTCCGGATTCTCCGCCTGCGCACCGAAAAATCGCCATCCGGTCACGCCATCGGTCGTTTCACGTCGCCGTCTCGCCCGGGTTCCAGTCCACTTCGCCGCCGGGCAGGAAGTACAGCAGATGCATCCGGGGCCCGGTGACGGTGGGGGTATGCGTCGAGCCGGCCGCCATCACGACCCAGCCCGGCGGGTGCCCGTCGAAGCGTCCGGCCTCGCCGTCGTCGGCGGCGAAGGCCAATGTGACCTCTCCGGCGGGGTGGCGGTGCGCGAGCGCGGGGCCCTGCAGCGCGACGACGTCGATCGAAAGCTGCCGGGTGGCGTCGGTCGGCTTGGCGACCCGGGAAAACCTCGCGTCGGGCTCACCCCGATCGCACAGCCACCCCTCGGCCACGCCCCGACGGATCTGCGTGCCGATGCTCTGGATCGCCTCGGACTCGAACGGCAGCGCCGCCTCCAAGCGCTCGCGTACGGTCGCGGCCCCGGCCTCGTCGGTCGCCGCTCGCACGTCGGCGTCGACGACCGCGCCGAGCACCGGCTCGAGAAGTTGAAGAAGCTGGGTCTTGGCGTCGGCGTCGGTCATGGATCGTCGGGGAGCCTATCACCGACGTACACCTTGGTCGCCGACACGACGATGACCTGATCGCTGGGGATCGTCGTGGCCTGCGGATCCACGAACGCCTGTCCGGTGACGAACCCGCGGATCGGCGCGGCGGGCAGTCGGTCGAGCTCCTTGCCCGGCGACGGCTTGGCGGCGTCCGACTGCAGTGCTTCGATCCACGAGCCCGCGTCGCCGGCGGGGACGAGCGCGAGCCGATCGCCCGGCAGCGCGAGCACATCCCAGGGAAAACCCGACGGCGCGGTGCCGACGGCCCCTTCCACGCGGGTGCGCCACTGCAGGCCCCACGCCTCGCTCGTGCGAGCGCGTAGCGTATCGAGGTCGCACGCGTGCGGGAGCAGCCACGCGCCGCTCGGTTCGGTCGCCGTGCGCACGTACAACAAGTGCGCCGGTGAAAGACCCACCGATCGCAGCGCGGCCCGCAGCGCGGGGACCTGCCACGACCACTGGCCCACGGCGAACGCGAGGTCGATCGGCAAGCCGTGACCGTCCGCGCGCGCATGCGTGGCGAAGTGATCACGGGCGACGTCGGCGTCCGCGTCGGTCACGTCGAGCAGGATCGCCACCCGGATCGTCGGCGGCAGGAACTTGGTGTCCGCCCAACGCCCGTCGACTGGACCGCACGCCGACGGCTCGGTCGCGGTATCGCCGACGTCACCGCCGTCGGACGTGACGCCGTCGTCCTCGACGCGTCCGTCGTCGTCGTCCTCGCCCGCGGCCGTGGTCGTCGACGGCGGGTCGACCGTCGTCGTCGGGCGCGGACATCCGGCCAACGCGAGCGCGAGGCCGAAGACGGCGCCGCGCCCCGTCGTCACGATTCGACCTGCAGGATCGCGAGCTTCGACAGCGGCACCTGCAGGCGTCCGACCACGAAGGACCCGTCGAGCGAGTAGGCCACGGCGCCCGCCAGCGTACGCACTTGCTCGTTTTCTCCCACCGGGGCGCGCCCTTGCAGCGCGTCGACGACGGTGGCGGCGTCGCCATCGGGCTCGAGCAGCACGCTGCCGTCGAGGCCGCGACCGCTACCGTCGGGGTAGTTGCGCAGCTCCAGGCGTGCCCCGAGCACGTTCGTGTCGAGATCGAAGTGCAGCATGGGCCCGGCGGCGTACAGCGACACGGCCAGGGTCTTGTCCTCGGCGAGCACGCGACGCAGCTCGGTCTCGAGGTCCGAGGCAGGCATGTCGCGGCCGGCGGTCAGTGGGTCGAGGCCGCTGCCGGGCTCGCGCGTCGGGATGAACGCGACGACGTCGTCGGTCAGGAACACGATGCGCCACCCGAAGGGGCCGCGCGGCGTGTGCACGGCAAAGCCCTGGTCCTCGGAGGCGTCGAACTTCGCGTCGGCGAGCGTGGCCTCGATCTCGGCCCGCGGGCGGGCGAGCTTGCGAACGAGATACGGGCCGGAGCTGAGCATCGAGCGGGTCACGAGCGCCGGACCGGCAAACCACGTCGACGGCGGCGACGTCTCGGAGTCGACGACCGCGTCCAGCTCGCTGTCGACGTCGCGCGGCATCGTGAGCATGTCGGCGGCGCGCGGTGGCACGGCGAAGACGGCGGCGATCGTCGTCGGCGAAAGCTTGGGGTCGAGATCGATCCAGCCGACGCCGGTGGCCTTGGGGTCGAGCCACTCCAGCAACGCGTCGAGGTCGGTCGTCGGCGCGACCTCGGACGGGGCGGCAGCGCCGGCCTTCGTCTCGACCGGGGCCTTGGTCGCCGGTGCCCGGTTTGCCTCGGGGGCGTCGTCCTTGGCGTCGCAGGCGGCGAGGCCGAGCGCGAGGGCCAGTCCGCGGGCGAGTTTCACGCGGGCTGCCACCGGTCGGCCTCGCGGACGAAACGGGTCGGCAGGTCGGTGAGACGATCGTGCGGCGGCGGGGCGCCGTCGCCGAGCGCCCGGTCGTACGCGGGGTCGTGCGGCATGAGGATCGTAGGGCGGCCGTCGTCGAAGACGAACTTCGGCAGGATCGGCGGTCGAGGGTCGACGTCGAGGATGCGCGCCATCGGCTGAGCCTGCAAACGCAGCAGGATCGACAGGGTCGGAGGCGGCAGATCCACCTCGCCGGCATCGTGCGCGCGCAGGTGCTCGGCGACCGTGGCCCAGCGCTCGTCGTGCGTCTCGTGACCGTCGGCGCGCGCGTCGGTCCCGTCGGCGCTCGCGAGCTCGCAGACGAAGAACCGCGCGAGGTAACGGCGTCGCGGCTCGGCCGACGGGGTCAGCCACGTGTCGAACCAACGCAGCTGCGCCGGCTCGATGCGTAGATCCGCTTCCTCGACGCACTCGCGCACCGCGGCGGTGACCCACGCGGCGTCGTCGCTGGCCGGCCCGTCCTCGTCGTCGCGGCGACCGCCGGGGAAGACGAGCGTCGAGGGCATGAAGGGGCTCTTGGCCGACCGCCGCAGCATCAAGATCTCGGGGGCGGCGAGCGTTGGGCGCAAGATCACGACGGTCGACGCGTCGCGGACCGCCGCCGGGCCCGAGCCGGGGGCAGCGGCCGCGAAAGGTGACGATTCGGGAGGATCGGTGGGCATCACACGCAGGGAGCGGGATCGCGCAGACGCGCCGCGCGGCGGATTTGGGGGCTTTGTTGGTACCACGTGCGCGGGTACGACGGGTACGCTACGTTCGCCCGTCGGCCATGAATCCACTGTGGACCCAGTCTGCGGCGCCGTGTGTCGCTGCGACGCCACCGCACACGCGCCCACCCGAAGCGCGGGCGGAGGCGTGGTCGTGATCACGGAGGCGGCGATGCCGTCGCCCCCCACCGAGGCGACGCTGCTGCGCGAAGTCGTCGAAGTGGTGCCGGTCGCCACGGCGGTGCTCGATCGCGCCGGGATCGTGGTCGTGGCCAACCGTGCCTTCGCCGATCTGCTGCAGGGGCGGCCGGCGCAGCTGGTGGGCGAGCCGTTTCTGGGCTGGCTGGCGCGCGCCTCCGAGCGCGAGGGCTTCGGGCGCGCGTTCATCGGGCTGCGCGACAAGGATGCGGGGCAGGGGTTCGTGCTCGATGCCGGCCTGCTCGCGCGACTCGGTCCGCGGGTCGATTGCGTGGTGCGGGCCAACCGGCTCGCCGACGGCCACGTCGCGGTCACGTGCCATCGCACCAGCGCCAAGGCGGTCGAGCCCGAAGCCGAGCTCGGTCTCGCGGTCACGCGCAGCCTCGATGCGCTCGACCAGGGCGTGCTGCTCGTCGATCTCGAGACCAAGCTCGTGCACGCCAATCCGGCCGCGCTCAAGCTGCTCGGTGATCGGATCGTGGGGCGGAGCTTCCTCGAGCTCGCCGATCCGGCGCACGTGACCGTGCTGACCCGCGCGCTCACCGTCGCGCGCACCGGTAGCTGGCAGGGCGAGGTGGAGTTGCGGCGGATCGACGGCGAGCCGCTGCCGGTGGAGCTGTCGGTCGCGGCGGGAACCGGCCCGGCGGTCGTGCTCTTGCGAGACCTTCGGGAGCGCCGACGTCGTGCATTCGAGGAGCGGCTGATCGGCCAGGTCGACCGCTGCCTCGTCGGTGCCGCGGAGCCACGGCAGAGCATCACGGCCGCCTGCGCCGCGGTCGCGCGCGGGCTCTCGGCCGATCGCGTGATCTTGTTGGTGCGCTTCGGCGACACGTGGGAGCGCTGGGCCGTGCACGGGCAGGTCGTGCAGGCGCCCGTGGAGATGACGACGCCGCCCCCGGGCGAGTGGATCGACACCGATTCGCCGCAGCCGCTGCACGTCGACGAAGCGAAGCTGCGTCGCGACCTGGGATTGCCGCCGACGGGCGGGGGCCTGCGCACGACGCTGCGGGCGCCCGGCGGGCCGGTCGGACACCTGCTGCTGGTCGAGGGCAAGGAGTCGTGGGACGAGCGCGACGTGGCGCTGGTGGGCGTGCTCGCCTCGCAGCTGGCCCTCGGTCTCGCGCACGGGTTGCTGACGCTGGAGACCCGCGAGCTGGCCAACTACCAGGCGCGCCTGCTCGACCAGACGAGCGTGCTGCTCGCGTCCGTCGACGCCGAAGGCCGTGTCGTGACATGGAACCGCGCCAGCGATCAGATGCTCGGCGTGTCCGGGGAGAAGGCGCTGGGGCGTCGGCTCGGCGTCGACGTCGCCCAGGCGGCCGACCCCGCGAGCTGGGAGGACTTTTGGGCGGAGCTGGTGCGCGAAGGGGAGGTCGCCCGCGAGATCACGTTGCTCGACGACTCAGCGCAGACCGAGGTCCCCTTGCACCTCGAGGGCCGGCTGCTGCGCGACGCCGAAGATGCGGTGCGCGGGGCGGTGCTCGTGGGGCTCGACCTGCGCGAGCGCAGGGGGTTGGAGCTTCAGATCCTGCGCAGTCAGAAGCTGGCGGCCGTGGGCCTTCTGGCCGCGGGCATCGCCCACGAGATCAACAACCCGCTGTCGGGCGTGGTCGGCTACTCCAAGCTGCTGCTCGAAAAGAGCGAGCTGCCGCAGTGGGTGCGCGAGAAGGTGCAGAAGATCGCCGACAGCGGCGAGCGCTGCCGCAAGATCGTGGAAGGCGTGCTGCTGTTTTCACGGCAGCAGGACGGCGAGCGCCGCAAGGTCGACCTGCTGGCGTTGCTGGACCGCGTGCTCGCGATCGGCGAGTACCAGTGGCGCATGCACAACATCCGGATCATCCGCGAGCACGTCGAGTCGGTCGAAGTGCTCGCCGATGTCGATCAGATCGAGCAGGTGCTGCTCAATCTGCTGTCGAACGCCGCCGACGCGATGCCGCGCGGTGGGTCCGTTCGCATTTCGTTGCGCCGCGATCCCGAAGGCGGCGCCGTGCTCTCGGTCGCCGACGAGGGACACGGCATTCCCGAGGAGATCCAGGCGCGGATCTTCGATCCATTCTTCAGTACCAAGGAGATCGGCAAGGGCACCGGCCTGGGCCTGGCGATCTCCTACGGTATCGTGCAAGACCACGGCGGCGACATCGTGGTCGACTCCACGGTAGGTCACGGAGCCGAGTTCACCGTGACCCTTCCGGCATCGGGCCAGCCAGACCTGCCGGCGCCCGAAGCCCCCCGTTGACGAGCTCGCCCCACAGGAACGTCCATGGCTCGAGCCAAGACCCCCGTCAAAGACACCTATTCCACCCACGACGTGGCCAAGATCTGTTGCGTCACGCCGACGACCGTCATTCGCTGGATCGAAGACGGCCTGATCCCCGCGTTCAAGACCGTGGGTGGGCACCGACGCGTGCGTCGCGAAGACCTCGAGAAGGTCTGTCGTGACCGCGGCATTCCGTTCAACGTGCCCACCGGCACGGAGGTCGGCCGGATCCTCGTCGTCGACGACGAGCCGGTCGTGCTCGACCTCGTGCGCGACGTGGTCAAGGAGCTCAACCACAAGTTCGAGGTCGAAGTCGCCAAGGACGCGTTCGATGCCGGGCGGCTCGTCGTGGCCTTCCGACCGCAGCTCATCTTCCTCGACCTGATGATGCCGGGCGTGGACGGCTTCGAGGTCTGCGCGCGCCTCAAGAAGGACGCGGCCACGACCAACACCGAGGTCATCGCGATCACGGGCTACTACACCGAGGCCAACATGGAGCGGATCCTGTCGGCCGGTGCCGCCGCCTGCCTCAAAAAGCCCCTCGACGTGCTCGAGGTTCGCGGCCAGGTGCTCGATGCGTTCAACCTGCAGGAGATGGACGGACCGGGCTCGATGGCGACCGCGGTCGACGAGACGGCGAAGGTCCTCATCATCACGCAGAACGCCGACTTCCGATCTCGGGTCAAGGACGAGCTGACGCAGGCCGAGCCGCCCGTCGAAGTGCTGACCGCCCAGACCGGGGCCGATGCGCTGCTCGTCGCCCAGGCCGCACCGCCGCGCTACGTGATCCTCAGCCTCGGCGTACCCGACGTGAACGACTCGGGCGTGATCGAAAAGCTCGTCGCCGCCGGTCGTGGCAAGCCGGGCGTGCAGATCATCGCAGTGCACGACTCGCCGACCGACGAGATGCGCTCGACGGCGCGTGCCGCCGGCGCGCGCATGTGTCTGCCCACGGCGGCGGTCACCGGCAGCGTGCGCGAGCTGCTCGGGGTCTGAGATGTTCGGCCACGACGAGCCCGGCCGCACTCGTCCACCGGTGGCGGCAGTGAGCAGGGCCGCGCTCGTCGTCGCCCTCGTCGCCGGTTGTGGCGGCGACGACGGTGGCTTCGCGAGCACGTCCGACGGCGGTTCCTCGACGGGGACGATGGGGGACACCACCGCGGTCATGACGGTCACGCAGGGCGACGGACCGACTTCGGCCGCGGACGACACCGCCACGGGGGCGGCCGACTCCACCGGCACGTCGAGCGGTGGCACCGACACGACGGGGACCGACCCCTCGACCGGGACCGCGGCCGGGTGCGCTGCCATCGACTTCCTGTTCGTCATCGACAACTCCGGGTCGATGTCCGACGAGCAGCAGAACCTGGTCGCGAGCGTCCCTTCGTTCGTGGCGGCCATCGAGAGCACGCTCGGCGTCGCCGCGGATTTCCACGTGATGGTCGTGGACGTGGACCCGTGGAACTTCGGGATTTGTGCCGCCGCGTGCGACCCCCCGTCGAACTGCCTCGATGCGGGTGGTCAGTGCGACCTGCTGGCCTGCCCCGAGATCTGCGTCGGTACGTTCGTGTGCGGCAACGAGCCCGCGTTCTCGTGTGGCCTGGAGCCGGAGGTCTGCGAGGACGTGCTCGGCGCGGGCGTGACTCACCCCAAGGGGATGGGGGCGAGCAACACCGACTGCAACTTCGCGTCGGGTACGCGCTACATCGACGCGTCCGAGCCGGACTTCGGAGCTGCGTTCGCCTGCGCGGCCCAGGTCGGGACCTCGTCCTATGCGCCCACCGAGCTCCCGATGGAAGCGATGGTCTCCGCGGTCACGGACGGCACCGACGCGTTCGCGTGCAACGAAGGCTTCCTGCGCGACGAGGCGCTGCTGGTGGTCACGTTCATCACCGACGAGGACGATTCCGCCGAGGACTCCGCCGGCACGCCGGTCAGCTGGAAGCAGGCCCTCGTGGATGCCAAGAACGGCGACGAGGGCTCGATCGTGGTGCTCGGACTGTTCGGCGACAACGACGAGCCCGATGGGATCTGCGCCGATCTGGGCGCAGGTGACGATGGGGCCGAGGCGGCACCGCGGTTGCGCGCGTTCGTCGACTCGTTCGGCGACCACGGCTTCTTCGGCAGCGTGTGCGCCCCGAGCTACGAGCCGTTCTTCGGCGACATGGCGGCGCCGGCGATCGTGGCCGCGTGCGCGGACGCGGGCGCCTGACGCGGGCACGCACGACCGAAATCGACGCACGTTGCCGCAGACGTCCGATGGTTCCCGGTCGTCGACGCTCGTTGATGAAATTGGACCGAGCCGTTGCGCCGATGCACGGCCTCGGTGCCATCGAACGAGGTTGTGACTTCACCGGGTACGCCCAGCTCACGGCCCGCGAACGAGGGTACGGATTGAGACGACGACGACGCACGGTGTAACGTGTGTGCTGTCATGGTGCGACCTTCGGCTTGGGTTTGGGGAATGGCAGCTCTGGGGGTGCTCGCGGCGGCATGCGGCGATGGACCCAGGGAGCCCGAAGAAATGCTGACCACGGCGCCCACCGGGGTCTCCCAGGGAGATGGCACGGTCGGCGATGGTGCGACGGGGGCCACCTCGGCGGCGAGCGCCGACGACAGCTCCGACGGCGGCACCAAGCTCGACGTGGGCATGGGGATGGCCTCGGCCGACGACGGCGGTGACGGCGACGGCTGCGACAAGGTCGACTTCCTGTTCGTCATCGACAACTCGGGGTCGATGGGGGATGAGCAGCAGAACCTCATCAACAGTTTTCCACAGTTCATCAACACGATTCAGACCGAACTCGACGAGGCGCAGGACTATCACGTGATGGTCCTCGACGTGGATGCGTGGGTCTTCGAGCAGTGCCCGGCGCTGTGTGCGGCCACGCCTCCGCCGCCCCCCGAGTGCCTCGACGCCATGGGCGACTGCGATCCGACCCTCGGTCTGCCATGTCTTTTCTCGTGCGAACTCGCCAACGGTCTGTGTGGGGGCGGATTCGAGTGCGGTGTCACGGTGCCGGAGATGTGCGAGGACGTGCTCGGCGCGGGCGTCGTCCATCCCAAGGGCACGGGGTCCAGCGACGTGGACTGCAACTTCTCTTCGGGTGCGCGCTACATCGACATGTCCGAGCCGGACATCAGTGCGGCCTTCAGTTGCGCTGCGCGGGTCGGGACGAGTTCATCTGCAGGCACAGAGCGACCGATGGAGGCGATGGTCAACGCGGTCACTCCATCCACCGACGCGTTTGCCTGCAACGAGGGCTTCATCCGTGACGATGCGATCCTGGTCGTCACGTTCATCACCGACGAAAACGACATGGGGGATTCCGGGGGCACTGTTGCGGGCTGGAAGCAGGCCCTCGTCGCGGCCAAGAAAGGGGATGAGAGCGCGATCGTCGTCCTCGGCCTGTTCGGTGACGGCGACCAGCCCAACCCGACTTGCTCATTGAACGACGATGCAGAAGTCGCACCGTGGCTTCGCATGTTCGTCGAGTCGTTTGGCACCAACGGAATCGCGGGCAGCGTGTGCGCGGCGAGCTACGACCAGTTCTTCCAGCAGGCCGTCGGGCTCATCGACACCACCTGCGACGAGTTCATTCCGCCGGAGGGCTGAGATGTCCATGTCCAAATCGTCCATCCTCGCGGCGCTGGCCGTATGTTGTGCCTGTGGCTCCGACGGTCGCGACCGTGACGACCCGTTCGTCGCGACGACGATCACCGCCGGTGGGGCCGACACGTCCGCCACGGGCACGGCGACCGGGGCCGCCGACGACGGCGACGAGACGGGCGCCAAGCTCGACGTGGGGCAGGGCATGGCCTCGGGAGCCGGCGACGCCGGCGACAAGTCCGGCTGCGACAAGGTCGACTTCCTGTTCGTGATCGACAACTCGGGATCGATGGGCGACAACCAGGACTCGCTCATCGCGAGCTTTCCCGGCTTCATCTCTTCGATTCAGAACACGCTCGACGAGGCGCAGGACTACCACATCATGGTGGTCGACACCGACGCGGAGTGGGGCGGCATCGAGTGCCCGATCTTCTGCGGCACGTTCGGCTCGTGCCCCTCGATTCCGCAGTACCCGTGCAACTCGGGTCCGCCCTCGGCGTGCGACTCGACGCTCGGGGCCGGCGTGAACTTCCCGCTGGCCTCGGACGCGCCCAACATGCTGTGCCAGTTCTCGACGGGTGGCCGCTACATGGACTCGAGCGAGCCCAACCTCGCGTCGGCGTTTCAGTGCGCCGCCAAGGTCGGCAGCGACGGCGACGGCAGCGAGCGTCCGATGTCGGCGATGGTCTCGGCGCTGTCCGAAGACCTCGGCCAACCCGGCGGCTGCAACGAGGGCTTCATCCGCGAGGATGCGATTCTCGTCGTCACGATCATCACCGACGAAGAAGACGACGACTCCACCGGCTTCCCCGACGGATGGTTCGCCAACGTCGTCGCGTCCAAGAAGGGCGACGAGACGGCCGTGGTGATGCTGGGCCTGCTCAACGACAACGACGCGGCCGTGCCGATCTGCCCCGCGGAGTCCCAGGACCCGGCGAAGGTTCGGCAGTTCGTCGACATGTTCCCGAACTCGATCCGGGGGTCGGTCTGCGAGATGAGCTACAACGCCTTCTTCCAGCAGGCGGTCGACCTCATCGACACGACCTGCGACGAGTTCACGCCGCCCGAAGGCTAGCGACGGCGAACCCGTCGACGGCTGCTACTGCGCGGCGTGCTGCTCGTCGACCGCGACCAACGCCAGCTCGAGCACCTGTGCCACGTCGGTGACGTAGTGCAGTTGCACGTCGGCGAGCACCGCCTTGGGAATCTCCGGCTCGTCCTTGGCGTTGCGCGCCGGCAAGATCACGTGCCGCACGCCCGCGCGATGGGCCGCCAGCACCTTCTCGCGCACGCCCCCGATGGGGAGCACGCGCCCGCGCAGGGTCACTTCCCCGGTCATCGCCACGTCCTGGCGCACCGGTCGGTCCAACAGCAACGACACCAGCGCGGTCATCACGGTCACACCCGCACTCGGTCCGTCCTTGGGCACGGCGCCCTGGGGGAAGTGCACGTGGATGTCGGTGGTGCGGAAGAAGTCGGGGTCGATGTGGAAGCGCGCGGCCATCGAGCGCACCACGCTCAGGGCGGTCTGGGCCGACTCCTTCATCACGTCGCCGAGCCGTCCGGTCAGCCGGATCGAGCCCTCGCCCCGCGTGCGGCGGGCCTCCACGAACAGCAGCCGGCCCCCGGTGGGCGTCCAGCCCAGGCCGGTCACCACGCCCACGGGTGGCGGGCCCTCGAGGATCAGCTCCTCGTGGAAGCGCGGCGGGCCGAGGATCTCGAGCAGGTCGTCGCGGACGATCTCCGACTGCTGGCTCGTCTCGCCGGCGGCGAGGTCCATCGCCGCGTCGCGCAGCACGCTCTCGAGCTCCCGCTGCAGGTTCCGCACGCCCGACTCGCGGGTGTACTCGGTGGCGAGGGCGACGAGCACGTCGTCGGCGATCTGCGGCGCGCGGGTGGCCAGGCCATGGTCGGCGAGGGCGCGCGGGAGCAGGTAGTCGCGGGCGATCGCGATCTTCTCCTCGGTCGTGTAGCCCGAAAGCTCGATGAGCTCGAGGCGATCCCGCAGCACGTGCGGAATCCGAGAGACGTCGTTGGCGGTGCACACGAAGATGACCTTCGAAAGGTCGTACGGCGTGCCGAGGTAGTGGTCCTCGAACTCGTCGTTCTGCTCGGGGTCGAGCGCTTCGAGCAGGGCGCCGGCGGGGTCGCCCTTGAGGTCGGGGCCGCCGAGCTTGTCGACCTCGTCGAGCAGGAACACGGGATTGACCGTCCCGGCCTTCTTCATCGACTGGATGAGGCGGCCGGGCAGGGCGCCCACGTAGGTGCGCCGATGCCCGCGGATCTCCGCGTCGTCGCGCACGCCGCCCAGCGAGATCCGCACGAACTCGCGGCCCAGTGCCTTGGCGATGCTGCGCGCCAGCGACGTCTTGCCGACGCCGGGGGGTCCGGCCAGGCACAGGATCGGGCCGCGCTTGTCCGGGGCGAGGCGGCGCACGCACAGGTACTCGACGATCCGCTTCTTGACCCGGTCCAGGCCGAAGTGCTCCGCTTCGAGCAGCGCACGCGCGGCCGTGATGTCGAGCTTGTCCTCGGACTCGGCGTCGGGCCCACCCCACGGCAGGTCGGCGACCAGCTCGAGGTAGGTGCGCACGATGGTCGCCTCGCCGCTTTGCGGGTTCATGCGACGGAGCCGGCCGAGCTCGCGCTCGACCACGGCGGCGGCCTCGGGCGGCAGGTAGGCGTCCTGCAGTCGACCCGACAGCTCCTCGATCCAGTCGTCGTCCTCGCCCGTCTCGCCGAGCTCGGACTGGATCGCCCGCAGCTTGTGGCGCAGCAGCGCCTCCTGCTCGTGGCGCGACAGGTGGTCGCGCACGTGCTTGTCGAGGTCACGACGCACCTGCAGCACGTGGATGCGGTGCGAGACGTACTCGAGGACCTTGCGCAGTCGCTCGGCGACCGACAACTCCGTCAGCACGTCGAGCAGCTCGTCGGGCTGCAGACCGATGTGCGACGCGACGAGGTCGGCGATCATCGCGGGGCTGCGCTCGGCCGCGATCACGGCGAGCGCTTGGGCTCGCTGCTTGTTCTTTTCGGCCGATGGAAGCAGGCCCTCGTGCTGCTTGGCCAGATCCTGCAGCGCCCCGGCGAGGGCGTAGGCCAGCGTCGGATCGCCCATCGCCTCGTGCGCCCGCTGCCACCGCGCATCGATGCGGCCCGGCGACATCTCGACCTCGAGTAGCTTGACGCGCTCGATGCCGCGGACGATGGCGGTCATGCGACCGGGCACGCCGTGCAGCGCTTGGGTGATCTCCGCCAGGATCGCGACCGGATGCAGGTCCTCGAGCTCGGGCAGCTCGGTCAGCGAGTCCTTTTGCGTCGAGACGATGATGAGGTTGGTGTTCGGATCGCCGAGCGGCCGGTGGCGGGCGCGCCGCACCGCATCGACGCTGGTCGCTCGCCCGAGCTCGACCGGCTGCGCCAGTCCGGGCAGGATGGTCAGGCTGCGCAACGGCAGCATGGGCAGGACGCCGGAGGCGGGACGGCTGGTCGGCGGGCCGACGGGCACGTGACAACGGTAGCACGGGCGCGCGCGCCCGGGCGCCGTCCCCGGTGGTACAACCGGCCGTCATGAGCGGCGAGCAGGGCACGCCGGGTCTCGATCGCGTCGGGGTGGTGGCCGTCGCTGCCGGCCTCGCGGTCGTGTGCGGCATGGCGCTGCCCGTGGCGATCGGTTGGGCGTTGCCGCTGGCCGCGATCGCCGTCACCGCCGTGGTCGCGACGGTTCACGCCCGCACCGCGACGGCGTGGGTCGAGTCCGGGGGCGGCTGGGCGGTGCGCTGGTCGCAGATGCCGGTCCTGCCGCGCGCGGCGATCGTGGCGCTGACCGTCCTGCCCGCCGCGGTGGTGGCGGCGACGCTCGGTCGCGCTCTCGGGGCGCTGCTCGTCGCGTTTCCGGCGTCGCTGTGGGGCCTGCTCGCCCTCGCGCTCGGTGTGATCGCGCTGCGGTGGGCCACCGCACG
The DNA here is from genome assembly GCA_937896535.1 of uncultured Pseudomonadota bacterium. Lineage (GTDB taxonomy): Bacteria > Myxococcota_A > Polyangia > Nannocystales > Nannocystaceae > CALBMM01. The sequence continues at coordinate 29,032 of CALBMM010000223.1, forward strand.
CGCGCGCGTGCCGACGATGGTCGGGATCGGGCTGGCCGTCGCGCTCGCCGGCGTGTTCGGCCAGCGCTTCGAGGACGAGGGACCCGAGGCCCGCGGCTGGGCGCACTCGGGTCCGATCCTCGGCATCCATCCGTTCCAGACCACGGCGATCCGCATCGATGGTCTGGGTCCGTACGACCTGCCGCTCAACGACTACGTCGAGCCCGACGGCTCGCGCGGCTACGGCCCCGACGAGCTCGCCGACGCGATCGGGCGGGCGCTCGCCGCCATCGCGCAGCAGCACTACGCCGACGGCCCGGTCCGCGCCCGACGAGCGTTCGCCGATGCGCGCGTCGAGTCGGTCGTCACGCCCTCGGTGTACGAGCGACTCGATCGCGAGCCGTCGACCGAGACGGTGCCGCGCTTCGTCGTGTACTCGGGCACGACCGGACAGGGCTCGCGCGTCGAGTTCGTGTGTCCGGGCAAGCAGGACGACCCCACCGGCATGCCCGAAGAGCACGTGCTCAAGCGGATGTGCCCCAACAAGTACGTGTCCGAGGCCAGTGCGGGCCTGGGCGTCACGGGGCGCTGGACCGGCTACGCCGAGGGCCGCGGCAACGAACGCGTGGGGCTTTCGCGATGGTTGGGCTGGACCCGCAGCGACGACGAGGTCGGACGTCACGCGGTCGCCCGAGAGATCCGGTGGTGGGCCTGGCTGCTGACGGTCGTGGCCTGGGCAACGGTCGCGTGGGCGGCGGGACGTTGGGGCCGCCAGGTCACGACCGCATCGGTCGGCGTGGGCGCGCTCGCGTTCGCGGTGGGCGCGGCGTTGCTGCTGACGAGCGGGCTGCGACCCGTCCTCGCGCCGGTGGAGCAAACGCCGGGCTGGTTGCTGCCCGACTCGCCCGCGCCCTGGCTGCCGGTCGCCGTCGTCGCGTTCGCGGCGTGGGCGGGTGGTCGCGGACCGAGGTCGGGCGCGAGCGTCACCTGGCTCGGCGCGGCCGCGGTCGCGGTGGGAACGCTCGCGGTCGGACGCACGGTCGCAGCCGACGCGTGGGTGCGTCCCGATCTCGCGGGCTCCGCGGATGCGTTGCCCCTTTCGACCTGGGTGCGTCAGCTCGCCGAGACGATCGGCGAGCGTGCGGGACTTTCGATCTTCGAGGTCGAGTCGGTGATCGCGTGCATCGCCGTGGCGATCGTCGCGGGCGCGTTGGTCGGCATGCTCTCGGGCGTGACCGCGATCGTCGGGCCGACCCGTCGACGTGACGGGTTGCTGGCGAGCCTCGGGGTCGTCGCCGTCGCGTGTGCGCTCGTCGTCTCGCGTAAGACGGCGGGAGGTACCGCGTTGGTGCCCGTAGCGATGGCAGCGGCAACGGTGTTGAGCTCGGGCCTGTGGGCCTGGTCGGGGTCGCGCAGCCTGTGGCGCGCGGCCATGCACGCGCTCGTCGTCGCCCTCGCGCTGCTGGTCACGCTGCGGACGGTGGGCGATCTGCCGTCCCATCTGTTCGTGACCCTGTGCACGGTCGTGTCCGTGGCCGTGCTCCTGGGGGGGCTCGTGCTGTCGCGGCGCACCGAGACCCCGCCTTCCGATCCCGCCGCAAAGGGCTCCAGCCCCCCTTCGGAGCCCTGATCGGGCAGCTTGAGGCCACCCAGGGTCGCCGCTATCATGCCGCGGCTCGCGATCTGGGCGGATCGCGCACCCCGCTCGCGACATGGGCGAGCGACAAGAGGCCAACGACTCTCATGAAGCACCACACGCGCTCCCGAGTGCTGTCCGCCATCGTCGCGGCGGCCACCTTCGCCGCTCCTCTCGCTGGGGCGTCGGCGGCTCCCGCCAAGCGCAAGGGGAAGAAGGCTGCCGCCGCCGCACCCGCCGAAGCGCCCGCGGCGCCCGACGGCAAGACCGTGGCGATGCTGCGCTTCGGGGGCGACGAAGCCGGCGCCGACCTGCGCTCGTCTGCCGTGCTCGCGCTGCAAGAAGAAGGCTACGCGGTCAAGAGCGTCGCCCTCGACTTGGCGACGGCAGCGTCGCGGGTCAAGTGCAAAGAGGCCGAGTCCGACGAGTGTCTCGCCAAGATTTCCAAGTGGCTCAACTCGAGCCCGACCACCGCGACCGACTTCATCGGCTACGGCTCGGTCGACGGCACGCCGCCGGTCGCCCACCTGGTGATCTACGACGCGAAGAAAGACGTCCGCGTTCGCGACATGGACGTCAAGATGGTCGAAGGCGACCTCATCGCGCCCATCGTGATCCCGCAGGCGATCGTCGGGGCGATCGAGGACCACCGCAATCCGCCCAAGCCGGCGTCGGACGAGGAGAAGGAAATCATCGCGACGCTCGACGAGCCGGAGAAGACGCCCGAGGAGATCGCGGCGGAAAAGCGCGAGCTCGAAGAGGCGCAGAAGGCCGCCGCCGCCGCGCACCAGGACGCGGCGATCGACACGTCGACGATCACGGCCGACCTCGACAAGGACTTCGAAGCGTTTTGCCGGACCGGCAAGCGCAAGAAGCGGGCGTCGAAGGAAGAGCCCAAGGACCTGCGTCCCAAGTGCCAGCGTGGCAAGTTCTGGGGCTACTGGCAGCCGCGCGCCTGGGTGGCGCTCGGGCTGACCTCGGGTCTGGCGGCCGCGGCCGGCATCACCTACGGGCTCGCGCTCGCCGCTCGCGGCGACTACAAGGGCGCCGTCGACGACCTCGACGCCTACAACTCCATGGTCGGCGGCGATCCTCGCCGGGATCCCAACCTCATCACGGCCGACGGCCAGAGCTACGACGCCCTCGCGACCGAGGTCAGCCGCACCGGCTCGATCGTCCGTCGCCGCGCGATCGTGGGCGACGTGCTGCTGGGGACCTCGGTGCTGATGGCCGGCGTGCTCACGGTCATGATCTTCCAGGACCGCAGCGCCGCGAAGCGCTACATCGAGGAAGAAAAGCGCCTGCGGGCGATCTCGAACCTGCGCGTCGGGCCCATGCTGGGCAAGACCAACGGGGCGGGACTGAGCTTCTCGTTCTGACGGCGATGCGGATCTACATCGCGCAGACGCTGATCGATCAGCAACTCGGCGCTGCGTTGCAGCTCGACGGCGACATGATGCATCTGCAGGTCCCCGGCGGCCCCATGCAGCTGTTCATCAGCCCGGCCGTGCTCTTCGTCAGCGTCGACGGAGAGGGCCACGACAGCGGGCAGCTCGTCGGGTGCGTCAAGACGGCGCAGGAGCTGTACCAGCTCGGCGCCGAGCACTACGACACGTCCGCCGTCGTCGGCGACGTCGCCTACACCGTCGCGCCCGGCTTCATCGGGACGCCGGTCGGGCCGGGCGGCACGCCGACCGTGCTCGACCCCGGCTCGTGGCAGCGGTTGTCGGCGTTCTTGCAGCAGCTCGACGCCTGAGCGTCAGTGCTGCAGGCGAGCGATGACCTCGGCGGCGCCGCGGTCCATCAGTGCACTCGCCAGATCCGTGCCGAGCGCCTCGGCCTCGCTCGCTGCGCCGTGCACGGTGTCCTCGAAGACGGGGTCGCCGCCGGGGTCGATGACGAGGCCGCGCACGGTGACCTCGTCGCCATCGACCGTGGCGTGACAGCCCACCGGCACCGAGCAGCTCGCACCGAGTCGGCGGACGAAGCCGCGCTCGGCGGCCGCGGCGATCGTTGCCGTCGCGTCGGCGAGGACGGCGAGCACCTCCTTGGCGCGATCGTCGTCGTCACGGCACTGCAGCGCGAGGATGCCCTGGGCCGGAGCTGGGCAGAACGTGGCGGGGTCGAGCATCTCGGCGATGCGCTCGCCCATGCCCAGCCGCGTCAGGCCGGCGGCGGCGAGCAAGACGGCATCGAGCTCGCCCTCGTCGACCTTGCCGACGCGCGTGGGCACGTTGCCGCGGATCGGGACCACCTCGATCGCCGGGTTGAGCCTGATGGCCAAGGCGCCACGTCGCAGGCTGCCGGTGCCGAGCCTGGCACCGGCGGGCAGGCCCTGGAGGGTCGTCCCCGGTGGACCGACGAGCGCATCGCGAGGGTCGGCGCGCTCGGGCGTGGCCGCGATCACGAGCCCCTCGGGCGCGAACGCGGGCATGTCCTTGTAGCTGTGCACGGCGATGTCCACGGACCGGTCGAGCAGTTGCTGCTCGATCGCCCGCACGAACAGGCCCTTGCCACCGATCTGGTGCAGCGGCCGGTCGCGGATCTCGTCGCCCGTGGTCGAGATGATCTTCAGCGTCACCGTCAGGCCGGGGTGCGCCGCCTGCAGCGAGGCCTGCACGTGCTCGGCCTGCCAGCGCGCGAGCGCCGAGCCGCGGGTACCGATGACGAGGGAGTTCGCTGATTCGCCCAAACCGGCCGCAGCATCGCACGCCGGGGAGGGCGCGTCAGCCGGTCTCGGCCGCGTCCACGACCCTCGCCGTCTCGTCCGCCTCCGCGCTCGTCGTCGTCGGCTCCGGGGCCGCGCGGGCGACCGGCTCGTCGAGCTCGAACAGGGCCTGCATCGCCTCGGCGAGCGTGGCTCCGTCGAAGCGTCCGACCTCGCCGCGGGTGGCCTTCTTGACGTTCGTCATCGGCCGGTGGAGGAGCTTTTGCATGATCGCGTGGCCGAGCTGCTCGATCACGGCGCGGTGTGCCGGGTCCACCTCGCCGAGCTTGGCGAGCGCACGCTCGGTCTCCGCCGCGACGATCGAGCGGCCGTGCGACTGCAGCTGGCCGATGAGCGGCCCCACGGTGCGCGAGCGCATCCATGCTCCGAATGCCTGGACCTCTTCGTCGACGAGGGCGTCGGCGCGCTGGGCTTCGACGTGGCGGTTGCGCAGGTTGTCGTGGACGATGCCCTGCAGGTCGTCGACGTTGTAGAGGAACACGCCGGGGACACGGCTGACCGAGACGTCGATGTCGCGCGGGACGGCGATGTCGACGAAAAAGAGCGGACGTTGGCGCCGCTTCTTCATCAGGGGTTTGAGGCGCTTGCGATCGATGATCGGCAGCTTCGAGCCCGTGGAGGCCACCACGATGTCGGCGCGGCGCAGCTCGTCGTCGAGCTGCTCCCAGGGCGCGAACCGGCCGGCGACCTGCTCGGCGAGGCGCAGGCCCCGGTCCTCGGAGCGATTGACGACCGCGACCGCGGCCGCGCCGGCGGCGGTCAGGTGCGTGGCGGCTTGCTCGGCCATCTCGCCGGCTCCGATCACGAGCACCTGCGAGTCGGCGAGCTCGCCGAAGATCGTCTTGGCGAGGTCGACCGCGACCGAGGGCACCGAGGCCGAGCCCCGGGCGATCTCGGTCTCGGACCGCACCCGCTTGGCGCACTTGAACGCCAGCGTCAGGCAGCGATCGAGCACCGGGCCCACGGTGCCGGACTCCCGCGCGCGCGTCAGCGCCGTCTTGACCTGCCCCAGAATCTGCGGCTCGCCGACGACGAGGCTCTCCAGGCTCGCCGCGACGCGAAAGATGTGCCGCGCCGCGTCGGTGGATGCACGCGAGAAGAGGTGCTCGGACAGCACTTGCGGCTCGCTGATCTCCCGCAGTCGCGCCAGGGTGCTCATGGCCTCGCGCGCGTGCTCGTGCGACGGGGCGACGCCGTACAGCTCGACGCGATTGCACGTGGATACGAGCATGACCTCGGCCACGCCGTGTTCCTCGCGCAGCGTGTGCAGCAGCTGCGCGTGCTCGCTGTCGTCCACCGCCAGCTGCTCGCGCAACTGCACCGGGGCGCTCTTGTGGTTGAGGCCGACGGCGAACAGCTCGTTCACGTGTTCACCCCGTACCAGGCCACGATGAGCACCATCGACGCGAATGCGGTCAACGTGGCCAGAGCGGCACTGCGTCCGGCCGTGCCCCACACCGCGCGCGCGATGAGCAGACCGGCCGAGCACAGCCAGGCGATCCCGCCGGCGGCGACTTCGAAGGCGCGCCCTCGCAGCTCGCTCCATCCGCCGAGATCGAGGATCCACAGCACGCCGGTGACGATCGCGAGCGTGAAGATCGGCGTCACGAGCAGCACGAGCCGATGCTGCAAGCGGTCGAGCCCCGACAGCGACATCCCCGAGGCCCCCGGCCGAAACTGCTTGCGCTGCAGCCGACGCTCGGCCACGAGGTAGAGGCCCGCCACGCCGGCCGCGAGCGTGAAGCCGGCAAACCCGATCGAGGCGAGGGCGACGTGGGCCGACGCGACCCCGGTACCGCCCGGGACCGCGTGCTCGGCCCCCATCTTCGAAAACAGCACCCCGAGCACGAGGCCGATGAGCCCCAGCGGGGCCATCAGGGGCCCGAGGGCATCGAGCTTGCGCCCGCGCGACAGGCCCAGGTAGCCGCCCACGGCGATCAGCGCGCCGAAGCTGGTGGCCAGGAAGATGTTCTTGAGCGGGTGGTCCCCGTCGACACACTGCGCGCCGATCGCCAGCGTGTGCAGCAGTGCGGCCACGGCGAGCAGCAGTCGTCCGAAACGACCGAGGCCCGTCGGCTCGTCCCCGGTCTCCGCCTTGCTGCCGTAGGCGTAGGTCGCGGCGCCGTAGGCGATCGCGGAGACGATGAACAAGCCGAGCATGGGAGTCTACCCGCCGCTAGTTTGCCGCATCTGGGGCGGCGCGGCACGCCCGCGGACGTTCAGGGGGCCGCGACCAGCCCATCGCGCAGCCAGCGGCGTAGCCACGCCACGACCTCGGGCGCCTGCACCCCGCGCGCGTCCGCGTGCTGCACCAGCGTACCGAAGTCCGTACCGGCCACCAGCGCGGAAATGGCTTCGGCCTCGCGGTCGGCGACGGTGCGATGAAAGACCTCCAGCCCACCGCGCCACACGAGCACCCACTGCGGTGGCGTGCAGGCGGGCAGCGGATCGGTCGGGGAGGGCTCGCCGGCGTCGCGGGCGGCCCAGGCCTTGGCGTAAGGCAGTCGACAGCGGTGCAGGCTGACGCTCGGCGCGGCCCGCAGCACAAGGGGCGGCCAGTCGCAAAGGGCGACGGCCGCCAAGTCGTCTTCGCGCCACAGGCGAACGTCGGCGGCGTCGATGGCCTCGACCGCGCCCCATTCGATCCGCGCGACGTCGTCGAGGCCGACGTGCGCGCGCGCGAGGGGGTGGGCGGTCACGAACTCGCGAAACGGGGCCGCGAAGCGCCGCACGTCGGCGCGACGCGAGGGGCGGGCGAGCACGTAGTCGGTGCACAGGTTGTGGAAGGCGACGTCACCGGCGATCCACGCCGTGACGCGAAACTGCTCGCGCAGCACGTCCTCGAGTCGCCAGTAGTACGACTCGGCGTACACGCTCACGCGGTCCTGTCGAGAGAACCCCGGCGTCTCGGCAAACGTCTGCGCGAACGCGCGGCGCGTGGCGGGGTCGGCCTGGCGCAGAAAATCGGCGACGCCGGTGGGCCAGGTCATCGCCCGCCACATCAGCCGTTGGGTCTCGCGCAGCGTCATCGGGCGCCTCCGAGCGCGTCGCGCTCGTGCGCCGCGGCGCGTCGTTGCTGCACGACGAGGTCGTCCCAGCTGGGCACGTCCTCGTCCCACTCGACGAGCGTGGAGATCCGCCCGAAACGGCGCACGACCTCCTCGTACAGCGACCACACCGGGTCGGGCACCGGTCCGCGATGGTCGTCGAAGCGGTAGTGGCCGCGGTCGGAGTGATTGGCCAGGTGCAGCTGCCACACGCGCTCGCCGGGAACTCCTGCGAGGAAGTCGAGCGGATCGAAGCCGTGGTTTTGGGCGCTGACGATGACGTTGTTGACGTCGAGCAGGATCAGGCAGTCTGCTCGGGTCGCAACCTCGGAGAGGAACTCCCACTCGGGCATCGTCGAGTGGGAAAACGACACGTAGCTCGACACGTTCTCGAGCAGGATCCGCCGACCGAGCACGTCCTGCGTCTTGCCCACGTGCCGCACGACCACGTCGAGCGCTTCCTCGGTGTAGGGCAGGGGCAACAGCTCGTGCGCGTGCTGGCCGTCGACGTGACCCCAACACAAATGGTCGGACACCCACGCGGGCTCGATCTCGTCGGCGAGTGATCGCAGTCGTCGCAGGTAGGCGTCCGACGGGGGGTCGACCGAGCCGACGCCGAGGCAGACGCCGTGCAGCGCGACCGGCACCTGCGACCGGACGTGGCGCAGCACGGCCCGCGGCCGGCCGCCGTCGCCGAAGAAGTTCTCCGAGATGGCCTCCATCCAATCGACGCCCACCCCGTGCTCGAGCACGTGGGCGTAGTGACGCAGCCGCAGACCCACCCCGTGACCGAGATAGGGGCGCTCGGAGATCCCACCAGGATCGCGTTCGGGACGGTCCATGCCCTCGGGGCCAACGATCGGGCCGTGTGGGAGGCTACGTCACTCGCCGCAATTCGCCATGCCACCGCAGCGGCGCATTCGCCGCCGGACGCGAGCCCCCGGCAACTTGCGCGGTCCGCAGCCACAGCGGTAACAAGCGGCCGCCGCGACCGGTTTGCCGGGCCGCGTTTCACGCTTCGAACAGGAATCTCCATCATGCTCCATCGCGTCCTCGTCTGCGCCGGCCTTTTGGCCTTCGCCTCCAGCTGCGAAAAGTCCACCACGCCCACCACGCCGCCGCCGGGTGACACCGCGGGCGCCGTGGCCTCCGACGACGGCGCTGCCGCCGACGGCGGTGGCGATACCGAGCCCGGCGCGCCGTCGGTCAAGTGGGCCGACAAGACCTGGGATCAGAAGAAGGAGTGGATGGGCATCGAGGTCTACCCCAAGAGCAAGGCCTGGTTCCAAGAGTACGACGCCAACCACTACAAGGCGTTCACCTGCGAGACCTGCCACGGCGAAGACGCCAAGGCGAACAAGTACGAGATGCCCACCGACTCGATCTACCCGCTGCCCAAGGAAGGCACGATCGAGGCGGCGATGGCCTACGACGAGAAGGTCACCAAGTTCATGATCGAAAAGGTCGTCCCCGAGACGGCCAAGCTGCTCGACATGGAACCCAACGACGGCTCCAACAACGGCTTCGGCTGCTTCGGCTGCCACCCGACCGAGTAACGTCGGCGCCGTACTCCCGTTCGGCAGACGCACCATGAGCACCAAGGCAACGACCCTCGCACTGTCCGCGGCTGCGCTCTTCCTTTCCGGTTGCGGCAAGGACCCGGCCCCCACCACCAACCCGTCCGACGCGGCGGCGAGTCCCGGGGCGGGCACCGGCGCGGCCACGGCCGACGTCGACCCGAACAAGAAGGTCCGCTGTTACGGCGTCAACGAGTGCTCGGGCCAGACCGCCTGCGACGTGGCCGGCAAGTGGGACTGCGCCGGCAACAACGACTGCAAGGGCAAGGGCTGGCTGCACGTCACGAAGGCCGAGTGTGACGAAAAGGGCGGCTCGCAAGACGAGAGCACCGTGCTGTAGCGCGAGCACGGCACGGGATCATCGGACGAGGGCCAGGTGGTCCGGCAACGCGCGCTCCTTTCGAGCGCGGGCCGGAGCCTGGCTCTCGTCGCGTGTGCATCCCGACGGCTCGTTCGGCGCCATCGAACGGGCGCGTTCGAAAATTGCAGACGGTGCCTTCGCGCCGCCGTGACATGCTCGGGGGTGCGCGTCCGGTTCGGACGCACCCTGCATTGGACTCGACATGACGACCGACCCTTCCGATCCGCGTCTTCGCCCTCTTCGTACCGTGACGCTCCGGCGCCGACGCTTCGTCCGGGGGGCGGCCAGCCTGCTGACGCTGACGTCGTTGGCGACGCTGGCCTGCGGCGACGACGGCGGCAACGCCTCCGGCGACGGATCGAGCGGGGGTGCCGACCCGGGCGACGGCGGCACGACGGCGTGCTGCGACGAGTCGACCTCGGCGGCGAGCGCGACCGCGTCGGACTCCGGGATCGCGACGGGCACCTCGTCGGACACCACGACCGGCGCGTCGACGTCCGGGGCCGAGTCGACGGGCGAGCCCGCGACCGACTCCACCGGTGGGATGGTCGACGTGTGCGAGCCGACCGACGCCGACATCGAGGGGCCGTTTTACCGAGAGGGCATCCCGATCGGCGGCAATCTCGACATCCACGGCGACGATGGGGTGCCGCTCATCCTGCAGGGGCGCGTGCGCGACGCCTCGTGCGCCCCGCTCGCGGGGGCCGTCGTCGAGATCTGGCACGCCACACCGGTCGCCCCGGGGGGCCGGGCCGGCGACGTGGAGGCGAGCTACGACGACACGAAGCAGTATCGCTACTACGGCCAGGTGGCCGCCGACGTCGACGGGCAGTTCGAGTTCACCACGTTGCGGCCGGGCTGGTACCTCAACGGCGCGCAGTACCGGCCCGCGCACGTGCACCTCAAGGTGTGGGTTCGCGGCGTGGAGCGGCTGACCACACAGCTGTACTTCGTGGGCGACCCGTTCAACGCGGCCGACCCCTGGTTCAACGCCGAGCTCGCGCTCGACCCCGCACCCGACGGGACCGTCGCGCTCGAGCTCGTCGTCTGAGCCGGGCGCGGCGTCAGCTGGCGTACTTGACCGTGCATCCCCAGGGCGGCGAGGTCGGCACGCGGACGTCCTTGCCCGCCCGCACGTCGGCGAGCGCTTCGCTGACGTACGCGCGCACGGGGTCGTCGCCGTCGACCTCGCCCATGGGCGCGTTGTCGAGGCCACCCGCGTAGCGCAGCACGCCCTGTGCGTCGATGACGAACAGGTGCGGCGTCTTCTTGGCGTCGTACATGCGGCCGACGTCGCCGCTGTCGTCGAGCAGGATCGGGTTGGTCATGCCGAAGGTCTGCGCGCCTTGCTCGTTGGCCTCGGCGCCATGGCCCTGCTTGCCGGGGGCGCCGGAGTTGATCGACAGCCACACCACGCCCTGCGCGGTCTCCTTCTTGGCCATGTCGACGAGCGGACCCTCGCTGTGGGCGTAGTTGACGAACGGGCAGCCCGGATTGAACCACTCCAGCACCACGATCTTGCCCGCGTAGGCCGACAGGGTGTGGGCCTTGCCGTCGAGGTCGGTCAGGGTGAAGTCGGGCGCCGGCTTGCCGACCTCGGCCGTCGCGGTGGGGGCGACGTCGTCGGTCGGGGCGGGCGCGTCGGCCTTCGCGTCCTCGGCGGGCGCGTCGGCCTCCGCGGACTTCTTGGGCGGCGTGGTGTCCTTGGCCGGCGGAGCCGACGACGAGGAGCAGGCGGGCAGCAGCAGCGACAGCAGCAGAGGGAGGCGACGCATCACGGGCGTCAGCTTGGCACGCACGCCATCCACGTCGCCACCTTGTCGATGAACTGGTTGCACGTGTGATCGGCGGGGCACTCGCAGTCGTCCTCGCACAGGATCTGACACTGCTCTTGGAGGAACACCCCGTTGAACGGCTGGCACGTATAGCCGTCCGGACACATCGCGCCGCCGGTGCAGTCGCTGCCGACCGCGCTCGCGTCGTCGGTGACCGGCGTGCACACCGCCGTCGTCTCGCCGCTGTCGAACCCCGTGGACGAGTCCATGCCGGTCCCGGTCCCGGTCTCGGCGCTCGAGGTGGTCGCGTCGGTCGTCCCGTCCACGGCGGTCGTCGCGGTGCCGTCGCCGGGGCCCCAGGTCGTGTCGTCGGGCCCGGTCGTCCACGGCGCGCCGGTCGTCGCCGAGGCCGTCGTCGACGTGCCCTCCGTGGTGCACCAGGGATCGCTGCCGTCGTCACCGATGCACGGGTCGTACGATTTGTTGTGCACGACGACGCCGCCGGCGATGAAGTTGTGCAGCGGGTGATCGACGCTGATGTCGAAGACGCGGCGGACCCCCGCATCGACCTGCGTCGCCGTCACGGCGCGGGCCGCGATGGCGGACGCGCCGACCACGAGCAGCTGCGACCGCGCGGGGCCCAGGACCCACTCGCCCGCGGGCGCGTAGGTGCCGTCCGTGGGATCGAGCAGGGGATGGCTGGGCGTACAGACCAGCCGCCCGCCCGAGAAGTTCAGCGCGACACACTCGCGCTCCGCGGACCGAATGTGGGTCACCGTGGCAGCGAAACGCTCGTGCGTGGTCGGATCCACCGACCAGACGCGATCCCCGACCACCAGCCGCTCGATCGGAACGGCCCCCGTGGGCGTGTCCACGAGCGTCCCTTCGGCGATGCAGAAGCTGTCGTCGACCGAGTCGTCGCCTTTTCCAGACTGCGACCCACACGCCCCGAGCGCCAATACACAACCAAGCCAAGCAATACGATAACGAACCATCACACCAGCATACCGCGCCGCGGCGTCAATGCACGGATGTGGGCTCGGTGTCGTCCGGATCGGCGTCGGCGAGGTCGGTATCGTCGTCGTCGTCGTCAGCGGGCGCCGCCAGAGGGGCATGCGCGCCCGAATCGGACGCTTCGTCGCCGCCGGCGGTCCCGTCCGGATCGGTCGTCTCGGCCTGCGCCGTCGACCCGTCTTCGCGGCGTCGCCAGCCCAACCCGACCAGGCCGAGGATCATCAGCACGTTGAACGTCTCGCCGGTCAAGCCGTACAGCGTCTGCGCGTCCGGGTCCATCATCGGCACTTCGGCCATGAAGCCTTCGGCCGGCTGCGGGCCCTCGCTGTCGGGCTCGGTCTCGTCGATCGACTGCACGAGGCGGCCGGTCGGATCGAGGTACGCGCTGACGCCGGTATTGACCGAGCGGACCATGCCCTTGCGGTGCTCGACCGCGCGGAAGACCGCCAGCCCCAGGTGCTGCCATGGCTCGTCGGTCTTGCCGAACCAAGCGTCGTTGGTCAGGTTGACGAACACGTGCACGCGCTGGTTGGCCGCGTCGCGCACGAAGCGGGGCAGGATGTCCTCGTAGCAGATGAACGGTCCGAACCGCCACTTGCCCGACGACTCGCCTTCGGCGTCCAGCTCCAGCACGCCCGCACCGGCGCCCTGGGCGATGTGGGAGGCGTTGGGGACCATCGACAGGTACCAGTCGGGATCGACGACCGGCACGTACTCGCCGAACACGAGCCGATAGACCTTGTCGTACATGCCCACGACCTGGCCGTCGCCGTCGATGAGCAGGGCGGTGTTGAACGGGTACTTCTCCCTGCCGGTCGTATCGCGCGTGACCGTGCCGAAGATGATCGGGATGTCGAAGTCCTGCTGCACCCGCCACGGATTGCGCTCTTCGAGGTCCGACGTGCTCTGCCGCGTGAATGCTCGCGGGTTGGGGTAGGCCGTCTCACCCCACAGGGCGACCTGGGCCCCCTGGTCCTGCAGCGCGCGCGTCATCTGCTGCTCGCGGCGCAGGATCGGGTGCTTGAGCCGAAGGTTGCGCATCTCGAGGATGCTGAAGTTGCCCTGCACGACCGCGAAGTTGAGCTTGGGCGCCGCCGCCATCTGCGACTGCACCTGCGAGATCCGAATCGAGCCGTAGGTGGGCAGCAGCACCAGCAGCCCCACGAACACGACGGCGGCACGAACCTCCAGGGCGTTGTCGACGATCGCGGAGCGCAGCGTGCGGTACAGCGCCGCGTTGATGGCGAGCATGAAGCCCGCGACCATCGTCACGCCGCCGATCTCGGCCGTCTGGATCCACAGCGGCTGCCAGCACCACGCCAGGCCCATGTAGATCGGAAAGATGTTGGGCAGCAGCGCCTCCGTGGCGACCCACGCCATCGGCACGAGATACAGGTAGCTGCGTCCGGTACGGCGGTGCAGCCACACGCCGACCGCCGCCGAGATCCCCCACAGCAGCCCGTGCCACGCCGCGAACAGCAGCGTCACCGGCAGCGCGCCAATGAGCGGGAAGCCGGCGAACTTGGTCAGCAGCTCGCTCATCCAAAAAAAGCCCCAGAAGACCGTGATCGTCCCGGTCAGCGTGCCGTACAGCAGCGCACGCTTGGGGGTGGCGCCGTCGATGGCCCAAAACCACGGGACCCAGCCGACGAAGCCCAGCCACCACAGGTCGTACGACGGGCATGCGAGCACCATGCACACCGCCGAGAGCGACGCGGCCACGACACGGGCCAGAGGCTTGGGATCGGCGAGCGTGCCGGCGGCGGCCATCGTCGTAGTCTACCCGGAAGTCTCGCCCGCGCCGTCCTCGGTCCCGGGCAAGGGCCGGTGACGCAGGTACAGCTCGGCCAGCTGCGGATCGTCGGCGGGGGTGGGGCACCCCGTCATCAGGTCCTGGCCCCGCTGCGTCTTCGGGAACGCGATCACGTCGCGCAGGCTCGACGCCCCGCACATCAGCATCGCGATGCGGTCCAGTCCCAGCGCGATGCCCCCGTGCGGCGGCGGTCCGTACTTGAACGCCTCCAGCAGGAAGCCGAACTTCGCCCGTGCGTCCTCGTCGGACAGGCCCAGCGCGCGAAACACCTTCGCCTGCACGTCGGGGGCGTGGATACGGATCGAGCCGCCGCCGATCTCGTTGCCGTTGAGGACGATGTCGTAGGCCTGCGCTCGGACCGCCCCCGGGTCGGACAGCATCAGGTCCAGGTGCTCGGGCCGCGGCGAGGTGAACGGGTGGTGCGAGGACGCCCAGCCGTCGTCGGTCTTCTCGAACAGCGGGAAGTCGGTGACCCACAGAAACTTCCACTGCTTTGCCCCGTCTTGGGGCAACAGCGACAGCTTGTCGCGCAGGTGCAATCGCAGGTTGCACAGCACCGTGTGCGTCGTCTCCCAGCCGTCGGCGATGAACAGCGCGAGCTCGCCTTCGCTCGCCCCGATCGCGGCCGTGATCTTGGCCTGTGCCTCGGCGCCCACGTTCTTGGCAAAGGGCGCCTCCCACTTGCCGTCCTTGATGCGCACCCAGGCCAGCCCCTTGGCGCTGCCGTTCTCGCGCTTCTTGACGAAGTCGGTGAGCTTGTCGAGCTGGCTGCGGCCGAGGGTGGCGGCGTGCTCGGCCGGCACCACGAGCGCCTTGACGCACTCGGCCGCGTCGAAGACCCGAAAGCCACAGTCGCGCGTCGCCTCGGTCGCATCCTGCAGCTCGAGGCCGAAGCGCATGTCGGGCTTGTCGGAGCCGAACCGGTCCATCGCCTCCTGCCACGTCAGTCGCAGGAACGGAGTCTCGAGCTGCACCCCGAGCACGTCGTCGAACAGCTGCGCCATCAAGCTCTCGATGGGCTCGGCCACGCGCTCGGGGGTGGCGAAGGACATCTCGAGATCGATCTGGGTGAACTCGGGCTGGCGGTCGTTGCGAAGGTCCTCGTCGCGAAAGCAGCGCGTGATCTGGAAGTACTTGTCGAACCCCGAGACCATGAACAGCTGCTTGTAGATCTGCGGCGACTCGGCCAGCGCGTAGAACGAGCCGGGATGCAGGCGGCTGGGCACCAGGAAGTTGCGCGCGCCGCCGGGCGTGTACTTGACCATGTACGGCGTCTCGAGCTCGTAGAAGCCGAGGTCGGACAGGGCGCGGCGCGTCACGTAGCCGATGCGGGCACGCGTGGCGAAGTTGCGCTGAAACGAGGGGCGGCGCAGGTCGAGATAGCGGTACTTGAGCCGCAGGTTCTCGCCGGCCTCGAGCCGCTCGTCGTCGGAGATCGCGAACGGCGGGGTCTCGGCGGCCGAGAAGACCTCGAGACGGTCGACCTCGACCTCGATGTCGCCGGTGGCCATGTTCGCGTTGCTGTTGTCGCCGCGACCGACGACCTTGCCCGCGATGCCGATGCAGAACTCGCTGCGCAACGACTCGCCGGCGGCGTGGGCCGCCTCGTCGATGTCGGGGCCGAAGACGATCTGCGTCAGCCCGTCGCGATCTCTGAGATCGATGAAGATCCGCCCGCCGTGATCGCGGCGGCGGTGCACCCAGCCGAACAGCACGACGCGAGAGCCGTCGTCGCTGCCACGCAGCTGGGCACAGGTATGGGTGCGACCTTCTTGCAGCAAGCCGGGGCCGGACGACGCCATGGCCGCGGAGAGTAGCAGCGGCCGCCGCCTCTGCGGGCCGTCGTGGGCACCTCGGAGGGATCGCCGCCGCTGGTCCGTCGTCCTTGCGCGAAAGACGCGCACCCGTGTTCTCACGCTCGCGTCGTCGCGCTGGCGTGCTGCGCTACATAGGCGCCAGCCGGGGTGTGCTAGATCGCCAGCCTGCGCCGCAATGGGGCTGCGTTTTCTGCATACGTCCGACATCCACCTGCTCGACCTGCAGGGGGTCCCGCCGTGGCGTTACCTCAACAAGCGCCTCACCGGCGGCATCAACCTCGCGCTGCGCCGAGGCAAGAAGCACGACGGTCGCTTGTTCGACGAGATGATGCAGATGGTGCAACCGCTGTCGGTGCAGCGGGTGATCGTGACCGGTGACCTGACCAACCTCGCGCTCGAGCCCGAGTTTCAGCTCGTGCGTCGCAAGCTCGAGGAGCTGCCGGTGCCGGCCACGGTCATTCCCGGCAACCACGACGCGTACACGCGGGGATCGGTCCGCACGCGTCGCTTCGAGCAGTATATGGCACCGTTTCTCGACGGCGCCGGGGCGGACGTGCAGTATCCGTTCGTGGTCGAGCACGACGACGTCGTCATCGTCGGCCTCTCCACGGCGATCGCCAGCTTGCCGCTGTACGCGGTCGGTCGCGTGGGCGACGAGCAGCTGTCGCGGCTGGCGGCCGTGCTCGCGCAGTACCGCGGCAGCAAGGCGCGGGTCGTCCTCATCCACCACCCCCCGGTCCCGGGCGTGTCCAAACCACGCCACGACCTGCTCGACATCTCCGCCTTCGGCGAGGTGATCGCCGAGCACGGCGCGGAGCTCGTGCTGCACGGGCACGAGCACCGCCGCATCGAATCCCAGCTTTCGGGACCCGACGGTCCCATTCCGGTCCACGGTATCGGATCGGGCACGGCGCTGAGCCAAACACCAGGCAAACGCGCGAGTTTTTCGATATACGACGCGTCTTTCGCGAAGATCCACCGCGAGGTTTACGAATGGAACGGAAGCGTTTTCGCCCCGGTCTCGGACTGATTCCTGCTCCCCGTCTGGTGCTGGCGCTGGCCTTGTTGGCTGCGCCGGTCGCCGGTTGCTCCTCGTCGCTCGAGACGGCCCGCTTGGCCTGGGACGACGGCGAGGGCGAGTTCGAAGACGCCGAGGAGTGGTACAAGGCTGCGATCGAGGAGGGCGGGGAAGAAGGCAAGATCGCCACCGAAGAGCTGCACGATCTCAAC
This sequence comes from uncultured Pseudomonadota bacterium, assembly GCA_937896535.1. Taxonomy (GTDB): domain Bacteria; phylum Myxococcota_A; class Polyangia; order Nannocystales; family Nannocystaceae; genus CALBMM01. Next base: position 46,009 of record CALBMM010000223.1, read on the forward strand.
CTTCTGCTCGCCCAGGATCTGCACAAGACCAAGCCCAGGGATGCGGAGCGACACTATCGCAACGCGCTCGCCCTCGACGCGGACTCCGAAGAGGCACGCGAGGGGCTCGCGAAGCTGCTGATGTCGCAGTACCGCTTCGACGAGGCGCTCGAGATCGCGCAGGAGGGCGCCAAGCGGGGCACCTGCACCGGCTGCAAGCGATTGGTCGCGGTCATGATGATCCAGCGGGCCGACGCGCGCTACCGCGAGGGCGACTACGCCGGCGCCGAAGCGGACTACGCGGCCGGATACGCGGTCATCCCCGATTCCAACGTCACGCTGGGGCTCGCGCGTTCTCGCATCGCCTTGCAGAACCTGCCCGGGGCGACCGAATCGCTGGGCGAGGCGGCCTCGCACATCGGGCGCGACGATCTTCAGCAGCGCGAGCAGTTCCTCGAGCTGCGTCGCGCGCTGGTCCTGCTCGCGCTCGACGCCAACGAGGTCGAGCTCGCCGACAAGCTCCTGGACATGGCGCCCGAAGGCGTCAGCGCAGCGCAGCAGCTGGGCCTGGCCATCGAGGTCTCGATGCGCTTTTCGGCGATGGGCAAGCCCGACGAGGCGCTGTCGCGCATGCAGGCCCTCGTCGCCGCCGCTGACGCCGGCAAGCTCGCGATCTCGGAGGCCCGCAAGGAGGAGATCCGCGACAAGGTCGCCGACCTGCTCGGTGCCCGCGCGCTGCAGCGGCTGGGCGAGGGCGACAAAATCTCCGCCGACGAGGACATCGAGCAGGCGCTCAAGCTGCGCCCCAACAACTCCAACGTCCGCCTGCTCAAGGTCCTGATGATCGCGGGCGAGGGCAACATCAACGGCGCACGCGAAGAGCTCAAGAAGGTCGACGGCGAGGCCAAGGGCAAGGTCGAGGTCCGCTCGATCCTGTACGCGATGGACGTCGAGACGTACTTGAAGGCCGGCCAGCTCGCCAATGCCGAGACCTCGCTCGACTACGCCAAGCGTGGTGGCGAGGACCTGCCCGAGGTGCACGTCGCGGCGGCGCAGATCCTCGCGGCGTCTCCGGTCAAGGGGCTCAAGAGCTCCGAGATCGCCGACCTCAAGAAGAACGGCAAGGTCAACTACCCCGGCGGCAAGGTGGTGCGGGCCGGCGAGGCCCTGTCCGAGCTCGCGTTCGCCGAGAAGATCAAGGCATCGGCGCCCGAGGACTGGCCGTTCCGCGGCCCGGGTCTCGACCAGCGAATCGCCGACCTCAAGAAGGACCTGTCGTACTACCCGTTCGCGGTCGAGTTCCAGAAGGAGGCGACCACCGTGCTCGTCTTCGACAACAAGGGACAAGCCGACGTCGAGGTCGCCGCGACCGCCAAGTGGTTCAACGGCAAGGCCACGGTCAAGCCCGGCGCCACGGGCGAAGTGGTGGTCAAGCGGCCGATCGTGGTGATGGTCGAGTACGGCGGCACCACGTTCCCGTTCCTGGCCGAGCCGTTCACCAAGGTCACGATCCCGCTGTAGCGCGGGCTCGGGGGCTGATGCGCGGCTCCGACCGCGGTCCTGCCGACCTCGGGGGCGCGCCGCGCCTGCGCAAGTGATCCGGGCCAGGGCAGCCGCCGCCGCAACGCGCCGGAGGCCGCGTTCGGCCGCACCCTGCGCCGTACCGGGCCCGCGGGGGGAATCCGTCGCCGTGGGCTGGTAGAGTACCGGCGTTGGGAAGCTGCCCGCACCGCAGGATCCGACCCCTCGGCGAAGGCGCGGTGGGTGACGTTCATCTGTGCGTGGACGTCATTCGTCGCCGCCTCGTCGTGGTCAAGTGGCTGCGGGCCGAGGTGCACGAGGGCAGCGAAGCGGCGCAGCGCTTCCAACGCGAGGCCCAGCTGATGGCCGGCTCGCTGTTCGACGGGGTGATCAAGGTCGAGGACTACGGCAGCGACGAGTTCGGCCGGACCTGGATGGCCATGGAGTTCGTCGACGGCCTGTCGCCGTCGGCGGTGATCGGACGCGGCGACACGTGGGGCGTGCAGCGGCTGACCGCCGGCGTTGGCGCCAGTCTCGACGAGCTGCACGGCCTCGGCGTCGTGCACCGCGATCTCAAGCCCGACAACGTCCTGCTGCGCAACGTCGAGGGTGGGTGGGAGCCCGTGATCATCGACCTCGGCATCGCCAAGTGGCTCGCGCACGAGGCGGCGACCGCGACCGGCTCGGTCTTCGGCACGCCGCACTACATGAGCCCGGAGCAGTTTCGGGACACCAAGCACGTCGGTCCTGCGACCGATCGCTACGCCCTCGCGGTGATCGGCTTCGAGTTGCTGACCGGTGACCTGCCGTACGACGGACGGAGCTTGCCCGAGCTGCTGCATCAGCACATGGAGGCGGAGATCCCCCGGCTGCGGGTGCCGGCCGACGGCGGCCAGGGCACCCGCGGGCGCACGCGCGCCGAGCAGGCGATGGCCAACCGTCCGATGGCCGACGTACCTCACCTCGATGCCTTCATGCGCAAGGCGATGGCCAAGAATCCGGCCGAGCGCTACGGCTCGGGGCGCGAGATGGCGGGGGCGTTCACTGCCGCCGCCCAGGCCGACGGGATCTGGTTTCCTCCCGATCGCCTCGACCCACTCTTCGATCCGCTGCCCAAGCCCTACGTCGAGTTCATCCGACCCGGGCAGCCGATGCAGCGCTTCGACATCCGCGAGGGGCCGGTGGTGCTGGGTCGACACGAGGCGTGCCAGTACGTGGTGTCCTCGCCGCGCATGAGCCGACTGCACGCGTGCGTGTACACGCACCGCGGCCGGGTCTGGATCGCGGACCTGCAGAGTCAAAACGGCACGAAGTACCAGGGACGCCAGCTGACGCCCGGGGTGCCCGTTCCGCTGCGGGCCGACGGCGACGCGGCCGGCATCACGTTGTACGACCAAGAGCTGGAAGTGCGCTGCGTCGGGCCGTGACCCGGCACGTGACAGCGATCTTGTTCGGACCCGCCGCGCTGTGGGGCATGGTCGCCACCGCGGGCCTGGCGATGACCTGGGCCGACGCCGACGCTTGGGGCCCCACCGATCGCCGGGCCGCGACGGCCGTCGGATCGGACACGTGCCGGCGCTGCCACCCCGACGAGCACGCGAGCTGGCACGACAGCTACCACCGCACGATGACGCAGCCCGCGGAGGCGGCGTTGGCTCCGTTCGCGGGCGAGACTCTCGACTATTTGGGCTTTCGCGCGACGATGACCCGCAACGCCGCCGGCACGCCCCACGTGACGATGCAGCGGCTGACCGACGACGGTCGCGCCGGTGACGTCGTCCTCGACGTCGACGTGGAGCTGTGCGTCGGCAGCCATCGCTACCAGCAGTACGTCGCTCGCTTCGACCGGCCGGGCGATCGCCATGCGCGGTGGCGTTTGCCGGTGGCGTGGCACCGCGGCGCGCGGCGTTGGATTCCGATGGGGGCGGCGTTTTTGACCCCGGACGGTCGCGAAGGCGACCTCGACGACGCGCTGCGCCACGTCACGCCCTACGACGACAACTGCTTGTTCTGCCACAACACCGAGCCCGCGCCGGGGCTGCGTCCCGACGGGTCGTTTCGGCCGACCGTGGCCGAGCTCGGCATCGCCTGCGAGGCATGCCACGGGCCGGCCTCGGCCCACGTGGCGCGGCACGCCGGTCCGATGCGGCGGGTGCTCGCGGGCATCGTCGACGCCGCCGATGCCCCCGAAGGATCGATCGCCCATCCGGGCAAGCTCGACGCGGGCCGGCAGGTCGACGTATGCGGCCGCTGCCATGGTCAGCGGATCGGACGCGACATCGATCGGATCCTGCGCCACGGCGATGGCTTCTTGCCGGGTGAAGTGCTCGCGGAGGTCTCGCGCCCGATCCTGCGCGACGCGGTCGTGGGCGACGGTCCGGCCGGACAGTTCGAGGTCCGTTTTTGGCCCGACGGCACGCCGCGGCTGTCTGCCTACGAGTACCAGGCGCACCTTCAAACCCCGTGTTTCGACGATGGCGAAGGCCTCGCGTGCGGGGACTGCCACACCATGCACGGCGACGAACCGGACATGCAGCTGCGGGCCGACTACGACGAGGCGCGCGTGTGTGCCCGCTGCCACGAGCCGGCGGAGCTGTCGGCGGCCAGGGCTCGCGGAGGACACGGCGGGCACGTGGGCATCGCCGATGTCGATTGTGCCGACTGTCACCGCCCGCGGATCACGTACGGGCTGGTGCAGGGGATGCGGACGCATCGGATCTCGATCCCCGATCCCGCCACTGCGGTCGGGCGGGCCGACACGCCGGACGCGTGCACGCAGTGTCACGTCGATCGCGACGCGGCGTGGGCGGCGGCCGCATTGGCCGGGGACGAGGTGGTGGCATCCGGGCCGTCGCGGATCGCCGCCGACCTGCTGGGCGGCGATCCGATCCAGCGGGCACTGGCGATCGACGCGCTCGCGCAGCCGGGCGCGACGCTCGATGCCCAGACACGGGCGGCTTGGCTCGCCGACGCCCTCGCCGACGACTACCCCGCGCTGCGCTTGATGGCGTGGATGGCCCTGGGCGCCGTCGCCGGCGACGACGACGCGCTCGCGGCCCTCGTGGCCGCCTACGATCCGCTGGCGGACCCGGCCGCCCGTGAGCCGGTCGCCGCCGCGCTGGCGGAGCGGCTCGGCCCAGGACCGCTGACCGCCGACCCGATCCGCGAGATGCTGATCGCCGGCCGGTTCGATCGAGAGATCTGGATCGGGGAGTGAGCCAACCGGTGTCCGAGTCCTCGCACCTTCGTCTCAGCCTCGCGACCGTCGCGGTGTTCGCCGCGATGGGCCTGTGGTTGGAGGCGATGTTCGGGCTGCGCCTTTCGGGGTGGGTCGACGACCCGCTGCGCCGCGAGTTCCTGCGCCTCGGTCACGCCCACGGGGCGCTGATCGGGATCGCGAACCTGGGCCTTTCGTGGGCGATGTCCCGGCTGGGCACCCCGCCGGCCTGGGCAGCGCGGGTTCGGATCGCCGGGATCGCGGCGGCGGTCTGCGTGGGGCTGGGGTTCTTCGGCGGTGGGATCTGGCACGCGGCCCACGATCCGGGTCCTCTCGTGCTGATCGTGCCGGCCGGCGCGATGATGTTCGTCGCGGCCGTGGTCGCCGTCGCGATGGTTCGGCCGCGCGGCGACGATCAGTCGCGGCCGAACAACGACAGCTGAGCGCGCGCGGGCGGTGGGGTCGGTGGCGGCGTGGGCTCCGTGCGCCGGCCGGGCTTGCGCGGACCCACGAGCTGGCGGACCAGACTCGACTCGCGTCGAAAGAACCCCTCGGTGTGCAGCGAGTCCGCCAGCTGCAGACACTCGTAGTCGAGGTGGTGACACAGCTCGTGCATCAGCGTTCGCACGAAGGTCCGAAATGCCACCGGGCGCTTGTGGGCGGCCGTCCGCATCCATACCCGCAGGATCGGCGTCTTGCCCTCCTCGCGTTCGTACAGCCCGTGCAGCTCCTCGGTCGCCGACGCGGGGCGCCGGGCCAGCACGCGCACGACGAGCTTGCCGCCGTGCAGCTCCTCGCACAGGTCGGCGACCAACCGCCGACTCGCTCGCTGCACGGCCCCGCGGTCGTCGGCGGCCAGACCCGTCTCGATCGCTTCGAGCGCCGCCGCGTGGCGCTCGGGCTCGCGCAGCGGCACGGTCGTGATCGCGTCGCTTCGACGGTAGGTCGCCTTGTCCCGCCGCGACAGCCGAGCGTAGTAGGGCAGCGGCACGTACCGAGGATCGCGCAAACGCGGTGCAGCTACAACAACGGCGACAGCACGCGCGCGAAGCTCTCGGCGAGTCGCTCGAAGAACGGCGGGTCCGTGACGTCGTCGAGGGTGACGGCCCTGGCGCGCGCGAGGTCACCCTCGAAGACCGACGCCAGCTGCGCCGTCACGGACGCGTCGTAGAACATCGCCGTGACCTCGAAGTTCAAATAGAAGCTGCGCACGTCCATGTTCGCCGACCCGATCGCGCACACCTGGTCGACGACCATGTACTTGGCGTGAAGCATCCCGAGCTCGTACTCGAAGATCCGACACCCGGCCTCGAGCAGCTCCTCGTAGTAGCTGCGGGAGGCGTACGCGACCAGCCGCGCGTCGTTGTGCTCTGGCTTGGGCACCAGCAGCCGCACGTCCACCCCGCGCAGCGCAGCCGTGCGCAGCGTCAGTCGCAGCGGCTCGTCGGGCACCAGATACGGCGTGGCGATCCACGCCCGGTGGACCGCGGTGGCGATCGCGGCCGTCATCTGCGCCGCGATGACCGAGACGTTCTCGTGGTCGGGCCCGCTGGGGATGATCTGCAGCAGCGGGCCGCCCGACGCGATCGGCCGGTCCTGCATCGGCGAGAACGTGTCGCCGCCCGGCGGCGGCTGCTGCCGAGACCAGCGGCGCGGTTTGGACCGACCCTTGTGACGATCCATGGGATTGTGGGCGACCGGCCGCTCTCCCTTGAGGTCGACGATCTCGCCGGTCGCCTGCATCCAGTCCTCGAGGAAGATCGCATCGAGCCCGATCACGGCGTCGCCGCCGATCTGCACCTGCAGGTCGCGCCACTTGTCGTCGTCGCCCTTCGGGTCGAGGTACTCCACGCCGATGTTGAGGCCACCGAGCAGGCCCACGCAGCCGTCCGCGGTGAGGATCTTGCGATGGTTGCGGAAGTTGAGCCGTCCCGCGCCCATGCGCAGCGACGGCAGCCGCACCCGCCCGAACACGGCGACCTCGCCGCCCGCTTCGCGCAACGCGGCGAAGTGGCTGTTGGGCAGTCCTAGACTGCCGACGTGGTCGTACAGCACACGCACCGCGACGCCGTGGCGCGCCCGCTCGGTCAGCCACGCCGTGATCTGTCGACCGATCGCATCGTCCTTCCAGATGTAGAACTGGCAGTGGATGAACCTCTCCGCGCCTTGGATCGTGTCCTCGAACGCAGCGTAGGCCTCGGCGGCCGTCGGCAGCAGACGCACCTCGTCGGCGTGGCGCAGCGGGGCGGCGGCGGCCCGCAGGCCCAGACTGACCAGGCCACGTTGCGGCGCGGGCAGGTCGGCGGGCAGCTCGTCGAGGCTCGCCACGTTGTGGGTCGCATCCACGGGGCGCGCCTGTCGGCGTTTGCGCAGCCGCTGTCGTTTCCACGACCGCGTGCGCGAAAAAAGCAGATAGGTCAGCAGGCCGACGACCGGCAAGAAGACCAGCGCCAACAGCAACGCGAGGGTCGCGGTCGGACGCCGCCGTTCCAGGACGATGAACACCGTGACCAGGACGACGTACAGCGCCGACGCGATTTCGAGCGCCCAGCGGGGGACGTCGAACGAGATGGCGACGAGCGCGGGGCAGGGGTCCATGGGTGAAGGCCGAACGATGGGCCGACCCGACTATACGGAAACGCCCGGGCGGGCGGGCCACCGTGCCGTGGTATCGTCCGGGCCCATGCGGTCGCTGCCGGAGGTGCTGCGTCAGGCCGGGTCCAAGAACGCCGAGGAGATCATCCTGGCGGCGGGCCAACGGCTGACGTTGCAGACGTCGGGCGGCGCCACCGAGATCGGCGACGTGTGGAGCGAGTCGGACCTGTTCGACGCGCTGACGGACGTGCTCGGCCCCGAACAGCAAGCCGAGCTCGCGGTCGGTCAGGTCGTCGAGTTCTCACTGCAGGAAAACGGCGTCGGCTGGCGGCTGATCACCGAGCCGGGCACCGATGGCGTGACCGTTCGCGGCCGTGCGTCGTCGAGCGGACCCATCGAGAGCTCCGCCGCCGGCGAGCGCGACGAGGGCGTGTCGCTCGACCTGCCGGCGCTCGAGCCGTTCCATCCCGAACGAGAGATCGCGCCACCGCCCCGGCGCACCCCGCGTTCGACCCGCTTCGACATCGGCGTCGACTACGGTCCCCCGGCGGACGACGGCGCCGAAACGCCGTCGGGCTCACCGTTGCCGCCACTGCCTCCCTCCGCGGGAGTGCCGCTCGAGGTGGGTCCGGTCGCGAGCACGCCACCGATCCCCACGGGTCATGGGTATCTGCCGACCCTGACGCAGACCCCCGCCATCGCGACCCGTGGCTCGCTGCGCGAGTTGCTGGCCAAGATCCCGGAGGGCACGTTGTGCTTTTGGCGCGACGTGTCGGCGACCGAAGACATCGTCGTCGCGATCGCGGGAGCCTCGGAGGTCGTCGACGAGTCCTCGCTCGACGCCGTGCTCGCGCTCGGCCTCGACGAGCTCCCCGACGCGTGGTGGGTCGTTCGCCTCGAGGATCCGAGCCGGTGTCTCGGTTTCTTGCTGCGTCGCGTCGAAGAAGGCGCACGCGTGCTCGTCGAGACGCGGGCGCGCGACGGCGCGGGCGCGCAGCGGATCCTGCTCGGCGTCGGCGCGACGGCGTCGGCCGGGGCGTGGCTCGGCGTCCAGCGCCGTCGGCTGCTCACGCGCGAATCCGACGGCTGGCACCTGACGGATCTCTAGCCGCGCGGCTCAGAGGTCCGACGGGCGTTTCTTGAGCTTTTCGACCAGTGTCGTGCGCCCGAGCCCGAGCAGCTTCGCGGCCTGCTGCTTGTTGTGGCCGGTGCGCTCGAGCGCCTGGTCGATGAGCGACCACTCCAACTTCGCGATCAGCTTGCGCATGTCGACGCCGCTGTCGGGCAGGCGCACGTCGGCGATCGCCCAGATCCCCGAGGCCTCGCCGGTCGGGTCCGGGGGGACGGGCGTCGGCTCTTCGTCGAACGGTTCGGGGGGGGCAGCGACCGCAACCCTCACCGGTTCGTCGGCGGTCGACCGGCGCAGCTCCTCGGGCAAGTCCGACGGCTGCAGGTGTCCGTCGCCATCGTGCAGCAGCGCCATCCGCTCGACGACGTGCTGCAGCTGCCGTACGTTGCCGGGCCACTCGTACTCTGCCAACCGGCGCCGGACGGGCTCGGACAGCTGCAGCGGGGGCGCGTCGGCGCGGCGACGGACACGGGCGAGGAAGTGTTCGGCCAGCGGCACCACGTCGCTGCTGCGCTCGCGCAGCGGTGGCATCGCGATCGGGATCGCGTTGAGGCGGTAATACAGGTCCTCGCGAAACCGCCCGGCCTCGGTCATCTGGCCGAGGTCGCGGTTGGTCGCAGCGATGATTCGGACGTCGCACCGCCGTGGCCGGGTCTCTCCGACCGGCACGTACTCCTGCTCCTGGAGCACGCGCAGAAACTTGACCTGCACGGGCGTCGACATCTCGGCGATCTCGTCGAGAAACAGCGTGCCGCCATCGGCCGCGGCGAATCGTCCCTCGCGCGCCTGCGTGGCGCCCGTGAACGCCCCCTTGGCATGACCAAACAGCTCGCTCTCGATGAGCCCCTCGGAGAAAGCGCCGCAGTTGACCGGCACGAACGCGTCGGCGGTGCGCCGGCTCGCACGGTGAATCGCCTGCGCCACGAGCTCCTTGCCGGTGCCGCTCTCGCCGGTGATCAGCACCGTGCAATCGGTCGGCGAGATGCGCTCGCACACCAGCAGCACCGCCCGCAGCGCCTCGTGCTCGCCGAGCAAGTCGGGCGCGAAGCGGTCGCGCCAGGACAGGCGCGGGTCGTCGTCGGGCGTGGGCGGAGCCCCGAGCGCGCGGTCGATCGCGCTGGTCAACGTCGGCATCTCGAACGGCTTGACGAGAAAGTCCGCCGCGCCGAGTCGGATCGCCTCCACCGCGTGGGCGATCGTCCCTTCCGCGGACATCATCAAGAAGGTGGTCTCGTGACCGAGCGCCCCGGCCTGCCGAAGGACCTGCATCCCGTCGAGGTCGTCCATGCGCAGGTCGAGCAGGACGAGGTCGAAGCGATCGCGGGCGAGCTGGTCGAGCGCCTCCTTGCCCCCGCTCGCGCTCGCGCACCGGATCCCCTGCGCGCCGAGGTAGCTCTCGAGCATCGCGCGTTGGCCATCGTGGTCGTCGACGATCAGGATCGATCGTTCGGCCACGGCGCTCACCGCCGCAGGATCCCGCCGCGTGCCGCCCGGGTCAACGGCGGCAGAGCGCTTGCTCGTCCTTGCGTCGCGCGGCGTCGTCGGCCAGCTCTGCGAGGTCGCAGTGCAGGCCCGGAATGAACGGATTGACGCGAAGCGCACGCCACAGCGCGGCGCGTGCCGCATCGCGGTCCCCCGTCTGCAGCAGCGCACGCCCCTGATCGGCGGCGAGATTGGCGTCGTCGGGGTCGGCCTGGGCCGCAACCTCGAGCAGGTCCAGCGACCGCTCGAACTCGCCCAGACGCACGTACAGCCGGCCCAGACGCCGACTGAGCACGGGATCGACGCGGGCGCGCTTGTCGGCCTTGCGGGCCTTTTCGTACTGCGCCGCGGCGGCGGTGTCGTGGTCGCGCGCCTGCAGCAGCGTCCCCAGCCGCGCGTGCTGCCGCGCCTGGCCACCGCCGAGGTGGGAGAACACGTCCGTGAGCTGCTCGGGCGGCTTGGTCTCGCCGTCGGCGAACTCGATCTTGTCCAGCTCTCCGCCGGGGCTGCGTGCCGTCTTCTTCTGCGTGACCTTCTTCCACTCGTCCATGAACGCGTCGAAGGTGTCGCCCCAGGCCGCAGCGAGAGCGTCCTTGGCGTCCTCGCCGGCGGCGACGGCATCGAGGAGCTTTTCGATGCCCGCCGGGCCGCGTCGCGACTGCACGAGCTCGAGCATCGTCTGGACCTCGGCGTAGGCGAGCGCGGCGAGCTCTTGGCTGGGCAGCATCGCGACCGACGGGTACATCTCGTCGAGCGTCACGAGCTCGTCGCGCACGATCGCCCGGTGCAGGCGTGCCGCGATCGCGGGCTCGAGGGCCTCGGGCTCGGTCCGGCGCCAGCGCGTCTCCAGCAGCTTCGCCAGGCCCTCTTGGAGCCACACCGGCGCCTGGTTGCCGGTGCGGATCGTCAGCACGTAGTGCACGTACTCGTGTACCGCCGTATCGAGCCAACCGTAGCCGTACACCATCACCCGCGGGCTGATCATCATGATCCGCCGGTACTTGGTCACGCCGACCGTGCCCGTCGTCCGGATGTTCTCGGTCGTCAGCGGGGTGACCATCGCCAGCTTGAGCGGGTCGTCGAGGAACTCGAAGCGGATCGGCTCGACCGGAAGCACGCCGAGGTCCACGCCGAGCGCCTCGCGGGCCACGGCCATCGCCTCGAACAGGTACGGCGCGATGAGGGCATCCTTTTCGTCGGCGAACACCGCCTCGACGTGGCCATCGGGGCTGGTCACCGTCACCGCGTCGGCCAACGCCCGCTGCGAGCCACGGGCCAGTCCGAGGAAGTGCTCGGCCTCCTCCGCCTCCGCGGTGTCCTTGCCCAGCCCGCCGGACGCGATCGCGGCCGACAGCAGCGACTGCGCCTCGTCGTACCTGCCCTCGTAGATCGCGATCACGCCGAGCTTGACGTCCTTGGCGGCCCCCTCGGCCGCGGCGTCGACCTCCTTGCGGGCGGTCGGCAGGTCCCATGCCGCGAGCGCGGACGCGGCCGCGTCCAGGTGCGGGTCGGGCCCATCGTCGGCCTCGCCGGGGCGCGGCAGCAGCCCGATGCCAGCCACGACCAGCAACAGCCCCCGGGCGCGACGGCCGAGCCGGACAGCGATGGTGTCGTGCGCGCTCACCTCAACAGCTCCTCATAGTAGCGCTTGACGGGGGCGTCGTAGCCCGAGGGCGCCTTTTCCTTCATGGCGTCGATGAGCTCGTCGCGCAGCGTCCGGTCGCGGTCCGCCTCCGTGGACGCGTCGCCGCTGGACTGCGGTGGTGGCGGCGGCGGTCCCCGGCGCAGGCTGTCGATCGCCTCCTGAATCGCGTCCCATGCCAGATTTTCGCCCGATAGCGCGCTCCCGGGGCGACGGCCGTCGAGCTCGTCGGCGGCTTCGAGCATCGATCGCTCACCGCGCCGCAGCGCCTGGCGTCCCTGCGGGGGCAGGGGATCGGCCAGCTCGCCGCCGAGCAGGTCCTTGGTCCGCTGTCGCACGCCGCGCTGACGTTTGCGCAGGTCCTCGAGCTCGGCGAGGTCCTCGGCACCGAGCGTGTCCGCGGGCTTGGGCAGTGCGTCCGAAAGCCGGCTGCGCAGCGCATCGGCCTTCTTCTCCGCTCGGCGCAACGCCTTGCCCTCGCGCTCGGCCGACTCGGCGCCGGCGATCGCCTCCGCGAGCCCCTTCGTCACGTCGTCGGCCATCTCCGACAGCTCGAGCGCCGACGGCGAGGGCGGACCACCCTCGGGCGGCGTCGCCCCGGCCTTCTCCAGCCGCTGCAATGCGTCCTTGGCGTCGTCGAGCCCGCGTCGCGCGTCGCGGCCCAGACGCGCGTCGTTGATCTCGTCGAGCTGCTCACGCAGGGCCCGGGCGGCTTCGCGGGCCGCCTCGCGGTCGGCCTCGGTCGCCGTCTGGCCCGACACCGCCTCGCGCCACGCTTCGTGCGAGCGGCGGGTCTGTGCGCGCAGCGTGCCCTCGTCGTCCTGCAGCCGCGACAGCTCGCGCAGCAGCTGCATGCGCTTGCGCTCCTCCTCCGACAGCTGCGGCGCCTCGGTCACGTTGCCGAGCCGGTCCTGCACCTCGTCGCGCAACCCCTGAACTTCGCCGAGCTCGCCCCGCGCCTGTTCGAGAGCCTCGCCCACCTTGCCCTCGTCGAGCATCTGCTGCAGCTCCCCCGACTCGCGCATGCGCTCGAGCACGGCGAACGCGTCGAGGTTCATGAACTCCTCGTCGACCTCCGAGCGCAGCATGGCGCGTGCCTCGGCGATGCGACGCAGATCCTCGCGCCGCCGCTGCGTCAGCTGCTCGATCTGCGCCCGCACCGAATCGTCGCCGCCGGCGAGCTGCTCGAGCAACTCCACGATCTTGCGCTGCGTCGCCTCCAATCGCGCCACGAGCCCTTCGAGGCGCTCGATGATCTGTCCGTCGACGAGGTCGTCGATACGAATGATCTCGTCCTCGAGCTGGGTGATCTGCGCGTCGTTGTGCTTGCCGAGGTCGACGAGCGCGGCTTCGACCTCCTCGGGATGGGTCAGCTCGCGACCGGTCGGCATCGCTTCGTGCTCGGTCAGCGCCTCGCGGTGCAGCTTCAGTAGGCGGCCGTGGATCTCGGTGAGCGTCCCGACGTCGCGTTCGCGCGTCAGTGCGTCCATCGACAGGGCGTCGACCGCCTCGGCGATCATCGCCAGTAGCCGCTCGTTGCGCGCGAGCAGCTCGCGCGCCATCGTGGCCCGCGAGCGCAGGCGTGGCGTGGTCTTGGTCGCCGTCGACGGACCTTCGAATGCGCGCGTGGTCATGCGCGCCGCGAGCAGGTCGACGGCCTCGTCGCGAATGTCGCGAAGCTTGACGATGTTGGCGGCGTGCTCGGCCTCGTCGTCGCGCACGACCAGCCGCGCGATCGCGGACTTGGTCGGCTTGCCCGGCGGATTGGGCAGCGGCGTCAGCCCGAGACCGGGATCGTTATCGCGAACCTCGACCCAATACAGCACCTCGCTGCGCTCCGAGACGGGGATCTGCGAGATGTCCCAGCGGTAGCGACGACGCCAGGTGCGGCTGTCGGCGTCGGCGGGGCTTTCGGGGATCGGCAGCTCGTGCGCGATGCCGTCGGGGAGCTGGTAGACGAGCTTCGCCGTCGACAGCCCGAAGTCGTCGCGGGCGGTGAAGCTCAGCTCGACCGTATCGGTCTCCCGCACCTCGCGCTGGTCGGCGCGCAGCGGCGCGAGCTCTACCTCCGGGGGGCGATCCGGATCGATCGCAAGCGGCAGGGCGGGGGAACGACGTGCCGCTTCCTCGAGCTCGTCGTCGTCGTCGTCGAACAGGACGACCGTCCACGCCCCGGACGTCTGCAGCGTGAACTCGCCGCCGAAGTGCAGGCCCGTGTCGTCGGTCGCCGACAGCTCGACGATCTGCGGGGGGATCGCTTCGTCGGCGGTCGGACCGTCACGCGTGACGACCACGACCCCGCGCGCGGCGGGCTCGCGCGCGGTCATCTCCAGCGCGATGACGGTGCCGGCCACGGCGCGCAGCGAGCCCGACGGGTTGGGCACCGTGCGCGGGGGACGTCCGGTGTACTCGGGGTAGCCCAACCGCAGCGTCAGGGTCGACCACACCGGCCGAGGTGGGACCGGCGGGCGCGCATCGAGGCCCGCGGCGACGAGCCCGAACCCATCGGCGAGCGTGCCCGACCACCAGCCGGCGGTCGCGGTCACGAGCAGGCCCAACGCGACGGCGGCGCGGATCCGCCAGCGCGGGCGGGGCAGGGCCCATGCGACGTCGACATCGGCCCGGCGCAGCTTGGCCTCGACGGCGTCGACATAGTGAGCGGCCAGCGAAGGGGAGCCCTGTCCGCCCGGGGGTGGCGCCCGCTCGGCATCGAGGGCATCGGCGAGCTCGAGCGCGCCCCGGATCTCGTGCCGGAGCAGACGATGCGCGCGGTCGCGATCGTCGGGCAGCGGCGGCCGAGCGACCGGACCCGGTGCCCGTGCGATCCGCTCGGCCATCGCCGTGTCCGAGCCGGTCATCCTCGCGTGGGCGCGCCACGCCATCGCGACGACGAGCACGGCGGTGACGGCCCCGGCCCAGGGCAGCGCGCCCAAGACCGCGTCGCCCCGCAGGGTCCAGGCTGCGACGGCGGTGGCCACGACCGCGAGCGCCGTCCCCGCGATCGTCAGATCCACGAACGCTGCGCGCACGCGCAGCGCACGGGCGGCCTGCCGGGCCTGGCGCAGGAAACGTCGCAACTGGGCGCCGGTCGAGGGCATGCGGTCTCTGGAGCCAAGCTTGCGCCGCGGTTGGCGAAACCGGTCCCGCGGAAGGTATAACCGCCCAACGTCAGTCCGTCACTGGGCCGCTGGACGCGCCCTCGGGACCGACCTGCCTCCGCCTGCCGCCGGCGCCACGTCGCGCCTGCGCAGCCCCTGAATAGCCGGCTTCCATCGCCGTCCAAGGACGAAGAAAACGTGGCGACAACCGATTCCGACGACCAGGAACTGGTCGCTGCCGCGCAAGCGGGGGATCGGCGTGCGTTTCAGACGCTCTACGAGCGCTATGAGCGCAAAGTCTACGCCGTCGCCTACGGCTTCCTACGAAACCAAGAAGATGCGCTCGACGTCCTCCAAGAGGCCTTCATCAAGGTCCACCGGTACCTCCCGAACTTCGAGGGGCAGTCGAGCTTTTACACCTGGCTTTACCGCATCGTCGCCAACCTGTGCATCGACCACCTGCGTCGAGCCGGTCGAAAGCGCGATGTGGAGTTCGACGACAAGCTCAAGCACTCCGAAGCTTCGGAGTCGTCCGCCCACCTGCCGATCTCCTCTCTCGGAGACCCGGCACAGGCGGTCAAGAACAAAGAGATTCTGTCCGCCGTCGAAGCGGCACTTGACCAGCTCAGCGACAAGCATCGCGCCGTCATTGTCATGCGCGAGCTCCAAGGCATGTCCTACGCGGACATGGCCAAGGAAATGGGCTGCTCGAAAGGCACGATCATGAGCCGTCTGTTCCACGCCCGCCGGAACATGCAGAAGATCCTCAGCACGCGACTCGATCACGTGCCCGAGGAAGGTGACTCGTCGGAGGCCGGAGACTCTTTGACCCAGGAGGCAGCCTCGTGATGATGCGCGACCAAATCGGTGCGACCGACATCTCGGACGAGATGCTCGCCGCCTACTTCGATGGTGAGCTCTCGGACGCCGACGCCGAGCGCGTGGCCGCGGCGATCGACGCCGACGCCGAGCTCCGTGGCGAGTTCGAGCAGCTGGGCCTTCTCGGAGGCCTCGTGCAGCACGGCTTGGCCCGCAAGGCCAATCAAGTGCCACAAGCCCGCTTCGAGCAGATTTGGGACGAGATCGACCGGGCCATCGCCAACGATGCCCGCACGGCCTCGGAGCCCAAGGAGATCAGCCCGTCGATCTGGGGCCGCGTCTGGGCCGCCTTCAAGCCCTTGCGCGTGCCGGCGATCGCGGCGGCGGCCGCAGCTGCGGTCACCGTGTATGTCGTCGGACAAGACGATTCGGATCCGAATAAAGCGTCCGACACCGTAGTCGAAGTGACGCCGTCGCCCTCGACGCCCGAACCGGGCAACGACGACGGCGCCGGACCCCAGCCCATGCCCGCGCCTGTCACGAAGATCGCCGACGCCAATCCCGTCGTCGTTCCGCCCGAGCCCAGCGAGCTCGCGCCGATGGAAGTGCCGGACGCTTCGGGCGTCGAGATTCACAACATCGATCTCGGAGGCGGTGGGGGCCGCATCTCCAACACCGGGACCGTCACGGTGCTCTACCTCGATGAAGAGCCTGCCCAGGCCGATAGTGAGCGTTCGCTATGAGCTACTGGAACAACAACCGCAACAAGAGGCTACTGGCGTCGTTGCTCGCCGGCGTGCTCGCTCCGACCGTGGCGGTCGGCGCCGTGATGGCGACCGAGTCGACCGCCGAGGCCGCGACCAAGAAGGCTCGGTGTGACGTCCACGCCGTCCTCGCCTCGAAAGCGGGCGAGGTCGGGATCCCGCCCACGCTCGAGTTCCTCCGGCAGCAGCTGTCGCAGGACGAGTTCGCGGTCTACAAGTCCTTCTATCTGGTCGAAAAGATCAGCGCGAAGACGACCCTGGAGAAGGCGGCGGACTTCAAGTTCAAGTCCGGCAACCAGCTGTCGCTCAAGCTCCTCGGCGACGACGGAGCCAAGCTCAAGCTGCACGCCAAGATGACCTCGCGTGACGGCGCGTCCGATCTGCTCAACGCCGACTACTCCATCGTGCCCAAGGGCGTGCTGGTCATCGCCGGCGGCGAGTTCGAAGACGGCGGCAACTCCGGCCGCTTGTTCTTCGCGGTCCAGTGCGACCGCGCCGGCTGAGCCCGCGTTCACCTGCGGCGCCGCACGCACGAGGCCCGACGGATCTTCCGTCGGGCCTTCGTCGTTGATGGGCGCAAATGGGCGAAAATCGCTGGAACAAAGGCCCTGGGCTCGGGCGTCGGCGGTGGCGGGGCAGCGCGCGCGCACAGTAATCTGCCGAGCGCCCCCGGGGCCGCTGCGCCCTCGTTTGCCGTATGTTGCGTCCTTCTCCCGCGCCCAAGCCCGAGCCGCGTCGGATCTGGCCGTGGGTGCTGGGGGCCGTGCTCGTGCTGCTCGTGTCGGCCGTGGGCGTGCTGGCGTGGTGGCTGCCCGGCTACGTGCACCGACGGGCCGAGGCGGCGCTCGAGCAGAAGCTGTCGGCACGGCTGGACGCCGAGGTCGACGTGGGCGAGCTCGAGCTGAGCTGGGGCCACGTGACGATCCGGGATCTGACGGTGCGTCGCGCGGGCGTGCAGCTGATCCGGATCGAGGTCATCGACGTCCCGGTCTCCGAGGACGCGCTGTGGTCGGGCTACGTCGTGGCGACCGACGCGACGCTCCGCGGCGGCGAGATCACCGGGACCCGCCAGCAGCTGCAGGAGCTGGCGGCGAAGGTGCTGCGCGGCAAGGACGAGCCGGAGCAAGCCCCCGGCCGGGTGCGGCCCATTCCTCCGCAGATCCGGATCGAGGATCTGCACGTGGCGGTGACCGACGGCGATCGGGCGATCGACGCCGACATCGACCTGACGGTACGGCCGCGCGAGCGACAGTTCGACGTGGTCTTGTCCGACCTCGTGGTCGAGCTGGGCGAGAAGCGCAAGATCGTCGCATCGCGCCTGGCCACCGGCTTTGCCCTCGGACCGCAGCGGCAGGTGCCGATGCCACTGTCGGTGGAGGTCGCCGGCCTCGGCACGCGCGTGACACCGCGGATCGCCGTCGCCGGCGTGACGGGGGCGGTGACGATCCACGATCCCAAACTGACGGAAGTATCCGTCGATCTCCGCGGCGGATTCTCCGACCGGGCCGAGGCGGCCGATGCCGATGCACTCTGGTCGGTGGCCGGGCGGGTGCGCCGCGATCTGTCGGCCGGCCGCCTCAGCCTGAGCATGCGCAGCTTCGAGCTGGGCCGAGTGCCGAGCGTGCTCAAGCACCTTCCGCTCGTCGACTCCGAAGAGGCCACCGTCGGTGGACGTGTGGCGGTCGAGCTCGGCGCCGGGGTCGTGCACATCGACGGCGACGTCACCCTCGATGGCCTCAACGTGCAGCATCCGACGTTGGCGCGCACGACCGTGCGTGACGTCGGGTTCTCCGCGCGCCTGGTCGCCGAGGTCGAGCCGCAGGCGCGTCGGGTCCGGATCCCGACCGCGTACCTGGAGCGCGACGGCGTGCGGATGGAGCTGTCGGCGATGCTCGACCACGCCGAAGACCGCGACGCGCGGCACTACCAAGCCGAGATCCGCATGCCGACCCGGCCGTGCCAGGACGTGCTGCGGGCGCTGCCGCCCGATCTCGTGCCGGCGCTGCAGGGGTTCGAGCTCGAGGGCGACTTCGACATGTGGGCCAAGGTCGACGCCGACTTCGCCGACCTCGATGCGCTCGTGCTCGACGGCGACGTGGCGGCGTGGAACTGCAAGGTCACCCGGCCTCCGCCCTCGGCCAACGCCGCGAACCTCGTCGGCAGCTTCACGCACCGGGTCACGATGCGCGACGGTCGAACGCGTACCGTGCAGCTGTACACGGGATCGAGCACGTTCACGCCGCTGGAGGAGATCTCGCCGTACATGGTCGGCGCCGTGCTGACGACCGAGGACGGTGGCTTCTACCGACACAAGGGGTTCTTGCCCTCGCAGTTCCAGACGGCGCTGCAGCGCAACCTCGCGGCCGGCAAGGTCCGCCTCGGGGCGTCGACGATCTCGATGCAGATGATCAAGAACGTCTGGCTCAGCCACGAGCGCACGCTGTCGCGCAAGGCGCAGGAGATGTTCCTGACCTGGTACGTGGAGACACAGGTCTCCAAGCGTCGAATCCTCGAGATCTATCTCAACATCGTCGAGCTCGGGCCGGGAATCTACGGCGTGACCCGGGCGGCCGAGCACTACTTCGGCAAGTCGCCGGGGGAGCTGACGCCGGTGGAGGCGATGTACCTCGCGATGATGCTGCCCAGTCCCGTGCGGCGGCACGTGCACTACTGCAACGGCGCGCCCTCGGAGAAGTTCCTCGCCAAGGTGCACCGCTTGCTCGGCATCATGGCCGGGCGCGGGCGCATCGACGCCCTCGACTACGAGGTCTACAAGAACGAGCCCGTCGTGTTCGACCTGCGCGAGCGAGGTGACTCCGGCGCGTGCCTGGCCGAAATCGACCACTTGATGGCAGCCCAGGAAGGCCAGCGCGCGCTGACCGGGCTGCTGCCGCCGCCCTCCGACTTCGAGATCGTGGTCGAGGACGACGAGCCGCCCCCGCTGGCCGTCGACGACGACGACGAGGGACCGCGGAGGCCGGGCGAGGGCGGGTACGATCCGGCCAACGCCGACGCCCCAGGTCGGCCGGCGATGGACGACGTGCCGCCCGACGACGACGAGCTCGACGACCTTCCGCCACCTCCCTCGCGCGACGGCGGTGACGGACCGTGATCGGCGGGCTGGTGTGCGTTGCGGTGCTCGTTTGGGCCGCCGCGCCGCCCCCGGACGCGTCCCCGGCCGCGGCGGTCTCGCGCGAGCTCGATGATCCGAAGGCTCGCGAGTCCCGCGGCGAGGTGATCATCGACGCCGACGAGGCGCCGCGGCCCGGCGACGAAAGCGGCCGCCCGGTGCACGGACTCGCTCGCGTCGGCGTCGGCTTCGGGGCGGTGATGCAAGATGTCGTGGCGGTCGTGCACCCGTCGCTCGAGCTCGATTTTTCGGAGCTCGCGCCCGTCCGCCTGCGGTTCGGCGCGCCGATCCGCTTGCGCATGATCCCGCGCGCGCCCGATCAGCGCGGCGTGGTGCGCAACGCCGACTGGGACGAGGCGGGCGATGCGGTCGCGGTGCTGGAGCGCCTCGACTACGCCGACCAGTTCGCGTTGGCGCAGGGGGGGCACGCGGCGGTGGATCTGCATACCGGTCGGCTGCGCGGGTTGTCGTTCGGGCACGGCTCGCTGCTGCGCCACCACGACAACTCGCTCGACGTCGATCGCCGGCGTACCGGGATCGACGTGTCGACCGAGGTCACGGGCGAGATGCTCGAGCAGCCGGCCTCGTTCGAGGCCGACCTCGCCGTGACCGATCTGGCGGGCTCGCAGCTGCTCGGGGCACGCGTGGGTGGGCGATGGGCCGGAGCTGGCCTGGGGTTTTCGGCGATCGGCGATCCGAACGCGCCGCGGCAGCTTCAGCAGACCGCCGATCCCGACCCACGCTTCACGCGACAGGCGGGCGGGACACTCGTGCCCGTCGACCGCAAGGGGGCGGCCGGTCTGGCGTTGGAGCTGTCGTACCTGGCGACGGATCGTTGGTGGTGGTCGGTGGAGCCGTACCTCGATCTCGTGGCCCTGCCCGGGCTCGGGCGCGGCCTGCATCTGGGGGCGGAGGCCGACTTCGTCGCGGGGGCGCGGCGACGGACGCGACTGGGCGCCACCGCCGAGCTGACGGTGTCCAACCGCAGCTACGATCCGGCGTACTTCGACGTGTTCTACCTCGCCGAGCGCTGGCTCGTGCCTCCCGTCGGCGTACCCGACGATCGTCCCGTCGATCACACGACGGTCGCCCAGCCCAAGTGGGCGTTCGTGCGCGACGAGGACCTCGCCGGCGCGGGCGGTAGCGGCAGCCTGTGGATGGCCCACGACGTGGGCGTCTTCGCCGAGACCGGCTACCAGATGCGCCCCGGACCACGTGGGCACACCTGGCACCTGCGGGGGGGGCTCGACCTCGCGGCGGTGCAGCTGTCGTGCCTCGTCGCCAACCGCGGTCGTCACGGGTTCGTGCCCAAGCGGGCGGGCAGTCTCGCGGAGCTCGATGTCCGCGTGCCGGTGCTCGAGTGGATGGACGCGTTCGGCACGATCGGCTGGCTCGCCGCGATCCGGGCCGATCCGACGGCACCGCCCGGCGGGGAGGCGACGGGATTGGTGACCGGGGCCGGCTACGTCGTCGCGGGCGTGGGCGGGCGCGTTCCGTGGTGAGCGGTGGCACCGGTCGCCGTCGTCGTGCGATGGTCGGGCGGTCATGACGCTACCGGCGAAAGCGGAGGCGCTCGTCGCCCGTCATGCCCCGGTGCACGTCGTGGCCACGCTCGCGCCGTACCTGACCGACGCCCGCCGGGCGCGGATCGACGAGGTGATCGCGGCGAGGGTCGACGGCGTCGCGATGGCGATCGAGGCGCCGTCCGATCCGCACAACGCGGCGGCCGTGGTGCGCACCGCCGAAGCGCTCGGCGCGCTGAACGTGCACGTCATCAAGGCGGAGGCGCGGGCGTTGCGCGCCAAGGCGGTGACGCAGGGGGCGTACTACTGGGTGAAAACCCAGGACCACGACGAGTTGGACGAGTTCGTGGCGCAGATGCGGGCCGAGGGACGGCAGCTGTGGGGGGCCGCGATGGATGGACCCACCCCGCTGGCGCGTATACCGATCGACGCGCCGATGTGCCTGCTGTTCGGAAACGAGACCCGTGGACTGTCCGCACGCGCGCGGGCGGCATGCGACGGGATCTTCCACGTGCCGATGACCGGGATGTCCGAGAGCCTCAATCTCTCGGTCACCGCCGCGATCACGCTGCACGACGTGCTGCGTCGCCGTCGCGCGGGCGGTCCCGACGGTGATCTGACCGACGACGCGGCCGCCGAGCTGCGCGCGCGTTACTACGCGCACTCGGTCGACGACCGCTTGCTCGCGGCGCTGCTCGGGGCGGAGGCGACCTCGTGAGCACGGGCAAGAAGGTCGTCCTCGTCGTCTCGATCGTCCTCTTCGTGGGGGTGATCGGCGCCATCGGATCGGTCATCGGCGTGTTCTGGTGGTACGGCCGAGGCGTCGCGGAGATCGACCAGGAGCGGCTGCGCAACTATCGACCGCCGCAGGTGACGCGGATCTACGCGGCCGACGGCGAGACGTTGATCGGCGAGTCGTTCACGCAGCGGCGCACGTTCATCCCCTACGGCGAAATCCCCAGTCACGTCGAGAATGCGTTCCTCGCCGCCGAAGACGCGGACTTCTACAAGCACGAGGGCATGGACTACATGGGGATGGTCCGCGCCCTCATCGTCAACGTCAAAGCGGGGCAGATCAAGCAGGGCGCGTCGACGATCACGCAGCAGGTCGTCAAGATCTTCTTGCTGACGCCCGAGCGCTCGTTCGAACGCAAGGTGCAGGAGCTCATCTTGGCGCGGCGGCTCGAGGACGTGCTGAGCAAGCAGGAGATTCTCGAGCTGTATCTCAACGAGATCTATCTGGGGCACGGCCGCTACGGGATCGAGGAGGCGGCGCAGTTCTACTTCGGCAAGTCGGTGCGCGACATCGATCTGGGGCAGGCGGCGCTGCTGGCCACGTTGCCCAAGGCGCCCGGCCGCGACTCGCCCCACAAGAAGCCGGACAAGGCCAAGGAGCGCCAGATCTACGTCCTGCGGCAGATGGTGGGGCACGGTTTCGCCACCCCCAACGACGCGCAGAAGTTCATCGACGCCGAGCTCGACTTCATCGAGGACGCCAAGGCCGACAGCCACATCGTCGCGGGGGCCGAGGAGTTCGCCGACGAGGCGATTCGACAGCTCCAGGAACGCTACGGCGACGACCTCGACACGCTCGGCGCGCGTGTGACCACGACGGTGGACATGAAGGTCCAGCGCGCGGCCCGAGCGGGGCTCATCGCGTCGCTCGACGCGCTCGACGAGCGGCAGGGCTACGCGCGCTTCGCCGTGCCGGCGGAGAAGAAACGACGCAAGGCCGCCCGCAACGAAGTCGACGGCGGGGTCCGGCCCGGCCGCGTGTTTCGGGCCGAGCTCGTGGCCACGCCTGACGGCGTGACGCTGCCGGACAAGACGCTCGCCGGCGTCTTCGGGGACACGCCGGTGCTCGTGCGGATCCCCGACGACGACCGCCTGCGCGACCCGAACGAGCCGCTGGCCGAGCAGTTCCCGGTGGGGGCGGTGACCACGGTGTCGGTCCTGCGGATGTCGGGCGGCGAGGGGGTGCCCGACGGCTGGGTCGAGGCCAAGCTCGTCGCGCCGCAGTCGGCGGTGATGGTCGCCGACACCGAGACCGGCAACGTGCTCGCGATGATCGGCGGCTACGCGTACGAGCGCGGCGACTACAACCGCGCGCTGCGGGCCGAGCGACAGCCGGGCTCGTCGTTCAAGCCGTTCGTGTACGGGGCGGCGTTGGCGACCAAGCGGTACTCGGCGGCGACCCTCGTCGACGACTCGCCGGCGATCTACGAAAAGTGGCGGCCGACCAACTACCTCAAGGACGTCTACCAGGGCAAAGTTCGGCTGCGCTACGCGCTGCAGAAGTCGATCAACACGATCGCGATCAAGCTCATCGACGACGTGGGGTTCGCCGAGGTCCACCAGTTCGCCGAAGCGGCGGGCATCCCCGGGCCGCTTCCCGAGCATCTTTCATTGGCGCTCGGGACCAAGGAGCTGCGACCGTTCGACATGCTGCAGGGCTACCTGACGTTGGCCCGCGGTGGTCGACGCATCGCGCCACGCATCGTCACGCGCATCGAAATTCCCGGGCAGGATCCGTGGGAGCCCGAGGACGTGCAGACGCAGGCGCTGCCCGAAGACGTCGTTTTCGTGTTGACGTCGATGATGACCTCGGTGGTGCAAGCGGGGACGGGCACGGGGGCCAAGGAGCTCGGCCGTCCCGTCGCCGGCAAGACCGGGACCTCGGACGCGGCCTACGACGCCTGGTTTTGCGGGTTCACGCCCGACAAGGTCGCGGTCGCATGGGTCGGCTTCGACCAGCCGCGACCGCTCGGCTCGGGTGAGACCGGCGGCAAGGCGGCGATTCCGGTGTGGCTGTCGGCGATGAAGGCGGCGGAGTCGGGGCCGATCGTCGACTTCGTGCCGCCGCCGTCGGTGGTCGTGCGGCGCATCGACGCCGCCTCCGGCCTGCTCGCGCCCACCGTGCTCGAGGTCGACCCCGAGACCGGTGAGGCCGACGACATGAAGACGCTCGACGAGTACTTCGTGCAGGGGACCGAGCCGATCGAAGAGGCGACCCCGGCGGCGCTGCCGGCCGACGACGTGCTGCTGGGGCTGTACGACGACGAGGCGTCGGGCGAGGACGACGACGCGCCGGCCGATCCGGACCAAGAGCCCGCCAACGACCCGCCGAAGGTCCTGCCGAGCATCGACGACATCGCCGACGGTTGACCGCCGGAGACGCCGCTCCAGTCGCGGATCAGCCCCCCGCGGCGGCGGGGTCTTCCATCGACACGCGCAGGCCGAGGTTGACCTTCGTCTGCTGCTCGAGGATGCCGATGAGCTGCGGCACGAGGGCGTCGGGATTCCAGTTGTTGAAATCGATGCCGTCGAAGAAGCGGTCGTAGGTCTTGGAGACCGTCAGCTCGACCGGGAAGTCCTGATCGTGGCCCACCGTGAGTGGGTTGCCGGGTCCTTCGAGATTGGACGTGTCGAGGGAGACGACCGTCCCCGCCGGGGCGCGCAGCTCGAACTGGATCGATTCCTCGCCCGGCAGGCTCGCCGCGCCGCGCAGGTAGATCGTGGTCCCGGTGACGCTCTCGTTGTCGGGCGTCTCGTGACGGGTGGTCTCCGAGTCGTCGATGATCGGCGTCATGTACGGGCCGTACTCCACCTCCAGCGAGCAGAAGTCGCCGGGGCGAATGCTGTTGCCCGCGACGGTCAACGTCTCGAGATCCTCGTCGCGCAGGTCCTCGGGACAGGGCCCCCAGAACATGGTGAGCTCTTCGCGGTCACCGTTGCACCGAACCATCGTGACCGCCGAGATCGTCACGTACGACTCCAGCAGCGTGACCGTCCAGCCCATGTCGTTCTGGAAGATCCGCGGCATCTGGTCTTCGCCGCGCAGCGGGAAGGTGCCGTTTTCGGGGGTGGCGTGGTGAGTCGAAAACACGAAGACCGTGGTCTCCCCGTCCTCGAGTGCATCGAGCGCGCCGCAGCCGGGCAAGCACAGCGCGGCCGGCAGGCAGATCGACGCGACTCTATTGGAGATCAATCGAGCGAGGGGGGACATGAGTAAGGCGCAGGACAAGGTATCAGATCGAAAGCGAGGCACTCAATCGTGCAGCCGGATGCATGAGGTCAGTGCGCGAGATGGCACGATCGATCGCGCCGCGGTGACGAGGGGCGCCGCATGGTGATGCGCAGCACGCCGCGACTGGAGCCTGGTGCGGACCTCCCAGACGTCGCGCGGCCAGAAGATGTTCACCCCATCGAACGTACATTGTCGCCAACGTCATCGAGACCACGCCCGGCGCACGAGACGCGACGGGATTTTCCCGACGTGAGCGCCGGTTGGGGGTGCTAGCTTATGAACGTGGCTCGTCCGTCCGCCGCTCCGTTGGCCCGCCGGGGGCCGATGACCCCGGCGGTGCACGTGGCCGATGGGGCCGATCCGCCTGACGCCGATCTTGCGCGTTGGGTCGACGGCACGGGCGCCACCGCGCCGCGGTTGATTTCGGGCGGATTGGCGCTCGCCGGCCTCGCGTTCGTCGCCGCGCTCATGTTCCCGGCGCTCGGTCTCGCGGGGACGATCGCGCTCGGATCTGCGTTCACGATCGGTGGCGGACTGGCGTTCTTGGGCGTCCGCAAGCTGCAGCGTGAACGTGTACCGGCCGCGGCCCCCGCGCTCACACCGCAACGGCGGGCGCTGATGCATGAACGCTCGCGTCGGGTCGTCCCCGTATTGTCGGGCGGTTCCGTGACGTTCGACCATTTGATGACGCAGCTGCGCTGGACCGAGCAAGCGCTCGTCGAGACGCTGAGCTTCATGAAGGAAGGCAACCTCGTCGTCGAAGATCTGGATCTCGACACCGGCGAGTGGGTCTATCGGCTGCACACGGCCGAGCTCGGAGGGCGTGCCGGTCCCACGCTCGCGGAGCGGCAGGCACGACTGGGTTTGGGTTCGGGATCGACTTCGGAGACCACGGCATGAAGGACAAGAACGTCGCAGCGATCTTGGCGCTGTTTCTCGGCGGCCTCGGCGTGCACAAGTTCTATCTCGGACGGATCGGCACCGGGGTGCTGTACCTGGTGTTCTGCTTGACCGTGATCCCGTGGGTGCTCGGGC
>CALBMM010000224.1 GCA_937896535.1 uncultured Pseudomonadota bacterium
GGCGACTCGCTGTCGGAGGTCGAAAAGCGGATCGAGGACGCGAAGAAGGAAGCCAAGGTCGCGGGCCTGGTCGACCTCGCCAACAAGGACCTCGGCAACGGCCGCTACATCTCCGCGGCCAAGCGGGCCGACGAGGCGCTCGCCGAAAACCCCGACAACGCCGATGCCTACGCCGTCCTCGGGGCGGCCAAGTGGCGCGCGGGCGACTTCGAAGCGAGCACCTCGGCGTATCGCAAGGCGCTCGAGCTCGATGCCAAGAACTTCGGCGCGTCGCTGGGTCTGGCGCGCAACCTCCAGACGATCGGCGCCCACGAAGAGGCCATCAAGCTGCAGGACGCGCTGCTGGCCGAAGACAAGAACCAGGTCGATCCGATGCTCGCCAAGCTGTGGAGCCACTATGCGCTCTGCGACGCGGCGGCGGTCGTCAAGGTGACCGACGAGATCTTCCAGCGCATGCCCGCCGACGATCCTCTGCTGCCGCTGGTGCAGTCGTACGCCGCGTTCGCGCGCGCGTTCGAGGGCAAGGGCGACATGTGCAAGACCGAGGGCGACGCGGGCGGCTCCAATCTCGACCTCAACATGGCGCTGGGCGTGAAGGTTGCCGGCGGCGTGGTCGGCTCCGAGTTCCGCTCCATCGTGTTGCTGGAGACGCTCGAGGAGTCGCTCATCGATCCCGACCTGGTCAAGGCGCTCAAGCTCAAGGAGGCGGGCAAGTACAAGCCGCCGGGCGCCGAGGAAGAGGTGCCGCTGGTGCTCGTGCCCGAGGTCAAGTTCGGCAAGATCTCGGTCAAGAACGTGCCCGCCATCGTGCAGCCGCTCGGCGACTACGAGCCGGCGCTCGGCGAGACGCCCGGGATGGTGCTGGGCCACCAGGCGCTGCAGGCGTTCGGCACGATGACGTTCGACTTCCCCAACAGCACGCTGGACCTCGCGGCCGCCCCGCCCAGCGCTGCGCCCGACGGCGCCGCCGAGGTGCCGCTGGTCATGCTGAGCATGCACGTGCGGCTCGCCCCGGCGATCCCCGTCAAGATCAACGGCTCCGACCACCAGTTCTTCGTCTACCTCGGTGGCCTGTACCAGTCGGGCGTCGCGGTGACGAAGAAGCAGTACCTCAAGAGCGGCAACCTTCCGCGCAGCGTCGATCCGCCGGACGATGCCGAGCGTGGTCTGAAGATGGTGCTGGTGCGCGAGCTTCAGCTCGGCGACGCGAAGATGCCGGGGACCGGCGCGCTGGTGCTCGTCAACGAGCCGGCCGACATCACCCTGGGTCAGTGGCTGGAGAACACCGGCTTCGAGCTCGGTGGCTTCCTCAACCTCGGCCTGGTCAAGACCTGGAAGGTCACCTACGCCCTGACCGAGGGCAAGGCGTACATCAAGGGGTAGGTCGGTCGGCGGCCGAAGGCGGCCGACTCGCGTGCCCGCGTCCGTGCCCGACCATTGCCCGTGTGGCTCGACCGGCTGCTGCGCCGCTATCGCAGCATCGCCTCCCTCGGAGAGCTGACCTCCCTCGGGGCCGGCCGGGTGGAGGTCGAAGGTGTCGTCGAGCCGATCGAGCTGCTCGACAATCCCCTCGACGGCAGCCCCTGCGTCGCCATGGACTATCGCGCCTGGCCTCCGAGCACGACGCTGGGCATGGACGGCGGCACGAGCTACGGCTCGCGCGCCTATCAGGTCAACGCCCGCGAGGCGACGCACTTCGTGCTGCGCGACGCCGCCGGCCGCGTGCTCGTCCAAGTCGACCCCGGTGACGACGTGGGCGGACTGCACCGCCGCATGCTCGAGCGATTCGGCGTCGGGCTGCGTGCCGAGGTGGACACGATCACCAATGGCGCACGGGTCCGCGTCGCGGGCGAGCTCATCCACGCGTCGCACCGGGGTTCCCCGCACCGCAGCGAGTCGTACTCGGCGGTGATCCGCGCCGACCGTTTCTGGCAGCCGGTCTGACCGTCAGCCTTCGGCGATCGCGACCGCGTCGAGATCGGCGAGGACGGGATCGCCGAACTTGCCGGTACCGTCGAGGCGCTTGCGCGCGCGCTCGCGGACCTGTGTCGCGCGCGTCGGGTCGCTCTGCGCCAGCGCTCGGACCAGCTCCAGCTCCGTCTGCGCCCACGCGACCGGCTCGGCGTCGACCGCCTCGCGGACCTGGGCCGCGTGTGTGAGCACCTTGGCCGCTTCCTCGGCACGACCCATGGCCAGCAGTGTACGGCCCATGTGCGACTCGGTATGGGCGATGCGGGCATGCTCGGCGCCGAGCGTCGCCGTGCGGATGGTCCGGGACCGCTCCAGGAACGAGAGCGACGCGTCCAGCTCTCGCTTCTCGCGGGCGATCACGCCGAGCTCGTCGAGCGCGTACGCGAGCGCGGGGTGCTCCTTGCCGTACAGCTCCTCGCCCACGGCAAGCGATTGCGTCTGGTAGTCCTGCGCGACGTCGAGCTTGCCCGCGCGCCGCGCGACGTAGCCGAGATTGCCGAGCACCTGCATCGCCAGGCCCGGGTTGGGCTCCTCCCACGCGTCGAGCAGGGCCTGAGCGTGCAGGAGGTCGGCGTGCGCCTCGTCGTACTGCTCGAGGTCCGCCTTGACGAGCGCGAGATTGACGAACGCGCCGACCATCTCGGGGGCGGTGGGTCCGGCACGCTTTTCGATGAGCGCGATGTGCTCGCGTGCGATCGCGGCGACCTCGTCCATGTCGCCGGCCGCGTCGTACGCCAGGCCCAGGGCCGCCAGCGATGCCTCGTGGGTCATCGGCTCGAGCGAGCCGTCGTCCACGACCTCGCGCAGCTGCCGGATCGCCTCGTGGTGGTCGCCGGACAGGAGCGCGAGGCGGCCCTGGATCGAGCGCAGCCACAGCTCGTGCCCACTCCGAATCGGTCCGTCGTCGATGCGGGCCATGTAGTCCTCGGCGTAGCGCGCGTGCAGCTTGGCCGAAGTCGGGTCGCTCTCGATGATCGCTTGCTCCGCGCGCGCGAGCATCACCCGCACGGACTCGATGTCGTCGCCGGCCGCGGCCGCGAGCTGGCCGGCACGGTCCCGTCGTCGCGTCGATTCGGTGTGGTCGCCGTGGATCGCTGCGATGTCCGAAAGCAGCAGCTCCGCTCGCAGCTGGTACTGCGCGAGCTCGTGGGTGGTCGCCAGCTGCAGCAGCGTCTCGGCGGCGTCCTTGGCCTCCGGCCGCGCCAGCTGCAGCAGGGTGTCGGCACGGGCCATCACGCGCTCGGCCTCGGCGAGGGCGCGATCCTGTGCGGTCGAGTCACGGCTGGACACCGATGCGAACCGTCGGTCGAACGACTCGAGCGTCGCCACGTCCTCGCACAGTGCGAGGTCCGGCAGCAGCTCGGCGACGTCGCTCGCGGTTTCGATCGCGTGCAGCGAGCCGGTGTCGGCGAGCGTCGCGGTCAGGCCGTCGAAGCGCGCGGCCATGCGATCGAGGCATGCCATCTTCAGGCCCTTTTCGAAGTCCGAGCGCTCGGTCGCGACCTCCGTGGCCGTGCACGCCTGTACCCGCTGTGACGACCAGGCGTCGGCGAAGTCGTCGAGGCTTCCCACGGCGGCGTCCGCGAGCGCGTCGGACGTCGCCCGGAGCTTGGCGTCGATCGTGTCGCGTCTCGACTGGGCGTAGAACTCCAGCCCTTCGCCGGCGTCCTCGCACGGCGACG
This sequence comes from uncultured Pseudomonadota bacterium, assembly GCA_937896535.1. Lineage (GTDB taxonomy): Bacteria > Myxococcota_A > Polyangia > Nannocystales > Nannocystaceae > CALBMM01. The sequence goes on from CALBMM010000224.1 coordinate 3,654, forward strand.
GGGCCAGGGCGGTCGCGGCCGAGAACCCCGAGCCCAGGGCGCCGATCACGACGACGGTCGCCACGCCGGCCACGATGCGACGCCGGCGCTGACCCAGGATGTCACGCAGTCGCGCCATCATGGCGGCGACGGACGGATGGCGGGCGCTCGCCTCGGGGTCGAGCGCGCGCGCGATCACGTCGAAGACCTTGCGCGGCGCGTGGACCCCCGCGGGGTATCGCTCGAAGCTGCCCTCCACCACCGCGGTCGCCAGCTCCAGCGTCGTCGAAGCTCGGAAAGGCCTGCGCCCGGCGAGCGCCTCGTACAGCATCACGGCCAGGGAGAACTGGTCCGAGGCGGGACTGGTATCGAAGCCACCGAACTGTTCCGGGGACATGTACGCCGGCGTCCCGACGACGGCCCCGGTCACCGTGAAGCGTTCGAGCAATGCGCGGGAAGCTGCGCCGCGCGTACGGGTTTCCCCCGCCGCGCCGTCAGCGTATCCGTCGTCGTCGTCGTCGTCGCCAGGCGTGCCGAACAAGCGCGCGAGTCCGAAGTCGGCGACCTTGGCTCGGCCTCCGTCGTCGACGAGCACGTTGTCCGGCTTGAGGTCGCGGTGAACGATGCCGAGCTCGTGCGCGGCGGTCAGCCCCTCGCCGATGTCGAGGAACATCTCGACGATGTCGCGCCACGTGCGGGCAGTTTCGGTCAGCCACGCGCGCAACGTGCCGCGGCCCAGGTACTCCATCGCCACGAACATCATCTCGCCGTGCGATCCGATTTCGTACACGCTGACGACGTGGCGATGGTTGAGCCGGGCCATCACCTTCGCCTCGCGTCCGAGCCGCTGTACGTCGCGGCTCTTGGTCGGGCCACGGTGCACCTTCAACGCGACCATCCGGTCGAGCTCGAGGTCGTGGGCGAGGAAGACCATGCCCATTCCGCCGGCGCCGAGCTTGCGCTCGATGCGATAGGTGCCGTCGATGAGGGAGCCTGGTTTGAGCACCCCCGGCTCGGCGGTCCCGAGCTCGACCGACGGAGCCGCGGCCACTTTGGCCAGCAGCGCCTGCATCGAGTCGGAGGAGACGGTCTCGAGATCCGAGGGTGGCGAGCTCGGCGTGACCTGCGCGCCCCCGACGGCGTCGGCGGGAGTCGACGTCCCGGGCGTCGCGCCTGACTGCCGGCTCATGCGTGAAAGCCTATCGAATTCAGGGCCTTTGTCTGGCGCGCTTTTTCCGCAACGACGTGCGGATTTTTTTTTCCGACGAGCCGTCACACCCCTGGAGCGGCGCCTCTATCGACGGGCAAGAGGACCACCGTGAACGTACGACTGATCTCGATCGCCGCTGTCGCCTCCTTGGCCCTGCTGGGCTGTGACCAATCCGACTCCGACTCCGACTACGGCTTTCGTGGTCGCGGAGACGACGGTGGAAGCGGCGTCGCCTTCGTCGGGAACTCGGCGAGCGGCAACATCAAGATCGGTAGCTGCGATCCCCCGTGGGAGTGGCTCGTCGCCGGTTCGATCGAAGAAGAAGCGCCTCCCGAGTACGTCGACAAGCTGCGCTTCGAGGCGCGCATCAACGCCGACCAGACGATGATCGCTCAGTTCCTGCACTACCCGGGTGTCGACGCGTACTGCTCGGCGAGCTGCGACGAAGCGGGCTCGTTCTGGAACGGCGGTGGGGTGATCGTCGACTCCTCGCACGACTTCGGAAGCTCCGAGGTGGTGGGGGAGTGTCCCTTCGGCGGCCTGCAGGTCGAGACGATGGTCGCGTTCGAAGGCACCGTCGAGTGTGCCTGCGGCGAATAGACGACCCGGTCAGCCGTTTGCGGCGGCGCCGTCGCGGATCCACTCCGTGGCGGCGTCTTGGTCCGTGAAGCCGCGGATCCGATCGTCGGCATCCGGTCGTTCACCGATCGCATGCGCGAGCACTTGGTCCTTGACGAGGATCGCGACGCGGTCGAACGCCTCACTGGTCAGCCAGCGCCACACGAACTCGCGGATCGCTTCGCCCGGCGCCTTGGTGGATCGGTTGTCCATCAGCAGGCGCCGGTAGCCGGTCTGGTCGAGCAGCGCCTCGACCTCCTGGCGAACGTGTCCGGCGTCCTCGCGGTCGGCGAGCTCACCGGCCTGCCACAAGTGGACGTAGCCGGGTCCGACTTCGAGCGTGAAGCGGGACTGCCCGGGAATCGTGGTGGTCACAGCCGCTCCACGACGCACGCGATTCCCTGGCCGACGCCGATGCACATCGTGGCCAGACCGAAGCGGCCCTTGGTGCGTCGCAGGCCGTGCACGAGCGTGGTGACGATGCGTGCCCCGGAACACCCGAGCGGGTGACCCAGTGCGATCGCTCCACCGGCGGGATTGACCTTCTCCGGGGGCAGCTCGAGCGCCCGCATCGACGCGAGCACTTGCGACGCGAACGCCTCGTTGAGCTCGGCGATGTCGATGTGCTTGACCTCGATCTGCGCGCGCCCGAGCGCCTTTCGGCTCGCCGGGATCGGCCCTACACCCATCACGCTCGGATCCACGCCGGCGTGGCCCCAGCTGACGATGCGAGCCATCGGCTCGAGTGCCAGCGCGCGCGCCCGCGCCAGGCTCATCACGAGCACTGCGCAGGATCCATCGTTGAGCGACGAGCTGTTTCCGGCCGTGACCGTGCCACCCTGACGGAACACGGGGCGGAGCTTGGCGAGCTTCTCGGCCGTGGTGTCGCGGCGGATGCCCTCGTCGGCGGTGATGCGGATCGGCTCCTCCTTGCGCCCCTGCGGGACGCTGATGCCGACGATCTCGTCGTCGAGCCAGCCCTCGTCCTGGGCGTTGGCGGCCTTCTCGTGGCTGCCGAGGGCCCATGCGTCCTGGTCCTGCCGGCTGACCGAGTAGCGCTCCGCCACGTTCTCCGCCGTCGAGCCCAGCCCCTCGACGGGGTACAGCCCGTTCATCTTGGGGTTGATCATGCGCCAGCCCAGCGAGGTGTCGAAGACCTCGGCGGCGCGGGGCCACGCCTCGTCGGACTTGGGCATGACGAACGGTGCGCGGGTCATGCTCTCGACCCCACCGGCGATGTAGACCTCGCCCTCGCCACACATGACCGACTTGGCCGCCTGGATGATCGCCTCCATGCCGGAGCCGCACAGACGATTGACCGTGGCACCGGGGATCTCGACCGGAAGACCCGCGAGCAACCCGGCCATGCGCGCGACGTTGCGGTTGTCTTCACCGGCCTGATTGGCTGCGCCGAAGTAGATGTCTTCGAGCTGCTCCATCGCGCTCGGGTAGCGCTCCACCAGCGTCCGCACGACGTGGGCCGCGAGGTCGTCGGGGCGCACCGGAGCCAACGCACCCTTGAGGCGGCCGATCGGCGTGCGGACGGCGTCGATGATGACCGGCGTGCGAGATTCGTCGACCATGGTCGATGCGATAGCACGGGCCGGCCAGGGCGATGGTCTCGCCCGGTGTGGGATCCTCACATTCGCGCGGGTGCTGGAATCCCGAGGCGGGCGAGTCCCCAGACCATGGCGCCGTGTGCTGCTTTGGTGAGCAGCAGGCGACCGTCGAGCAGCGCGCCTTCGGAGCTGAGCACGTGGCAGTTCTTGGAGGTGGAGAAGCGATGGATCGCCTTGGCCAGCGTCAGCAAGTAGCTGCACATCGAGTTGGGACGCAGCGTCTGCGCCGCCTGGTGCACGGCCGTCCGCAGCTGGTCGATGGCGAGTAGCAGAGCGCGTTCCTCGGGCTCGATGAGCGCAGCTCCGGCTGCCCGCAATCTCGCGTCGTCGTCGTACAGACCCGCCGATGCCACTTTGCCGGCCTCGTCCGCCTTGCGGAGGATCGAGCCGGCACGTGCGGCACCGAACTGCAAGTACGGTCCCGTGTCGCCTTCGACCTCCAGCCACGCCTCCATGTCGAAGACGATCTTCTGGTTCACGTCGCGGTTGAGCATTCCGTACTTGATGGCCCCGAGCGCGATCTGGTCGGCGGCTTGCTCGATCTCCGCGTCGGGCCACTCGCCCTCGTACTTGGCCAGGTAGTGCGAGCGCAGGTGCGACGTCATCTTCTCGCGCAGCTCGCGAAAGAGGATCACGTTGCCCTTGCGGGTCGCCATCGCCCCGGTCGGAAGCTCGACCATCTCGTAGGGCACGTGCTCGCACCGATCGGCCTGCGCGAACCCCATCTTGTGCAGGGTCAGGAACACGTGGCGGAAATGGTCGGACTGACGCACGTCGACGACGTAGATCGACCGATCGATCGCGTAGTCCTCGAACTTGAGCCGCGCGAGCGCGAGGTCCTTGGTCGAGTACAACCCCGTGCCGTCCCGCTTGCGCAGCATGAAGAACGGCATGTGCTTGACCTCGTCGTTGAAGATGCCGACCGCGCCTTCGCTGTGGACGAACACGCCCTTGGCGAGGAACTCGTCGACGAGCTCGAGACCCGGCTCGTCGACCTCCGACTCGTGGAACACGCGGTCGAAGTGGACGTCGAGCCACGCGTAGATTTCGTCGAACTCGTCGATCGACCACTGCCGCGTCCGCTTCCAGATCTCGGTCAGTTCCGGATCGCGCGACTCGATCTTGTGCAAGATTTCGGTGGTGCGGGCCTTGGCGGCGTCGAGCTTGGCCTGGGCGTCGGCGTCGCCGGCCTTGGCGGCGTCGGTCCAGTCGTCGAGCTGGTTGCTCGCCGACGAGTACAGCTCGCCGAGCCACTCGCCGCGGGCCTCGTCGGGAGGCTGGCGGCCGGCATCGTCGAGCATGTCGAGGTACCACCACAGGCACTTGGCGATGTGGGCCCCGACGTCGCCGAGGTAGTTGGCGGCCACGACCTCGTAGCCATCGGCCCGCAGCAGTCGCACGAGCGCGTCGCCGAGCGCCACGTTGCGCATGTGGCCGACATGGAACGCCTTGTGCGTGTTGGGCTGCGAGTACTCGACCATGACCTTCTCGGTCCGGGTCGAGGTCGGCTCGCCGAGGCCGCGGGCGACCGCGGGTAGCACCAGTCGGGCCGCTTCGGCGAGCGAGACGGTCACGTTGACGTACGGTCCGGCGACGCTGGCGGATGCGATTACGCCGCTGGCGTCGACGGCCTCGGCGATCTGGGCCGCGATCTTGGGAGGTGCGCTGCGCAGAGCCTTCGCCAGACGAAAGCAGGGGAACGCGAAGTCACCCATGTCCGCCTTCGGGGGCGGGGCGAGCATCTCGGCGACGTCTTGGACCGACAACCCGGCCTCGGCGGGGAGGGCGGCGGCAAGGGCCTGGGCGACCTCGAGGGCGAGGGCAGACGCACTCATGGCGCGCGAGGGTAGCAGTCCGCGACCGACCCCGCCCGCCCGTGGTACACCCTGCTTCAGATGGTCGCAGTCGGCGCAATCATCGTCTTCGTGGTCCTGTGGCTGGTCCTGTTCGGCCTCGGCGTCGTGGTCGGCCAGACGATCCTGCGGGTCGAGAGCGACGAGGCCGACGGTCTGTGTGACCACGGCCTGTAGCGGCCCGCGGTAACGCGCACGCCGCCGGCAGCGATCGAGGCCACGTGGGCAACGACGACGGTCCCCGCCGCTCGATCCGCCGTGGCCTCGGCGCACGGCTGTGGTCCACGTCGAAGGTCGCGGTGTCGGCAGCCCGGCTCGCCGCGCGGCGCACCGTCGGCCTCGAGGGCGACGGCGATCGCAGGCTCGGCGAGACCCTCGCGGCGGAGCTCGACCAGATGAAGGGGATGGCGATGAAGGTCGGCCAGATCCTGTCGTACTTCGAGGGCATCCTGCCCGAGTCGACCCACGCGGCGCTGCGAGGCCTGCAGACCGGGGGGCAGCCGCTCGCGTTCGAGACGGTCGCCGAAGTGATCGAGGGGGCGCTCGGGCGACCGGTCGACGAGCTGTTCGAGAGCCTGAGCGAGTCGCCCGTCGCCGCGGCGTCCATCGGACAGGTACACCGCGGTCGGATCGCGGGTCGGGACGTCGCCGTGAAGGTCCAGTACCCGGGGATCCGAGAGACGATCGACGCCGACTTCTCCCGGATCGGCCGTCTCGCCAAGATCGCCTCGCTCGCCAGCGCGGTCGATGGTGACGCCATGGTCGCCGAGCTGCGGGAGAGATTCGTCGAGGAGTGTGACTATCGCATCGAGGCCCACAACCTGCGGCAGTTCGCCGAGGTCTATGCCGACGATCCGGACGTCGAGATCCCCGCGGCGGTGGTCGGACACTGCGCCGAGACGGTGATCACCACGCACTGGGCCGAGGGGATGGACTTCTACACGTTCGTCGAGACGGCCGACGAAGCTCGGCGGGCCGAGGTCGCGGGGGCGCTCGTGCGGTTCGCCTACCGAAGCCTGTTCGGTCTGCTGGCGATCAACGCCGACCCGCACCCGGGCAACTACCGGTTTCGCCTGCAAGGACCCACCGCGTTCCTGGACTTCGGGTGCGTGCGACGGTTCGATCCGTCGTTCGTGGAGGCCGAACGCCGCGTGGCGAAGGTGCTGCTGGCGGGGGACCGCGCGGGGTTCGACGAGGCCGTGCGCGCGACCGGGATGGTGGCCAAGCCCGCCAAGTTCGACTTCGATCACCACTGGGCGATGATGCGGCACCAGCTCGAGCCGTACCTGCACCCGCGCTACCGACTCACGCCCGACTACATCAGAGCGGGCATGCAGTTCTCGGGGCCGACGAGTCCGAACGTCCGGATCCTGAAGATCCCGCCACAATGGATGTGGTACCAGCGGCTGCAGTGGGGACTGCACGCGGTCCTCGTGCGTCTCAACGTCGAGGTCGACTACCGCACGCCCATGCTCGAGGCGATCGAGGGGCCGGTGGCCCCCCTCTCGCCGTGAGGCCTCCCGCTACGGTAGCTCGCAGCGGTTGATGGCGACGTCGCAGGTCAAGCCGAGCGGACAGTCGCCATCGTCGAAGCACGGAGCGGTGCACGCCCCGAACTGGCACAGCGTGCCGCCGCCGCAGTCCTCGTCGCCGCGACACTCCACGCATACGAATACGTCGAGGTCGCACACGTTGCCGGCCCCGCAGGGCAGGCCCGGGTTGCACGGCAGACAGTTGCCCGGGTCGGCGGGGTCGTCGTCGCAGAACTTGCAGAACTGGCCCACGCACTGCGCCCCGACGGGGCAGTCGAGATCGGCGGTGCACTCGGTGCCGAGCACCGGCGTGGTGCAGCGACCGAACTCGTCGCAGATGCGGTTGTTGGGGCAGTCGGCATCGATGGCGCACTCGGGTCCGCAGCCGCCGGTCGGGTAGCAGATGTCCGTGCCGTTCGCGCAGTCGGCGGTGGTCAGGCACTCGAGGCAGGCGTCGAGCTCGACGTTGCAGAAGGGGTGGCCGCCGCCGCAGTCGAGGTTGGAGTCGCACGAATTGCAGCGGTTGCCGTTGCCCTGGCAACGCAGGCAGTAGCCCGCGCCGCAGCCGAGCGCGGGTGGGCACTCGCCGGAGTCGAAGCACTCCGAGCCCGGCAGGTTCTCGAGCACGCACACGCCGAGGTCCTCGTCGCACTCGCTGCCGAGCGGGCAGTCGTCGTCGCTGGTGCAGGGCAGCGGCACGCAGACGTTGTCGATGCACGTGCTGCCGGCGAGGCACTCGCTGTCGTCGAAACAATCCACGTCCACGCAGCTGCCGGCGTCGCACTGCTGGCCCGGCGCGCACTGGTTGTCGTCGGTACAGAAGAAGAAGCACGTGTTGGTCGGCTCGTCGCACGCGAAGGCGACCGGACAGTCGGCGTCGCCGAGGCACTCCACGCAAGTCGTGGCCGGCACGTCGCAGACCATCGCCAGCGGATCGGTGCAGTACGTGTCGTCCGTGCACGGCACGCAGGTCTGCGTGCTGCCCTGGCAGGCGGGGGTCGGGGCGGCGCAGTCGCCGTCGTCGACGCAGCCGACGCAGGTCTGGGACGAGCCGTCGCAGTTGGGGGCGGCGGGGTCGGTGCAGTCGGCATCGTCGACGCAGCCGACACAGGTCTGGGCGGTGCCGTCGCAGTTGGGGGCGGCGGGGTCGGTGCAGTCGGCATCGTCGACGCAGCCG
>CALBMM010000225.1 GCA_937896535.1 uncultured Pseudomonadota bacterium
CTCTTCGAAGCCCAGGCGCTGCGCGCGGGCCAGCGCCGGCAAGAACGCCCGCTGCAGCGTGGGCTCGCCCCCGAGGAAGGTGACCTTGCGGGCGCGGCGGGCCTTGGCGCCGTCGAGCGCCGCGAAGATCGGCTCGACGTCCATCGGCCGGGCTTGGCCCAGCGCGGTCGCCTGTCCGCTCGAGCAGAAGACGCAGCGGTTGTTGCACATGTGGCCGAGCTGGATCTCGACCATGTCGGCCGCCAACGACGACGCCTGGTCCGGCGTCAGCACCGGCAAGCGTCGCGACGTCGACTCGGCCATGCCAGCAGTCTATCAGGGCGGTCGCAGCTCGCCGCCGCCGAACCGATCGAGGTACCACGCATCCACCCCCGGGCACGACGAGCGCAGCCGGCACCCCTCGCAGCGAGGTGCGTAGCGGCGCGGCGCGCACGGGCTCGCCCAGTCCGCGTGGGGACCCAACAAGCACGTGGGGGCGCCTCGTAGGTGCGCCTCGATGCCGAGTCGTCGCGCCCGATCGACGGCCGCGAGCGCGTGGGGCACCGCCATGCCCAGCCTCGGGATCCACGGCCGCGGGTCGTCGGCGAAGCGGCCGGTCGCGCCCGCGATCGTCACGATCCACCGGCGAACGTCGTGCACGGCCAGCCACGAGGCGAGCTCGGTCAGCTCGCGAAAGTTCGCCCGCGTCACGAGCGTCGCGACCTCCCGCGGCTGGCGCCCGGCCGCCTCCTCGAGTGCCCGCACGGTCGCGGCGTGGTCGCCGACGACGCCGACGATCCAGTCGTGCGTCGCGGCGCGGCCGTGGATGGCCCAGGGCGTGGTCACTCGCCGAGCAGGTTCTGCTCGGCGGCGAGCTTGCGCAAGCGCTCCTTGGCCCGCTCGAACCGCTTGCGCAGCGCGGCGGCAGTTCGCTTGATCTCCCCCTCGTCGGGATCGGTCGACTCCGCCATGACCCGAGCGATCTCGTTCCACGCCAAGCGTCGGTCGACCCGCAGGATCAGCAACGTGCGATCGTCCGGCTCGAGTTGCTCGCGCAGCTCGGCGAACTTGTTCTTGGTCGCGGTGCGCAAATGCACGAGGGTCGACGAGCGCACCGACGCGGCCACCTCGAAGACTTCCGGCGACTGCGACAGCGCGACCTGTCGGCCGGGCTTTCTGTGCGGGTCACGAGAGAGCCGATACAGGGCATGGCGCGCGAGCGTGTACGCCCACGTGCGAAACGACGACTGCCAACGAAACCCCGGCAGTCCCTTCCACAAATCCTCGCAGAACGCCGAGAACACTTCGGCGGCATCGGTCTCGGTGCGAGCCATCGCCGTGAGGTAACCGAGAATCTCGGGACCGTATCCACGAATGCCCGCCGTTGCGGCGGGGCCCCACCGCTCCGCGTCGCAGTGGCCGCGGATCTCGGCCTCGAGCGCGGTTCGGTCGTCCGCTTCCATCTCTACGATGGTGCCGCACGGCCGCGGCATCGACAAACGCCGCCGCTTGTTTGTCTGCGCCGCGCCTGGAACACTACCGGGGCGCATGAAAAACACCGCCGAAGTCGTCAAGGTCAAGGAGGCCTTCGCCTGGATCGAGGGGCAGACCGCGATCCACCTCAAGGCCACCACGCGTGACGGCGGACCGGTCGTGCTGACGGCGGAGGAAGCCAAGAACCTCGCCGACCGCCTCGGGCGGCTCGCCGGCGTCCTGGCCAGCGTGCAGGAACAGGCCGCCGCCGAAGACGACGAGGCCCCGTAGCGCCACGTGCGCAGACTCCCTCGCGACCGCGGCGCGGCAGTGGCACGGCGCCGCAAGTCGCCGTAGATTCCCGGCCGTGACGATGCGACCTCGTTGGAGTTCGTCCTTGGGCTGGTCTCTCGCGCTCGGTTTCGGCCTTGCCGGCTGCACCAGTCCGCCGCCGAGTCCCGAAAAGGCCGAGCCCGCCGCCAAGGCGGAGATCAAGGTGTCGGGGGGCGACCAGGACAAGCAGGGCACCTCCACGCCCAAGATGCGCGACGTTCCCAAGCGCAAGGTCACCCAGGTACCCGCGCCCGAAGACGTGGGCAGCGCCCCGGCCGGAGTCGACACGAGCGAGTCCGGCGTCAAGTGCAAGCAGCTCGCCGCCGGCGATGGCGATGCGCCCGGACCCAACGACACGGTCAAGATCCACTTCACCGCGTGGGATGCCGCGGGCGAGACGGTCGACACGACCAGCGGTCGCAAGGCGCCCAAGCTCGTGCGCATGTCCAAGCCGCCCATCGAGGGTTGGGCCGATGCGATCGGGATGATGGCACCGGGCGAGAAGCGCCGGTGCTGGGTCCCGCAGGAGCTCGCGTACAAGGGCCGCCCCGGTGCGCCCGAGGGCACGATCACGTACGACCTCGAGCTCGTCGAGGTGATGCGTGCGCCCGAGACTCCGGAGGACGTCGCGACGGCGCCGTCGGACGCGAAGAAGACGGACTCGGGTCTGGCCTACAAGGTGTTGACCGCCGGCACGGGCACCAAGAAGCCTCGCGCCTGGGACCGCGTGCGCGTGCACTACTCGGGCTGGACCACCGACGGCAAGATGTTCGACAGCTCGTTGACCCGCGGTCGTCCCTCGAGCTTCACGCTCGACAAGGTCGTCGCCGGCTGGACCGAAGGTCTGCAGCTGATGGTCGAAGGCGACAAGTTCCGCTTCTGGGTGCCCGAGGACCTCGCCTACAAGGGCCAGCCCGGCAAGCCGCAGGGCATGCTCGTGTTCGAGGTGGAGCTGCTCGGCGTCGACGAGCTGCCCGAGCCGCCGCCGCCGCCCAAGACGCCCGAAGACGTGGCCGCACCGCCCGCCGATGCGGAGAAGACCACCTCTGGGCTCGCCTACAAGAAGCTCGTCGAGGGCAAGGGCACCGCGCATCCCGGCGAGACGAGCACGGTCTCCGTGCACTACGCCGGCTGGACCACCGACGGCAACATGTTCGACAGCTCGATCCCCCGCGGACGTCCGTCCACGTTCCCGCTCAACCGCGTGATCAAGGGCTGGACCGAGGGCGTGCAGCTGATGGTCGTGGGCGACAAGTGGCGCTTTTGGATCCCGGAAGACCTCGCCTACGCCGGCAAGCCCGGCCGACCGCAGGGGATGCTCGTCTTCGAGATCGAGCTGCTCGAGATCAAGTGAGCGACGCGGGCGCGACGGACCGGGTCCTCGGTACCGTTCGCGGCGCCGCGGGACCCACGGTCGTCGTCGTCGCCGCGCTGCACGGCGACGAGCCGGCTGGACTGCTCGCGGCGCAAGCCGTGCTCGAGGCGCTGACACGGACCACCGTGCACGGTCGGGTCGTCGCGCTCGTCGGCAATCGCCGTGCGCTCCGCAAGGGGTGTCGCTTCCTCGCCGAGGACCTCAATCGCGGGTGGACGGCCCAGACTCTCGCCCGCATCGCGCAGCCCCGCGCCGACGAGGCACCCGAAGACACCGAGCGACGCGAGCTCGTCGACGCGATCGCCCGCGCGACGGATGGTCGGCCGGCCACGTTCGTGGACCTGCACACGATGTCGGGCGACGGGGCGCCCTTCGTCATCGTGCCGACGGGCGCGCGCAACGACGAGATCGGCCGCGTCGTTCCGGCTCCCCGAATCCTCGGACTCGACGAGCGTACCGACGGCGCGCTGCTGCCGTGGCTTTCGCGACACGGGCACCGTGGGATCGCCATCGAGGGCGGGTCCCACGGCGACCCGGCCGCGCGCGAGCACCTCGCCGCGGCGGTGTGGTCGGTGCTGTCGTCGCTCGGCGTCGTCGACACCACGCGCATCGATCCGGCACTGGCGTCGCTGCAGGTTCTTCGGGCCCGCACGGCCGCCCTGCCCGGGGCCGTGCGTGTCCACGCCCAGCACGTCATCGCCCCGGGCGACGCATTCACGATGGTGCCGGGATGGGCGAGCTTCGATGCGGTCCGACGCGGCGACGTGATCGCGCACGACCGCGGCGGCCCGGTCGTCGCGCGGGACGACGGCACGCTGCTGCTGCCCAACTACGCCGGACGCGGCGAGCACGGCTTCTTCGTCGGACGCGGCGACGCCGACTCATAGCGGCACGGGCGGCAGCGACACGAGCGTCTCCCCGGCCTCGTCCCCGAAGTCGTCGGAGTTGCCGTAGCCGCGCTGCCCGACGGCGCCGGCGCCCCAGCAGCGCAACGATCCATCGGTCAGACGCGCGCAGGTGTGCGCTGCCCCGAGGGCGACCGTCGTCGCGCCGAACACGGCGTCGACCGGAACCGATGCGGCCGCGGGCTCGCGCAGATTGTCGGTCCCCTCCGAGCCCAGCCGCCCTTGCGCGCCGGCGCCCCAGCACTTGATGGCACCGGACACCAGCACGACGCAGGTGTGGGCGAGACCGGCCTCGATGCTCGCGACCTGCTCGCCGGGGTTGATCGGCGCGAGCATGGCGGGAACTTCGTCGGGCGCGTCGCCGCGGTTGTCGGTCGTGCCGTCACCGAGCTGACCGCTGCCGTTGTGGCCGAAGCACTTGATCAGCCCGGACTGCAGGCGCACGCAGGTATGCGATCCACCCGTCGCGATCTGAACCGCGGGCTCGCCGAGCATGATGTCGCCGGCGGACATCGGCGTCTCGTCGTCACCGATGTCCGCGGTATTGCCGTACCCGAGCTGGCCTTCGCTGCCCCGTCCCCAGCAGCGCACGGTGCCGCCTTGCATGAGCGCGCACGTGTGGGCGCCGCCCACCGCGATGTCGACGACCTGGCCACCGACCTGCACCGGGCCCGCCGACAGCGGCGTCTCGTTGTCGCCGATGTTGTCGCTGTTCATGACGAGCCCGAGGCGTCCTTGTCCGCCGTCACCCCAGCAAAACAGCTGCCCATCCATCCGCAGCGCGCACGCGTGCACGCCATTGCAGTCCAGGCGCTGGGCCATGCCCCCGATCTCGACCGGCGGCGACTCG
>CALBMM010000226.1 GCA_937896535.1 uncultured Pseudomonadota bacterium
CGCGGGCGCCAAGAAGCGCCCCTTCTATCGGATCGTCGCTGCCGACACCCGCTCCCCCCGGGATGGTCGCTTCCTCGAAAAGCTCGGGACGTACGACCCGAATGCGGATCCGTCCACGGTGAACCTGCAGCAGGATCGCGTGGACTACTGGCTCGGCGTCGGCGCCCTGCCGACGGAGACGGTCCAGCGCCTGCTCAAGGCGAACGCGCCGGCCGCCGACTGAGCCGCGCAACTCACGCGCCTCGCCGACGATCACGCCCGGCCGCTTCCCGCGGACCGGGCGTTTGCCGTGGTTGCCTCGCATCTCGGCGGCTGCAAGGGGCGCCCCCGCCCCTACGACCGGGGATTCCCTAGCGATGTGGACCACATCCGTTTGCTCCGGTGCTGGGGGTGTGGGATGCTTCCAAAGCTCGGCTCAGCTCCCCCCTCCCATCCCTGCGCAACCTGCGATTTCTGTTCCTTCTCCGCGCTGGAGCCACCTGATGTCATCCGTTTCTCTCAAAGAACTGATCGAGTTCCTGGCGCGATCACTCGTCGACAATCCCGACGAGGTGCAAGTCGCGGAAATCGCTGGCGAGCAGACCGTGGTGCTCGAGCTTCGCGTTGCCAAAGAAGACCTGGGCAAGGTCATTGGCAAGCAAGGCCGCACCGTGAAGGCAATGCGCGCGATTCTCAGCGCCGCGTCGTCGAAGCTGCGCAAGCGCGCGGACCTCGAAATCCTCGAATAGTTCCTCTTGCCGTGGGCCGGCCCGCGAGCCGAATGTCGCGCGTCGCATGAGCGAATCCCGCTTTCCTGTCGGCTACGTCGCTGGGGTGCACGGCATCGCCGGCGCGGTGCGGATCAAGTTGTTCGACGCCGACTCGGAGGCGGTGGGGCAGGGACGCGCGATCGAGTTGTGGCGAGAGGACACACTCGTGCGCACCGTGTCGGTGATCTCCGCCGACGAGGTGCCGGGCAAGCCGGGCCTGATGCGCGTGCAGCTCGGCGGCATCGGCAGCCGCAACGAGGCCGAGTCGCTCAAGGGCTGCGAGGTTCGGGTCGATCGCGACGAGCTGCCGCCGCTGTCGGAGGACGAGTACTACCTCGCCGATCTGATCGGCGCGCGCGTCGAGGAGATCGTCGACGGCATCGCGCGCCCGCTCGGTGAAGTGACCGGCGTGTCGAGCAACGGCGTGCAGGACTTGCTCGAGATCCTCTGGCGCGACGACGACGGTGGCACGCACGAGTGGCTCTTGCCCGCGTTGCCGCAGTTCCTCGTGGAGATCGACGCACAACGCCTCGTCGTGGACGTTCCGCCGGGGTTCTTGCCCGATCCGCTCGAGGCGCAGCGATGACGGCCTTCGAGGTCTTCACGCTGTTTCCCGAAGCGATCGAGGGGTTCGTCTCCGCCGGCCTGCTCGGCAAGGCGATCGAGCGCGGACACGTCACGGTGCAGTGCACCAACTTCCGCGACTTCACGAGCGACAAGCATCGGACCGTCGACGACACCCCCTTCGGTGGCGGCCCCGGCATGGTGATGATGCCGGGTCCGGTCGTCGACGCGCTCGAGCACGTGACACGCGAGCGCGGTCCGATGCATCGCGTGCTGCTGACGCCCTCGGCCCCGCGCTTCGATCACGCGGCGGCGATGCGACTGTCGAAGCTGCCGCGGATCGGTCTGTTGTGCGGGCGCTACGAAGGCATCGACGATCGCGTGCGCGAGCACTTCGTCGACGAGTGCCTCTCGCTCGGCGACTTCGTGCTCGGTGGCGGAGAGGTCGCCGCGCTTGCGATGATCGAAGCCATCTCGCGTCTGGGCGAAGGCGTGCTCGGCAACCCGGCGTCCGCCGAGCTCGACAGCTTCGCCGACGATACCGACGGAGCGTGGCTGGAGTATCCGCAGTACACCCGGCCCGCCGAGTTTCGTGGTCACGCCGTGCCCGACGTGCTGCGCTCCGGTGATCACGATGCGATCGCCAAGTGGCGAGCGGCCGCGGCCCGTCGTCGCACGTGGGCGTTGCGACCGGACTTGCGACCCTCGGTGTCGCTGCCCGAGGGCAGCCCGATCTATCTCGTCGTCGACGCGGCGCTCGCCAGCGAACCGGCGCCTTGGGTCACGCTCGCGCGTCATCACGCGGTCGCGGGCGTCATGCTCGTGGGCGGCAGCGCGGACGCGGCGGCCGAGTGGGCGCGCGCCGCGGGCGGTCGTCCGACGGTCGCGGCCCTGTCGGATTGGCGTTCGGCGCGGAAACGGCTGCGTCGCGCGGGCGGGGCCGAACCGTGGGTGGTGCACGCGGTGAGAGGAGCCGCACGGACCGGGTCGACCGCGACCTCGGCCGCCGAGGTGCTCGACGCGCTGCGGGTCGCAGACGGCCCTTGCGGGCGCGTTCTGGCGGTCTGGATCGGCGCGAGCGCCCCCACGGGGGACCCGACGCCCGCGATCTACGCACCGGCGGAAGCCGACGTCGCCGCTGCGCGCCCCGGACTTGCACTCGCCGACGCGATCGCCGATGTTTCGCAGCCCACGTCGTCGGCGGCCGTCACGGCCGACGTGCTGTTGGCCCTTCTCGGCCACGGCCCCCGCGACGACGACGAGGAACGAGAGTCGCCATGAGCTACACGAGCCCGATTATCGCCGCCATCGAGCAGGCCAGCGTCCGCCACGACATCCCCGAGTTTCGCGCCGGCGACACCGTCAAGGTGCACGCGCTGATCTCCGAGGGCGGCAAGGAGCGCATTCAGATCTTCGAAGGCGTCTGCATCCATCGCAAGCGCGGTGGGGCCCGCGGTTCGTTCACCGTCCGCAAGGTCTCCCACGGCGTCGGTGTCGAGCGCGTCTTCATGGAGGGATCCAACCGAGTGACGAAGGTCGAGCTCGTCACCCGCGGCAAGGTCCGTCGCGCGAAGCTGTACTACCTGCGTGGCCTTCGCGGGAACGCGGCGCGAATCCGTCGCAAGCTCGGCAGCTACGCGTCGGTGCTCTCGAGCCCCGAGCCCGAAGCGGTCGAGCCCGAGCTCGCCGAGGCGAGCGACGCGGACGCCTGAGCCGGCCCCTCCGGCCGATCGGACGCCGCAGTGTCGGAAGGTTTCGCACCGGGCTCGACGCGTGATCGCGGAGCCCGGGCGGAGTCGTGCGTCGTCGATCTCGCGCGCGACCGCGGTCTGACCGTCGTCGCGCGCAACGTAGACGTGGCCGGCGTCGAGCTCGACATCATCGCCAAACGCTCCGCAGACCCCGATATCTACGTGTTCATCGAAGTTCGCTCGCGCGCCGACAACGTGCGCGGGCGTCCGGTGGAGACGGTGGGTCCGGGCAAGCAGGCGCGCCTCGTTCGCGGCGCGACCGCGTGGCTGGTGCGCGAAGGATTGTGGGAGCGGGTCGACGTGCGCTTCGACGTCGTCGGCGTGACGTGGTCCAACGACGAAGCCCCGGAGATCGAGTGGATCGCCGGGGCTTTCGAGGTCGACGGCTGAGGCCGTCGCGAGTTCGTGTCGACTACGGCTTGCCGCAGGCTTCGGGGACCGGGTCCTGGTCGCAGCAACCTGCCTGCGTGCTGGCGGAGCACTCGGTGTCGATGTCACCGGTGAAGCCGAGGTCGTCGTTGCACACGCACAGCTTTTCGCAGCAGAACTTGCCCAGCGTCTGGATGCGCGCGCAGGAAAAGCCCGTCGAGCACGACGAGTTGTCGGCGACGACCTTCTCGCCGATGCCGCCGTCCTTGCAGTCGTCGTCGCTGGAGCACTTCTTCGAGCACATCGAGCGCTCGAGCACGTAGTCGATGCGCAGCTGGCAGTTGCCCGGATCGTTCGGGTCGTCGCGGACGCACTCGAACTTCGGCGCGGACGAGTCGATGTTGCACTCGAGGTCGTCCTGGCACGCACCGCTGGGCGGCTCTTCTTCGTCGGCGTAGACGCAAAGAAGGTCGTTGCAGCTCAGCGCCGGGAAGGTGACCAGCTTGCTCTCCGGCGGCTGGACCTGACCGTGGTTGCAGGGCGCGCCGACATCGCCGCGCGGGCAGCCGGTCAGCGTCAGCACAGGGAGGATCGCCAACCACCCCAGGCGCGTGCCACCGACGCGGCGCAGCAGGGGGCCCAATCCACGAGAAGAAGACTCAGTAGCTGCCATGTGGTGTCTCGTGCGGCGCGGTGCCCGTGGCCGACCTCGACAGGTGGGCGATACGCGGGCTTTTGCGGGGCCGAACGCCGGCAACCGGGTCCGACTCAGGCCGCATCCTACACGGCTCGTTCCTGGGGTCAAGCGAGGGTTTTCGGCCCTGGTCCGGGTCCGCCGGTCGGCGCGAGGGTGGTCGGTGGCGTGCGCAATCGGGTGCGCGGCGGGGGCTGCACGCGCGAAGGAAGGAAACCCACCCGGCCGTGGCGAATGTTCATGGCGTGAAGCTGATCGCATGCGCAACGGTGGGCGAGCGCCCGCAACTGGCGAAACGCGTCCCCGCTGTGGCGTGTGGGTGCGTGCGCGGGCGCGATCCGTTCGCCGATGCGCCCCGAGCGAACGCGGCGTGGGCCGGGAACCATCGCGGGTGGCCGTCGTGTGTCACCCAGTGGTCCGCCCGTGCGCCCCGTTTCCGCACCGCTCGCCAAAGCCAGCCGCGACGGCGTCGACCACGAGCGCCGACGATCGCGGCTGGGTCGTCGCGGCTTGTGCGGCCGCCCGAGCGGCCTTGCCCCTGGCTCGAAGGCGCTGGTAATGTCGGATGCCTTCGAATGCAGGAACCCTACCTTCACGGCCCCCGCCTCGATCGCCGTGCGGGTAACTTCTGCACCGACTCGCTCCACCGAACTTCCGCCCGAATCTTCTCGGGTCACGTCGGTCGGCGAGTCCATCATGCCGGCCCCGTTGGCTATCGCCGGTGAACACGTCACGAGGACTTCGTCAGGACCATTCGCTCCATGAGCAACCGACCGCGGCTCTTCACCCGAATCATCCCCGCCACCGTGCTCGCCATGAGCCTCGTCGGTCTGCCGGCGACGGCTGCTGCCGATGGCCCGCCGCCGCCGCCGCCGCCGAGTGGGGACACTCCGCCGCCGCCGCCGCCACCCGATGCCGGTGGTCCGCCGCCGCCGCCGCCGGCCACCGCTGCCCCCGCCGGGTCGCCGATGGCTCAGGGCGAAGCGACGTACCAGGCCGAGGACTACGAGGCCGCGGCGATCCAGTTCTACAAGATCGCCTCCGGCGAGATCCCGGGTGACACTCCTCGCGCGCAGTTCTGGCTCGGCAAGTCGCTGTACAAGCTCGAGTTCTACTCGGCGGCGCTGTCGGTCTTCGACGAGATCGTTCAGGCCGGCCCGGCGCACCCGTTCCACAAGCTGACGCTGCCCTGGCTCGCGTCGTTGTCGCGCGAGCTGCCCGAGGGCGCCGAGGTGCTGCAGAAGATCGGTACCTACAAGCCGACCGACCTCGAAGACGAGGCCTTCGACGAGGTCCGCGACGAGCTGTACTACCTGCTCGGCCGCTTCTACTACCAAAAGGGCGACCTGGCGCAGGGCATCGCGCTGCTGGACCAGGTCCCGCAGAACTCCGACTACTACATCCCGGGCCAGTTCTTCCTCGGCGTCGCGCACACCCGCGAGTTCCGCGGGGAGCCGGCGGTCGCCGCGTTCAAGAACGTGCTGCGCCGTTCGATCGAGCTGCGGGAGGCCGAAGAGGCCAACAAGAAGAAGAACCGCAAGGCCGCCAAGAAGAAGAAGAAGATCCAGCTCAAGAAGGACAAGAAGAAGAAGCGGCGCCGTCGTGGCGACGTGACCTCGACCGAGCTGACCTTCGCCGACGAGATGCGGCAGTACGAGCACCTCGCGGCGCTCGGCCTGGCCAACATCTTCTACATGGTCGGCAAGTTCGACACGGCCCTGAAGTACCTCGACCAGATCCCGCTGGACTCCAAGTACTTCCTCGATGCCGTGCACTGGGCCGCGTGGGCCGAGTTCCGTCAGGTCGAGGTCGACGACGCCAAGGCCAACAGCCACTACCAGCGTACGCTCGGCTACGTCCACACGCTCAACGCGCCGTTCTTCGAGGACTACCTGTACCCCGACGCGCTCAAGCTCAAGGCGGTGACGTACTACTTCAACTGCCGCTACGACTCCGCGAAGCGAACCGCGGACGAGTTCCAGCGCCGCTACCCGAAGACGATGGAGGACCTGCAGGGGATCCTCGAGCAGGCGCCGGAGGACTTCCAGCTGTACGACCTCGCGGACAAGATCCGCAACGAGGAGTCGGGGCTCGACCCGTTCGTGGAGCAGGTCGCCCAGAAGTCGCTGCAGGACAAGCAGCTCGAGAAGTACTTCGACTACGTCGCCGAGCTCGAGCGCGAGCAGGAGATGTTCAACGGCATGTCCGGCTCCTTCAAGGGATCGGGCGTGGGCGAGCGCGTCGTCGAGGACCTCGACCTCGCGCTATCGGCCGCCCGTGAGGCCACCGGTGCCGGTGCGCGCGAGCGCATCACCGGGATGATCAAGGAGATCAAGGACCTCAACGTCGAGATGATCAAGGTCGAGTACGAAATTCTGGAAAAGCGGAAGGCGCAAAAGGGGCTCGAGCAGAACCCCGCCAAGCCCCAGAAGCCGGACATCGACAAGGAACACGAGATCTACAACTACAACGGCGAGTACTGGCAGGACGAGCTCGGCTACTACCGTTACGAGGTCAACAGCCTCTGTAAGGAATAGCCGAGACGGTGAAGGGGATGCGGCGCGCGTGTCCCCTTCGCCGCTTTGAGAGGCCGCACTTGGAACTTGATTTAGCGGTTACACCGGGCGACGGGCCCGGCTCGAGGGTAGGCCGACCGGAAGGTCACGAAGAGGAAGACAGCAAGATGAAGACGTCCAACAGCTCGAAGCATGGAGCCCCCGCCCCCACCGCGGTTTGGCGGCGCAACGCGAGGAGCCTCGGCATCACTGCCGCAGTGCTCGGCGGTGTGCTGCTCGCCGCGCCGCAAGCGTTCGCCCAGGACGCCAAGGGCGAAAGCAGCGTTCGGTACGAGCGCAAGTCGGGCAAGGTCAAGTCCAAGAGCAACCTCGACACCAAGTTCAAGGCCGCGCAGAAGGAAGCCGAGCGCGACAAGAACAAGCAGGTCGAGATGATGTCGGCGGACCAGTTCGCCCGACAGAAGGAAGCGGTCGCTCGCGAGATCGCCGACAAGCAGATCGGGATGCTCACGCGGCTCATCAAGGCGACGGACAAGACCGACGCCCAGATGCCGGACTACCTGTTCCGCCTCGCCGACCACCACCTCGACAAGAAGGCCTACTTCGACCGTCAGGCCGGCGCGCTCTACGACAAGATCTACGCCGCCGAGGACAAGGGCGACAAGGCGACGGCGAGCCAGCTCAAGAGCAAGCAGAAGAACTTCGAGAAGCAGGCCAACGCCTCGGGCGCGGACGCGGTCAACGTCTACAAGGTCCTGGTCAACTCCAAGCAGTTCTCCAAGTACAACCGCCTCGACGAGGCGCTGTACTTCTACGCGTTCGAGCTCGGACAGCTCGGTCGCGAGGCGGAGATGAAGGAGGCCTACCTCCGGCTCATCCGCGACTACCCGCAGTCGAAGTACATCGCCAACGCCTACCTGTCGTTCGCCGACTTCTACTTCAACAAGAACGAGATCGACTCGGCGCTCAAGCTCTACCAGAAGATCGTCGACGGCTACAAAGACAGCCCGGTCTACGCCTACGCCCTCTACAAGATGGGCTGGTGCTACCTCAACCCGCAAAACGGCGGCGGCCCGGACTACCAGCAGAGCCTGCAGAAGTTCGTGCAGACCATCAACGCCACCAAGTCGGGCAAGGCGGGGTCGGAAGCGAACGCCAAGCAGCTGCGTCGTGATGCGCGTCGCGACCTCGTGAAGGCCTACGTGCACGCCGGCAAGCCGTCGGCGGCGTGGGCGTTCTTCCAGAAGGTCGGCGACGGCCCGAAGAAGAGCGAGGACATGTCGCGCGCGATGATGGAGATCCTCGGCAACGCGTACTTCGGCGAAGGTATGTACGTGGAGTCGTCGGCGACCTACAAGACGCTGCAGAGCACGTACAGCGACGATGCCGACCGCTGCAAGTGGCAGGCGGCCATCGTCGTCAACGCGCTCGCGTCCGACGACAAGCAGATCCAGTGGAAAGAAACCCAGCGCCTCGGCGAGTACTGGGACGAGTACAAGGACAGCAAGTTCAAGAAGGCCGTCAAGAAGAAGTGCCGCGACGAAGCGCGCGACACGATCCAGCAGATGGCGACGACGTGGCACGACGAAGCGGAAAAGACCCGCATCCTCGACACGTACGACCTCTCGGAAAAGGCGTACCGCAAGTTCATGGAGTCCTTCCCCAAGGACAAGGACGCCTACGAGATGAACTACTACTACGCCGAGATTCTCTGGGCGCAGGCGGCCAACGACTACAACTCGAAGGACTCGGCCACCAAGGAGCGGGGTCTCAACAAGTTCCAGCAGGCCCACGACGAGTTCAAGCACGTCCTCGAGCGCAATCCTTCAGGCAAGTACACGAAGGACGCTGCGTACGCGCAGATGCTCGCGATGAAGAACTACCTCGAGTACGACGAGACCGGCGGCCGCGCCAAGGCCTGCAAGGTCAACACCGAGGGCGTTTGCGTCTACAAGGACAAAAAGCGCAAGAAGAAGGTCACCGACAAGGACACGCAGACCGACACGGCGGCGGACTTCCCGGAATCGGACTACACCGACTCCGAGAAGAAAATGCTCGACGCGTACGACGTCTATCAGAAGTACGTGAAGGATCCGAAGGACGCCGAGCTCCCGAAGATCCAGTTCCACCGAGCCAAGCTCATGATGGAACACAACAAGTTCAAGGAGGCCAAGCCGGTCCTCATCGAGATCCTCAAGAAGTTCGACGGGTCGATCTACGCCGCGTGGTCGGCCGAGATGCTCGTCGACTTGCTGACGATCTCGTGGACCGACAAGGACAACACGCCCGAGCAGACGGTCAAGGCGTCCGAAGAGCTCGAGGAGTGGGCGGTCAAGCTCCAGAAGTCCAAGACCTGGAAGCACGACGAGACCAAGCGCGTGCGTGAGGCGGTCCCCACGCTACTGGCGGGCATCGGCTGGAAGAAGGCCGAGGCGTACCAGGAGCTGGGCAAGGCCGGCGATCCCGAGGGCTACGTCAAGTGCGCCAACCAGTACCTCGAGGTCTGGAACCAGTTCGAGGACCACGACCGCGCGGACATCTTGTTGTTCAACGCGGCGCGGTGCTTCGAAGCGGCGTTCCTGGTCGGTAACGCGATCAAGATGCGCAACGAGCTTCTGAGCCGGTACCCGGATTCGGAGAAGTACCAGCAGACGCTTCAGGAGGTCGCGGAGAACTACCAGGCCATCGCCTTCTACGAGAAGGCGGCGGAGAACATGGAAAAGTACGCCGACAAGTACCCCAAGGACAACTACACGTCCGAGGCGCTGCAGAACGCGTACCTGTTCCGCTCCGGTCTGGGCGACGAGGCCAAGGCGCAGACCAACCTCAACAAGTACGAGGACCTGTACAAGAAGAAGGACACGAAGACCGCGGCGAAGATCTACTGGTCCAAGCACGACCTGCTCGAGTCCAACGAAGAGAAGATCGCGCACGCCAAGGGGTACCTGGCCGCCTACGGCAAGAAGGGCGGCTCCGACCGCGAGGCCGTGGCGCACGCCGTGATCGGCCAGGCGCTGTGGCGGCAGTCCTGCAGCAAGGAAGGCCTGTACGACTCGTGCCTGACGGTGCAGCGCAAGAAGGCGACCGCCGGCGAAGAAGAGCGCAAGAAGGCCGAGAAGCTGCGTACGAAGACCAAGAAGAAGAAGAACGACGTGCCGCAGTTCTGTGGCTCGGCGACGCAGGGCATCATCACGGTCCACTCGCGCGACTCCAAGAAGGCGAGCGAGGCCCAAAGCCACTTCTCGGCGGTGCTCAAGCTCGCTTCGAAGGCCCCGGACATCCCCGAGGACGAGAAGCAGCGCATCGAGGACTACCGCAACGCGGTGGGCATGGCGATGGTCTACACGGCCGACGCCGACTACGAGGAGTACTTGGGCGTCAACATCCCCGACAAGCTCGAGTTCTTCGTCGAGGACTGGAAGAAGGACTCCGGCGTCCCGCAGTGGGAGAAGGAGTACAAGGCCCAGGTCGCCGCGCGCGACGACTCCATGAAGCGGTTCAAGGAGTTCTACGACCGCAAGAACGAGCTCGGCGCCAAGCTCATCAAGTCCTACGCCGACGTCAAGAACAGCGCCTCGCCGTTCTGGACGCTCGCCGCAGCGGCTCGGACCGCGGTTCTCTCGCAGAACTTCGCCGACCAGCTGTACCGCGCCGAGGTGCCCAAGAGCATCAAGAACGAGGACATGTACTTCGCCTACTGTGACGCGCTGGCCGACCAGGCCGCGGGTCCGGAGAAGATGGCGACGGACGCGTTCACGTACTGCCTGCAGCGCTCCACGGAGTTCCAGTTCTTCAACGAGTTCTCGCGCATGTGCGAGGAAGAGCTGCAGCAGCGCAACCCGGACGAGTACCCGGCCACCAACGAGCTGTTCGGCAACTCGATCTACACCGACAGCCGTCTCGACGTCGTGGGCGTGCAGGTGTCGCTCGAGGGCGACGAGCTCGAAGACAAGAAGAAGAAAGCCCCGGAAGAGAAGAAGGACGGCGGAGCCAAGTCCGGCCTGTAACCCACCCCGGCCACGGAAAGAGGAAACATCATGCGTAAGACCAAGCACATTCTCGGTCTCATCACGCTCGGCCTCGCCCTGTCCGCAGGGAGTGCCGCCGGGTGCAAGAACAAGGAAGGCAAGGGGACCAAGGCCCCGGCCGGCGGTGCGACGGCGATGGAAGCCGCGCTCGATCCGACCAAGGCCTCCGCCGAAGCCAAGGCCGCCTTCGAAGAGGTGGCCAAGCGCTACGCCTCCGCGCGCAAGAGCGGCTCGCTGTCGGGCTCGCAGTGCGAGGAGCTGTCGAGCTCCTTCATGAAGGTCTACAAGAAGTTCGGCAAGCAGATGACGGTGGCGTTCTTCAACGCCGGCGCCGTCTGGGACGAGTGCGGTGACACCAACAAGGCGGAGGCGATCTACAAGGAAGTGATCGCGGCCGTTCCCAAGTACGACCTTTCGTACAACAACCTCGGGGTCATCTACTGGAACCGCAAGCAGGAGTCCAAGGCGCTCGACTACTTCAAGAAGGCCGTGGACGTGAACATCGCCACCACGGCGCCGCGCAACAACCTCGCGGCGGCCCTTCGTGACAAGTACGCGGGCTCGGCCAACCAGGGCGACTTCGACACGGCGGAGAAGGAACTGCAGCGCGTGCTCGCGGTCGACTCCGGCAACCAGGCCGCGTACGAGAACCTCGCGCGGCTGTACTACGACCGCGGTCGTCTCAAGGACAAGTCGTACTTGCTGCTGGCGGACCTCGTCATCACGCAGGCCAAGCGCGTCCTCGATGCCAAGGGCAAGGAGAGCGCGGACATCTACAACCTGCAGGGCCTGCTGTTCATGGAGCGGGACGACCAGGTTCGTGCGCTGCGGGCGTTCAAGAAGGCGACCGAGCTCGACCCCAAGAACGCCGACGCGCACATGAACACGGCGATGATCTCGATCCGCTTCCGTGACTACAAGCAGGCCGAAGAGAGCCTGCAGGTCGCGGCCAAGGATCGGCGTCAGAAGTCGAACATCGAGACGTACATCGCCCTCGGCGTCGCGCAGCGCGGCCTTCGCAAGTACAAGGAAGCCGAGCAGTCGTTCAAGAAGGCGATGGAGGTCAAGGGGTCGGATGCCCGACCGCTGTACAACCTCGGAATCCTCTACGAGGAGCACATCGCCCCGAACGCGCAGACGGGCAAGGACTTCAACAAGAAGCCCTACGTCACGGCCAAGGACTACTACGGCAAGTTCAGCTCCAAGGCCGGTGGCGCCAAGGATCTCGGCGACGCCGTGGCCGACGCCAAGCGCCGCGTCGAGAACATCGACCAGCTCTTCAAGGACATCGAAGAGATGAAGAAGCTCGAGGAGGAAGCCAAGCGCCTCGAGGAGATGCAAAAGAAGCAGGAAGCCGAAGAGAAGAAGCGCCTGCTCGACATCGAAGCCAAGGCCAAAGCCGCAGCGGCGAAGGCCGGCGGCGGCGGTGGCGGTGCCGAAGAGAAGAAGGAAGAGCCGAAGAAGTAGCCGCGACGCCGGTTCACCCGGCGCCCCTACGACGCTGCACAAGGCCCTCGCTTCGGCGGGGGCTTTGTCGTTGGTTGCCCCACGCCGCGCACGTCGTGCCGTCGTGCAACCAGTCGCGCGCGAACACGTCTCGATGGTCGGAGGAGCCCCGCCGCGAGGGCGGGCGCCGTTGGCGTGCGATCAGCAGACATGACATCGATGCGGTGGCTCGGGCGATGGGCGTTGTGGGCTTCGCTGTCGACGGTCGCGGCGTGCGGCGACGACACGACCGCGGCGACGGGCGGCACGGAGAGCTCGGGCGGCTCGGACGCGGCACCGACGACCGGACCTTCGCCGACCTCCGGCACGACGCCCGCGATGACCGATACCTCCGTGGGGGATGCGAGCGCCGACGACTCCACGACGGGAGGCATCACCTCCTCGGACGCGAGCACCGGCGGCTCGACCACGGACATTTCGACCACGGGCGACTCGACCGCGGGAGACTCGACCACCGGCGGCAGCGACGGCACGACCGGCAGCTCCGGCGACACCGACGCCTCGACCGGAGGCTCGTCGGGCGAGACCGGTGAAGATCCGAGTTGTTCCGACAACGTCGCCAACGGCATGGAGACCGACATCGACTGCGGCGGGCCGATGTGTCCGAGCTGCGACATCGGCGGGATGTGCATGGCGGGCAGCGACTGTGTGTCGGGTGTCTGCGACGGGATGGGGACGTGTGCCGGACCCACGTGCAACGACGGCGTGCACAACGGCAACGAGACGGACGTGGACTGTGGCGGTCCGGTTTGTGGCGCGTGCGGGGTCGGCCAGGGCTGCGTCGTCGGCAGCGACTGCGACAGCAACACCTGCAACGTCGGCCTGGGCGTGTGCCTCTCGGCGGAGTGCACCGACGGGATCTTCAACGGCCAGGAAACGGACGTGGACTGCGGCGGGCCCGTGTGCGCCGCGTGTGTGCCCGGCGATGGCTGTATGGTCGCCACGGACTGCGACTCGCTGGTGTGCAGCGCGGGCGTGTGTGCGACGCGGACGTGCAACGACGGTGTACAGAATCAGGACGAGACCGACGTCGACTGCGGCGGCTCGATCTGCGCCGCGTGTGCCGACGGCGGAAGCTGCGTCGCACCGTCCGATTGCGCCAGCGGCAGCTGCGAAGGAGGCGCGTGCGTCTCGTGCAGCGACGGCGTGCAGAACCAAGACGAAACCGGCGTGGACTGTGGCGGGGCCACGTGCGGCGGCTGCCTCGGCGAGTGTGGCTACCTGGCACCTGCGACGGTGTGGAACTTGCCCGCGCCCATGGCCGGCTACGACGCCGACGTCGCGACGCCGAAACCCTTCGAGAGCGTCACGATGTTCTCCGACGACTGCGGGATCGTCGGCGAGACCTACGACTACGAGGTCCTCGATGTCTCCGGCGACGGCCTCGTCGACATCGTGGTCACGCACGACTCCTGCGTCGACGTCGACATCGGTCGCACGTACTGGCGGGTGTTCCTGGGGACCCCGGGTGGGTTCTCGGACGTGCCGACGAGCTGGAACCTGCCGCTACCGATGCACGGCTACGACGCCGACGTGGCGGAGCCGCAGCCCTTCGAGAGCGCCACCACGCACTCCGACGACTGCGGCGTGCCCGGCGAGACGTACCGCTACGACGTGCTCGACATCTCCGGCGATGGGATCGTCGATCTGGTCCTGTCGGACGACTCGTGCATCGACGACGACATCGGTCGGACGTACTGGCGCGTGTTCCTCGGGACCGCGCTGGGCTTTTCCGACATTGCGACGCTCTGGAGCCTGCCGGCACCGATGGCGGGCTACGACGCGGACGTGGCGGCACCCAAGCCCTTCGAGAGCGTCACGACGCACGCCGACGACTGCGGCGTGGCGGGACAGACGTACCGGTACGACGTGCTCGACGTCTCCGGCGACGGGCTGGTCGACATCGTGCTCACCGACGACACGTGCGTGGATCTGAACATCGGACGGACGCACTGGCGGGTGTTCCTGGGGACCGCGCTGGGCTTTTCCGACATCCCCACGTCGTGGAGCCTGCCGATGCCGATGCACGGCTACGACGCGGACGTGGCGGCGCCCAAGCCCTTCGAGAGCACCACGACGCACGCCGACGACTGCGGCGTGCCGGGGCAGACGTACCGGTACGACGTGCTCGACATCTCCGGCGATGGGATCGTCGACCTCGTGCTGTCGGACGACTCTTGCGTCGACGACGACATCGGTCGCACCTACTGGCGGGTGTTCCCGGGCACGGCGTTGGGCTTTTCGGACGTGCCGCTGGTTTGGAACCTGCCGTCGCCGATGGCGGGCTACGACGCGGACGTGGCGGCGCCCAAGCCCTTCGAGAGCGTCACGACGCACTCCGACGACTGCGGCGTGCCGGGGCAGACCTATCGCTACGATGTGCTCGACATCTCCGGCGACGGCCTCGTCGACATCGTGGTGGTCCTCGACACCTGCGTGCACGCCGACATCGCCCGAACGTACTGGCGCGTGTTTCTCGGTACGGCCTCCGGCTTCTCCGATACGCCGTCGACCTGGACGCTGCCCGCTGCGATGGCGGGCTACGACGCCGACGTCGCGACGCCCCAGCCCTTCGAGAGCGCATTCACGCACACCGACGACTGCGGCGTCCCTGGGCAGACGTACCGCTACGACAACTTCGACATCTCCGGCGACGGCGAGCCCGACCTCGTGCTGACCGACGACACCTGCGTGGACGTCGACATCGGCCGCACGTACTGGCGGGTCTTCGCCGGCGGTCCGTGCTCGCCGTAGGCGCTCGTCGCTCGCGGGCGACGAAAGTGGTCGTCTCCGATGGTCGGGCTCCCACCGGTGAGTCGCAGATCTCCGTACACGACCGAGATCACGATTTTCGCGGCGGGCCTTGTCGGCGCGCGCGACGACGCGAACAAAACCGCTGAAAACCCACACAGATGGCCCGTGCGCCGGCCAATTGGATCATTTACACCGGGCGTTGTCCGGCGTACGATGCCAACCGAAACTGGGGGTGGAAGGCCCCCTTTTCACGACAGAGGTCAGACCATGCGCGCAGCAGCTGTGTCCTTCTTTTCCGTTCTTCTCGCCTCCGGCACCGCGTTCGCGGCTCCGGCCGGCGATGGTGATGCCGATGCGGCCGCCTTCCAGGGCGCCGAGGGCGGCGTCTCCGTCTACGATTTCGACGACGACAACGTCGACGGTGAGATCCTCAAGCCGGAAGGGGCGAACGTCTCGTCCCGTGGCCGGGTCAAGCACGCCAGCTTGATCAACATCCGGCCCCACTTCCTGCGGGAGCTCATCAACCTCGCCCGCGATGTGTGAGGCGGGGCCCGCGGGCGCGGGTTCCGACCGAGCTTCCTCGTGACGCTCGGCGAGAGGGGGTCGACCTCTGGGTCGGCCCCTTCGACAATCCTGAAAAACTTACCGATTACGCGCACTTGAGCCTATTGCCGGGACCCGCCCGACCTCTGACTTGCGGGGACCGCGCGTGCGATCCCTCACCATACGGCTGAAACAAAATGATCGAGGACCCGCGGAACCTCCCCCGCCCCTGGATGTCCTTGTCCCCGCAGCCGAAACCCTGTCCCAGGACGCACCGAGATGTCCCAGACGCTCAATCTCAACATCTACAAGAACAACCAGTTCGTCGAGCAGAAGACGCTCTCGCAGGACGTCATCAAGATCGGCAAGCTCAAGAGCAGCCATCTGTGCCTGGAAGACGACACGGTCGCCCGCATGCACGCGGTGATCGAGGTCTCCGGCTCGGACGTGCGCGTCATCGATCTCGGTAGCTCCACCGGCACGCTCCTCAACGACCAGCGCGTCGAGAAGAACGACGTGCTCAAGAGCGGCGACGTGCTCGTCTTCGGTCCGTACCGGATCGAGGTCGAGTTCGTGCAGATGGCGGCGGCTCCCACCCCGACGGCCCAGGGCCAGACGGTGGTCGCGGCGGCGCCGATGGCCGCGCCGGCACCCGCCCCGATGGCGGCGGCGCCGATGGCCGCGGCGCCCATGGCCGCAGCGGCGGCGGCTCCGATGGCGGCGGCTCCGATGGCCGCGCCCCAGCGTCCGGTGATGCACGTCGACGCCAGCGAGGTCGAGCGGCAGGACGGCACGCAGGTCGCCGAAGTCGTCACGATGTACAACCGGACCGTCCTCGACGTGCAGCACGTCGGACAGATCAAGAGCAAGCAGAGCCAAGCGCCTGTCTTCCTCGCGATCGGCGGTCTGATGATCCTCGCCGGCGGCGGTGTGTTCGCCTTCGAGGTCATGCAGGACTGGGAGGGCTACCAGGAGGAAAAGGCCGACGCCCTCGAGGACGGACGCCCCGCACCGCAGGAGCCTGGACAGGGTCTCGGCGGCATCGGCATCGCGCTCGCGTTCCTCGGTCTGGTCCCGTTCGGCTTCGGCGTCGTTCGCATGAACGACAAGGGCGTGCAGAACTACACCGTCGGTGAAGGCCACAACGCGCAGTTCCCCGTGCCGACGGCCGGGCTGCCCGATGCGGCCGCGTTCCCGCTGGTGCGCGGCGGCGGCTCGTCGGACTACACGCTCAACTTCACCCAGCAGATGACCGGCGACGTCACGCTCGACGGTCAGAAGCTGACGCTGGCCGAGCTCGTGCAGTCGGGTCGTGCGTCGGCGATGGGCTCGACCTACCAGTTCCCGCTGCCTCCGGGTGCGCACTGCAAGGTCAACCACGCGGGCATGACCTTCCTGGTCAACGCCGTGCCTCCGGGCAAGGCGCTGGCGCAGAAGTCCGAGGCCGACAAGCCGTTCTGGATCTACAACTCGGCGTCGCTGGCCGTCATCGGCACGCTCCTCGTCATGGTGCACCTCATCCCCGAGGATGAGCTGTCCATGGACATGGACGACCTCAACGACGAAAACCGCTTCGTCGGCTACATGAACCAGCCCGACGAGACGCCGGAAGAAGAGCCGCCGCCGGAGCAGGAAGACTCCGACGACGAAGCCGGCGGTACCGGTCAGCGGCACAAGGGCGAGGAGGGCAAGATGGGCAAGCCCACCTCCAAGCAGAAGTCCGGCCTGTACGCGATGAAGGGTCCCAAGGACGCGGTGCCGCAGATGGCCCGCAACTTCGACCCGGACATGATGGCCCGCAACGCCGGTATTCTCGGTCAGATGGCCCAGGAGAGCGGGCACTTCCTCGCCTCTCCGTACGGCGGTGCCTTCGCGGTCGGCAACGACGACGAAGACGTCTGGGGCGGTCTGACCGGTACGGAGATCGGTGAAGCCTACGGTGTCGGCGGTCTCGGCCTGGTCGGTACCGGCCGCGGTGGTGGTGGTACCGGCGAAGGTACGATCGGCCTCGGCAATACCGGCCTCATCGGCAAGGGCGGCGGCGGTGGCACGGGCTCCGGCTACGGTCGTGGCTCGGGTGCCGGCTTCGGTGGTCGCGGCAAGCGAGTCCCGACGGTCCGCGTCGCCCAGGCGGCGGTCAAGGGTGCCCTCGACAAGGACATCATTCGCCGTATCGTCCGCGCGCACATCAACGAGGTTCGCTACTGCTACAACCAGGGTCTGACGAAGAACCCGAACCTCGAGGGTCGCGTGAAGGTGCAGTTCACCATCGGACCCACGGGCGCGGTGCCGGTCGCGGTCGTCTCCGAGAAGACGATCCCCGACAACAACGTGGCGCAGTGCATCGCGAAGGCGGTCAAGCGCTGGAAGTTCCCGCGTCCGACGTCGGGCGGCAACGTGGTGGTCACCTACCCGTTCGTCCTTCAGCCGGGCGGCTGATCCGAGCCGCGTAGCGGTTCACAAAGGGCGGAGCCTTCGGGCTTCGCCCTTTTGCATTGGTTTTGTTCTCTTTGGTTCGTGGTGTGCAAAGGGACTGGGTGACGGTGGGGGCCTTGGGTCGGCGGAAGATCGGGAGGGGCTCGCGCCGCCTCAGACAGGTCCTCGCATGACGGCCGTGCATGCTTGGACCGACGGCGGACGGCCCGCTGCGGGACTCGGCGGCACGACCCCCTCCCGCTCTCCCGCCTCGCGGCGGCCTCGAGTGGTTGTTTCGCGACTGACTCGGGAGCTCGCCACGATTCGACGAGGTTCGAGCTCGAAGCAGCCTCTCCGGCAGTGGCGGGGAACAACCACCCGGAGCCGTCCCCAGGCGACCCGCGCACACCCAAGTCGGATGCACACCACGAACAACCACCCCCCCATGAAACCAGAACGAAATTCGATCTCGTGAATAGAAAGTTGGTTGACTTTCGGAGACAGATTTTTCGAGAGACGACGAACGAACGGAACCAACTGCGGTAGTGGGTGTCTTGGAGGGCGAAGACAACAACCGAGCCCCGCGGCACGCCTCTCGTTTGGATGGGAGTGAAGTCGTCAGGTCGAAAGCGTCCGGCAGTTGCGAGTCCCGCAACGAACGCGAGCGCAGCGACCGACGAACCACACCAAGGCGAAGCTCGCGGGCCACCGCCGAGGTACGCCATGACCACCCTTCCCCTCCAGATTCAGATCTACGCCGACGGAAAGTTGATCGAGACGCGTCGCCTCGACCAGGACGTCATCAAGATCGGACGCCTGGCGTCCAGTCACATTCGGCTCGACGACGCCGCGGTCGCTCGCATGCACGCCGTGCTCGAGGTCTCCGACGGTGAAGTACGTCTCGTGGATCTCGGCAGCGCCGGGGGCACGCGCCTCAACGGTGCGCCCGTGAAGAAGCACGCTGCGTTGTGCTCGGGCGATCGCATCGAGCTCGGCGCGTACACGGTGGCGGTCAGGTTCGAGCACGCGGTGAAGGCCGCGGCGGTGGCCCAGCGACCCGCGATGGCCGTCGGCGCCGACGTGGTGCCCGAGGCCGTCGCCGTGCGACCAGCATCGGCCGTTGCGGCTCGTCCGCTGCAGGGGGATCTGTCGGAGGTCGAGCGTGACGACGGGACCGCCGTCGCCGAGGTGATCGCCTCCTACGGCGGCACGGTGCTCGACGTGCAGCACGTCGGTGCGGCCAAGAGCCGCCGTCGCCTCGCGCCGATGTGGATCGGCGCCGGCGCGCTCATGACGATCGCCGGCGCCGCCCTGTTCGCATCCGACGTCGGTCAGGACTGGGACGCACACCAGGAGGCCGTCGCGACCGCGCAGATCGAAGGACGCGCGACTCCCGAAGCGCCGGGCACCGGGCTGGGATCTCTGGGCGTGATGCTGGCCCTGATGGGCCTGGTCCCGATGATGGTCGGGATGTCGCGCCGCCAGATCACGGTCGCGACGCACTACCGGATCGGTGAGACCGCCGACGCGACCTTCTCGATGGACGCCGCGGCGTTCGCCGGCTCGTCGTTCGACCTCGTTCGCTCGATCGGCGGCACGCAGCACCTGGCGTTCACCGACCAGATGCAGGGGGTCGTCGACGACAACGGCACGCGCCACACCCTCGCCGACCTCGTCGCATCCGGCCGGGCGCGTCGCGAGGGCGACCGCTTCGAGTACGCGATCCCGATCGGCACGCGCTGCCGCGTCGAGGCCGGCGCAGTCACGTTCCACGTCAACGCCGTCGCGCCGGGCAAGGTGATCGCGGGGCGGGCCGAGGCCGACAAGCCGTTTTGGATCTACTCGGGCTCGTCGCTGGCGGTCATCGGCGGTCTGCTGGTGCTGACCCAGCTGATGCCCGATGACGCCATGCAGATGGACATGGACGCCGACGACCTCGACAATCGTTTCGTCGGCTACATCGAGCAGCCCGACGTCGAACCCGAGCCGGAGGTCGTCGACACCGACGAGCCGATCGTCGACGAAGAGGCCGGTGGACAAGGCCAGCGCGCGTCCGGGCCCGAGGGCAAGATGGGCGACCCGCGGCAGAAGTCGCAGGACAAGGCTTACGCTCTCAAGAAGCGTCCCGGCTTGGCGCCTCAGCTCGCGCGCGACTTCTCGATGGACGCCAGCGTGCGCAAGGCCGGGATCCTCGGCGCGATGGCCGAGTCCGAGACCTCGTTCCTCGCCGACGCCAACGGCGGCGCGTTCGCGGTGGGTCACTCCGACGAAGACGTGTGGGGCAACATCAACGGCTCGGAGATCGGCTCGGCGTACGGCATGGCCGGCAAGGGTCTGGTCGGCACCGGCCGCGGTGGCGGCGGTGACGGCCAGGGCATCGGCCTCGGCGACGTGGGTCTCATCGGTTGGGGCGGCGGTGGCGGCGACGGCCGGCAGTACGGTCGGGGCCCGGGTCTGAGCTACGGCCGCGACCGTGGGGCGCGATTGGACCAACGCGTGAAGCGAGTCCCCGTCGCGCGCGTGGCCAAGGGCACGATCAAGAGCTCGCTCGACAAGGACGTGATCCGACGCGTGGTCCGCTCGCACATCAACGAGGTGCGTCACTGCTACAACCAGGGACTGGCGCGCGACCCGAACCTCGCCGGTCGCGTCTCCGTGCAGTTCCAGATCGCCGGCACCGGTCAGGTCACCGCCGCCGTCCCCACGGCGAGCGGCACGACGCTGTCCGACAAGGGCGTGCAGCGCTGCGTCGCCAATGCGGTCAAGCGCTGGAAGTTCCCCCGCGCCACCAACGGCAGCATCTCGATGGTCTCGTACCCCTTCGTCTTCAGCCCCGGCTGACCGACATCTGAAGGCGCGTCGGTCCGCCCGCCATGAACGACCGAACGCCACGTGGCCGAGGTGGTCATCCGAAAATCCGGATGGCTGCCTCGGCTCGTCTTTGGGTGGTCGCGTCTGGCCCCTGCCATCGTCGTCGCGGCGAACGCGATCTGCGGCTGGAGGTTCCCGAGTGCACGTAGTGGCGGGTTCATGGTCGCGAGGCGGCGTTTTGCAGCGCCCACGACCGCCCCGACGACGTGTAGGCAGGTGTGCGCTGTTGACCGCAAAGGGGCGTCATTGCTTGTCACCAGGGCACGGGCCCCGATAGACTCCTCCGGCCCGTCCCTCGTGGAGAGAATCCGCAAAATGCGTCGAATTTCAGTCGCCCTCGCCGTTGCCATCCCCCTCCTCGCCACGGCACCGGCTTGCAAGCTCGCGAGCCGAAACCGCGTCCAGTCCATCAACCGGATGAACGAGGGGATCAAGCTCGAGGCCAAGAACAACACGTCGCAGGCCGAGCGGGCACTCAAGGAGTCGATCGAGCTCGACCCCACCCACGCCAAGGCCCACTACACGCTGGGTCAGATCTATCGCAAGCAAGGCAAGCTCGTCGACGCGCAGAAGGCCTTCACCGACGCGATCGCGAACATGGACGAGGCGCCCAACGCCGACTACGCCTACAACCTCGGCGTCGTCATCGCCGCGCAGGGCGACGCGCAGGGCGTGTCGCAATCGGACCAGGAAGCCAAGTACAACGAGGCGATCAAGGCGTTCCAAGACGCGATCAAGATCAAGCCCAACCACTACAAGGCGCACTACCGAACGGGCGTGCTGTACGAGCGCCTCGACCAGCCGCAGCAGGCGGACCAGGCGCTGCGCGAGGCGATCAAGCACAAGCCCTCGTACGCGCCGGCGTTCGTCAGCCTCGGCAACATGTACATCGACTACGGTCACGCCAACGTCGCGATGGCCGTGCTGCAGCTCGGCACGCAGGTCAACGACAAGGACGCGCGCATGTGGAACGGCCTCGGCCGCGCGCTGCTGTCGCTCAACAAACCCGACGAAGCGGTCGAGGCCTTCAAGAAGGCCAAGGCGATCGACCCCGACATGGTCGACGTGCTGTTCGGCCTCGGGATGGCGTATGCGGATCTCCGCCAGCGCAAGGACTCGGTCGAGAACCTGCAGGCGTTCTTGCAGCGCGCCGGCAACGACGTGCCCGAGGACCGCAAGAAGGCGGCGAACAACACGATCGCGCGCATGCAGGATGTCATCTAGCCGCGACGCGGCTAGATGACTGCCGTCGCTACCCCCGCATCCGCGACGGGTGCTTTGGAGGTGGGCGGCAAGCCGCGGAAACCCCCCGCAAGCGGGGGGTTTTTTCGTGGTTCGCTCGGAGCACCTGGGCTCGTCGGGGCCTCGCGGGTGGTGCACCGTCAATCGCGTGCGGGTGGAGCCGGCCGGTGAGTGTCGTGATTGCGGGGGGTTGCGCAGGGGTCCGGGCCGTCTGGGGTGGTAGGACACCGTCGCCGATCTCGGGATGGGGGATTTGGCAGCTCACTTCGACGTGGTGTTTGCCGGGTTCGAAAGGCGCGTCATCGCGCCGCGACGGGTCCTGCGACCGCCGTTTCGCGATCGAGAAATTCGCGTCGTAGGGGTGCCTGCGCACTCGTGCTCGATTGAAGCGAGCGCGCGCCGCGTGTTATATCCGGCCGTGTCCACGGGACTAAATTCCCCTGTAAGTCTCGAAGGATAGAGCCCAGATGGAACTCACCCAGCGCATCAAGCAACGCCTTCGGGAAGTCGACGATTGGAGCACGGCGATCGCCGAGCTGGAGGAAGAGGCCGGCGGCGCCGCCGACCCTGCCGAGCAGTCGCAAAAGTTCTACGAGCTGGCGCGCACCTGCGAAGAATTCTTCCTGGATAAAGCCCGCGCCATGGACTGCTACCAGCGCGCGTTCAAGTTGGACCAGTCCAACCTCGAAGCGCTCAAGCGTGCGCGAATGATCTACCGCGAGATGGGCTCGCTGCAGATGGTCACGCGCTTGATGGGTGTCGAGCTCAAGAAGAACACCGACGAGAGTCGTGTCGCCGAGCTCAACTACTCGTACGGCACCGCGCAGCTCAATCAGGGGGATCTCGACCAGGCGCGCACGTTCCTGGAAGCGGCCACGGCGGCCGATCCGAGCAACGACGACTACCAGCAGCGGTTCCAGGAGACGATCTACGATCGCAACAACTGGCAGCTCGGGCTCGACACCGTCATCACGCAGTTGCAGGCGATGACCGGTGAGCAGGATCCGCTCGCGGCCAAGAACCCGAACGCGGGTCGACCGATCAGCGCGCTGTACCTTCGCGCCGCGCGGATCCTCCACCTCGAGGCGCCGCAAGACGAGCGCCTGCTGCCGTTCTTGTTCAAGTCGCTCGAAGCCGATCCGCTCAACGACGAAGCGGGCTTCATCGCCGAGCTGCTGCTCGCCGAGGCGGGCCAGCTGCAGCACATCCAGAAGCTGCAGGATCGTCGCGCGTCGATGGTCGACGATCCGATCGAAAAAAGCCGTTTGCTGCGGCAATTCGCGACCGTATGGCAGATCCGGCTCAACAACCCGGAGATGGCCTCGTACTTCCTGCACCAGGCCGTCGAGAACGCGTACGCGACAGGGGAGCTCGAAGGTCAGAACGGTGAGAGCGGCTGGCACGTCGCGGCGTTCCGCACCCTCGTGCAGACGTCGGACGAAACCGGCAATGCCGATGCTCTCGTGCCGTTGGCCGAGCGTGGCATGGGCGTCATCTCCGATCCGACCGACGCGGCCCTGGTGGGCCTGGCCGCCGGCGAGCTCGCGTGGCGCAAGTTCAACGACGTCGAGACGGCGCGCGCGTTCCTCGGTCGCGCGGTCGAGCTCGCGCCGGAGCATCCGGTGATCGTGCAGTTCCAGGAATCGGTCGGTGGTCTCGTCGCGGGTGATGCCGCACCGGCCCCGGCGCCCGAACCGGAGCCGGAGCCCGAGCCCGAACCGGAGCCCGAGCCCGAACCGGAGCCCGAACCCGTCGACGAGGTCGAGCCGGAGCCGGAGCCGGAGCCCGAGCCGGAGCCCGAGCCCGCGTACGAGGAAGAAGCGGAGCTGTCGGGCGCCGAGATGGAAGAAGAGCCGGAGCCGGAGCCGGAACCGGAGCTCGAGGAAGACGAAGAAGAGATCGAGGAAGAGGAGCCCGAGGCGGAAGACGAAGAGGTGTCTTCGGAGCCGGTCGAGATCGGCGACGAGACCTTCAGCCCCGAGCAGATGAAGCTCATCAAGAAGGGGCAGGAAGCCGACAAGAAGGGCGGCAAGCGGGCGATCGATGCGTGGCGCAAGGCCGTGTCGGAGATGCCCGACAAGAACTACCCGCGCGCGCGCCTCAAGCAGCTGTACGAGGAGCACAACAAGTGGTCCAACGTCGCCGACCTGCTCAAGGACCAGCTCAAGCACATCCCGGACGAGGATCTGGATGCGCGCGAGCCGGTGTACTGGGAGCTCATCGAGCTGTACCGCGAGCGTCTGCGTCAGCCGGGTCTGGTGGTGACCACGCTCGCCGCCCTCGAAAAAGCCCTCGACGGCGCCGGTGAGAACCAGCGGCTGCTCAAGGTCGTCGAGACCCAGCAGCACCAGTTCGACGCGATGAAGCGCTGGCCCGACCTCATCGGTCGGATCCGCCGTCGCGCCGAGCTGACCGAGGACCCGATGGGGCGCCGCGACCTGAACCTGCAGGCGGGCAACCTCTTCCTCGACAAGTTCAACAACCAGGCCGAGGCGATCAAGAGCTTCGAGTCCGTGCTCGACGACGACGAGTACAACGCCGAGGCGATCGGCAAGCTCAAGGAGCTGTACGCCCGTCGTCGCGACTGGGAGAAGATGCTCGGTGTGCAGCAGCGCGAGCTGCAGCTCATCGAAGATCCCGAGGAGCGCAAGGCGCAGCTGCTCGAAGTGGCCCGCACCGCGGGGCAGAAGATCAAGAAGCCCTCGATCGGCATCGAGCTGTGGACCCAAGTTCTGCAGAGCGATCCCGACAACCTCGAGGCGCTGCAGCACCTCGAGGGGATGCAGGAGCGCGAGAAGGCGTGGCCCGAGCTGGCCGCGACCCTCGAGCGCCTCATCGAGGTCACCGACGAGGGCGACAAGGCCAAGGGCAACTACCTGGTCAAGCTCGGGCTTCTGTACTCGGACAAGCTCGACGACAACCAGGCCGCGATCCGGACCTGGGAAGCGCTGCACACGATCGACCCGGACAATCGCCGGGCCGCCGACGCGCTCAAGAAGCTGTACGTGGCCGAGTCCGACATGGACCGGCTCGAGGGCTTTTACGCCAAGCAGGACAAGTGGGGCGAGTTCGTGCGCGTGCTCGAGCGCGAGTCGGACGCGGCCGACGGCGACCGTCGCACCGAGTTGCTGCTCAAGATCGCGGAGATCTACCGCGACAAGATGGAGAAGCCCGATCGCGCGATCCGGGCCCTCGACAAGGCGCTCAGCGAAGACGACAACAACCTCACCGTCGCCGAGAAGCTCATCGAGCTCTACGAAGAGGCGGGCGACGAGCGTCACATCAGCGGTCCGCTGACGATCAAGCTCAAGCACACCGACGACGAAGCGCAGCGCCAGACGTTGCTGCGTCGGCTCGCGGACCTGTCCGAGCGCGTCAACAACGACGAGCAGGCGGCGTTCGAGTACTACCGCCGCGCGTTCGAGGAGGAGCACACCGCCGAGGACGTGCGCGGTCACCTCGAGCGACTCGCGGACACGCTCGGGGCGTGGGGAGAACTCGCGCAGGCGCTGGCCGGCGCGATCGACAAGTACGGCAGCGACCCGGCGAGCCTGCCGCTGCGACTGAAGGTCGCCGACGTTCACGAGCGTCAGCTCGTCGATCTCGACGCGGCGCTTTCGGCCAACCAGGCGATCCTCGAGATCGACCCCGAAGAGGCGACCGCGCTCGAATCGCTCGAGCGCCTGTACCTCGCGCTCGGTCGTGAAGAGGACCTGCTGCAGGTTCTGAGCACCAAGCTGTCGCTCGCCGACGACGAAGACGACAAGCGCGCCACCCAGACGCGCATCGGCTCGATCCACGAGCAGCTCGGTCACGCGGACAAGGCGATCGAGGCGTACGAGGCCGTACTGGCCACCGGCGTGGAGGATCCCACGGTGCTCGCGGCGCTCGACCGCATGTACCTGGGCCAGGAGAAGTGGACCGAGCTGGCGGAGATCATTCCCCGCGAGCTCGCCGTGCGCGACGCCGACGACATCGACGGTCGCGTCAACCTGCTGCTGCGCCTGGGCGTGCTGCAGCAAGAAAAGCTCGACAACTCGCGCGAGGCGGTCGAGCTGTTCCGCCAGGTCATCGAGCTCGACTCGCTCAACGACGAGGCGCGCCGTCGCCTCGAAGGCTGGCTCGGCGACGACGATCTGAAGGTCGACGTCGCGACGATCCTGCTGCCGGTCTACGAGCAGCAAGCCTCGTGGCCCGATCTCGTGCGCTGCCTGGAGATCCAGGCCGA
This sequence comes from uncultured Pseudomonadota bacterium, assembly GCA_937896535.1. GTDB lineage: Bacteria > Myxococcota_A > Polyangia > Nannocystales > Nannocystaceae > CALBMM01. Next base: position 26,231 of record CALBMM010000226.1, read on the forward strand.
CGCGAGCGCGGACGTGCACGCTCGTGGCGAGCTGCTGCTGCGTGCCGGTCAGATCCTGCTGACCAACATCGGCGACAGCGACCGTGCGTTCGCCACCTACGCCCGTGCCTTCCGCGACGACCCGCAAAACGAGGTCGCCCAGCAGGCGCTCGAGAACATCGCCTCGATCGAGGAGCGCTGGCAGGACTTCGCCGACCTCTTCGAAGACGCGGTGAGCAAGGACCTGCCCAGCGACCTGATGAAGGCGCTTCTGGGCAAGCTCGCGGTGCTCTACGACGGGCAGCTCGGCAACGCCGAGAAGGCGATCGGCTGCTACCAGCGTGCCGTCGACATCGATCCCGACGATCGCGAGTCGCTCGACGCCCTGCAGGCGCTGTACAGCCGTGATCAGAACTGGGAGAAGCTGCTCGAGGTCTACCGCGCGAAGGTGGATCTGGAGCACGATCCCGTCGCGCGCGAGGAGCTTCGGTTCGCCATCGCGCAGCTCCAGGAGGACATGCTCGGCCGGCCCGAGGATGCGATCTCCACGTACAACGAGATCCTCGCCGACGACGACGGGAACACCCGCGCGATCACGGCGCTCGATCGCCTGTACCAGGGCGGCGGTTCGTGGGGCGAGCTCGCCGAGAACCTCGCGCGGCAGCTCACGCTGACCGCGGACCCGATGCAGCAGGTCGAGCTGAACCTGCGCCTGGGCTCGCTGCGTCTGCAGAAGCTGTCGCAGCCGGGGCTCGCGGTCGAGACGTACAGCCGCGTCCTCGATCTCGATCCGACCAACGACACCGCGCTCGAGGCTCTCGAGAGCCTGCTCGATGCCGAAGAGCAGCAGCTGTCGGTGGCCCGAATCCTCGAGCCGATCTACCGCAGTGCCAACGACTGGTCCTCGCTCATTCGGGCGTACGAGATCATGGTCAAGCACTCGCTGGATCCGAACGAGAAGATCCGTCTGCTGCACCAGATCGGCGAGCTGTACGAGATCGGCGGCGAGGAGCCCGAGAAGGCTTTCGAGGCCTACGGTCGCGCGCTCAAAGAGGATCCGTCCTCACAGGAGACCCAGGGCCGCCTCGAGCGGCTGACCCAGGCGATGGCCTCCTACGCCGAGCTCGTCGCCCTGTACGAGGCGGTCGTCGTCGACGTGGTCGACGATCAGCTGCGCGTGCTGCTGCTGACCAAGGTCGCGCAGGTCTACGAGAACGCGATCGCCGATCCGTCGAAGGCGGCGGGTAGCTACGAGAAGATCCTCGACGTCGAGCCCGGCAACTTCGAGGCGATCGACGCGCTCATCAACCTCCACCGCATCCACGAGAACTACGCCGCGTTGGTCGGGGCGGTCGTCCGCAAGGGCGAGATGGTCGAAGACCCCGAGGATCAGAAGAAGCTGCTGCTGTACGCGGCGAGCATCCGCGAGACGGTGATGGAGTCGCCCGAGGGGGCCGTCGAGCTGTACCAGCAGGTGCTCGGCATCGACGACAGCGATCGGACGGCCCTCGATGCGCTCGTGAAGTTGTACATCCAGCTCGAGCAGTGGGAGCCGCTCAAGGACGTCTACCAGCGTCAGAGCGAGCTGGCCGAGAGCCCCGAAGAGCGTCGGCAGGCGCTGTTCGTGCTCGGCCAAGTCTACGACTCCGAGCTCGGCGACGTGGACCGAGCCATCGACACGTACCAGCAGATCCTCGACCTCGATCCCGCCGACTACGAGGCGATCGCGGCCCTGGACCGGCTGTACGGTCAGGCGGAGCGCTGGCTGGACCAGCTGCAGATCCTCGAGCGAGCCGTCGACGCGGCCGGCGATCCCCAGGAGCAGACGGCGATCCGGTTCCGGATCGGTGGCCTGTGGGAAAACCAGCTCGGTGACATGGTGCGCGCGATCGAGGCGTACCGCGACGTGCTGCGCTACGACCCCGGGCACGAGCCCACCATCGAGGCGCTCGAGCGGATCGTCCACGGCGAGAACGAGCCGATGGCCGCCGCCAACGTGCTCGCGCCGTTGTACGAGCAGCTCTCCGAGTGGGAAAAGCTCGTCGACGTCTACAACGTCATGGTCAAGCACACCGAGGATCCCCTCGGCAAGATCGAGCGCTTGCACATGATCGCGGCGATCTACGAGCGGTCGCTGGGCGAGTTCGACAAGGCGTTCGACGCCTACGCGCGCGCCCTCGAGACCGACCCGCAGTCGGAAGTGACGGTCGAGGAGCTCAACCGCCTCGCCGAGACCACGCAGGACTGGGACAAGTTCGCCAGCCTGCTGGCCGCGCAGGCCGACAACGTGGTCGACCCGCTGGTCAAGACGCAGATGCTCGGCCGCCTGGCCAACATCTACGAAGGTCGCCTGGGCAACGTCGACGACTCCGTCGCGCGCTACAAGGAGATCCTCGAAAACGACCCGGAGAACCCGGACGCGATCGCGTCGCTGGACCGGATCTTCACCGCGATGGAGCAGTGGCCGCAGCTGGTCGAGAACCTGCGCCGGCAGATCACGATCACGCCCGACGAGCGCGACGTGCTGCAGCTGTACTTCCGCATGGGGCAGATCTACCAGCTGAACATGGGCCAGTTTCAGCCGGCCATCGATGCGTACCGCGAGATCCTCAATATCGACCCGACCCACGGGCCGACGCAGGAGTCGTTGGAGCTCATCTTCGCCGAAGGTGAGCATCAGTCGCAGATCGCCGAGATTCTCGAGCCGATCTACTACTCGGCCGAGCGCTGGGACGCGCTGGTCAAGCTCGGCGAGGTCAAGCTCGGCGCGACCGAGGACACGATCGAGCGCTTCGGGATCATCCAGAACGTCGCCGAGATCAGCGAGCGTCGCCTGGGAGATCCGGAGGAGGCCTACATCTGGTGGCTGCGCGCGTACATCGACGATCCGCTCAACGAGCAGGTCCACGACGAGCTGCAGCGCCTGGCGGAGATGACCCAGGAGTGGGGTCACATCGTCGACGTCAGCGATCAGATCCTCGAAGGCGATCCGTCGCCGGAGGTGCGTCTGGGCGTGCTGCTGCGGTCGGCGAAGGTCCTCGACCAGCGCCTGGCCGACGCGGCGCGGGCCATCGAGACCTACCGTGCGGTGCTCGAGATCGACGCCGAGCACGCGGGCGCGCTCGAAGCCCTCGACCGGATCTACGCGCAGCACGGGATGGCGGCGGACCTCGCCGAGATCCTGCAGCGCCGAATCCAGATCACGATGGACGGTGAAGCGCTCGTCGAGCTCGAGGTTCGACTCGCGAACGTCTTCGAGACGCAGCTCGGTCAGATCGACCAGGCGATCGCGGCCTACAACCGGGCGCTCGAGAACGACCCGCGCAACGAGCAGTCGCTGCATCGGCTCGAAGCCCTGTACATGGGCCAGTACCGCTGGCAGGAGCTGTACGACATCTACCAGAAGATGGTCGACGTCGCGCACACCGACGAGGACATGGCCGGCTGCTACCAGCGCATGGCCAAGCTGTCCTCGGACACGCTGCAGCAGGAGTCGGACGCGATCGACATGTGGGGCAAGGTTCTCGACCTGCGCGGCGAGGATCCGCTCGCGCTCGGCGAGCTCGCCAAGCTCCACGAGCGCAACGAGCGGTGGGACGACCTCGTCGAGATCGTCGAGCGCCAGGTCTACGTGATCGACGATCCGCTCGATCGCGTGTCGGCCTACCAGATGCTCGGCCGGGTCTACGGCGAGCGGCTGGAGCGAGACCGCAACGCCCTCGATGCGTGGCTCAACGCCCTCGAGATCGACGACACGAACCTGGAGACCCTCCAGGCACTGCACAAGATCTACGAGGACAGCCAGGCGTGGGTCGAGCTGATCGACATCCTCGGCCGCATCATCGCGGTCGCGCCGGGCGTGCTGACGGCCGAAGAGCTGCGCGATCTGTACGCGAAGGTCGGGCGCATTCAGGGCGAGTACCTGATGGCCTCCGACGAGGCGATCACGGCGTGGCACCACGTGCTCGAGCTGTCCGAGGGCGACATGGAAGCGCTCGCGGCCCTCGAAGAGCTGTACACCCAGGAAGCGCGCTGGAACGAGGCGATCGCGGTCCTCGAGCGCAAGGCCAAGGTCCTCGAGGACAACGAGTCCAAGATCGACGTGCTCATGCAGATCGCGTCGATCTGGGAGGAGCGCCTCGAGAACAAGATCGAGGCGGCCGGCGCCTACCAGGAGATCCTCGAGCTCGACCCGACCCACCAGTCGGCGTCCGAGGCCCTCGAGGCGATCTACCGCGACACGGAGGACTGGGAGGCGCTGACCGGGCTCCTCATCGGTCGCGCAGATGTCCAAGAAGATCGCAGCGACAAGGTCGAGACGCTGCAGTCGGCGGCCAAGGTCTTCGAGGAGGAGATGGAGGACCAAGACAGCGCGTTCGCGGTCCTGCAGGCGGCGTTCAACGTCGACTACGCCAACGACTACACGGCGCGTGAGCTCGAGCGGCTCGCGACCCAGGCGGGCAAGTGGGGCGAGCTGCTCAACGAGTACAACGGTCTGGTGCAGTCCATCGAAGATCCGATGGAGCGCTGCGAGCTGTGGGTCAAGATCGGTCGTTGGTACGGCGAGCACCTCAACCGGCCCGACTACGGGATCCAGTCGCTCGAGAAGGCGCTGGAGCTCAACTCCGAGAGCGTGTCGGCGCTGCGCGAGCTCGCCAGCTTCTACCGGCGCGCCGGTGAGGCGGCCGAGCTGGCCGAGACCCTGCAGCGGATCGTGCCGCTGGAGCAGGAGCCCGAGTCGCAGGCTTCGGCGCTGCTCGAGCTCGCCGAGGTGCAGGAGACGCAGCTGCAAGACGTGGCCGGCGCGGTCGAGAGCTACCGCCGTGTGCTCGAGATCGACTCCGAGTCGATCACGGCACTCGACGCCCTGATCCGCCTGCACGAGATGCAGGGGGCGTGGGAAGACCAGGTGCAGGTCCTCGGTCGCCGTGCGGCGATCTGTGACGACCCGGACCAGGCGCTGCTGCTCAAGAAGCAGATCGGCTACGTCCAGGAAGCCAACCTCGCCGACAACGGCGCGGCGGTGGAGGTCTACCGGGAGATCCTCGACACGGAGCCCACCGACTTCGACGCTCTGCAGGCGCTCGAGCGTCTGTACCTGGGCAGCAACTCGGTGCCCCAGTACCTCGAGACCCTCGAGGCACAGCTCGATGCCACGGCCGACGTGGAGATGCAGATCGGCATCTACGAGAAGATGGCCCAAGCGCACGTGACCCTGGCCAACGACCAGGAGCGCGCGACCGAGGTCCTCGAGAAGATCGTGATGCTCGATCCGGGCCGCGATCAGACCTACCGGCAGCTCGAGGAGCTGTACACGAACCTCGAGAAGTGGACCGAGCTCGTGGAGACGTACCGCTCGCACATCGAAGCCGCCGAGGATCCGGGGCTGAAGATCGAGCTGTTGCGGGCCATGGGTGACGTCTACGAGAAGCAGGTCGAAGACGTCGACCGCGCCATCGAGACGTACGGCGAGATCCTCGAGATCGACCCGAACAACTTCGACGCGGCCGACATTCTCAGCCAGCTACAGGAGCGCATCGAGGACTGGCCGGCGGCCGTGGAGACGATGGGGCGGCTCACCGAGCTCACGCCCGACCCGAACCACCGCGTGAACCTGCTGACGCGGATCGGCCGCGTGCACTTCCAGAAGCTGTCCAACGAGGAGGAAGCCGAGCTTCGCCTCTCGCAGGCCCTGGAGATCGAGCCCGGCCACGTGCCGGCGATGGTGCTGCTCGCCGAGATCTACAAGCAGCGTCACGACTGGCTGAAGGCGGCGCGGATGCTGGAGACGGCCTCCGACTACTCCCAAAACCACGTCGAGAAGACCAACCTCGCCGCCGAGGCGGCGTTCATCAACTACGAAGAGCTCGACAACCGCGACAAGTCGGTGGAGCTGTTCGAGCGCACCCTCGAGCTAGACCCCGAGCACGCGCGGGTGGGTCAGCTCGTCGCCGAGATCTACTTCGAGAACGGTGACTTCACGAAGGCCGATCCGGTCTACGACATGCTCGGTCGCAAGGCCGACCAGCTCGAGCTCGACTCCGAAGGCCAGCGGGACCTGTTCCTGAAGGCCGCCCGAGTCGCCCGCGAGCTGGGCAACTCCGACAAGGCGCTCAAGCAGTACAAGCGCGCCTACGACATCGACTCGACCAACCACGAGGTGCTGACCGGCATGGCCGATCTGCTCTTCGAGCGGGAGGACTGGGAGCGGTCGTTCAAGCTGTACCAGACGATCTTGGTCCAGCACCGCGACACGCAGTCCGACGAGGACACGGTGCGGACGTACTACCGCCTCGGTGTCATCAAGAACCGTCAGGACGAGTCGCGCAAGGCGCTCAACTACTTCGAGAAGGCGCTCGAAGTGGATCCGCACCACCAGGACACCCTGGTGTCGGTCATCAACCTGCAAGCGCAGGCCAACGACTGGGAGGGCGTCATCCAGGCCAAGAAGGCCCTGGTCGACATCACCCACGAAAACGACGCCAAGTTCGGCCTGTACGTCGACGTTGGTGAACTCTACGCGCAAAAGCTCGGCAACAAGGACAAGGCCGCCGACGCCTACCAGAGCGCGCTCGACCTCAAGCCGCAGGACTACCCGACGCTGCACACGTTGCTGGACCTGTACACCGGGGCCAAGCGTTGGGAAGAGGCGATCCACACCATCGATCGCATCGTCGAGATCGAAGAAGAAGCGGTTCGACGGGCTCGGTACAACTACACGGCGGCGGTCCTGCTCCGCGACGAGCTCGGCGCCCACGACGAGTCGATCGATCGCTTCAACATGGTGCTCGACGACGACCCGGGGATGCTCAAGGCCTTCCAGGCCATCGACACCCTGGTCACCAAGTCCAAGGACTGGAAGACCCTCGAACGCTCCTACCGCAAGATGCTCAAGCGTCTGCCGCAAGACGGCAACGAGGCGCTGAAGATCACGCTGTGGAGCAACCTCGCCGAGATCTACCGAACGCGTCTACGGGACTGGAAGTCCGCCGCAGCCGCGTACGAAGTCGCGGCGAAGCTCGAGCCGGGCAACGTGGAACGCCACATCAAGATGGCCGAGCTGTACGAGCGGCTGATGGAGCAGGATCCGAACGAGTACGCCGATGCGGCGGTACGCGAGCATCAGATCCTGATCGCCAACGAGCCGTTCCGCTACGAGAGCTACCACGCGCTGTACAACATCTACACGCAGTCGCGGCAGACCGATAAGGCGTTCTGCCTGTCGTCGGTGCTCGTGTTCCTCAAGAAGGCCACGCCGGACGAGGAAGGCTTCTTCAACCAGCACCGTCGCAACGACTTCCAGATGGCGCGCCAGCGCCTGAGCGAAGACACGCTGCGGCGCCACGTGTTCCACCCCGACCAGGACCTGTACCTGACCGGCATCCTGGGCCTCATCGCCCCGGCGGTGGCAGCCTGGCGCGCGGTGGACATGCCGGCGACGTTCAACGCCAACGAGCGCATCGACATCACCGTCGACCCCGCCCTGTTCTCGCGCATGTGCAAGTACGTCAAGGACGTGCTCAACGTCGCGACGCCGGACGTGTACCTGCGTCCGTCGGACCCGGGCGACGTCACCCTGATGAACGTCAAGCGCGACGGCTCGGTCCACCCGACGATGGTGGTGTTCCAGAACCTGCTCAAGGGCAAGACGGAGCAGCACCTGTCCTTCGCGCTGGGTCGGTACATGATGGACCTGTACCTGCCGCACTTCTGCTACGTGGCACTGGATCGGTCGCCGCAGGCGCTCAAGCAGGTCTTCATGGCCTGTCTGCGGGCCGTGGGGATGCCGGTGCAGGGGGACGTGGCGGCACTCGACACCATCGCCCGCGAGATCACGGGGCGCATGCAGCCGGCCGCGGTCGACCAGCTGCGCAGCCTGATCCAGAAGTTCGTCGATGCCGGTGGCTCGACGGACGTCAAGCGCTGGGCGGCGGCGTGCGAGCTCACGGCCTACCGCGTGGGCTTGTTGCTTGCGTCCGACCTGCGGATCGCCGGTCAGATGATCTCGCAGGAGCAGTCGATGCTCGGCTCGGCGATGTCGCCACGGGACAAGATCAAGGAGCTGGTCCTGTACTCGATCTCCGAGGACTACTTCACGGCCCGTCGTAACGTCGGGATGAACGTGAGCTAGTCGGCGGGGTCCCGGACGACGGGGACACAATCGCCTTGGGGGGTGCTCGTGCGGTTTCCGTGCGAGCACCTCGTCAATTGGGGCCCTCGATGGCTGCCCTTGCTGCTTCCGATCGAGGACAGAAGCTGTCCGCAATTGGCCGTAGGCTGACCCGCGATGACCACCAAAACCTACCGAGGGAGCTGCCACTGCGGGCGCGTGAAGTTCGAGGTCGACCTCGACCTGTCGCTGGGCACCGGCCGCTGCAACTGCTCGATCTGCTGGAAGTCCCGATCCTGGTCCACGAGCGTCAAGCCCGAGGCGTTCCGTCTCGTGTCGGGCGAGGACTCTTTGGGCAAGTACACCAACAACCCCGCCGCACACCACGAGTTCTGCGCTCACTGTGGGATCCGCACCTTCGGCCGAGGTGATCTTCCCGACCTGGGCGGACCCTTCGTGTCGATCAATCTCGCGGCGCTCGACGACCTCGACCCCGCCGAGCTCATCGCCGCCCCGCTGACCTTCTACAACGGCCGCGACGACAAGTGGTGGGAGCCACCCGCCGAGACGCGCCACCTGTGAGGCGACGCTACGGGGCGACGTAGTCGATCGACACCACGGTATCGGCCGGAATCGGGCCGCGGACGAGGACCCACATCGTCTCGGTCCAGCCGTCACCGGCCACCTGGGTCATGTAGTCCACGTCGGCCACCAACGGCGTCCCGCCGACCGAGATGCCGTCGATGCCGACGACATACTGCATGCGCAACAACAGCGTGGGGAGCGTCCGACCCATGACGGAGAACTCGTACGGCGGCGCGTTGTCCATCGTGCTGATCTCGTACGCGCCGGTCTCTTCGTTGAACGTGTCGCCGTCGACGTCGCCGGGGGCGTACGCGGTCGCGGACCCGCCGCTGCGGCCCACCAACGCGGGCGGGTCCATGAACGGGAACGCGTGGGCGGCGACGCAGCTGCACGGCTCGGACGTCGAGCCGTCCACGATCGTCAGCACCCACGCGTCATAGGACGTGTCGTCGGTCACCGTGCCGTCGCGCACCCAGTCCTGCTGCAGCGCGAACTGGAAGCTGTCGGGTCCCTCGACCTGGGACACGGATGCGCGTGCGCCCGGCCCGGGACGGCCGGGTAGAGGCCCCACGGCCGGAAACCCGTGGGCAGCGTAGCCCACCACGTTGCCGGTCCTGCCGTGGGCGCACGAGACGACGCTGTCGCCCGGACCCGACTGCAGGAACGAGTCGGGGACCGCCGGTCCGCGGTCGGGCAGCGACATCGCCCCTTCCTGGTCGCCGTACCACTGGACCGTGTCGAACCGCGCGGGATCGAGAGCGACGTAGGCCGTCAGGTGCGTGCCGCCGCCCTGCATGTTGTAGACCGACTCGTGACGCACGATGCGGCCGTCGGCGATGAACGTGTACCTCGTCTCGCCCATGATGTCCGGCGTCGTCCAGCCCGTGGACAGACGCGTGACCACGGGGCCGTCTTCGAACACCTCGAAACCGCCATCGACCTGCCAGCTCGCGTCGTTGTTGGGGAACTTGAGCACGCCCATGTGACGCTCGTCCTGGCTCGGTCCCGCGTAGATCACGTTCTGGTCGTCACCCTCCTCGATCGTCAGCGAGTTGGGCGTGTACGACGACGAGTCGTCGAAGTGCAGGGAGAACAGATCGTTGGAGATCGTCAGCTGACCGACATCCCACTCGAGCGCGGACACCTTGGGCTCGCAGTCACCGAGCGGGCTACCAGTGTCGCCGGTGTCCGATCCACCGGAGGAGTCACCGTCGTCGGTGTCGCTGGTCGCGGTGTCGTCGCCCACCGATCCGCTGGTCGTCGGCGAACCGCTGGTGCCGGTTCCGTCGGTCGTCGGTCCCGTACCATCCGTCTCGGTCGCCGGGGGATCGCACGCGTCGTCACACGCCGGCAGGGTGGGGAAACAGCCGGCCACGAGCGGGGCGAGGAGCAGTAGCGGTAGGGCGCGCATCGATCAGTCGTCCACGTCGATCTGCAACGATACGCCCGGCGCGAGCGGCTCGCCGATGAGCAGGTATTGATGATGGCCGATCGCCATCGCGTCTTGCACCCGGTACTGCCAGCTCTCGAGCTCGATCCCGTCGACGCGAACGGCCGTGACGTGCAGGCCGCTCGTCGTCGTGTCGAAGAGGTCGAAGAGGGTCGTGGGGCTTTGCTCGGCCAGCTGCAGCTCGATCGTCGTGCTGCCGAGCACGTCGATGCCGTGCGCCGCCGTACGATGCGAGAACGGCAGCGACGACATCGATGCGTTGCCTCCGACCAGGTCGACCGAGGGTGGGTTGAGGAAGGGCGCCGTGTGGGCGAAGACCGTGTCGCAGTCGCCACCGGGGCTGCCTCCGACGACCGTCAGGAGCTGCGCACGATAGCTGCCCGGCGCGATCGGATCGTTGGGGGGCCCGCCGCGGGCGAAGTCCGCTTGCAGGGCGACGGCTCGCGCGCCGTTGGTGGCCTGCTCGGTCGCGCGCAGGCCGGCCCACTCCGTGGGTGGCGCGAGCGGGTCCGCGACGGCGGCAATACCCACGACGTCGTCGACCTGGGTCGCGACGCACATCGATCCCTGCTGCAGCGCGGTGCCGCTGTGCAGGATCGTCTCGTAGTCGAGCCCCCTGTTCGGCGCGACCACGTGGGTGAACGCGATGTCGCCCGTGCCCTCGACCCAGTGGATCTGGTCGGCATCGAAGGACGCGAACGCCACGAGCCACCAGCCCTCGCTCGGCTGCGCGCTCGCCGTGTAGGTGAGGCTCTCGTCGCGCACGATGCGGCCATCGGCGAGGTAGGTGTACGTGGAAGTGCCGGAGGCCTCGGGCGTCGGGTCACCGAAGGTGTCGACCGACCACACGAGCTCGAGCTGGACCATCAGGGGGCCCTCCTCGATCACGTTGACGGTGACCTGATCGTCGAAGGCGTTCCAGCTCGGGAACGTGGCGACGCCGAGCCCCCGCTCGACGTTCGTCGGCGAGTGATACAGCAGGTCGCTGCTGCTCGCGCAGTGCTCCATGAGGTAGGCGTCGCCTTCGCCGTCGACCGGAAGTCGCGCGGCGAACTTGTCGCTGACGATCTCGTAGGTCCCGGGCAAGTAGGCCAGGTCCGCGAGGGCCGCGTCGCACGGATCGCGCGGGCCCCCCGTCTCGGTCGTCTCTCCCGACTCGGCCGTGGCACCGCTGTCGGTGCTGCCGTCGGTGCCGGAGTCGCCGCGGCTGTCCGTTCCGGACTCGCCGGCGGTCGTGTCGTCGTCGACGGCGCCCGTGGTCGCGGACGAGCTAGGGTCCAGCGTCGTGGGGGCGGGGTCCGTTTGCGACGTCGTCGTCGCCGGGTCCGTGTCGAGGCTACAGCCGTCGTCGCACGGAGGGAGGGTGGGAAAGCAACCGATCCCGGGCGCGACGACGAGCAGCAGCGCGAAGGTCCATCGTGGCGACGGTGCTTCGTTCACGATCTACTCCACGTACGTGATCGTGATCTCGTCGCCGCCGACCAGACGTTGGCCCACGAGGATCCAGTGGCCTCGGTCGGACCCGAACTGCGTGATGAATTGGGTGTCCTCTTCCAGCGGCGTGCCGTTGAACGCCACCCCGGCAACCTGAAGTTCGCTGCGGCTGTAGTCGGCGACGTCGAAGAGGACCGAAGGCATCGCGCTGCCCACCGGGATCTGCACCGTCAAGTCGCCCGCCTCGGACACCGAAAGCAAGTGCGCGCCGGAGAAGTCGTGAAAGGAGTCGTACGTGCCGCCTTCCGTGACGAGCCAGCTCGGTGAGAGGAACTCCGCGCCGTGCTCGTGCACCCGCGCACAGTCGGCGCCGGGGTTGCCGCCCAACGTCGTGAGGAAGTACCCGCGGTAGGTGCCAGGGGTGATGTTGTCTCCCCCAACCCCGTTGCCGGTCTCGAAGTCGCCGATGAAGGAGAGGCTTCGCGGTCCGAAGAACTCGGCTTCGGTCGCCCGCAGGCCGTTCCATTCGGTCGTGACATCGGAGTCGCGGCGGCCGGTGAATCCGACGACGTCGTCACTCGCTTCGTGCCGCGCACAGAACGTGACGTCTTGGCTGGGTTGGCCGTTGAAGATGTCGAACGCGGGCTCCTGCTGATCGACGGCGGACGTGATGTCGGCGTCGCCGCGGACCTCGACCTGCGTGAACCGATTCGGCTCCAGGGCGAGGTACGCCGTGAGCCAGTTCTGCATCGTGTCGTTGGTCGCTTCGGAGTAGACGAGATCCTCGTCGCGGACGATGCGGCCATCGGCGATGAACGTGTACGTCGACGTCCCGTACGCTTCGTCTTCGGGGTCGACGTCCACGTTGACGGCCCAGTCCACGCGCATGCGGACCACGGCAGGCCCGGATTCGAGGACGGTAACGGCCGGGTCCTGCTCCGACCAAATGTTCCACAGCGGGAACTCGGTCACGCCGAAGTTGTTCTCGGAGTGGCTCATGGCGGTGAACAGCGCGTTGACCGAGCTGCCACAGTGGTCGAGCATCCGCCCCGCCATACCGCCGACCGGGAGCCTCACCTCGTACTGGTCACTGACGACGCCTTCGTTGCCCGCGAGCATCCCCAGCGGTGCCAGTGCCCCGTTGCAGACCTCGAGGACGCTGCCGGTGTCGGTGTCGGTGTCGCTGCCGTCGTCGTCGTCGTCGGAGCCGGATCCAGCCGAGGTGGTCGCGTTCGTCGCCGAGCCGGAGGTGTCGTCCCCCGCGTCGGGTCCACTGTCCGTGTCGGTCGTGGCGGTCGTGCCACCGCCGGCCGAGCCGTCCGAGGTCGACCCGAGCATCTGGCTGCAATCGTCCTCACATGCGGGCAACTCGGGAAAGCACCCCCCTGCGCACACCGACCCCAGACACAGCGACCACGGTTGGATCCAACGACGACGCATGAGCAGGACTACGAAGCACTTCGCGTGCCACCTACGAAACTATCGGAATTTCGGCGTACGGTGGCCCTCCGACACCCCTGTCCCATGGGACGAGGGTGGGGTGGGTCAGCCGTCCCACTCGATGTCGCCGTAGCCCGGGAAGCCGTGGCCGGCCCCGCCGCACGTCTCGACGACCAGCGTGGCGTGGGCCGGCAGCTCGAAGCGAGTCCAAGGTCGCACCGCGAGCGCGCCGCCGCCGAGCAACTCCACCCGGAGGCGGGCGCCGAGCCCGGGCCCCGCGCGGTCGACTCCGTGGGGTGGGTTGTCGATTCGGTCGATCGCGACAAATGCCGGCACGGGCTCGCGCACCTGCAGCTGCACCACGACGCCGGCCCCGCCGCGACGCGCCCCGACGCCGCCCGAGTCGGTTCGGGTCGCGCGGCGGATCGTCAGCCAGCGCGGCGGATCGTCGATGGACGTCGTCGGCAAGATCGGTCCCGGCCAACGGTCGGTACCGGGCTGTCGCGGCGTCGCGCCGCCGCCCCCGGCGACCACCTCCACGAGCGAGGGGGTCGGTCCGAGCCCCACGATGGCGCCGAGTGAGCACGAGCCTGCGCCGACCGTGCCGGGCCACGCATTGGCGAGCGCGCCGACGACGGCATCGAACACGCGTGCCATCCCGAAGGCGATCGCCGCCGGATCGGGCGCCGCGGCTCCTCCGATCCACGTCTCGGCGTCGGTCAGAAGCTCCACGCGCGACTCGGCGACGGGCCCATCGAGGTCGAGCGCGTGGCCGAACGCGATCGCGGTCGCCGTGCGCGCGTGGGCCTCGGTCAAGCCGAACGTCGGCGTTCCCCTCGGTGTCGCACAGTCGCGGAAGTCGACGAGCCATCGAGGCTCGGCGTCGGTGATGCGCACGCGGACGCCGAGCCGGTCGCCGCCGAACAAACCGAGGTCGTCCGAGAACGAGCAGCCGCCACGACCCACGGCCCGAAAGGGCACGTCGATGCCGGTGGCGTGCGGCCGCGGCAGGAGATCGGCGATCGACGAGAGCACCACGCCGAGCTCAGCTGGTGCGGATCGCCTGGGTCGAGCGCGTCGACGTCTGCAGGTCGTGTTCGAGGCCGACGGCCGCCCAGATCTGCAGCGCGGCCGACTTGCCCTTGACGTGGACGGGCTCGCGCGGCTCGGTGATGAACTGCTCCCCCAGCTGCTGCATCGTGTACTCGCTGATGATGACCTCGCCGGCCTTGGCGACCGAGCACAGTCGCGAGGCGATGTTCACCGGGTCGCCGATGACGGTGTATTGCAGCGTGCGCGAGGAGCCGATGGCGCCCGCGATGACCGGTCCGGAGTTGATGCCGATGCCGACGTGGATCGGCTCGAGCGCCTTGCTCTGACGGACGCGGTTGAACTCCTCGAGGGCCCGCTGCATCTCCAGCCCGCATCGCACGGCCCGCTCGGGCGCATCGGGCAGGGCCACGGGGGCGCCGAACAGGCCGATCACCTCGTCGCCGACGTACTTGTCGAGCGTCCCGCCATGGCGGAACAAGATGTCGACCATCAGCTCGAAGTACTCGTTGAGCGTCTTGACCATTTCTTCGGGCGCGTGGCGCTCGCTCATGGCCGTGAAGCCGCGGATGTCCGCGAACAGCATCGTCACGTCGCGCTTGGTGCCGCCCTGGTCGAGCTGCAGCTGACCGGTGACGATCTGGTCGACGAGGTTGGGGGACAGGAGGCGCTGGAACTGGGCGCGCGTGACCGACTCGGCCTCGATCTTCTTGGCCAGCCGATGCGTCTGGATCGCGTTGGCGGCCTGGGTGGCGATGCCCTGAAACAGCAGCAGGTCCTTTTCGGTGAAGGCCCCGGTTGTCAGCATCGAGTCCATGTGCATCGCGCCGACGAGCTGGTCCTGGTACAGCAGCGGCACGCACATCGTGGAGCGGATGCCCTGCATGATGATGCTCTTGGCGGCCTTGAACCGCTCGTCGACCATCGCGTCCGACGACAGCACGGCGCGCTTGTTGTTCTTGACCTCTTCGAGGATCGAGCTCGACAGCCGGATCTCCTCGTCGGCCTTCTTCTGACGCACGAAGCTCGGGGTCAGCTCGCCGGTATCGGGGTCGCAGAGCAAGATCACGGCTCGGTCGGCGCGAATGAGCGCGAACGACTCGTCCACGATCTTCTGCAGCAGCTGCTCGAGGTCGGTGCCGACCGACAGCTTTTGCGACATCTCGTGCGCGACGCGGAGCTTTTCGTAGTCGGCCTTGAGCGACTCGATACTCATCACCTCGGTCACGGGCAAAAAGCGTGCGCTGGCATCGACGCGACTGCGGACCTGGCTCTGCACCTGGCCCGGCATCATCGTGACGTTGCGCAGAGCCTCGCTGGGCTGACTCTGCTCGTCGTCTTCGAAGCGAAGAACGGTATTGCCGAGGCTGATCTGATCGCCGGAGCTCAGCGTCTTCTCGGAGACCCGCTCGCCGTTGACGTAGCTGCCGTTGAGCGAGCCGATGTCCCGGAGCACGTAGCCACCCTGCGGACCGCGCGTGATGCGGCAGTGCTCCTTGGATACGATGCGGTCGAGGACCTGCACGGTATTGTCCGGATGCCGGCCAATCGTGTTGAAGGCGGTGAGGTCGTAGTGTGGCGGCCCCTCACCGCTGACCAGGATCAGCCGGGCGCCCATATCGCCGAATCCGCATCCTAGGCCGGGGACCGGTTTGGAACAACCCCGCCGACGGCAGCAGATCGCCGCCGACAGGCATCTTCGGGGGAAGCGGTGCGCGAATTC
This sequence comes from uncultured Pseudomonadota bacterium, assembly GCA_937896535.1. GTDB lineage: Bacteria > Myxococcota_A > Polyangia > Nannocystales > Nannocystaceae > CALBMM01. Next base: position 42,002 of record CALBMM010000226.1, read on the forward strand.
TCGCTCGGACTGCGGGAGCCGCGCGACCTGACCTGGGTCACGGCATCATCGCGAGGTGCTCGACCTCGTAGACCTTGGTCTGCGGCTTGATCACGTCGAACGGCCAGGTCACGACCTTCGTGTAGACCACGCCGAGGCGGACCTCCTTGCCGTCGACCTCGATCCAGGTCTCCGCGTCGGGGTCGTCGACGCCGATCACGCTCAGCTGCCGCGACATCTTCAGCCGCAGCTGGTCGCGCTTGACCGGGTCTTTGACGTACAGCGCGCGCCGAGCCATGAATGCCGACCCGTGCTCCTCGAGCACGCGGTACGCCTCCTGCTTGAGGATGAACAGGGGAACGTACTGGTAGCCGAGGTAGACGAACAGCGCGAGACCGAGCGCCAGGGAAACGCTGACGACGTTGATCCGTCGAGGCTTCTTGTACTTGACGATCTCGGCCATGGGCTTCGGCGTCGGCTTGGCCCGTGGCCCGCAGCCTCTGACGGCGGGGTCCCCCGCGCTCGCAAGGATAGCAGCCCGCTCGCGCGCGATGGAGCTTTACGACGGCGGTGGCTATCATCGAACGTCTCCCGTGTACCACCTGCCCGCATACGTCGCGCTACAGCGGTGGGCGGCCGGTCGCCGCGTGGTGGTGGCCGCACCGCGGGACCCGCTGGGGCCGGCGCAGTTGGTCGCCGGCGGTGCACGCAGCGTCACCGTCGTGGGTGCCGAGGGGCCGATGCCGCCCGGCGTCACCGAGCGTGACGGGGTTCCCGATCTTCCGGCCGACGATGGCACCGTCGACATGGTCGCGTGCGTCGAGTCCTACGATCGCCTCGCCGCCGACGTACGCACGCGGCTGTTCAAGGAGGCCTACCGCGTGCTCGCGCCCGGCGGGCTCGTGGCCGCGTGGGTACGCGACGACGGTGGGGGCGGCTTCTGGGATCTCGAAGAACAGCTCGCGGCGGTGTTCGGGCGCGCCTTCATGATCGCTCAGATGCCGTGGCAGGGCGTGTCGCTGGCGCCGGTGCTCGACGACGACGGTACCGCGACCGAGCTGTGCCTGGCCGAAGCGCTCCTGGCTTCGGCGCCCCCCGCAACGCACTACCTCGGGCTGGCGTTTCGCGAGAGCGCGCCCGCGGATTTCGTCCGTCGACTCGCGCGCGAGTGCGTGTTGGTCCCGGTGCCCGGTGAGGCCGCCGCGCGCCCCTCACGGACCGACGCACCACGAGACGACGAGGACCCCGCCGCGCCCGAGCCGGACACGCGTCTCGAGGAGCTGCGTGCCAAGGCGGACGCGGCGGAGCTGCGCGTCGTCGCGCTCGAGGCCGAGCTCGAAGCGCTGCGTCCCGACGAGCGCGAGGAGACCGAGCTCGACGAGCTGCGCACGGCGTACGCCGAGGCGCAGTCGGAGCGGGCCCAGGCACAGGCGAGACTCGCGACGATCGGCGAGCGTTTGCAGGAACGCACCGCCGAGCTGCGCAAGGCCGAAGACCAGCTCGAGGCGACGCGCGAGCAGCTCGTCGGTGCGCGGACCGAAGCGGCGGAGGCCAAGGCACGCGCCGAGCAGGTCGGCCAAGAGCTCAAAGCGGCGCGCGCAGGCCAGGAGCACGCACAGCAGCGTGTCGACGAGCTGACCAACCAGCTGCAGCAAGCGCGTGAGGACGTGCGCGTGGCCGAGGTGCTGGTGCAGTCGGTGCGCGGCGAGGTGGAGTCCAAGGAGGCGGCGCTGACCGAGGCGGAGGCGTCGCGGCAGCAGACCCTGCAGATGCTCGAGGCGGCGCATGCGGCCGGGGAGCAGTCGGAGACCTCACGGGCCGAGTCCGAAGCGCGGCTGGTGCAGCTGCGCGAGCAGGTCGACAAGCTGCGGGCCGAGCTCGAGGAGGCGACGGGCAAGAACCTGGGGCGGGCGACACGACTCGAAGAGCTCGAGAACCGGCTGCGCACGAAGGAGAACGACCTTCAGGTGCTCACCGCGACCACGCGCGATCTCGAGCAGTCGCTGACGCGCGCGGCGGAGCGGGCGGAGGGCAAGGGCCGCGACCTCGAGGCGCAACAAGCGAGGGCCGAAGAGCTGCAGTCGCGCGTGTCGTCGCTGGCGAGCGAGCGAGACATGCTCTCGCACCAGGTCGAGGTTGCGCTCGCCGAGCGCGAAGGGGCACGACAGCTCCTGTCGCGGGTCGAAGCCGAGCTCGAGCAGGCCCGGCGCAAGGTCGGTCAGCTCCAGGACCGTCTCGCCGACAAGGTCGAGGAAGCGTCGCGCCTGTCGGGCGAGGTCCAGGCCCTGCGCGAGCGCCTCGAGCATCAGCAGACGCTGCTCGATCATTCTCGCATCCGCGCCGAGGAGCTGTCGGCGACCGCGGCCAAGCAGGACGAGCAGGGGCGCATGCTGGCCGAGGTCGCCATCGATCGCGATCGCCTGCGCGAAGAGCTGACGCGGCGGACGCAGCAGATGCAGAAGCTCGAGGATCGGCTGTGGACGACCAAGGAAGAGGTCCAGCGCGAGCGCATCGAAAACGTGCGGCTGTCCGGCGAGCTGGAGCGGCTGCGCGAGCATTCCGAGCGCAGCCGGGAGGTCGAGGCCGCCGTCACCAAGCAGCTGGAGCAGATGGCCGGCGAGCTCCGTCAGCTCGAGGTCACGCGGCGCGAGATCGAAGGACGACTGGCCAGCCGTGAGCAGGAGATCGAGCGGATCCGGCGAGAGGCCGAGGCGCTGTCGTCGGAGTCGGCCGACGTCGCGCAGCTGCGTCGGGAGCTGCAGGAGCGCAGCCGGGAAATCGGCGAGCTGCGGGCGCAGCTGCAGCAAGCGACGGCGCGCGAGAAGGAAGCGGTGGCGACGGCCAAGCGACGCCAAGTGCAGCTGTCGGAGGCCGGGACCGAGCTCGAGAATCTGCGCCGGGCGATCGACGAGCGCCAGAGCACCAACGGCGTGCTGCAGGGCGAGCTCGACGTCAAGTCGCTGGAGGTCGAGCAACTCGCCGCGTCGGTGGCCAACCTGCAGGGGCAGGTGGAAGCCGGGCGACACGAGCGGGCGCAGATCGAGCAAGCCAAGCAGGACCTGCAGCGGCGGCTCGAGGAAGCGGCGGCCGAGCAAGAGGTCCTGCGGCGGAGCCTGCGCTCGCGCGAGCAGGAGCTGCAGGACGTCGTGAGCGAGAACGAGACCAGCGGCGTCGAGCTGTACAAGCTGCGGCGCGAGCTGGAGACGGCGGCGCACGCCAACGAGCAACTGTCGGAGGCGCTGCGCTCCGGAGACGACGGCACCGCGCTCGCCGACCTCGATACCCACGGGTGGCCGGAGCCGGCGGTGCAGGAGGTCGCACGGCTGCGGGGGCAGCTCGCGGCGCAATCGCGAAGGATCGCCGACGAGGCCGAGGCCGCCGCCGCCGAGGCGGACGCGCCGGCAATGACGTCGGATCGTCGCCGCTACGAGGCGATGCGGATCCAGGCGCAGGTGAGAGCCGAAGAGCAGGAGTACCTGCTCGGGCTGCTCGAAGGCGCCGAGCAGCGGATCTGGGAGATGAACGACGCGACCGACCGCAACGCCGCGCGTCTGGCCGCCTCGCTCGCGCAGCTCGAGCAGCACAAGGAGCTGCTCGACGAGGTGCACGAGGAGCTCGAGCTGAATCGGCGATTGCTGGCGGCGGCGCAGGCCCGAGCGCTCGAGCAGGAGAGGTTGTTGGCCAGCGAGCGGGCCAAGCTGGCCCGGGCGGGCATCGGCGCCGACGGATTCGCGCCGGGGGTCGGCGGGGGCGAGGTCGACGAGCTCTTCGCCGACCTCGACGAGCGCCACTCCGATCTCGCGGAGCCCGGGGCAGTGCAAGTGACGGTGGCCGATCGCACGAGCTCGATCGACATCGACCCGGCGAGCGCGGCGACCTCGGGCCCGCGCATGGTCGTGGAGGCGATCGACGACGACGATGCGTGGCCCGACGAGGACGAGCTGATTCTCGACGAGTCGGGTCCCCGGGTCGTGACCAAGACCGCGTCGCGCGAGATCGTGATCGACGAACCGACGCAGCCACGCGCGCGCATGCCCCAGCCGCCGAACGCCGATGCGACCCGGGCGCGGATCAAGCCCGCGCCCAAGGTGCCCAACCTCAAGGCAGTGCCCGGTGGGCAGAAGGCCAAGCACGACGGCGGCGGGGAGTAGGGCCGATCGTCGTTCGGATGAGGTCGAAGCCGCCGAGATCGAGTCGGCGCCGCGTCGACGGGGTCAACGATCGTGACCCGTCGAACGAGTGGCGCGCCGAAGCGGGCGTGGCGGCGGGGTCAGCCGCCGCAGAAGCCGGTCTGATCCGCTTGCTCGTCGCACGCGGACGGCGTCGGGCACGTCGGACCGCTCTCACCGCACACGCACGCCGCTTCGTCGAAGTTGGCCGTTTCGCAATCGACCAGTGGCGCGAGCGTGCCCGGGCAGATCTGGCACGTGCGCTGGCTGCAGTCTTCGAGGCACGTGGTCATGTCGGCGGGGCAGTCGGCGATGCCGGCCCACGCGGTGCACAAGGCCGTGCACGCCGTGACGATCTCGGGTGAGTCGGGATGCTGGGGCTCGACCGAGTCACCGGGGCCGGTCGGTGGGCTGAGACCACACGCCTCCCAGCCACTTTGCCCACCCGAGTCGCCCGAGCCGGCGTCGTCGGTGGTGTCGGCGCCACCGGTCGCGCTGCCGCTGCCGGTGGTGCCGTTCATTCCGCTGCCGCCGACGGAATCGGCGGAGCCACTGCCGTCGGTCGGATCGGTGTCAATGCTCGTCTGCGGGGACGTGCCGCCTTGGCCGTCGTCGGTCGCATCGTCACCGCTGCAGGCGAACGCGGCGCTCGTGATCACCGCGAGGGCGGCGTGTCGGATTCGGTTCCAAGCCATGCAGGGAGTATGGCCGCGCTCCCGAGGAGGCGCGAGTGGAATTGCGCTATTTGCGCGGGTTTTCGGAGGCAAAGAGCACCGTGCGTGCACCCTTGACGTCGACTCGCGCACGGCCTAGTTTCCCCGCCCACCGCTCGCGAGAGTGGCGAAATTGGTAGACGCGCACGGTTCAGGTCCGTGTGTCCTTGGACATGGGGGTTCGAGTCCCTCCTCTCGCACAAAAGAAGGCCTCGCCGGAATCGGCGGGGCCTTTTTCGTGGGGCATCCCGTGACGGCCGCGGCGCGTCGCCGCCGTCAGCCGGGCTCGACGCGATCGACCTTGATGGCCGGGCCGGTCATGTGGATGCCGAAGCCGCCGGATTCGACGGTACCGTGCACGGTGACCTTGGCGCCCGCCGACAGCTTGCCGCCGCCCTCGAGGCGATAGACGTCGCCGTCGTCGGTGTGCAACTCGAAGAAGCCGCCCTCGAGGTCGTTCTTGCGGACGGTTCCGATGAACTTCGCCATGGCCGCCAGTGTAGCTCACGCGGCGGATCGCACCATCGGCTGCTAAGGTCGCCCTCGTGCCGGGTTGGACGTGCCGGACCCTGACGCTCGCCATGCTGCTCGTCGGCTGTGGTGACGACGCGGGCGCCGTGTCCGAGGGCAGGGCCAGCGAGACGCAGCCCACGGTGCCCACGGCCGGCGGGCCAACGTGGCCGAGCTGGGGGCCGTCGATCCCCCCGATCCCCCCGATCGACGAGGCGACCGAGCGCGCGCTCGTGGCGGCCGAGCTCGATCGGGAGGCCGGGGCCGCCGCGATCGCCGAAGCGTTCGCATCCGGCGACGATGCGATCGCGACGCGTGGCGCCTGGTCGCTGGCGCGGATCGGAGGACCCGAGGCCGCCGAGCGCTTCGCGGCGTTGCTCGCCGAAGGGGAGCCCGCGCTGCCGGCCGGGGTCTTCGCCGCGATCGCGGCCCTTCAGCCGCCGGCCCCGGTGTCGGGCTCGCTCGTGCTCGAGCAGCCCTGGGCCGAGCTCGCCGAGCGACTGTGGCACCACTACGCGGTGGAGCCGCGCTCCGATCGTGCGATCGCGATGCTGCTGGCGATCGCGCGGATCGGCGGGCCGACCTCGCACGAGCGACTCGGTGTCGACTTGTCGACGATCGATCCAGGCGATCCGGACCGAGCCGTCCGTGCCCTCGATGCGATGGCGATCCTGTGTCGACGGGGTTTCGGTCTCTCCGCGGAGCCGTTCGCCGTGCTGTCGAGCACTCTGGGCTCGTCGATACCGCAGGTGCGTCACGCCGCAGCGGCGACGTTGGGTCGGTGTGCGGGCCCTTCGGCCGAGCAGCTCGCCGGACAAGGGCGGGGCGAGATCGCGGCGCGACTGTCGACGTGGGTCACCGACGCCGACGATGGGCAGGCGTACGCCGGCTGGATCGGCCTGGCCGCGATCGCCGAGCTGCCGCCGGAGATCCCCAACGCGATCCTCGGCGACGCACCGCCGCCATGGCGCACGGAGGTCGCCGCAGTGCGAGCGCTGGTGACGACGAGCGACGGGCGCACGACGCTCGTGGCGCGGCTGGCCGAGATCGATCCTTCGCGTGTCGAGGGGCCTCGCTGGCATGCCGTGCTCGAAGGCCTTCGCGGACTGCGACCGGCGATCGACGCGTCCCCCGAGCTCGTGTCGGGGCTGGCCCCGTTGGCCGAACGCCTCGGTGACGCGCGCGACAGCGCCGACGCCCGACGGCGCAAGGCCGCCACGCTCGCCGCGTGCGAGCTGGCGGTGCTACGGGCGATCGTCGACAAGGCGGTCGCGCCGGTGCAGGCGTGTGCCGACGATGGGGACGGCGTCGACGAGACCTACGCGACCAAGCTGGCGATCGATGCGTGGACGGCGATGCCGGCGTCGACCGACAAGGCCGACGCCCTGCTGGCACTGGCGACCGACGAGCGCTCCGGGGTGGCGGCCGCGGCCCTGAGCGCGCTCGCGGACGTCGACGATCCCCGCGTGTCGGCCACGTTGCGCGCCGCGCTCGACGGGACGGATGTCGGCAGAATCTCCGCGGCCGCCGGTGCGATCGCGGTGCGAGCGGTCGATCGACAACGGCGAGATCCGGAGGTGGTCGCCCCGTTGATCGGCGCAGTACGACGGCTGACCAACGATGCGGCGGTCGAGGCCCGGATCGCGGCCATCGATGCGCTGGGCAACCTCGCCCGCTCGGCCCGCGAGCCCGAGGCGGTCGATCCGGACACGGCACCCACGGTACCGCCGGCCGACGAGGTGGCGACGCCGTGGCTGGGGTCCGACGTGCTGGGGCTGGCGGTCGACCCGAACGCTGCAGTTCGTGAGGCGGCGCGGCGGGCACTGGCCCACGACGCCGAGCTACGCGGCAAGTTCGACGCGCGCGTGCCCAAGTCGTTTCCGGACGGCTTCTCGCGCAAGGTGCACGCGGCGGCCGAGGCCCCCGCCGTGCACACGATGACGCTGCAGACCGACGCGGGCACGATCGTCGTGGATCTGCGCGGCACTCCGACGCCGATCGCTCATGGCACGCTCGCCGCCCTCGCCGCGCAGGGCTACTTCGATGGCCTGACCTTTCATCGCGTGGTCCCCGATTTCGTGATCCAGGGCGGCGACCCACGCGGCGACGGCTACGGCGGCCCGGGCTACGTGATGCCGTGCGAGTGGTCCAACCTTCGCTACGAGCGTGGCACCGTCGGGATCGCGCTGGCGGGCAAGGACACGGGCGGATCGCAGCTGTTCATCACGCACGGGCGTCCCATGCACCTCGACGCGCGCTACTCGGTCATCGGGCACGTCACCGAAGGGCTCGAGGTCGTCGATGCGATGCTCCCGGCCGATCGCATCGTGTCCGTGACGGTACAGTGAGCGCGACGGTGTTGTGGCTCTTCGGGGGGATCGACCCGACCGGCGGCGCCGGGCTCGGGCGTGACGCTCGCACCGCGTCGCAGATCGCACCCGGGCTCGCGCTCGCGTCGTTCCCGACGGCACAGACGCGGCAAGGGCACGGCCGGCCGGCGCAGGCCGAGCCCACCACGCCCGACGTGCTGCGCCGTCTCGCCGCCGCCACGCCGTCGCCCGCCGCGATCAAGATCGGCCTCGTGCCCGCGACGATCGTCGCGATCGTGCACGAGATCGTCTCTCGGATCGACGCGCCATGCGTGGTCGACCCGGTGCTCGCCGCCAGCGACGGCGGCACGATGGGCGCGGTGCCGGCGGCGCTCGAGCCGTTGCTGCGCTCCGCGACATTGGCCACGCCGAACCTGCCCGAGGCCAGAGCGCTCTCGCCCGCCGCGGACGACGAAGGTCTCGCCGAGGCGTGGCGGCAGCGCTACGGCACGTCGTGGTTGCTCCTCAAAGGGGGGCACGACGACGATCCGGAGCGCGTCGTGGATCTGCTCGTCGGCCCCGGCCATCGCGAACGGTTCGCGCGCGCACGGCAGCCCGGCCCCGACGTGCGCGGCACGGGCTGTGCGCTCGCGACCGCGATCGCCTGCGGGCTCGCACGGGGAAGGGACGTACCGTCCTCGGTCGCGGATGCGATCGCGTGGCTCGATGCGGCGCGCGGCCGGGCGAGCCCGGGACCCGACGGACGCCTGCACCTGCCCTGAGGCGCGTGCCGGCCGCCTCGTGCGGCGGTGGGTCGGGCGATCCGCCGACGGTCGACAATTGGCCGGTCGCGGGTGATCGTGGATCTCGCGATGGTCAGGGGAGGGCGAACGCTGCACTTCGCCCTCGAGGGTGGCCCGCGCTCGGCGTCGCCGTGGTCGGCCGAGGCGCCGCGCCTGACCCTGACGCAGGCGCAGCACCGCGTGGGACGGGAGGCCGCGGCGGTGCACTTGGCCGATGCCTCGCTGGCATCGCCGCAGCTGCCACCTTTTCTGGATTGGGCGCGCGGTCGGGTCGGCAAGACCTCCGTCGACGACACCGCGGCACCGCCGAGCGCATCGATGGCGGGGCTGGTGGCGGCGGGATTGTCGACCGTTCGCGGTCTGATCGTCAGCCAACGCCCGGAGGTTCACGACAGGATCCAGGCCGGCGCGCTCGGCCTGGTATCGACGCTCGCCCGCCTTCGTCGGTGGGCGGACGCCGGCGCGGCGATCGAGATCCAGGTGCCCGTGCTGCCGACCAAGCTGCAGTCGGCATCGCGGATCGCCCGACTCGTCCTCGATCGCGTGGGGACACTGTCGTCGATGCGCGTGTTCGTGCCGGCGCTGCCGGTGCCGAGCGTGATCGCTCCCGAGGCATGGCCGCAGGGAGCACGGCACTTGGCGCAGGAGCTGCGACGCCTCGTCGCGATGGGCGTCGACGTGCGGCTGGGCGTGCGGGACGGGATCGGCCTGTGTGCGCTCGCGGCCGACGAGGCGTTGTGGGACCGGTTCCGCTTGCCCCGAAAGCCGCTCGATCCGTCGCGTCTGCCCCCGGCGTGCGAGGGGTGCACGGTCGCAGCGCACTGCCCCGGACCGGGGGCGGCGTACCTGTACGCCCACGGCGACCGCGGCATGCGGCCGTTTGCGACCCGGCCGGCCGCCCTCGCGCTCGCGCAGGGCCGCAAGCTGCAGGTGTGGACCGAAGCTCGGCGCGAGGCGGCCCGCAACGTTCGGA
>CALBMM010000227.1 GCA_937896535.1 uncultured Pseudomonadota bacterium
GGGCCAGCTGCGCGCGTGTCAGGCGGGCGCGCGGGTTCGTGTACGGAACGTCTCGGATCTCGCGCCAGACCTCCGCGGACTGATCGTGCTCGACGCTCGCGGCCACGAGCGCATCGATCGCCTCGGCGATGCGGGGGCCGTCGAGTTGCTCGGCCGCGGTCCGCAGTGCTGCCGCGGCGGCGCCGTAGGCTCCGTCGACCTGCCACGCGAGCTCGCCTGCGAGCCTCCACGTGTCCGCGCTCGTCTCCGGCGACGTCAACGCGTCCGCGAGCGCGGCGATCGCCGGATACAGCCCGGCCGACTGCGTGCCGACGGCCGCCAGCTGGCGTCGAAGTGTGGACGTCGTGTCGGCGTCGTGCGCTCGCGCGACGCGCTCGAACGCGGCAGCGAGACGATTGCGCGCGACCGCGTCGTCGGCGGACGCGACGTAGCGCTGCCCCGCCGCGAGCGCTTCGAGCACCTCGGGTGTCGCCTTGCCGTCGATCGCATCGAGCTTCGCGACGGCGGCCGGCCGTTCGTCGTCGACGTCCGCTTCCGAGTCGTGCACCGTTTCGAGGCTGACCGGCTCGTCTTCGTCCGGCATGCGCAGGTCGGCGGCCAACAGCCACAGCCGAGCCCGGGCCGACTCGCCGAGCTCGGTGATCTCGGCCGCGAAGGTCTCGAGTTGCTCGGCCGCTACGGCGCGATCGGGCATTCGGGCCATCAGCTGGGCGACGCGGCCCGTGATCGCCGGGTCGTCCGGCGCCTGCTGCAGCGCGGTGACGATGTGGCGTAGCGCGCTGTCGGGATCGGCGAGGCGCTCGAGGTACGTCAGCGCGAGGTCGAGGTTGGCGCGCGCGCGGGCGGCCCCGACCGGCAGCTCCCGCACCGTCAGAAACTGCATGTGCGCGACGATGGCCCACTCCTGACGTCCGGTTGCCAGCTCGACGAGCGCCTGCCGTGCGGCCGTGTGCGTCGTGTCGGCGCCCACGGCCTCGAGCAACAGCGCGCGCGCCCGCTCGCCGGCGGGACCACGTGGGTTGTCGAGGAACGACTCGGCGAGCAGCATCGCGCGACGGAACGCGACCTCGGCCTGGAGCGCGATCGACAGCGGTTGCTCGGCGAGCTCGTCGAGCACCTGTTGTTGCTCGCGGATCCGTCCCGTCCGCTCGTACACCCGCGCCAACTCCAGCAACGCGCGCTGCGAGCCGGGGCGCCGGCGCAGCCCGAGCCTGACCGCTCGCTCGGCCCCTTCGGCATCGTCGACCTCGAGCAGCTGGCGCGCGGCGGCGGCGGCACACTCGGCAGCTCGCGTCGCGGGCACGACTTCGCTGCGGGCCGCGTCGAGCAACGCGTCGGCGGCCTCGCGCGGGCGGCCGAGTCGCACCAGCAGCCGGCCCAGTCCCTCCGACGCCGCGGCGGCGCCTTCGTCGATCTCGAGCGCTTTGCGGTAGTACGCCTCCGCTTCCTCCTCGTAGCCGTCCTGCGGGGCGAGCAGATCGCCGAGCAGGGTCAGCAGGGCGGGGCGTCGAGACGTGGGCAGCCCCGCCGCACGCTCGCGAAGGCGATGACGGACGTTCGAGACGGAGTCGGTTCCCGACAGCAGCACGCGCGCGCGCGCGCCGGCGGGTCCCTGCGCATCGGGATCGGCGAGATAGGCCTCCAGGTAGTGCGGCGCCGCCTCGTGCGGGCGGCCGAGCGGGCCCTCGAGCAGCTCGGCGATCCGCAGCTCGACGGCGGCGCGCCGCTCCGCTTGTGCCTCGCCCACCAGCGCCGAGGCGCGCATCGACAGCACGCCCACCAGCTCGCGATGGCGACGCTCGTGGTGGTACCAACGAGCCAGAGAGGCCAGGCCGTCGTCGGGGATCGAGCCGAGCGCGAGCAGCCGCTCGTAGACCGCCGCGGCCGCGCTCTGGTCGTCGAGTCGGTCGCGATAGATCTCGGCGAGACGGGTGAGGTACTCGACCTTGACCGGGGACGTGTCGGTCCCGCTGTCGGCGTCGAGGTCGTCGGCGAGCCACTGGTTGGCGTGCGTGACGAAGTCCGGCCAGCGCTGCTGGGCGAGCAGATCGTCGGCGAGCTCGCGCGACAGGCCATCCCAGCGCGCCGGATCCTCCGCTGGCGTCAGCTGCTCCATCGCCGTGCGCAGCGCCTGCTCGGCCGCCGCCACGTCGCCCAGCGCATCGCGTTGGATGCTCGCGATCCGGCGCAGCGTGTCCGCCTTGTCGACGCCGTGGCGCCGAGGCAGCGCGGCCTCGAGCAGGTCGACGAGCGGCAGCCAACGGGCCGCGCGCTGGTACAGCTCGGCCAGCAGCTCGGCCGTCTCGGCGCGTCCCGGTGCTTCGTCCACCACCGCCTCGAGCGCCGCGATCGCGTCGTCGAGCCGATCGAGCGGGTCGAGCAGGAGGCGCGCGCGTTCCTCGAGTGCTTGCCAGCGCGCGGTCCCGCTCTGGCGGTCGGCGACGTTGGCGAGCATGACCACGCGTCGCTCGGGGTCGCCGGCGATCCGCCCGAGCTCCTCGATCCGCGCGACCGAGCGCGTGTCGGTCGGCACGCGGCGCGCACACGAGGTCAGCAGCTCGATCGCGACGTCCGGTGCGTCGCTGGCGACCGCCGCGTCGGCCGCCCGGTGGGCCAACGCCGCAAACGCGGCCTGACCCATCGAGATCGAGTCGAGCACGATACGGCTCAGCTCCACGGCGCGGCGCAGGTCCTTGCGCGCGAAGTGGTGATCGAGCAGCGGCAGCAGCAGATCGGGATCGTTGGGGGCGAGCTCGAGCGCGGTCTCGAGGTGGTGGATCGCGGCCGAAGGATCGCCGAGCGTGTCGGAGGCGATGTGCGCGAGGTGCTTGTGGATCGCGACCTTGTCCGCCGCGGGCGCGTTCTCGACGCGTGCCTCGTGCAGCGCCAGAGCCTCGGGCCAGTGCCCGTCCTCTTCGAGGGTGCTCACGAGGATCGCGAAGGCCTCGGGCTCCTCGAGATGGACCTTGGCGTGCTCGACGAGCAGCTCGGCCGAGGCCCGACGCGGCAGTTGTCGCGCCACGCCGACGACGAGGCGCGCCCGGTCGTCGGCCGCCAGCTCGTGCTCGTCGGCGATCGCACTCACGTGGGCCAGCGCGGCACGCCCCGAGCCCACGTCGTCGGGGTCGCCGCGCAGCCGGGTCCAGAGCGCGCGGTGCAGCGAGGAGGCCTGGGGAATCCACGCCAGCGCGACGTCGAGCAGCTCGCTGGCTCGTTGACGCAGCCGCGCATCGCCGCCGTCGTCGGTCAGCTGCACGAGGTCGGCGATCGCCGCGTCGTCGCCCGAGCGCACCGTCCGGTCCTCGATGTCCGCCCAACGGTCGGCGACGAGATCGGTCGCGCCGTGTCCGAGGCTGATCCGCACGGTTCGCAGCAGCAGCGAGTTGTCGGCGAGCACGAGCGCGTCGTCGAGGGCGGCCGCGAGCAGATCGGTGGCCGGCCCCTCACGGCGGGCCGCGAGCGCCAACAGGTGCTCGACGAACGAGTGCGGATCGTCGAGCCGACGGCGCAGGCGCACGAGCGTCGAGGCATCGGCGCGGGAGGCGATGAGCCGCTCGTCCAGTCGCTTGAGCTGCTCGGCTTCCTGCCCGAGGGCGACGACCGCCCAGTCCCATACGTCGAGCGCCTCCGGATTCTCGGCGAGGTTCTGGGCGCCGTGCTCGAGGGCGTGCAGCGCACGGGGGGCGTCGCCGATCTCGGCCGCGGCCATCGCCAGCTCGAGCGACAGTCGGTCGCGAAGATCCGGCGGCAGGTGCCCGTCGAGGGCACGTTCGACCGAGGCCACGTAGGTGCCCGGCTCGTCCGCGGCGAGGGCATGAACCTTGAGCTCCGACAGCAGCAGCGGGTCGGCTGGATTGTCGCGCAGGCCGTCGCCGATGACCTCGATCGCCTCGCCGTGGCGTCCCAGCCGTGCCATCAACGCCAGCTCGTCGCGCAGTCCAGCGGCGGACACGTCTGCGCCTGCCGCCGCGCGCAGCTCGGCCCGCGCTGCCAGCTCGTGCTCGGGTCCGAGGTCGTGCCGAAGGCACAGGGCCAGTCGCGCCCGCGCGACCTCGACGCGCAGTGGTCCTGCGTCGCGGGCCCATCCCCCTGCCGCGACGAGTCGGCCGAGCGCGGCCGAGGGGTCCCCGGCGTTGGCGGTGAGTTCGGCGATGTCGAGCTCGGCCCGCGCGCGCTCGGTGTCCGTGCTCGCCACTGCGCGCAGGCCCTGGGCGGCCACCAGTCGCAGCTCCGGGTCGTCGCGGGCATCGGCGAGCTCGCGCAGCGCCGTGAAGACCGGGGCGCACGGTGCCACCCGGCGCGCCCGCTCCAGTACGCGCGCGGCTTCTTCGAGATCGCCGGCGCTGCGGCTGCGTCGGGCCAGTCGAACGGCGATGTCGGGCAGGCGCGGATCGTCGTCGGCCAGGCCTTCGAACGCGATCGCCCAGTGCTTCTCGGCGCTCGCGGGCTCGCCCCGACGGTCGTAGTCGGCGGCCAGTAGCGCGGCCGCGGCCGTGTCGTTGGGGTCGACCCGCAGCAGTGCCGTCGCGACCTCGAGCGTCGCCGAGGCGCGTCGGCCCGACTGCCGAACGCGAACCTCCATCAGCTCGCGCAAGATCGCGACGCGGCGCGAGCCCGACGCGAGCTCCACCCGCCGCGTCAGCGCGCGCTCGAGCCCCGACAGATCGCCCTCGGCGCGGGCGAGTGCCTCCGCGGCGGCGGCGACTCGCTCGGACTTCGGTGCCACTTCGCGGGCGGCGTCGATCCACGTGCGCGCCTGGGTCGGCGTGCCGTGCTCGGCGGCCCGCAAGTACCAGGGCGCCGCTTCATCGGGGGGCGAGGCCTCCGCGACCGCGGCGAGGGCGTCGGCGAGGTCCGGGTCGCCGAGTCGCTCGGCGAGGCGAGCGATCCGCGTCTTCATGGCGCGCGCCAGCGGAGGGTCGACGACCCCATCGATCGCGCGACGCAGCAGCGACAGCGCCGCGGCATCGTCTCCCGATTGCTCGAGCGCGGTCGCGATCTCGTGCTCGACCGCTCCCGCGCGTGGGTCCACGTCCGCGCGTGGGTCGGCGAGCAACCCATGGTCGAGCGGTGGCAAGGGCTCGGACGCCCACGGGGCCAGCAGCTCGCCCGCGGCGACGTAGTCCCCCGTACGCGCGAGAACGAGGCCGAGCAGCACCGCGGCGGCCCGCTCGGGGCGTCGTCGCAACGCGGTGGTGAGCGCGGCGGCGGCTTGCGGCAGCTCGCGCGCGGCCATGCACCGCAGCGCGAGCTCGATGCGCGCGCCGACCTCGGCGGCGGCGTCGCCCGCCTCGGCGTGCGCGTCGGCCAGCCGCGCCCACGCGCGTCGATCCTCGGGTGGGGCGAGCTCGGCGAGCTGCTGCAGGGCAGGGCGGGGGTCGTCGAGCAGCTCGGCGGCGCGGGACAGATCGCGGTGGCGCTGGTGCGTCGACGACATGGCGGCCGCACGTTGCAGCAGGGCTCGGCCGCCACGGTCGCCGGCATCGATCGCGACGAGCCTGTCGACGATCTCTTCGCGCGCCGCCGCCGGGGCGAGCCCGAGCGCGGTGACGAGGACTTCCGGCTCCAGCCGCGGGTCGACGTCGTCGAGGATCGTTCGCAAGGTCTCCCACGCACCGTCGACGTCTCCGCTGTCTTCGAGCAGTCGCACCCGTCGCAGGATCAACGCGGCGCGCTCCCGCGGATCGGTGGCCTGCTCCGAAAGGCGCGCGAGCACGGTCGCCGCGGCTTCCGCGTCGCCGCGACGGTCCTGCAGCTCCGCGAGGCGCGTCAGCAAGTCCGAGGCATCGGGCTCGGCCGCCAACGCGGCTTCGAGCACGCGCGCGGTCAGGTGATCGGACTCGTCGCCGCGACGACCGGCCGTCCATGCGAGCACGCGGCGTCGCAAGCCGGCGAGATCGGGGTGATGGGCCGCGTGCGCCGTCGCGTGGTCGACGAGCTCACCGAGCGCGGCGACGTCCTGCGTCTGCTCGGCGAGCTGGATCGCGAGCTCGAACGTCGCGTCGTCGTCGGGCGCCTCCGTCAGCGCGACACGCAGCAGGTCGAGGGCGACGGCCGGATGACCCGCGCGTGCAAGCGCAGCCCCGACGCCCGCGCGGATCGACGCCGCCACCGCAGGCCGCTCGGTGTGGCGCAGTGCCTCGGCGAGCGCCCGACGTGCGGCCGTGGGCTTGTCGGCGTGGGCCCGCGACAGCGCGGCGAGCACGTCCAGGCGCAGCGCCGGATCGGAAATGTCCGGCAGTCGGTCGACGAGGGGCTCGAGCAGCGCCCGACCTCCGTCGCGGTCGCCGAGGTGATCGACGAAGATGCAGGCCAGCGAAAGCTCGAGCCGAGCCTGCCGCGACGGGGCGTTGGGGAGACGGCACTGCGCCGCGATGCGCTGCGCCACCTCCCGCGGTCGTCCCGAGGTCCACAGTCGACCCAGCAGCAGACGCTGCGCGGTCTCGTCGCGCGGGGTCAGGTGCAGCCACGTCTTGAGCGCGCTCGCCGAGATCGAAGGCGCGGTGGGCCCCGCTGCCGCTGCCAGCCAGCGCAGCACGGCGACACGCGCGGCATCGTGGTGCACCAGCGCATCCGCCAGCGACGACAGCCGCGAGGTCGCTTGGGCGGTGTCACCGACGGCGAGCTCGTCGTGGATCTGCTCGAGGGCGATGCGGATCGGGTCGGGCCCGACGCCCGGCGTGGGGGAGGCGGCGGCCACGTCACCGTGCTCGCCCAGCGAAAGCTGCACGAGCCCCTCGGTGATCTCGATCGCGCCGACCTGTAGCTCGCCGAGATCGGGCGCCTTCCATCCGGCGCCCACGAATGCGCGCGACACCATCGCGCGCACCGGGTCGAGGGTGATCGTGTCGCGGGCTCCCGGATCGAGCGCCCGCGCGATCGCGGTCCAGATGCTCGTCGTGTCGGCCATGCCGAACCCGAGGCCCCATGCCGTCGAGGCGCCGACGGCGATGCGTCGTCCGGCGGCGCGGGCCTGCAGTGCGAACAACGCGAGCGCCGGCCGTCCCTCGGTGCGGCCGTGCAGCAGCAGGCAGGGCGTCGTCGGCCCGCTCGGCGACAGCCGACCGGCGAGCGAGATCTCCACGTCCTCGACCTGCAGCGCGCCGAGGGTGCGTCCGACGAGCTTTCGCCGCAGCCACTTTCGGATCGCGCGCCCCTGCATCGACAGCGTCACGCGACGCACCACCGCGCGATGGTGCCGAAAGCGCGCCGGCGACAGCGGCGGCCGCAGGGGAAACTCGACGTCGGTGAGGTCCGCTTCGTAGTCGCTGATCCGCACGCCCGGCGTGACGGTGCGACCGTCGAGGGCGAGCAGCGCCTTGCGGCGCCGTAGCAGCAGCGAGAGCCCCAGGACGTTGCCGACGCCGGGCGCGCCAGCGGCGTCCGACGTGCCTGGGGTCGTCATCGCGGGGCGGTGGTCCTCATCGGCGAAGTCGCAGGCCGAGGGTCATCATGCCCCCTTGCCCGCCGACGCGGTCGCACACTTCGTACGGCGCAACGACGGGCTGGCCTTCCTCACCCGACGTATCGTACGTCATCAGGCGCTTGACCTTCTCTTCGGAGACCTTGATCTCGCCCTTGGCCTTCGCTTCGAGGCACTCGCGACGGGCGAAGTGCCCGGTCACGCGCATGGCCTTGCGCTCGGCCATCACGTCGTACAGCGACGCCCGCATCAGCTGGTAGTCCTCTTCGGTCGATTCCTGCTTGCTGACCCGGCCGGCGAGCACGAAGTCGTCGCCGACCTCGAACACCGTGTCGAGCAGCTCGACGTCGGTCTCGGCGTCCCACGCCGCGTTGATGATCTCGGGGACCACGCCCAGCCGGGGGATCGGCTGACCCTTGCCGAACGGACCCGTCTCGACCAGCTCCGCCTTCGGGCGGGCGCGCGGGGTCTCGTCCTGGTCTTCGATCGGATCCTCGTCGCCGGGCGCGACGTCGAGGCCGAGGGCGCCGGGCGAGTCGAACACCTCGGTGAGCGCGGCGCCGCCGGCGATCGCTTCGCGATCTTCGGTCGCCGCCTGCTTGGCGAGCTCGCGGCCGCGCTGCAGGCGAAATCCGTCCTCGGCCAGCTCGCGCATCGCGTCCGCTTCGGCGATGTCGCCCTCGCGTCGCCCGGTCACCATGACCAGGTAGTAGCTCGTGTCGCTGTCGACCACGTCGGACACCGCGTCGAGCTCGGCCTCTTGCGCGGTCTGGTCGACGACGAAGTCGAGGCCGCTGGCATTGACGCCGATCCAGCCCAGGTCACCGCCGCGCACGCGCGAGTCGTGGGTGGAGACCTCGCGGGCGACCTTGCGGAAGTCGGCACCGTCGACGATGCGCTTGCGCGTCTGGTCCATCGCGGTCTTGGCCGCGGTCAGCACTTCCTCGGTTGCGGCGTCGCCGGTCGGCTTGTCGACCGCGATCACGTACAGCCGATGCTGCTTGCCCAGCTTGGCGAAGCGGCTGCCCTGTGCCGCGTAGTCCTTGGCGAGCTGTTCGGGATTCGCCTTCATGTAGCCGTCGATGTCCTCGGGGCTCGGGTCGACCAAGTCGCCGAAGGCACGGGCCTCGTAGCGCGCGAAACGGAGGTTGAGCTTGTTGCCGTCCTTTTCGTACGCCGCGCGGATCTCGGCCTCGGAGACGACGACGGAGGCCTGCACGATGTCGCGCATGGTGCGGGCGAGGATCTCCTGGCGCTGGAACTCGAGGTAGTGGGGCTCGGCCACACGCAGGCCCGCCAGCCAGGAGTTCTTGAACAGGTCGTAGTTGAACTGCTGCTTGACCGGCAGGAACTCGAGCGTGAAGCCGAACATGACGAAGTGGCCGTTGAGAACTTCGTCCTCGGCCTGCTTGGTCGTCGCGCCGAGCCCGATCTCCTCGGCGGTCTTGTTCAAGACGATGCGCTCGACGACGGCGTCGAGGATCTCGGCGTTGACGCCCATCATCTGGCGACGCTCGGGCTCTTTGGGGATGAGCCCGAAACGTGCGGCGACGGCGTACTCGTAGGTGTACTCGGCGTCGCCGACGTCCTCGCCGTGGACCTTGATGATCTTTTCTGCCCCCAGGCTCAGGGAGTCGGAGGGAAGACCGAAGCTCAGACCGAACACGAGCGCCAAGACGCCGAGAACGATCCATGCGAAGACGCTGGTCGCGGAGCGGCGCAGGAAGTCGAGCATGGGAGGGCAGAACGTAGCGGAGTCCCCACCAACGCCATAGAGGAGAGGGGAAGGGGATCGCCTTTGGGCGGGAAGCGCGCGCGCGATCTGCGAGGTGAGGATGTGTAGGCAATCTGCGCACCGGGCGCCATTTGTGCTCCCCGGAGGGTAACTGCCTGAACACGAGGCACAAATCTGCGAAGTTGCGCGGATCGGCCTCGAACGGCGTCGCTTGCCCCGCGTGCGGGCCCCGTGTATGTGTGGTCGACCGTTCGCGGCGGTTCTGACCGCCTCGCGTGAAATACGCGAGCCGCCGTCCGCGTCCGGAGGCCCGCGGCTTTCATGCTGTTCGACTGGGTATACGGCCTTTTCTCGAACGATCTGGCCATCGACCTCGGCACTGCCACGACGCTCACGTACGTCAAGGGCAAGGGCATCGTCGCGCACGAGCCCTCGGTCGTTGCGGTGCAGAAGCACGCGAACCAAAAGCGTGTGCTCGCCGTCGGCAAGGAAGCCAAGGAAATGCTCGGTCGCACACCGGGCAACATCGTCGCGATTCGTCCGATGAAGGAAGGCGTCATCGCCGACTTCGAGGTGACCGAGGCGATGATGCGCTACTTCATCACGCGCGCGCACAACCGCCAAACGCTGGTCAAGCCGCGGATCATCATCTGCGTGCCCTCGGGGATCACCGAGGTCGAAAAGCGGGCGGTTCGCGACTCGGCCCTCGCCGCCGGCGCCCGCGAGGTCTTCCTCATCGAAGAGCCCATGGCCGCCGCGATCGGGGCGGGGCTGCCGATCACCGAGCCCGGCGGCAACATGGTCGTCGACATCGGAGGCGGCACGGCGGAGGTCGCCGTCATCTCGCTCGCCGGCATCGTCGCGTGCAAGAGCGCGCGGGTGGGCGGCGACAAGATGGACGAGGCGATCGTTCAGCACATCAAGCGCAAGTACAACTTGCTCATCGGCGAGCGCACCGCCGAAAAGGTCAAGATCGAGATCGGCACCGCCACCCCCACGGACGTGGTGATGACGATGGAGGTCAAGGGCCGCGACCTCGTGGCCGGCATCCCGAAGACGGTCGTCATCGACTCCGACGAGATCCGCGAAGCGCTCTCGGAGCCCGTCTCGCAGATCGTCGACGCGGTGCGATCGGTGCTCGAGCGTGCGCCCCCGGAGCTGTGCGCCGACATCGTCGACAAGGGCATCGTCATGACCGGCGGCGCCTCGCAGCTGGCCAACCTCGACGCGCTGCTGTCGGAGGAGACGGGCCTGCCCGTGTTCTTGTCCGACGAGCCGGAGTTCGCGGTCGTGCTCGGCTCGGGCGCCGCGCTCGACGAGCTCGACCTGCTGCGCGAAGTCGCGTTGACCTGAGCCGTGTCGAAAGGCGGGGCGCCGAAGGACACCGGCTCGCCGCCCGCGAGGCGGCCTTTGAGCCGACGCCTGCCAATCCCCGCACGCTCCGATTCGGGTGAGTCGTGACCGCGCTCACGGCGGGGAATACGGGACGGAGCCGAGGCGTTGGGATGCGCCGCGAAAGGCGGCGCACTCCCTGCTAGCTTGGGCCGCTCGGGGGTGGCCCGTCGCCCCTCGCCCGACCGATCTCATGGCCGTCTCGCTCGCCAGCGTCCGCTCCGGCGCACTGATCGTGCTGCTGCTCGGGATCCCGCTCATGCTGCTGCGCAACACGGCCCAGGACCCCCATCGCATGAGTGGGTTCGACCGGGCGGTGCGACGGATCGGCGGTCCGCTCGAGGCGGCGGTCAGCTACAGCGCGGGCATGCTCGGCGCGGTGTTCGAGCGCTGGGTCCTGCAGGCCCGGGTGCAGGACGCCAACGAGGACCTGTCGTCGGAAAACCGCGAGCTCAAGCGGCAGCTGCGGGACCTCGTCACGCTGCGCGAGGAAAACCACCAGCTTCGCCGGGCATTGCAGATGCGTGACCGAGTCGCCGAGGACATGATCCCGGCCGAGCGCGTCGGCGTCGACCAGTCGCCGGTCTTCCGCGTCATCAACATCCGGATCGACCGCGGCAATCGGTACGCGGCGCCGGGCATGGCGGTGCTCGCTCCCGACGGCGTCGTCGGTCGCGTCGACAAGGCGTTCGACGACTACTCCGACGTCCTGCTCATCACCGACCCGCGCTCGAAGATCGCGGTCGAGGTCGCCCGCAGCCGCGCGCAGGGCATCTTGATCGGCGAGGACGAGGACCTGTGCATCGTCGACGTGTCCAAGGACTACGAGGTCGACGAGGGTGACCTCGTGCAGACCAGCGGCGTCGACGAGCTGTTCCCCAAGGGACACCCCGTGGGCAAGGTGCTGCGCGTCGAACAGCTCGTCGGCGACCAGCAGCGGCTGTACGTACTGCCGGCGGTCCGCTTCGATCGCGTCGACGTCGTCTGGGTGGTGCTCGCCCCGGCGCCCCGACCCGATCCGGCGGCGGGCACGGAGCCCGGCGACGTCAAGGCGCGCGGGCTGCAGCCGATCAACTGACGTGACGAGGTCGAAGCGATGGTCCTACGCGGGTTCTGCTACGTCGTCTTCGGTTGGGTCCTCATCGCGATCGTGGGCGGCCTGGCCGAGGTCTTCGGGCTGACGGTGATGCTGCCCGCGACGTCGGCGGTCATCGTCACCCACGTCGCGTTCAGCGAGACGCGCTCGGTCCCCTACGGTCTCGCGATCGCGATCGCGCTCGGGTATCTCGAGGACCTCCACCAGGGGGCGCCCGTCGGCACGCTGACGCTCGCGTACGCGCTGACCTTCCTGACGCTGCACTGGGCCTCGGGCCGGGTCGCGGTGCGCTCGTTCGTGACGCGCGCGGCGGCGGCGGCGGTCGCGATCGTGCTGGTCGACGCGTTCACGTTCACGATCTTGCTGTCGCTGGCCGAGCCACTGGCGGTCGGTCGCGCCGCCGTCATCGCGGCGATCGGCGGCGTGCACTGGCACATCATCGCCACCGTGCTCGTCGCGCCCCCGGTCTGGGGTGGCTTCGACCGCGCGTTCGTTGCGTTGCGGCTCGAGGACGGGCCGCCCAAGAAGGTGCACTGGAGCGGCGGGCGATGATCGGGCTGCACCAACGAGACGACCTGCGGTCGCTGCGGCCGCGCTTTCAGGCGATGGTGGCCGTCGCCTTCCTCGTCTTCTTGGGACTCATCGCGCGCCTTTGCCAGCTGCAGGTTCTCGAGGGGGAGCACTACGCCCGCAAGGCCGAGCGCAACTACATCGACGTGGTCGACGTGGAGGCCCCGCGCGGGCGCATCTTCGACGCCAAGGGGCGCGCCCTGGCGACCAACCGGCCCGCGTACACCCTGTACGTGACGGCGTGGACCCGCTTTCGACGCGACGTCGACGGCATGGTCGTGTCGACCGACGAGGGCAAGCGCGAGCCGATGGACGACGCGACGCTCGAGCTCATCGCGTCGCTCATCGACTTCGTCGACGCCGAGGACGCCACCAAGTTCCGCACGAAGGTCCGCACACTCATCGACGACAAGGTGGAGGGACGCTACGCCCAGATCGCGCGGCGCAACCTGTCGTGGGAGGAGTACGCGCGCATCCAGGCACGACTGGACGCCATCGATCCCTGGATCGAGATCCGCGAGAGCTCGCGACGCCACTACCCCGAAGGGGCGCTGACCGGCTTCGTCACCGGTCACATGGGCAACATCGATCGCGACACGCTCAAGAACTCGCGTCACCTCGGCTACCGTGTCGGCGACCGCGTCGGCCATACCGGCATCGAGCGCCAGTGGGAGAACTACTTGCGCGGTCGTCTGGGCCAGCGCGCGCGCGTGGTCGATGCACGGCGACGCGAGGTACCCGACCCGCCGCCGGCCGCCACCGAGGCGCTGCCCGAGGACACCGACCCGATCCCCGGCCAGGACATCTACCTGACGCTGGATCTGGACCTGCAGCGCGTCGCCTACGAGGCCCTGTCGGACAAGCTCGCCGGCTCCGTCGTCGCGATGGAGGTCAAGACGGGGCGGATCCTCGCGATGGTCTCGGTCCCCAACATCGACCCGGAGCGCTACGAACAGCCGATCCCGGCCGCCGAGTGGCAGGCGTGGACCGAGTCGCCGCTCAAGCCCTTCATCGACAAGGCGGTGCAGGAGCACTTCTTCCCGGGGTCGACCTACAAGGTCGTGTCGGCGCTGACGGCCCTGCAGCACCCCGAGTTCGACCCCGACGAGACGTTCGAGTGCGAGGGCTTCATCAAGTACGGTGGTCGGCGCTTTCGCGACACGCACCGGCACGGCGAGATGAACCTGCGCACGGCGATCGTCCAGTC
>CALBMM010000228.1 GCA_937896535.1 uncultured Pseudomonadota bacterium
TGATCTGCTTGGTCATCATGCCGGCGATCGGGGTGGGCCTGTTCTTTCCCGGCCGGCGCACGCGCATCGTGCTGGCCCTGGCCGCCGTCGCGGCCGCGGTCGCCGCATCGACGGGGTGGCCGCTGGCCCCCCACGCCGACGGCGCAGGCGAGGTGGACCAGTGCATCGCCGTGGTGCTCGGGACCGGCGCGCTCCTGCTCGGGATCGGCTTCTTGTCCGGGGCGTTCGTCCAGCGCCGCCGCATGACGTCGGTGTTCTGGGTCGCGGCCGGCCTGACGCTCGCCGCCCTCAACTTGGTGACGTGGCACTGTCCCAAATCGGGAATCATGCACGTGCTGCCGAGCCACCTCGGCGGCGCGACGTTGCTCCTGGCGGTCGCCGTGGGCGTGGGCATGCTCGCACGTCGCGACGTCGCGCGGCCGGCCAAGGGCGAGTAGAGGCGCGGCGCGGATGCGACTTCGGGTCGCCGCACGCGTCGCGCCCACGCGCGTCGAAGGGCCGCACGCCCGCTACGCCCTGTGGGTCCAGGGCTGCACGCTGCGGTGCCCGGGCTGCTGCAACCCGCAGATGTTCGCGGCCGACGGCGGCGAGGACGTCGAGGTGGCCGCGATCGTGGCCGAGCTCGACCGGGCCCGACACGCGCACGGGATCGAAGGGCTGACCGTCGTCGGCGGCGAGCCGCTGCAGCAGCTTTCGGCCGTGGCCTCCGTCTGCGACGGCGCACGGGCGCTGGGTCTGGGCGTGCTGGTGTTCACCGGTCTGACCGCCCGCGAGGCGCTGGCGCGGCCGGACTTCGCGGAGCTGTGGCGGTCGATCGACACGCTGGTGACCGAGCCGTTCGACCGCGAACGTCCCGAGCCGAGCGACGGCCGTCGCTTCATCGGCTCCACCAACCAGCGACGGTGGCACCGCACCCGCCGGTACGCCGACCCCATGCTGTGGCGAGGCCAGGCGGGCGCCGAGGTTCACTTCGACGACACCGGTGCCCCGCACGTGATCGGCCGCCCCGGCGCGACGGCGCCGATCGTCGCCGCGCTGCGACGTGCCGCCCGTTGATGTGGTACGCCCCGGGCCGATGGCGACGAGCTACTTCCTGGCCAAGAGCGAACCCGACGCCTACTCGATCGACCACCTGAAGAAACAGAAGGTCGGCAGCTGGGACGGCGTGCGCAACTTCCAGGCGCGCAACGTGATGCGCGACCAGATGAAGGTCGGCGACTACGTGCTGTTTTACCACTCCAACGCCGATCCCCCGGGCGTGGTCGGGCTCGCGCGGGTGCACCGCGAAGCCTACCCCGACCACACGCAGTTCGATCCGAACAGCAAGTACTACGACGCCAAGTCGACCGAGGACAAACCGCGGTGGCTGATGGTCGACGTGCAGTTCATCGAGAAGTTCCCGCGCATGGTCTCGCTCGCCGAGCTCAAGGACGACCCCGAGCTCGAGGGCATGCTGGTGATCAAGCGCGGCATGCGACTGTCGGTGCAGCCGGTCGAGCGCAAGCACTTCGTGCGCGTCCTGAAGCTCGCCGGAGCGCAGTTCAAAGCGCCCCGACGCTGAACGTCGTCGCAAGCGCCGTAGGGCGCAGCCTCGACGACGCGGCGTAGTCGCGGCTACCATGCGACGTGGCCGCGTCGTGTGCAGTGTGTCGAGTGGCCGCGGATCCGGGCCAGGGGCTCAACCGAGTCGGCGGGGCGGATGTCTGCGACCCGTGCTTTCTGGGGCTGGCGCCGGAGCGGGTGCGCTCGCGCGGCTGGGGGCTGCACATCAAGCAGTGGCAGGTGACCGACCACGAAGGGGCGGTGATCGGGTACGGCACCGACGCGACCCTCGAGCTGCCGCACAACACCGGCATGCACTTTCGGTGTCGGCGCAAGAACGTATGGCGCAAGCTGGTCAGTCTCGTTTCCCCGGGCGTGGCGTCGGGTGACGAGCTGTTCGATGCGCACGTGCACGTCGTGAGCAAGAGCGTGGGGATGACCCAGATGGTGCTCGCCGACGAAGGCGTGCAGTCGATCGTCATGGACATGCTCGGGGAGGGATCGTGGATCGAGCTGGATCGCACCTCGTTGCGCTCGTACAGCATCCGCGACGAGTACGTGTCCGAGGCGCGCTTCAGCTCGGAGATGTGCGTGTTGGCGACGCACATCGAGCGGATCCGCGAGACGGGCGTCGGCGCCTGAGCCGCGAGCCACGGGGGTCCGGGGTCGGCCCGGCCGCGTCGGCGTGGCAGACTGCACCGCCGTGCCCGAGGCCGCCGCGCCATTGACCCACCGCCAGGTGCTCGCGCTGGCCTGGCCCGTCGTGCTCGCGCAGTCCGCCACCGCGCTGACCGGCGTCGTCGATACCGCGCTGATGGGTCGCTACGGCGACGCGGTCGACCTGGCCGCGGTCGGGATCGCGTCGGTGACGTTCTCGTTCGTGTACTGGGCCTTCGGCTTCTTGCGGATGGCGACGACCGGGCTGACGGCCCAGGCCGAAGGCGCAGGGGACCCTGCCCAAGCGCGGGCCCATCTGCAGCGGGCCCTCGTCGTCGGTGCAGTCTTCGGTGTCCTCGTGCTGGCCGTGTCCCCTCTGCTCGAGCGGGCGGCGCTGCTGTCGTTTCAAGCGGCCGATGACGTCGAGCATCTCGCGACCACCTACTTTCGCGCGCGGATATGGGGCGCTCCCGCGGCGCTGATGGGCTACGCCGTCACCGGCTGGCTGCTCGGGACCGGGCGCACGCGCCGGATGCTCGCGTTTCAGGTCGTGCTCAACGGCGTCAACGCGATCCTCGACGCGTGGTTCGTCGCGGCGTTCGACTGGGGACCCGCCGGGATCGGTGCCGGCACGGCCATCGCCGAGTGGGTCTCTCTCGGCGTCGGTCTGTTGCTGATCCGAGACGGCTTGCGCCGCCCCGCCCCGCTGCTCGATCGCGCCCGGCTCGTCGCGTTGTTCGCGGCCAACCGCGACATCCTGATCCGCACGCTCGCCCTGTTGTTTTGCTTCGCGTGGTTCGCGAACTCGGGGGCGCGCGTGGGGACGGCCGCGCTCGCCGGCAACGAGGTGCTGCTGCAGTTCATCGCGGTGGCCGCATTCGTCCTCGACGCTTTCGCCTTCATCGCCGAAAAGGAGATCGGCGAGGCCTTCGGATCGGCGAACCGCTGGCGGATCCGTCACGCGATGCGCGTGACGACACGGTTGGCGCTGGGGTTCGGCGCGGCCATCTCGGTGTGCTTCTTCGTCGTCGGCGACCCGATCATCCGAGCGTTCGTCGCCGACCCCGCGGCTCGGGCGGTCGCGTTGCAGTACCTGCCCTACTGCAGCGTCGTCCCGATGCTCGGCGTCGCGGCGTGGCAGCTCGATGGCGCGTTCCTGGGGGCCACCCGTGGCGCTGCGCTGCGCACGGCCGCCGTCGTCTCGATGGTCATGTACGTCAGCCTCGATCTCGTGCTCGCGGCGCGTTGGGCCAACACGGGCGTGTGGATCGCTTTTCTCGCGATGTACCCCCTGCGCGCCGCATGCTTGGCCGTCTTCTGGCCGAGCCTGCTGCGCGCCGCGGGGGATCCGAACCTCGACTGAGTGTGTCCGAGCGACCGCGCGCCACGTTCACGAAAGCAGGGCGCGGATCGCTTCGAGCCAGCGAGTCTTGTCGGCCGCGGGCGCGAGGCTGTGGTGGATCGACGACTGCGCCCACCACCGGGCCTCGTCGCGATCCCAGCCGTAGGCGTCGCGGCAGGCGACGTACTCGCCGAGCAGGTCGGAGCCGAAGAACGTGGGGTCGTCGCTGCCCAGCGTCAGGGCCAGGCCCGCCGCGCGCAGCTTCGGCAGCGGGTGCGAGGCGTAGTCGGCCGCGACGCCCAGGCGCACGTTCGAGGTCGGACACACCTCCAGCGGGATCTGGCGCGCCGCGAGCTCGGCCACGAGCGCGGGGTCTTCGATGCAGCGAACGCCGTGGCCGATCCGGCGCGCGCCGAGCTCGTCGATCGCGGCACGGATGCTCGAGGGGCCGACGAGCTCACCGGCGTGGGGTACCGCAGCGAAGCCTTCGGCGCGCGCGGCTGCGAACACGTCGACGAGGCCGTCGACCTGCGGCGCGTGGGCTTCGGGCCCGCCGAGGCCGATCGCGACGACCGATCCCGGATCGAGGGCCGCGACGCGACGCATGAAGTCCAGCGTGGGGGCGGCCTGATCGTCGAAGCCGCGGACGACGTCGAACACCCAGCCGTAGGCGACGCCGTACTCGTCGAGCGCGCGGCGGCGGCCTTGCACGAGGCCCTCGGCGATCACGGCAGGGTCGACCCCGCGGACGACGTGCGTGATCGGGGTGAAGGTGACCTCGGCCCAGACCACGCCCTGCGCGGCGTGCCGGCGGGCGAGGTCGACCGTGGCGTCGGCGAAATCGGCGGCGGTGCAAAAGCACTTCGACAGCGCCAGATAGCCCCGAATGAACTCCATGAAGTCGTCGTAGCCGGCGGCCGGCGGGCGCGGGGGGACTCGCACGCCGTTGCGCACCGCCATCGCCTCCGCGAGATCGGCGGTCACCGACCCCTCGAGGTGCACGTGCAGCTCCGCCTTGGGCAGGGCCCGCAGCCAGGCGTCGTCGGGGACGGAGGCGGCCATCGGCGGCAGCGTAGCGCAACGGATGGCCGCAGGCTGCTACGCTGCGCGGCGCGTGACCGAGACCTCCGAGCCCGAGGACTCCCCCACCCCGCCGGCGATCCCGTTTTGGTGGGCGCTGGTGCCGGTCGTGGCGCTCGTCGGCTTGCTCAGCGTCGTGCTGCTCGTGCTGCCGCGCATCGAGCCCGGCTTCGAGGGCTCGGGGCACCTGCCGCTGGCGACGGCGGCGGCGATCGGCGCGCTCGTGGCGTGGCGCCACGGCCACTCGTTCGTCGACATCGAGGACGGGATCGTCGAGGCGATCCGAATGTCGATGCGGGCGATCCTGATCTTGCTCGTCATCGGCATGCTGATGGGCACGTGGCTCGCCGGCGGCATCGTGCCGGCGCTCATCGACTGGGGCCTGATGCTCCTGTCGCCCAAGCTGTTTCTGCCCACGGCCTGTGCGGTGTGCTCGGTGGTGTCGCTGGTCTCGGGCAGCTCGTGGTCGACCGCGGGCACCGTGGGGCTGGCGATGATCGGAATCGGCAACGCGATGGGCATCGACCCGGCGATGACCGCCGGTGCCGTCGTCTCCGGCGCGTACTTCGGCGACAAGCTCTCGCCGATGTCGGACACGACCAACCTCGCCCCGGCGATGGCGGGCACCGACCTGTTCACCCACATTCGGCACCAGGTGCTGACCACCGGGCCGGCGTGGGTGCTGGCGATGGTCGGCTACGTGGTGCTGTCGATGGGGATCTCGGCCGATGCCGATCCGGCGTCCGTCGCCGCGATCCAGACGACGATCGAGTCCTCGTTCTCGCCGGGGATCATCCACCTGATCGCCCCGTTGCTCGTCGTCGGCCTCGTGCTGCGACGCGTGCCGGCCCTGCCCACGCTGCTGCTCGGCGTCGCGATCGGAGCCGTGGTGGCGGTGGCGGTGGAGGGCGTGTCGATCCCCCAGATCCTCGTGGCGACGCTCAAGGGCTATCAGGCCCAGACCGGCGATCCGGTCGTCGACGAGCTGCTGTCGCGCGGCGGCATGATGTCGATGTCGAGCACCGTGTTCCTGGTGCTGTGCGCGATGAGCTTCGGCGGGGTCATGGAGCGCACGGGCATGCTGCGTACTTTGGCCGAGCGCCTGCTCAAGCTCGCCACCTCGGTCGGCTCGCTCATCGCGACGACCGTGCTGACCTCGGTCGGCATCAACGTCGTCGCCGGCGACCAGTACATCGCCATCGTCGTCCCCGGCCGCATGTACGCCGACGCCTACCGCGAGCAGGGCCTGCACCCCAAGAACCTGTCCCGCGCGATCGAGGACGGCGGCACGATCACCTCGCCGCTGATCCCCTGGAACACCTGCGGCGCCTTCATGGCCGGCACGCTGCTCGTGCCGACCGGCGCCTACTTCATCTACGCGTTCCTCAACCTCCTCAACCCGCTGATCTCGATCCTGTACGGCTTCATGGGCTGGTCGATCGCCCCGGCGGACCGCGAACCCGGCGCGGGCGCGGACACGCCGTCGGGGTGACGTCCCTCCGTCCCGCTGTCGCGCTACGCCGGCGAGTATGGCGGACAGATCTCGTCGATCGCGAGGAGCTCGGCGCCGCAGTGTTCCTGCAAGACGACCGGCATGCATTGCGACGCCGACAAGCAGGCGTAGTAGTCCTCGAGCGCAGCCGCGCACTCGGGGCCCTCATCGCTCGCCGCGGCGTTCAGGAAACACGCGCACATCAGTGCATAGGACTCGGCAATCGCCGGGTCCCCGCCGTAGATGCACTCCGCCCAACGCTCTCCGGCCCCATCGCAGACCGCCGGCGCGGCCAGCCCAGCACACGATCCGCCGCCGGACCCGTCGGCGGGAGAGGAGGCCGATCCCGACTCGTCCTCCGCCGCGGTGCTGCTCGCCGGACCGGCGTCGCTACCGTCGTCGTCGCCAGCGTCGTCGTCCGCGGATGGGCACGCTGGGAGCCCGCTCATCAGTAGGGCGAGAAGCAATGTTTGATCTTGTGCACGCATTCACGGCCTCCGTTCGGTCCTTCGGTGGCGAACTCGAGCAAGACTGCCCGACAACCCAGTAGGCATGCAGTTGGGCATTTGCCTCCTCGGCAGACTAAACGTAGCGCGCTACGCTGGTTCGACGTCGATGGACACATCTGGTTCCGTCTTTCGGCCGGCGTAGTGGAGAGCGAGTTCGGCGACCCAGACGACGTGCACCTGCGCCGTGTTCCCGACCCCGGCCGTGAACACCGCGGTACAGTCGACCTCGATGGGAAGGCTCTGGCGAATATCTGTTGCGACGGTAGGCACCCCGTCGCCGAACCGCGCGCCCTGACTTCCGTCGTCCAAGGTAGCGCGCCGACCGGAGCCCGTGTCGTCACAGGTCACCAATACGTCGAGCGTGCCGTCTAGCGCGAGTTCATCAATGATGATCCCTATCTCAGCGGAGCGCGGATTCGTACCGTCTCGTGCTTCAGCGTGTACAGCGAAGGAGACAGACTGCCCGGGGTCGACGAAGATCTCAAACTCCGCGCTCTCAACACGTACGCTGTCCTCCGTGCTGCAGCTTCCCATCGACTGTAGCAAGAGTGCAAGAAGCGAAAATTGTCGCGCTTTCGCTGTAGTTCGCGCTCCCATCCTCTGTCCGTCTTCTACTCAGGGTCTCGCCGCGCCGACTGGCACGGTGCAGGATCCCCACGCGTTGAATCGTGCAGCCAGCCACGCGCGCCAATTGTCGATATTGCGAAATGCCTTCTTAAACCAGACGTTCGAAAGATCTCCCTGATTGTGCGCCAGATCCTCAAGTTGTAGATTCTGAGCGAGGTAGAGGGCGTCCTCGTCGCCGTAGCACTTGTCGGGCAACCCGCCCCCCGTGCAGCCTATCTGCCTTTGATCGTTCGGAAAATTGTGGAACCAGCCCTCGAGCGAATAGTGGAGCAGTTCATGGAGCAAAGTCCGAGCTCGTGTTTCAGCGTTCTCGGTATCCCGCCACTCGTCGCATAGGTTCACAATATTTCCGGTCACGTATGCCTTTGCGCCTCCGCACACGTCGCCGTTCCAACAGCGAAAAATGACGGGCTTATGGAGAACCGCGAACTCGTCCTCGGCGTCCGCCGCACCGGAGAACGTCTGGAGAGTATTTGTGTCCGTCCATGTGCACCGGCAAAGACAGCGAGTCAACGCTTCGTCGAGCATCTCGAGCTTGAGAGAGGAGTCCGGTCCGAACGGTCCGAGCCATCCACGCATTGACGGATCAGAAAACAACCATATGTTTCCGTCGAGCCCCGGCGAGAATCCGTAGTTCCATAGATACTCTGCGTAGGAGATGACCTGACTGTCGATGACAACCATGACGTCTTCGGTATCCCGCATCAGTCGAACCATTAGAAGGGCCGGCGCAACGCGCTGAGCGAGCCAGGAGATCGCCTCATTGATCTTCGCCTCGAAGTCCCCATCGATGTCGCCGACGCAGTCTCCGTAGGCATGTTTCCACATCGGAACAAAGTCATTAGAGTAGTCCGGGCACTGATTGGCGACGCAGTGCCCCTGCGACGCCGAAAACGTGCCCGTGGGTCCGCAATCGACAGGGCTGCACGCCCCTATTGCGGTCAACTGTTCGCCGAATTCGCATGCCTCGTCGGAGAAGAGACCACCAATCCCCGATTCCATGAACGTTCGCGCCCGGACTCGGGCTCCGTCGCCAACATACTTGTGAGGCCGCAAGCCAGCTCTCGTATTTCCCGCACCTGCAGGCGTCGATCCACTGTTTTGGCGGTGCTCCGGGGTCGACGCCGGCCGGCCAGCAGCTCTGCCAATCATAGTTGAACACTTGGCCCAACGGGCACAGCGGGAGCGGCCCTCCAGAAAGCGAGCCAGGGACATCCAAGGCCCCAGCGGCTTGCGAACCGCCGGATGACGACGTCAAGCCCGACATCCCGGCCAACTCACTCTCGAGAGGCGGCTGGCTGAAGATCTGCAGCTCGTTGCCCGCGCCGGGCACGTCGGGATTGAGCCCCACGCTCGGGTCGCCCGGTTGCTCGATGGGACAATTAGAGAGCACGTCGTCGGTGACGCCCCAGTACTTAGCGGGCAAGGTCCCTCGGCGCCAGCACTTCGGGGGAAGAGCATCGTGAAGCCAAGAATAGCCTGGACCGCACTTGCACGCGTCGGGCGGGGGCGTTCCAGGTGGGACTGAGCCGGGCGTTCCCTTCCAGCAGCTCTGCCAGTCGTAGTCGAACGTGAATCCCTCGGGGCACAGCACGGGGTCGTTGGAGCCGGTGAGGCTCCCCGGCCCAGTGGGCGGCGGCGGCGGCGGCGGGGTCGCCGGCAGGTACCCGAGCGCCGTGTTCTTTGCGTTCATCGCGGCCGCGACCGCCACGTCCATCGCGCCGACCGGTAGGCCTGGGTTCAACGGAGGACGGCGACGAGGGCGGCTTGGGCTCGGGGCATCACGGAAGGTTGGAAACCGCCGAGACCCGGTAGGTTCGACGCCGGAACGCCGCGGCCACGATACGACCGTGGCCCCCCGCGCGAATCCGTCCCGCGTAGACCGCCGTTCATCACATCGCAGTTGGCGCGGCTCCCCGTCGGTCCTACCTTCAAGGAGATGCTGTATCGGCGTTCGCTCGGGGTCATGTCGTGTGCAGTGGCCGCGGGTCTGGCCTGGTCCAGCGTCGCTCGCGCCGACGGCCCCGCGGCCACGGAGACGGCCGAGGCCCCGCCCGCCCGACAGCGACTGCTGCCCTATCGCGCACTCGAGACCCAGGGTTTGGCGATGACGCGCATGCTGCCCAAGGCCGGCTTCGGCTTCGACGGCGCGCTCGTCTTCGGCTGGGAAGCCCTGCAAGCGCGCGTGGGCGCGATGGTGGTCGGGATCCTCCCCTTCGCCATGGCGCGTGGCGAGATCGGCAACGTGCTCTCGGTCGGGCAGGCCGATCTCTGCGTCGCGCGCAACGTGGCGCAGCACCAGGTCCGCATGTGCGCCGGCGGCCAGGGCGGCGCGATGGCGCACCAGTGGAAAGACTTCGAGCGGCCCGGCCGCAAGATGACCGCGTACGCGGCAGGCACCCTCAAGGGCGACTACCGCCTCGCGATCACCAAACGCTTCGGCGTCATGGGTGGCGTGGGGATCGTGGTTCCCGTCGTGGGTCCGTCGTTTCGTGCGTACGACCAGTACGGCTCGCCCACCCCGCTCGTCTTTCCCGGACCGGTGGCCGGCTACTTGAGTCTGGGCACCAGCTTCCGCTGGTAGCTCGCGCCGCCCGCGAGCGGCTCACTGGCTCAGCCGGGCGGCGGGCAACCGAACGTCGCGTCGAGGGTCCCTGCGGCCCCGAGGCTGTCGCACGCGGCCCCGCACAAGATGATCGTGTCGTACGGGCCGTCGGGGTTGGAGTAGACCCAGCCGTCCTCGGTCGCGCAGTCGGTGACCATATCGATCGTCTCGCCGCCGATTTCGATCGTGACGAACTCGGGATTGAGCGGTTCCTCGTCCAGCGGCACCGTGCACGAGAAGACTTGTCCGGCAATCTCGTCGAGTGCCATCTGCAGTTCGACCTCGTTGGCCGCGTTGAAGAACTTCGCGTCGCCCGGCAGCGCGCGGCCTCCCGCGACCGCCACGTCGTTGAGGCGATCGAACGTGTTCGCCGCGACCTGGCCGTCGTCGTCGTCCGCCGTCCCTTCGATGCCATCGGGTCCGACCCCTACCAGCTCGTCGCGGATGTCGATGCCCACGACGAAGGTCGGAATGTCGTCCGCGGCCAACGCCTGGCCCACGACGATCGGCAGGCGGTCGTCGTAGTTTTCCATGAGCTCGCAGCCGAGCCCGGGGCAATCGGCCAGGTCCGAGCTGCTGCCGCAGTTGGCCGCCCCGTCGGTGACGAGGATCATGAAGCGGGCCACGGTGGGGTCGAGCGTCTGCAGATGGCCCAGGGCCGACTCGATGCCCGACGTCGCCGGCGTCGCGCCCATCAGGTCCAGCGTGGCCGAGGGCACCGGCATGGCCGGATGGCCCAGGATGTTGCCGCCGTTCATCGCGGCGACCGGGACCTCCGGCGTGGCATTGGTGGCGCAGCCGCCGGCGCCGAGCTGATCGGTGGCCGACTGCGACGGGAAGAACGCCGCGCCGAAGTTGATCTCGGCGTTGAAGCTGGTCAGCACCGACTCCACCACGTTGTACAGACTCTCCCAGCGCGTCACGTCGGGCGTGCCCGGGTTCGCGTCGCCGTCCCAAGACTCGTCGGTCATCGAACCGGAACGATCGAGCACGAGCATGACGTTGGGCGGCACGGCCTCGAGGACGAAGTTGGACTCGCCGCAGTTCATCTCACCGGTGCTGTCGGCGACACCAGTGTCGATGGCGGTCGGATCGATCGCATCGTCTTCGCTCTCCGCCATCCCGGTGCTCGAGACACCGTCCGAGGTCGCCCCCGCGGTGATCGACGTCGACGTCTGGTTGTTCGGATCGGAGTCGGACGTCCCGGGGCAACCGGCGAGCGCCAGGCCCCCCACGGACACGGTCATCAAGCTCAATGCACGCATGGTGATGCGGTCAGTCTAGCCGGGCTGGGCGGCGCCACCCAAAGAAGGGCGGCACCTACATGTGGCTATCCGGCCGAACGTGGTGTCGCACGACAGCGACCGGCCCCGGCATCTACCATGGCGATGCCCCGTGCCCGACCGGAACTGGATGCAGCCGCAACGGCTGTCGCTGGCCGCCCTGCTCGCCGGGTGCACACCCGAGCCCTGCGACGACGACCGCTTGCGGGCGGCGGCCGACCGCCAGCCGGAACTGTCGGACGTCGCGTACATCGAGGAGATCGCTGCCGCGTGCCCGAAGATGCCCCCGGGGCTGCGGGACACGCTGCGGGTGACGACCGGGCAGGTGCCCGCCGACGCGATGGTCCGGATCCTCGAGCGTCGCGACCAAGACCGCGACTGGAAGGCGCTGACGGAGCGGACGTGTCCGCCCTCGGAAGGCACGCCCCCGAACGAGCTGTCCCGCGACGCCGCCGAGCGCCAGCGCTGCAACCTCGATCGCTACGGGATCCTGGCGCCGGACGACCCCTACGCATGGACCGACCTCGTCGCGTTCAACCTGCTGGAGTGGTTGCAGGGCGTGGGCGTCGCGCCCGAGCTCGCCCGCGACGTGGTGCTTCCGCTGCTGACCAAGAGCGCGACACGAGCCGAGCTCGAAGCGATGTGCCTGCAGGGGCGCGGGGGGTGCGAGGCCATGATGGCCAAGCGCGGGATCCGAGCGCCCTCCTCGACCAGTGACGAGCCCCTGCACGCCGGGATCGAGGTGACGCTCACGCCCGCCGCGATCCGAGTCGGCCACGACGAGATCATGTCGCTGCACGAGGGACGCGCGGCGGACCCCACCGTGCACGTGCTCGGCCCGCTTCGCGACGCCATCGACGCCATCATCGCGGACGAAACCGACGGTGGTCCCCTCGCCCTGCAGTTGCTCGCCGATGCCGACACGCCGTACCGCACGGTCGTCGACGTGCTGTTCACCGCGAGCAAGGCGGGCCTGGATTCGACGCAGCTGGTCGTGCTCGACGCGGGGCAGGCCCGTGGTCTGAGCGTGTTCGAGCCCCGGGCCTGGCGACGACCGAGCGGCGAGCCCAAGGACGCGCCGCCCGCGGCGACGTGGGTCACGGTGACCGCCGACGCCGTCACGTTGCGCGTGACCGACGACACCACGCACCGCGAGACGACGAGCACGCTCGCGCGGCGCTGCGAGCCGGGCAGCGCATGCGCACGTGCCCTGACGGCAGCGGCGCAGCGGGTC
Source organism: uncultured Pseudomonadota bacterium (assembly GCA_937896535.1). Classification (GTDB taxonomy): domain Bacteria; phylum Myxococcota_A; class Polyangia; order Nannocystales; family Nannocystaceae; genus CALBMM01. The sequence continues at coordinate 12,372 of CALBMM010000228.1, forward strand.
AAAGCCCAGCGCCCCCACGAGACCCTCGCGCACATCGATGCCGACGACGGCATCCGGCTGCAGCAAGTCATCGACGTGGCGGATGCGCTGCGCGGACCGGACTGTCGCGGGCGCTCGTTCGAGACCGGCGATCCGGTCAGCGACGCGTGCCTGCTGTGGCAGCCCGTGCTCGACGCGACGCCGGGCCTGTTCTTCCATGTCGATCGCCGCGGGCGGATCACCCTCGGCGAGCCCACCGTCCGGGCGTCCCGACTCGGTCACGACGTCCCGGCGGCGCGCGCCGACGAGTTGCGCGCGAAGGTCACCGAGGGCATCGCCGAGCTGACCGCATGCGTCGACGGCTCACCCGAGATCCTGCGCGCCCTCGAGGGGGAGAGCGACCGCCTCGTCGTGATGTACGGCCCGGCCGAGGACGACCCGACGCAGACCGTCGCCCGCGTGTTCGTGCACGGGTTCCTCGAAGACCCGACGCAGCGCTGCGTGCTCGACGTGCTCGGCGCGACTGCCGACACGCGGACCCGCAAGCTCGACTTCTTGGGTGCGGCGAGCTGGGAAGTGTCCGTCCCGTTGGTCTTCGACGACGAGACGTCGCCGCACTCGCCGGACTAAAAGCGCAGCGAGACGCTCGCGCCGCGAAAGTCGCGGGTGAACACCGGCACGAACGCGGTGTGGTGCTGCGCGTGCCACTTGCGGTTGCGCTCGCGGTTGTGCAGCCCGACGCCGAGCAGCACGGCCCCACTGGCGACCATCAGCGAGCCGTACGTGACCCGGATGATGTTGAGGACGTACAGGCCCGGGCAGTGCTTCTCGTCGATCCCGCTGCCGAGACGGTCCAGGCGCTCGCGGCAGTGATCGGGATTGGTGGCCCAGACCGACAGCGCCCCGGTGGCCGTGGCCAGCGTGCCCAGCGGCAGCAGGATCGAGCCCGCGATGATCTGGCGATGACCGTCCGGCGGCGGGATCTCCTTGGTCTCGGTGGCATGCAGGTAGCCGCCGATCGGGCCGTCTTCGAGATCGTCGTCGCCCGCCGGCGCGGGTTCGGGCGCGGCCGTGTCGGCGACCTGCGCCTTGGGCACGTCGCCGTCGGGGGGCTCGGGGCTCGCCCAGACCGAGCGTGTGGACTTGGGCGCAGGCGCGGGCGTCTGCGTCGGCTCGGCCGTTTCGTCGGCCACCGCCTCGTCGCCAACGTCGGGCGCCTCGTCGCCGACGTCGTCGGACACCTCCGGGTCGAGCGCGTCCGCCTCCTCGTCCCCGACCGGGGCCGTCGTCCGGGCGTAGGCGGGCATCGCGACGAGGACACCCCCCACCGCGAGCGCGAAGGCACGCCCGGCGCCCCTCACTTGGCGGCCGCCTCCGCGACGAGCTCGGCCAGACGTCGCTTGTAGTACGCCGAGTCGGGCTCGGCCGCGGACGCCTTCGCCATCGCGGACGCCGACCCCGCCCGATCCTCGAGCTGCAGCTTGAGCTCCGCGACCAGGTACAGCAGCTCCGCGTCGTCGGGCTTGGCCTTCAGTCCTTGTTCCACCACGGCCAGCGCGCGCGCCTGCTGGCAGCGCTCGCGGAAGGCGAACCATCCGTAGGTCGCGCGCAGGCTCGTATCCTCGGGGTCGGCCGCCAGCATCTTGTCCATCTCGGCGCCCGCGGCCTCGGCCTTGTCCTGCTCGCACAGGATCCGCGCGATCTGACGGTGGGCCTTGCTCGCCGACGGGCTGTCGGGAAACCGCGCCTGCAACGTGCGGTAGGCCTCGATCGCGCCCGGCAGGTCGCCCTCGACCTTGTACGTCGCGAACATCGCCCGATCGAACGCCACCTTCGAGGCGAGCCCCAGCTCGTCCGACGGATCGGCGACCTCGACGACCCGCAAGTGCTCGTCGGCCTCCTTCACCTTCGCCTGCAGCAGGTACGCGTGCCCCAGCTCGTAGCGCGCCTTCAGATCATCGGGGTCGTGGTCGACGGCAGCCTGCAGCTTGTCGAGCACGTTGCCTCCCTCGTCGATCGCCACGAGTGCGGTCAGCAGATCCGCGGGGGCGACGAAGTCGACGATGCGGCCCTTTTCGATCCCGGATGCCTCCAGCACCAGGATCGTCGGGTACGCCTGCACCTTGTAGCGCGCGGCCACGTCGGGGCCTTCGCCCTTCTCGGCGTCGATGTGCACGGCGATGTAGCGCTCGTCCATGCGCTTGCCGACCGCGGCGTCGACGAACGTGACCTCGTCGAGCTGGTGACACGGCGGACACCAGTAGGCGCCGACGTCGACGAAGACGAGCTTGTCCTGCGCCTTGGCCTCCGCGAGGGCTTCTTCGAGCGATCCGTGGAACCAGGTCACGGCCGACACGATCGATCCGTCCTCGCGCACGCCCGGCGCGGCGGCGTCGGCTGCAGCCGCCGACCGAGTGTCGGACGCATCCGGTGGCTCGACGGCCGGCGCCGCCGTCTTCGTCGGTGCGGGATCCTTGTCGGGGCCGGCGTCCGAGCTGCCCCCGCAGCCGAGGCCGATCGTCAGCGCCCAGGGCAGTACGCGTCGCATGGAGCGACCTACCGTGCCCGGCCCCGTCGCGTTACGCAAACGGTGCGCGGACGAGGCGCCCGCGCCGGGGGTTGCGCCACCGAGGAAGGTGCCTACGTTGGGGCCGACTTCGAGACCCGGCCCCGCGCGCGCCCGATCCCCTTCGACGGTGGTGACGGTCCGTGGGCCGCGGGGCGGGAAAGATCCGTCCTCGCGCGCAAGTCGCCGGACGCCCCGCTTCCCCACGCCCCCGAAAGGACCCTTCCCATGGCCGCCTTCGTCCCCGAGACCGCCACCGTCAAGACCCGTCATGCGATCGCTCACGCACAAGCGATGGCCCGCGAGCTCCGTCATCCCGAGCTGTCGAGCCTTCACCTGCTGATGGCGATGCTCGAGCAGCAAGGCGGCCTCGTCGCCCCGCTGCTGGAGCGCGCCGGCGTGCACGCCAACGCGGCCGTCCGTGCCACCAAGGACGCGCTGGCCAAGCTGCCACGCGTCGAAGGAGCCGAGACCTCCGTCGCGCGTGAGCTCGGCAAGCTCCTCGATCTCGCCGCCGACGAGGCGAGCCGCCTCGGCGACAAGTACGTGTCCACCGAGCACCTGCTGCTGGGCATGCTCGGCGACAAGGCCGGCCGCGCCAAGGTTCGCGCCCACGACGTGCTGACCGGACTCGGCGCGAGCGAGCAGCTCGTGCTCACCGCGCTCCAAGACGTGCGCGGCAACGTGACCGTCGACACCCCCGACCCCGAGGGCAAGTACGAGGCCCTCGACAAGTACACCCGCGATCTGACCAAGCTCGCGCGCGACCACAAGCTCGATCCGGTCATCGGCCGTGACAACGAGATCCGGCGCACGCTGCAGGTGCTCTCGCGCCGCACCAAGAACAACCCGGTGCTCATCGGCGAGCCCGGCGTCGGCAAGACCGCGCTCGCCGAGGGCGTGG
>CALBMM010000229.1 GCA_937896535.1 uncultured Pseudomonadota bacterium
CGAGCTGACCGAGGGCCGCGACGACAAGGCGGCGGAGGCCCTTCGCGAGGTGCTCGACACGTCGGGTCCGCCGGAGCTGGTGCGCGAGGCAGGCCAGCGCGCCCTCGACCTCGCCGAGGCCGGCGGCTCGACGATGGAGCTGTTCGAAATCGCAGTGGGTCGGACCTCCAAGCGCCCCGAGGCCGCCGAGCCCCGCGAGCTGCTGTTGGACGCGCTCGACCGGGCCGACCGCGAGGCGGTCAAGGAATGGATCGACGAAGCGGGCGAGGCCGAGCGGGCCAAGCGGCAGCAAGCCCTTCGCCAGCCGTTGGTCGCGTCGCTGGGCCGCGGCTCGATCGGCGCGCGCCTGCGGGCGGCCGAGCATCTGGGCTGGCTGGCGTTGCCGGAGACCGCCCTGCCCCTGGCCAAGATGGGTCAGACCCTCGCGGCGCCGCGCGACTCCACGGCCACCGTCCGCGATGCCTTCGAGCGCGCGCGCGTGACCGCGATCCGGGCCGCGGGATCGATCGGCGAGCCCGCGTCGGTCGACACCCTGGCCGCGATCGTCGGAGACACCGGTCAGTCCCTCGCAGCGCGACACGCCGCGGGCTGGGCCCTCGCGCAGATCGGCACCGCCGAGGCCGCGCACGCGCTGTCGGGTCAGCTGACGTGGCGACACGACGCGCAGCTGTCGACCTTGGCGTGTCTGGCGCTGGCCCGGCAGGATCGTGCGGCCGTCGACGCGGAGGAACGTCGCGCGATCGAGCGCGCATCACGGGAGGCGAGCCAGACCCAGGTGATGCGCACGTGCACGTTCGCCCTCGCCGCGCTGACCACCGACGCCGATGCCGACCGCTTCGCCGCCGACGTTCAACGCTCCGATCCGACGGCGGCCGCGATCGCAGCGTGGCGCTTGGGTCGAGTGGCCGATCCCGACCACGCATCGGTCGAGACGCTGCTGACCCGGTACGTGGGCCCGGCCGGCATGGCGCGTGACGCCGCCGGGGCGGCCCTGGCAAACCTCTGGAGAGATCACCGCCAAGTGGTGGAGATCGCGGAGATTCCCGCGGCGCCCAGAGGCGCCGGGTGGCGCAAGGTGATCGACCGCTGGCTCGTCGCCCAGGTCAGCCCCGAGTTCGAGCCGCTGCCCGCCGACGTGGTCGCCGCACATGCGCCACGCATCGAGGCCGCGCTGCGTCGCGCCGCCGAGGGGACGCGGGCGGAGCGAGAAGCCGCCCGCGACGTGGTGGAATCATGCAGCGGCGCCGGGGCGTCGAAGGGCCGACACGCCTGTCTGCAGCCCCTGGCCGACGGCCCGGTCCCTCTCCAAGTGCGCGATTGACACGAAAGGCGCGAAGTCGCAGGATTCGGGAGCCATGCAGGTCGGCGTTGCTTGCCACGTCTGTGGCCAGCTCAATCCAGTCGCTGGGGCAACGTGTGACCGATGTGGCACCATGTTGGCGCCCGCCGCGGCCCCCGTGAGCGTCGTGCCCTCCGGCCCGGCGCCAGTCACTGCCCCCCCTGCCCCGGCCACCTCCAGCTCCACCGTCATGGCCAGCGACAGCGAACTCGACGAGTTGCAAACCTCGCCGCAGCACCGATTCGACCCGGCGACCGGCAAGCCTCTCGCCGGCGAAGGTGCACCGGCGGATGCCGGCGCCGCCGGCAAGACGCTCTTCTTCGGCGCACTGCAGCAGCAGCCCGTCGTGCCTCGCCTCGTCGTCATCAAAGGCGAAGGCGGCGACGGTGCGACCTACCACCTCCAAGGCACCACCACGACGATCGGTCGCAACCAAGGCGACGTGACGTTCGTGGAGGATCCGTTCTTGAGCCCCGAGCACGCCAAGTTCACGTCGCAAAACGGGCGACTGTTCGTGCAGGACCTCGAGAGCACCAACGGCGTGTTCATTCGGATCAAAAAGCCCACGCCGCTGTCGGACGAGGACTACCTGCTCGTCGGCGAGCAGCTGCTGCGTCTGCGCCACCGGCCGTTCTCCGACGGCAGCGCCAACGCGACAGGCACCTACTACTACGGCAGTCCGCGACCCGAGGGCACCTTCCAGGTCGTGCAATGCCTGGCCGGCGGTGGTGAAGGACGCATCTGCACCGCCGACGGCGGCTCGCTGTCGCTGGGTCGCGAAGGGAACACGATGAATTTCCCCGACGACCGCTTCATCTCCGGTCACCACGCGCGGCTGGACGCGTCGTCGGACGGCGAAGGCGTTCTGCTCACCGATACGGGCTCCCGCAACGGAACGTTCATCCGGATCACGGGCGCCCAAGAGCTCTTCCACGGCGACTACCTGTTCGTGGGTCAGCAGCTGCTGCGCGTCGAGATCGCCTAACGATGTCATCGATCATCTCCGCGAGGCCTTCGTGATCAGCTGTCCCAACTGCGGCAAGGAAAATCAGGATCGCCACAAGTTCTGCCTCGGCTGCGGCGCTCGTCTGCCCGCCGGGGTCGGCGTTCCCGGCTACCCGCCTTCGCACCCCCCTCAGGCGCCCGGCTACCCGCCGTCCCCGCCGGCGGGCTATCCCCCGTCGCCGCCGCCCATGCAGGGCCAGCCCCAACCGCCCCCTCCGGTTCCGCCCGGCCCGCCCGGCCCTCCCGTGGGCTACCCGCCCGGGCCTCCTGGGCCGCCGCCGCCGCCACCGATGGTCGGTCCGTCCGCTGGGCCGCCGGGGCCGCCGCCGATCCCGCCGGGGCCTCCCGGCGTTCCGCCTCCGTTGCCCCCGGGGCCGCCGGGGCCGCCACCGGGTCCGCCGCCCGGACCGCCGCCGCCGCTGGGCCCGCAAGGTCAGCCGCCGCCGATGCCCGCGCCCTCGCCCGGACCGGGCCCCGCGCCCGGCCCCGTCGGACGTGGCTCGGCGCCGCCTGCCTCCGCCTTGGGCGGCGGCCCGTCGGCCGCCACCGAGTCCGGCGCCGGGATGACCGAGTGCCCGAGCTGCGCCTTCGCCAATCCACCGGGCTTCGCGTTCTGCGGCCGCTGTGGGCAAAAGCTCGCCGCCGCGGCCCCCCCGGCGCCCGCCCCCGGCACCCCCAAGCCCGCGGTCGAGGACGTCGGGTCGGCCAATACCGTTTTCGTCGACCAGGCCCCGCCCGATCTCCGCGAGGCCGCGCAGGCGTTCCGCAACCAGGAGCCGCCGGAGGCGTTCCCCGCGATCTCCACCAACGCCGGCACGCCGCCGGGTCCGCCGCCCCTGGTCGAGGCTCCGCCGGCAGTGGGCGGCACGCAGCCCGGCAACCAGAAGGTCCCCACCACCACCCAGCCGGTGGAGACGGTGCCCCTGTCGCGCCCCGATGGCGCGATGGCGGGCGGCGTCGCGGCCAAGCTCATCATGCTCGGCCCGGACGGGCAGCCGATCGGAGAGCGCCAGCTCGCGCCCGGCGAGACGCTCGAAGTCGGGCGCGACGACGGGCCACCGTGGGACGAAGACGCCTACCTCGACAAGCGGCACGGCAGCCTGCGCCCCGTCGAGGAAGGCATCGAGGTCACCGACCACGGCTCGCTCAACGGGATCTTCGTCAAGCTCACCGAGCGCGTCGAGCTGCAGGACGGCGACCAGTTCCGCGTGGGCCAGGAGCTGATGCTCTACGAGGACCTCCCGGAGCCGACGCCGACCGACGACGGGACCGAGCGCATGGGCAGCCCGAACCCGGGCTACTGGGGACGGCTGAGCCTGCTGGTCGACCCCGGCGCGGCTTCGACCGCCTATCCGATCCACGGCGAGGGCATGCTCATCGGCCGCGAGTCCGGCGACATCACGTTCCCCAACGACGGGTACGTGTCGGGATCGCACTGCCGCGTGATCGGCGACGACAGCGGCGTCTACGTCGAGGACGTGGGCAGCTCCAACGGCACGTACATGCGCGTGCGACCGGGCTCGGTCCTACCCTACGGCAGCCTCGTGTTGATCGGCCAGAAGCTGTTTCAGTTCGAGCGCGCCTGAGCGCGACCAGGGCTACGGCTCCGCGCCCATCCCGGGGCGGAGCACGACCCCCTCCTCTTCGAGGACCGTGACCGCCGACGTCGCGGTCATGGTGGTCCCGTCCGTGAACGAGACCAGCACGTCGACGGGCCCGAGCTCCTCGGTCGGGGGCGAGATCGCCGTGATCAGCCAGCGGCTCTCGATGACGATCGCCTTGGCCCCCTGCGTGCCGACGTAGACGGCGGCCGGCCCGTGACCGACGAAGTCGTCGCCCTCGATGCGCAGGGGGACGCCTCCGCCCTGGCCGACCTCCGAGGGGAGCACGCGCAGTCCGTGTCCGCCGCCACAGGCGACGGTGAGCACTGCGAGGACGAGGAGCGACAGCCGCACCGGCAGCGAGCCTATGCGGCCGCGCGCGGTTGGGAAAGCCCCGTCACAATCCGCCCCCTGCTCCCCGCCGGGGGCGAGACGCGGCTCGCCCGGGGCGGGGTTGCAGGAGTCGAAACCCGTGGTCGGTCGCTACAGCATGTCTCGCCGCGCGAGCTCGCGGCGGATCTTGCCGAGCGCCTGCTCCTGGAGCTGTCGGATCCGCTCACGCGACAGCGAGTACTGCTCGCCGATCTGCTTGAGCGTCAGCTCGCGGTCCTCGCCGAGGCCGAACCGCTTGCGCAGGATGTCGGCCTCGATGGGACGCAGGGCATGGATCATCTTGCGGACCTGCTCGTTGAGCGCCGTCGCCTCCATGCTCTCGCCGGGACGCTGCTGCTCCTCGTCCTCGAGGAAGTCGATGACCTTGCGGCCGTCCCGTTCGCTGACGGGGCGGTCCAGGCTCACGGGCTGATCGAGCAGCAACGTGTCCATCTTGGCGATCTTGGTGGCCGCCAGTCCGGTGTGCGTCGCCAGCTCCTCGTGGGTGGGCTCGCGACCGTTCTTGGTCTCGAGCTCACGACGAGCCCGCGACACCTTGTGGTAGGCGTCGATCATGTGGACGGGCAGGCGCACCGCCCGACCCTTGTCCGCGATCGCGCGGCTGATCGCGTGCCGGATCCACCAGCTGCCGTAGGTCGAGAAACGAAAGCCCTTGCGGTGGTCGAAGCGATCGACCGCCTTCATCAGGCCGATGTTGCCCTCCTGGATCAGATCCTGAAGCGGCATGCGGCCGTGGTTGAAGCGCCGGGCGATCGAGACCACCAGTCGCAGGTTCGACTTCACGAAGCGGTTCTTCTCGGCGCGCAGGCCGATGTGCGCCTGACGGGCCCGCTCGACGTAGGCCTTGAACGGACGGCTGCCGCGCCGGGGCGGTCGCACCGCCATGGCGAGCCCACCGCGCTGCCCCGCCTCGATCGAGACGAGATCGGCCAGCAGCTGGTCGGAGACCAGGCCATCCGTGTCCAAGAATCCCATCGCGTCGGCGAGCGCGATCCGGTCGCCTTCGAATTCGTCCTTGTTCGTCCGCGTCTCGCGATCGCGCAGCGATCGCGCCGAGCCCCGAATCGCCCGCAGAAGCCCCGTGGGCACCTCTTCGGGGTCCAGCTGCTCCTCGAGCAGCGCAACGATGCCCTCGACGAACGGTGGGTACGCCAGCAGGCGCTTCCACAGCTCGATGCGACGGTCGGCGATGCGCGTCGCGGCCGCGAGCTCCTCCTCGGGCGACATCACGTCGAGCGAGGACATCTCACGGAAGTACTGGCCCAGCGTCGACTCGGTGTCGTCGCCGTCGCCCGCGCGCTTCTTGACCGGCGCGGCCGCCGTCGTCGTCGTCGCGGTCGTGGCCGCGGCCTTGGGTCCACGCGCATATTGACGGCTGCGGGAGCGAGCCAGTCGTGGGGGTGCTCCCCGGGTTACTTTGCGGCGTGCCATGGTCGTGCCTCTCGGTCGGTCGTCAGGCCCCCATAGGGACCAAAAAGGGTGAAACTGCGCGAAGTGGGGAATTGTTCCCGGAGGTGGGGGGCACCGAGTCGGGCTCGGTCACTCAACGATGCGCGGACGCGCGGGCTTGCACTCTTCGTTCCTTGCAAACCACGCACCGAATGGTTCGGGGTGCCTTGCCGTCTCGAACAGAAGTACGTACGGGCATCGATACGGTTTCATGGCGCGCGGCGGATCGATGCTTCACGTCCACTGCGCCCCTGATCGCAGCCATGGCCGGGCGCAGCCGAGTCCGCGTCGGGGCGGCCGGCCCCCGGTCAACCGCGTCAGCCACCACGACATCTACGTCACACCGGTCCGTGGCATTCCGCCGCGACTGTCGACGGATCGCCACGGATCGGATGCAACACTAGCCAGGCGCGCGCGCGACGAGCCAGATGTCGGGTGACATCGCACCGTAGATCGTGCCGCGCGTGTGGACGCTGCCGGAGACCTCGACCACCGTCAGCCCTGCGGCCGCGACCATCTTCTCGAGCTCGAACGCCCCGTAGGCTCGCTGCTCGATATTGACGTCGAACTGCCGACCATCCTCGAAGACCATCGTGCGATGCACGTGCATCCGCGACGTGCGGCTGTCGAACCGTGCTTCGTCGAGCACGAGGCAGCCCTGCCCTTGCCACCACGAGCGTGCCGGGAGCCGACCCACCATGCGGTCGCGATTGAACACGTGCAGGACCAAATGTCCTCCGGGCGCCACTCTCGCCGCCATGTCGACCACGCAGCCCTCGTTCGTCGCGTCGTCGAAGAAGCCCAGCGTGGAGCCGACGCAGGTGACGAGATCGAACTTGTCGCTCGGCGGCACCGGCAGCTCGCGCATGTCGCCTTGGACGTACGTGATCGCGGCGCCGAGCTGCTGTGCGGTGGCGCGGGCGCGTCCGAGCTGATGCGGCGACGCATCCAGGCCCATCACGCTCATGCCACGCGCGGCAAAGGCCAGCGTGTGCGAGCCGTCGCCGCAGCCGATGTCGAGCACCCGGGCGCCACCGGGCAAGCGCACCGATGCGACGATGAAATCGACCTCGCGCGCGACTTGGTGCGGCCGATTGTGCGACAGCAACGCGAACGAGTGCTCGCCGAACGCGGCCTCCAGCCACACCGACTCGGCCGGCGGAGGCGGCAACGTGGCGCCGGTGCGGGCGGGCGGCGGCTCGACCGCGGCCGGCGGGGGCGCGGGCGGGGCCACGGCGGGCGCCACTTGAACCGGGGGCGCCATGGGCGGCGGCGCGGGCTCCGGCTCCGGCTCCGGCTCGATGACCTCGGGCTCCTCTTCGACGAAGTCGGACTCGTCGAGCTCTTCGGGCTCCTCGACCTGCGCGAACACGCCGCTCGCCGAAGGATCGACGACGATCTTGCTGCGCTTGGGAACGACCGGATCGGGTGCCTCGCCACCGATGAGCGTGTCGCCCGATCGCGGCTCGACGACGGCCTGAATCACCCCCGACGTCTGTGACGAGCCGGGATCGGGGTCCGGCGGGACGCCGATGACGCCCGTCGCCGCGCCCTCCTCGTCGACGGCCGATGGCGGCGGCGGCCCGATGACCCCGGCGGATGCACCGTCACCTCGCATCGGCACGGGCGCGGGCGCTTCGACGACGTCGTCGTCGATCATCTCCGCCGCCACCTCCTCGACGAGATCTGCCTCGACCGGGTCGGGCTCGAAGGGCGCAGCGTGGGCCGGCACCTGGGTGGGCACCAGCGTCGAGCGCGTCAACGTCGGGATGAACATGTCGTCCTCCCCGTCGCCTTCGTCGTCGTCCAGTTCCAGCGGCGGGGTCTGGAGCTCCACCGACAGCTCCGAGCCGTCGGGGCTGTCGAGCGCCACCGAGAGCCCGTCGTCGGTCGGAGCACGTCGGACCACCGTGCGCTGCTCGTCGATCACGGCGTCGGGCGCCGTGGGAGCGGCCCGCACGACGGTCTCCATCTCTTCCATGACCGGCTCGAGGCCGTCGGGCGCCTCGCGCACGAGCGTCTCGTCGTCGCCGGTCGGGAACATGTGCGTCTTGAGTCGGAGCCGGACCTGCGCGTCGACGGCATCGAGCTCGCCGTCGAGCTCGGTGCGCACGACGATGGCCGACGCCCAGTCCTCCCACTGCTCGTGGGTGACCTCCCAGGCCGTCACGGACTCTCCTCCACCAACAGCGGCTCGCCCAGGCGCAGTGGCCGACGGCGTCCGCCCTCGGTGATGCGCAGCCCGGGACCGGTCAGCAGGATGACCGTGCTGCCGAGGTGGAAGATGCCGAGCTGGTCGCCCTTGCGCAGGCGCGCCGGGGGATCGCAGTCGTGCACTTGCAGCTCGCGCGGGTGCACCGCGAAGCGCTGGTACGAGCAGGTCATGTGACCTACGCCGAACGCCGCGACCATCACGACCGCGACCGTGCCGAAGCCGGTCTCGAGCACGTGGATCATCCGCTCGTTGACGGCGAACAGCCGCGGCTGGCGACGGTGCGAGGCCTCGGTCACCGGCAGCAGGCGACCGGGCACGAGGCTCACCCGATGGGCGAGCGCGTCGCAGGGGCTGTGCACGCGGTGGTAGTCGCGCGGATGCAGGTAGATCGTCGAGGCCGTGCCCCCGACGAACTCGCGGGCGAGCGCCTCGTCGGCGACGAGCTCACCGAGGGTGAAACGGTGTCCCTTGGCCGTCACCGCGGCCGTGTCGGCCTCGATGGTCGCGACGTCGCGCAGCTCGCCGTCACACGGGGCGACGACCGTCGCCGCGCTGCGGTCGATCGAGCGCGCACCGTGGCGCAACGGTCGGGTGAAGAACTCGTTGAAGCTCGCGAAGCCTTCTTCGAGCTGCAGCGGATCGACGTCGCGCAGGTTGACGTCGAACACGCGCGCGTATGCCTTGACCGCCACGCGCCCGAAGGGCGAGGGCCAAGGCAGCCGCGCGGCGGCTCCCATCAATCGACTCGCTACGGAGGCGGACCAGTCGGGCGTGGCGTGGACCAGCGCCGCGGCCACGCGGGATCGCAAGGGAATTGCGCCGTCGGGCATGAACGCGGCGCAAGCGTAGCCGAGCGCGCACCCCGCCGGCAAGGCGAGACGCACGCTCGGTCGAAGGCAGGTGGGATGGCACTCCCACCTGCGTCCACCTGCAAGGGTGTCGGGGGCTAGATGTCGAAGTACAGCTCGAACTCGTGGGGGTGCGGCCGCATGCGGACCTGCCCCACCTCTTGCGTGCGCTTCCAGTCGACCCACGCGCGCAAGATGTCGAGGCTGAACACGTCGCCGCGCTGCAGGAACTCGTTGTCGCGCTCGAGCGCGTCGAGCGAGGCCTCGAGGCTGCCGGGGACCGACGGCACGTCTTTGAGCTCCTCGGGCGACATCGAGTAGATGTCCTTGTCCAGCGGCTGGCCGGGGTCGAGCTTGCGATCGATGCCGTCGAGGCCGGCCATCAGCAGCGCGGCGAACGACAGGTACGGGTTGGCCGTCGGGTCCGGGGTGCGGAACTCGATGCGCGCCGCCTTCGGGTTGCGCGCCGCCGCCGGGATCCGGATCGACGCCGAGCGGTTGCTGCCCGAGTACGCCAGGTTCACCGGCGCCTCGTAGCCGGGCACCAGTCGCTTGTAGCTGTTGGTGCTCGGGTTCGTGAACGCGCACAGGGCCGGGGCGTGGTGGAGGATGCCCGCGATGAAGTGCATCGCCATCGGCGACATGCCCGCGTACTCCTCGCCGGAGAACAGCGGCTGGCCTTCCCTCCACAGGCTCATGTGTGTGTGCATGCCGTTGCCGTTGTCGCCGTACAGCGGCTTGGGCATGAACGTCACCGTCTTGCCGTGACGGCGGGCGACGTTCTTGATGATGTACTTGAACCAGCACATCTTGTCGCCTTGCGACACGAGGCTGTCGTAGCGGATGTCGATCTCGGCCTGGCCGCCGGTGGCGACCTCGTGGTGGTGACGTTCGACGATGATGCCGACGTCCTCGAGCGCGAGCGACATCTCGGTGCGCAGGTCGTGCAGCGCGTCGGTGGGCGGCACGGGCACGTAGCCGCCCTTGGGGCGAACCTTGTAGCCGAGGTTGGGGAATTCCTCGCGGCCGGTGTTCCACGCGCCGACGTTGGAGTCGATGGAGAAGTGCGCGCCGTTGGTGCTCGAGCCGTAGCGCACGTCGTCGAAGATGAAGAACTCGGCCTCGGGACCGAAGTAGGCCTGGTCGGCGATGCCGGTCGAGCGCAGGTACGCCTCGGCCCGCTTGGCGAGGCTCCGCGGGTCGCGCTCGTAGTCCTGACCCGTGATCGGGTCGGTGATGTCGCCGGCGAGGACGAGCGTCGGCACGTCCATGAAGGGGTCGACCTGCGCGGTCGAGCACTCGGGCATCACGTTCATGTCCGAGTTGTTGATCGCCTTCCAGCCGCGGATCGACGAGCCGTCGAAGGGGAAGCCCTCCTTGAGCGTGTCGGCGTCGACCTCGTGGGCCGGGACGGTGAAGTGTTGCCAGGTGCCGAGAAGGTCGCAAAAGCGAATATCCACCATGCGGATCTCGCGTTCACGAATCAGCTCGACGACGTCTTGGGCTGTCTTTGGACCAGTCATGACTCTGTCTTTTTTCGAAAGCTCGTCGGTGGGCTTGGACTACAGGGCTTTGGGACCACGCTCGTCGGTGCGGATGCGGACGGCATCGAGCACCGGCGTAATGAAAATCTTGCCGTCGCCGATCCGGCCGGACGCCGCGACCTCGCGGATGGCGTCGACGACCTCTTCGGCCAGGCGCGCCTCGACGACCATCTCGAGCTTGAGCTTCGGGACGAAGTCGATGACGTAGGCGCTGCCGCGGTGTACTTCGGTCTTGCCGCCGGTGCGTCCGAAGCCGCGGACCTCCGAGACGGTCATGCCGCCGATCCCGAGTTCGGTGAGGCGGTCCTTGACGTCGTCGAGCGCGAACGGGCGAATGATCGCTTCGACCTTGAGCATCGTGTCGCTCATGTGGGGGGCTCCGTGTGCCAGGTGGGCTCGGGCTCGAGCGGCTGCACGCAGCCCACGACTTCCTCGAGCGTGCGAATGCCGAGCTCGGCCATGAGCGTGCGCAGCTCGTCGCGTACGCGCACGCCCGCGATCGGCTCGGCGAAGTTGGCGGTCCCGACCTGCAGCGAGCGGGCGCCGGCCATGATGAACTCGAGCGCGTCCTCGCCGGTCATGATCCCGCCCATGCCGCAGATCGGCAGGTCGGGCAGCGCCCGGTGGACCTGGTGGACCATGCGCAGCGCGACCGGCTTGATCGCGGGGCCCGACAGCCCGCCGTAGGTCGTCGCGACCCGCGGCTTTCGGGTGCGCACGTCGATGGCCATCGCGGTGATCGTGTTGATGAGCGACACACCCATCGCCCCGCCCTCGGCCACCGCCTGCGCCATCGCGACGACGTCCGAGACGTTGGGCGAGAGCTTGACGACGATCGGCACCTGCGTGGCCTCGACGCAGCGGCGCGTCAGCTCTTTGGCGACCGCCGGGACGGTGCCGAACTCGATGCCGCCCTTTTTGATGTTGGGGCACGAGATGTTCATCTCGAGCACGTCGATGCCCTTGTCGCGACCGGCGTCCAGGCGCCGCGCGCACTCGACGTACGACGCCATGTCCTCGCCGAAGAAGTTGACCCACACGCTGACGCCGAGCTCGGCGAGCCAGGGCAGCTTGTCGGACAAGAACGCGTCGCAGCCGACGTTCTCGAGGCCGATCGAGTTGATCATCCCCGAGGCGGTCTCGCAGATCCGCGGCAGCGGATTGCCCATGCGCGGCGACGGCGAGATGCCCTTGGTCGAGATGCCCGAAAGCTGCGAGACGTCGAAGAAGTGGGCGAACTGCTGGCCGTAGGCGAAGCAGCCCGAAGCCGTCATGACGGGATGGGGCAACCGAAGCGGTCCGAACGGCGCCGACAGGTCGACGTCCTCGGGGGCGATCGAGGCGGTGGGACGAGGGGCGCTCACGACCAGCGAACCTCCCGCGCGTCGAAGACGGGACCGTCGGTGCAGCAGTAGCGGTACGGCTTTTCGCCGTAGACCGGCACCGCGCAGCCCAGGCAGACCCCGAAGCCGCACGCCATCTGCTCCTCGAGACACAGCCATGCGGTCACCCCCCGATCGAGGGCGAGCGTCCGGACCGCGCGCAGCATCGGCGTGGGGCCGCACGACAGGATCTCGATGGCCTCACCCTCGGCTTGCGCCTGCTCGATGCGACGCGCGAGCGCGACCGTCACGAACCCCTTGTCACCGACGCTGCCGTCTTCGGTGGCCAGGCGCGTGTCGACGCCCCACGCCTTCAGATCGTCGAGCAGCACGAGGTCGTCGGCATCGCGTCCGCCGTACAGCATCTGCAGCTTGTGGCCGAGCCCGGCCGCGGCGGCGCGACGGGCCTGCAGGTGCAGCGGCGGCAGTCCGACACCGCCGGCGACGAGCAGCTGCGTCGGTCCATCGGCCGTCGTGGGACCAAAGCCCTGCCCCAGCGGCCCGGTCACGGTCATCGCGTCGCCGGGATGCATCGCCTTCATCGCCGTCGTGCCGCGGCCGTAGGCCTTCAGCAGCACCGAGAAGGTTCCGTCGGGATACGCGTCGAGCACCGAGAACGCGCGGGGATTGAGCAGATCTCGATCCCACGCCTCGGGGCGCAGCATGACGAACTGGCCCGGGGTGACTGCACCCAGGGGGGCAGATCCTGCCCCCTCCGATTGCATCGTGAGGACGAAGTAGCCTCCCGTCAGAGACCGGTTGTCCGTCACCCGTGCGCGGAACTGCGTCGGCGGCACGGAAGGGGTTGATAGGCGAACGCCGACGACAGGTAAACGACCAATTTCGTAGGATCGCGGCACGAAACCTACGCGGGCGTAGGACGTCGCGACGAGGACGCAACCCCGGAGATCGTGCGTCGTCGCCCACGCCGACCCACGCCACGCCCGTTCACAGCACGTCGCGCGCCTCTCGCGAGCGCGCATCCGTGAGTTCGACGACGGAGATCTCGTGGCGGCTCGGGCGGCCACGCGCATCGAACGGCACGTGGCGCCGTGAAGACGAACCGATCGCGCGCGGCGACGCGGCGGCTCGTTCGCCGGGAGCAGACGGCCCCCGCTGCACTCGTCGGCATCGAGCGGTCACCGTCCGGCGGTGACCGCTCGTCGGCGTCGTTTCCTCCGCCGGCACGGGCGCCCGGCTACGGGCGCACCTTGACGCGGTGAAGGCTGGTCGCGCAGTTGCCCGCCTCGGTGCCGGTGAAGTCGACCGAGACCTCGTGCCCAGCGAAGTAGGCGGACATCAGGGCCGTGGACATCACCTCGTAGTTGTCTGCGGTCACCGACAGGCGATACGTGCGGTTGCAGTTGGTATCGCCGACGAGCGTGACCTCGAGGGCGTCGTCGTGCACGAGGATGCGCGAGACGCCATGGAAGGCGGTCCAGTTGGCGGCATGGGCCGCCCCGGCCAAGCCCAGGAGCGACAGGATCGTGATTGCGGTGATTTGATGGATTCGCTTCATGATGTTTTCCGTGGTTTTTGGGTGATCGACAAATCGAAGAGAAGGCAGAGCAGGACCCGCTACGGCATCACCGCCGACATCAGCGCCGGCACGGCCCACCCGCGTTCGAAGATCGGGTCGGGCCCGCTCGACAAGGCCTGGTCGTGCGATCGGAAGTAGTCCACGACCCAGAAGTCCGCGACGGCAGGCCACGAGTGACCGCCCGGGTACACGCGAATGTCGACCGCGCGGCCGTGGGTCTTGGCGGGTGCGAAGCTCGTCGATCCCATCCCTCCGGATTGCGCCCCGGCCACGAGCTGGTCGAGATAGGCACGATCGTCCTGCCCCGGAACGAACGCCCCGGCGCGCGCCGTCAGCTGCCGAACCGTCTCGTGGACGCGATCGGCCGGCGCTGGAAACGGACTGCCGCACGTCGACGCGCCCGGACTCCAGGGGAACGTCGCATCGCAAAGGCCCATGATCGACAGCACGGGCCGCGCTTGCGGCGACTTGCCACGGGCGACCACGACGGGTGTGTCGCCGTAGCCGTCCCTGCCGTAGTCGGCGTAGGCGCCGAGCATCGCGAACGCCCGAAACCTCTCCGGCATGAACTCCATCAACGACAGCGTGAAGAATCCACCGGACGAGTGACCGGTCGCGTACAGGCGCTGCTCGTCGTAGGAAAACAGCGACTGCGCCTCGTCGAGCACCTGCTCGAGATAGGCCAGGTCGGTGTGGTCCGAGGCCGCCTCGAAGTGGGGGAAACGGGGTGACCAGTCGGGGTCACCGAGCTGCGGGCTGGAAGCAGCGCGCCACTGCCCGTCGTGGTCGACGAGCCGGCTGGCCTCCAGATAGATCACGACCGCTTCGGGCCACTGCGTCGACAGGGCCGCGTGTCCCGCGGACTCCGACCAGGCCTCACCGCCGTGCCCTGGGCTGTAGATGATCGCCGGGGGGTGCGCGAGCGTGCCGTTGTCGGGGCGGACCACGGCCGTACGTGGAACGTCGACCCAGTCTCCATCGGGATCCAGGTCGAGGGCGTCGCGCAGATACCCTGGAACGCCATACACGGCTTCGTTGAAGCAGATCTCGCACGCCGCCGTGGACGTGGGCGTGCACGCGTCCAGACTCGTCACCGCGCTCTTGCACACGGGCAAGCTCGGCGCAGCGCTGGCGGGCGACGCCGTGGCGAACGCGATCGCCACGACGGGAAACAGGGCCGCCTTCGTGGAGACGAAGCGGCGACATGGAGATTCCCGGAATACGGGAGCACCTCGGGGTGGAAAGGAGTGACGAACGCTCATGCTCCGGACCGGTTGCGCCGCGCACCGATCCGCTGCACGAAAACGACCGAACGTCGTCGGTCGAGCTCCCGGCCGTCACGACGCCCGCGACCCCCGACTCGTCGGGTTCGTGGTCGGCGACCCTCCATGAACATCGACGTCGCACCGACGCCGACTTTGGACTGCGAGCGCCGGCGTTCAGCCCACAGGCCCGGACGAGTCGAGCCGCATCACGAGCGCGTCGTCGGGCGGATCGCGGTAGTAGCCCCGACGGCGCGCCACTTCGACGAAGCCCGCGCGGGCGTACAACCGACGCGCAGCCTCGTTGCGCGCACCGACCTCCAGCCACACCTCCGCGCAGGCGGCCGCCCGCGCGCGCGCGAGCACGTCGGCCAACAGGGCTCGCCCCACCCCCCGGCCGCGCGCCGAAGGCAGCGTGGCCAGCCGCAGCAGGTGGCCTTGCCCCGCCACGCACCAGTCGCAGGCGATCGCGACCACGTCGGGGCCCTCGCACGCCAACGTCACGGTCGCGAAGGCACGCGACAGCTCGGCCTCCCACGACGACGCCGGCCACGGCATGTCGAAGCACGCTTCGTCGACCGCCACCACCGTCGCCAGGTCCTCGGCGGTCGCGCGTCGCAGGGTCGCGCTCACGGCTCGTCTGGCTCGCGCGGCTCGTCCGGCTCGCCCGGCTCGTCCGGTTCGCCCGGCTCGCCCGGCGTGCCCGGGTCGTCCGGATCGTCGTCGTCGGATTCGCCGTCTCCGTCGTTCCCGGGCGCGAGCTCGACGGCCTCGACCAGCCCCGCGAGATCGGCCGCGAGCCCGTCGGCGCCGTCGATCCCGGTGCCCTTGGACGCCGAGGTCAGCAGCACGTCGCGCGGCGAGGCACCGACTTCCTCGGCGAGTCGGCGACGCAGCAGTCCGCGCTCGGAGGCGCCGAGCTTGTCGACCTTCGTCACGATCAGCAGCGCCGGCTTGCCGTGCTCGGTGCAGTACTGCAGGAGCTCGGCATCCATGTCACCGAGCCCGCGCCGCGCGTCGACGAGCAGCGCCACTGCGCGAAGCTGCTGACGCTGGGCGATGTACTGCTCGATCATCGGCGCGAACTCGCCGCGCAGCTTCTTGCCGTGGGCCACGAAGCCGTAGCCCGGCAAGTCGACACAACGCAGCGTGCGGGTCTGCCCGCCGCCACGCAGGGTCAGGTCGAACAGGTTCAGCAGCTGCGTTCGTCCCGGCGTTCGGGAGGTGCGGGCCAGGCCGGTCTTGCCGGCGAGGGCGTTGAGCAGCCACGACTTGCCGACGTTCGAGCGGCCCGCGAACGCCACCTCGGGCGGCCCCCCGTCGGGGCAGGCCTCGACCGAGGGCGCGCTCTTGACGAACGTTGCGTCCACGACGCGCCAATGAGGGCTCGAGCCGGCCATGATGCCGCTCGGTACCACAGGATGGGCACGCCCGGCCGAGGGGGGCGTGCCCATTTTTGCTACCCTTGCCGCAGATGGACGTCTACGGCCTCACGGGCGGGATCGGCAGCGGCAAGTCCACCGTGGCCGGGCTGCTGGAGGACTACGGCGTGCCGGTGGTGTCGGCCGACGAGCTTTCGCGGATCGTGGTCTCTCCCGGCTCGGAAGGTCTGCGCCAAGTCGCCGAGGAGTTCGGCAGCTCCGTCATCGCCGAGGACGGCACGCTCGACCGCGCCAAGCTCGCCGGCATCGTCTTCGCCGATCCGGCCAAGCGTCGACGCCTCGAGGAGATCCTGCACCCGCGGATCCGCGAGCGCTTCGAGCAGGTGCTCGACGCCCTCGAGAAGGCCGGCCACGAGGTGGCCGTGTACGAGGTGCCGCTGCTGTTCGAAAAGGATCTGCAGGGCGACATGAAGGCCGTGATGCTCGTGACTGCCCCCGAAGCGGTTCGGGTCCGACGCGTGTGCGCCCGCGACAACGTCACCGAGACCGAGGTGCGCGCTCGCATCGCGGCACAAATGCCCGAGTCGCAAAAGCGCAAGCGGGCCGACTACATCATCGAAAACGACGGCAACGTCGACGCCCTGCGCCGTGAGGTGGAGTTCCTGCTCGCGCGGTTTCTGAGAGTCAGCGGGGTGATCAAGCGTGGACCCGCCAACGACGAGGTCGAGGTGAGCCCGACCGAAATCCCGCGCGACCATTCGCTGCCGCTGACGACCGGGGCGCCGAGCCGCGCGCCGACGCAGCTTCCCGGTGGGGCGCCGGTTCGCACGGGCCAGACCTTGCCACCGCCCGGGGGCGAGCCCCTCGCGCCGCCCTCCTCGGCCGCGACGTTGGTGGCGGGTGCGGCATCGTCGGTGCCGCCGGACCCGAGCGGTCCGATCGTCACCACGCCCATGCCGGGCACGACGCTGCCATCGACGCCGATCGTCGCCGTGGACGAGCCGGTCCTGGAGCACACGCTGCCGCCCACGAGCCGACCGCCGGGCGCTCCGGTCGCGATCGGCTCCGATCCGTCGACCTCGTCGCGACCTGCGATCGCTCGGCCGACGCCGACGCCGACACCGACGCCACCCACGGCGCCGAGCGAAGCCCCGGCCGCCATCGTCCCGTCGCTGAAGAAGCCGCCGAAGGCCCCACCGCTGCGCAAGCCCACCGAGGCGCGCGCGAAAACGCCTCCGCCGCCGGCGACGAAGGCCGAATCCGCGCCTCCGCCCCCGCCGGGGTCCAAACGTGCGAGCGCGGACCTCAAGAAGAAGCCCGCCGCCCCACCGATCGCCAAGCCCCCTGCGCCCGCGGGCACGGGCACGGCGAAACAGACGGTCGTGGGCACGGCACCGCCTCCTCCGCCCACTGCGCGCCCGAAGACCGAGCGGATGGCCGCTGTGCCCACTGCACCGGCGACCAGCGCGGACGAGGAGCCCGCCTGATCCGTCGCGTCCGCCGCCGGCGCATCCGTGCGCGGTTCGGTAGACTGTGCGGGTCCGTTCGTTCATGACGCCCCCCGACGATCCCAGCGACGAGCCCAAAGGCCGCGCCCCCGATGACGACGCCGGCGACGGCGCCGCGTCCCACGAGGCGTCCGCGGAGTCGTCGTCGAGCGAAGCGTCCGGGCCGAAGGCGGCCAAGCCCGCCAAGCCCGCCAAGCCCGCTCCCCGAATCCCCCTGCCCCCGCGGATCGGCCCACCTCCGGCGATCGGGAGCGCCAAGACCGAGGGCGGCGGCCTGTTCGCGAGCGCGCCGACGGTCGCACCGTCGGCGCCGGGGAGCACGCCGGGCGCGGACCCAGCTCGTTCCAAGACCCTCGCGATGGGCTTCGACCTCGGTGACCACGCCGGCCCGATGCCGCTGACGCGGCTGACCGCCGGTCCGGCCCGGCCGGCGTCCGGGGTCGATCCCACCACCGAAGACAGCCCCGCCTCGGAAGCGTCGGGCCCCAAGAGCTCGGAGATTTCCGGCCGCAGTGGGCTCCCGCGACTTCCGGTCCCGGGCATGCTGCAGGGCGAAGGCAAGCCGGCCGCGCCGGAGTTCCGCTCGACGAAGAAGCGTGCCAGCAAGGGCTCGCTGGACGTGGGCGTGCTGCCTCCCGGAGGCGTCCTGCCACCGACGGGGGCACCGGTTCCCGTCGAGCCGGAGAACACGGACGTGCTCATCGATGCGGTCGCCGCCGAGCTCGTCGAAGAAGAGCCCGACGACGATGTGGCCGTGGCCGCTGCGACGGCGGCGACCAAGGACGACGACGAGCCCGCGGCGGCAGCCGTGGCTGCGGCCGCCGCGTCGGTGGCCGAGCCCCCGGCCAACGCCGACCCGCGTCGGTGGATGATCCTCGGCGCCGCGCTGCTCGGCCTCGTGCTGCTCGTGGTGTGGGTCAGCAGCGGTGACGACGACCCAGGCCCGCCGACGACGAAGACCGCGGCCGGACCGGCCGATGCGGCGCCACCCGAACCGGTCCGCCCACCGTCGCCGCCCGAACAACCGTCCGAGCCCGCGGTGGCCGACGACGACGGGATGCCGGAGGCGGGCTCGACGTCGGGGACCGAGGAGGTCGTCGCCGGGGCCGACACCGGCGTCGACGACGACGCCGACGACAGCGACCCCGAGGCCGCTGGCAGCTCCGGCGGAGCCGAAGCCGACGACGAGGTGCTCGTCGACGACGATCCCGAGCCGACGCCGGAAGCGACCGACGCGCCGACCGACGCGCCGACCGGCAAGCCAGCCAGCGGGACCAAGAACACGAAGAAGACGAAGAAGGCCGACCCGGCACCGACCAGCAGCCCCAAGGCCGATCCGAGCCCGAGCCCGAGCCCGGCCCCCACGTCGTCGTCGGATCCATCGGCCGAGGAGCTGCTCGCCCAAGCGCAGGCGGCCTACCGCGCCGGCAACGGGGTCAAGGCGTACGGCCTGGCCGCGAAGAGTCAACGCAAGAAGAAGTCGACCGAGGCGCTCGAGCTGATGGCGCTCGCGTCGTGCCAGAAGAAGGACAAGGGGCGGGCCAAGACGCTGCTCAAGCAGCTGCCGCTGTTCAACCGCCCGAAGGTCCGCAACAAGTGCAAGGCCGAGGGCATCCCCCTCGGGCTGTGAGGCCCGTCGCTCAGCCCGTGTCGCCCAGCCCACGTCGGCGGCCGAGCAGCGCGAGGACGGCGAAGGGAATGAGGATCGTGGCGTGTCCCGCCGCGAGGTGCCGGGGACTGACGAGCGGGCAGTGCAAGAAGATGCTCAGGCCGCCGACGAGTGCGGCGGCGAGGGCCAGCGTCGTCACCACGACCCACCACGGACCGTCGTCGCGCAGCAACGCCCGCACCCACAGCAGCACGGGAAGCCCCGCCAGCGTGCCGGTCACGAAACACGCGCGGGCCCGTGGCACGAAATCGTCGCCGACCCCGAGCAGCGAGCCGTGATGGTCGGCGTGCGCCTCGGGCAGCACGACCAGCGAGAGCATCGCGAGCGTCCCCACGATGGCCAGCCCCAGCGACACCCCCGGCGACACGGCGGGGCGATGCACCGGTCGCAACGTCAACCACAACGCGAGTGCGGCCGGGACCACGAACGTCAGCACGTCCAAGGCCATCCGCAGCGGCGGGTAGGCCCCGAAGTCCGGACGGCGCCACACGGCGACGATGATCGCGGGCACGAGCACTGCGCCGAGCAACGTCGCGATCACCCGCGTCGAAGTCGGCCACGACGACAGCCGCGCCCGCAGGCCGTCGTCGTCGAGCCGGGCTTGCAGGGCCGCCGGCAAGGTCGGCGCCTCGTTCGGCGCGACGACGTTGCCGAGCGCGAGGCCGAGGGCGCCGTCGTCGCCGGCCAGGAGGGCGCAGACCTCACACTGGTCGACATGTGCGCGCGCGTCGGGGCCGAGCGGCTCGCCCGCCCTCCACGCGTCATGGACCTGTCGACACTGCACCTGACCCGAACCCGTTCCTTGGCTGCGTATGGTCGAACCTCGCGACCAGTTACACCTGCGTCTTAAGCGCTTCCCGGAGCCGTCCGTAGCCCCGGTGGGCGCGAACCTTCACGGCCGCCTGCGTCGCGCCGACGACCTCGGCAATCTCACGAAACGTCATCCCTTCGAACCAGTGCAGGACGATGACGTCGCGTTGGGCCGCGGGCAGCTCGTCGAGCACCGCCCGAAGCTGTGCGTCTCGAACGTTCGCCTCGGGGTCGCCGCCTTCGGCGACCAAGTCCCCTGCCCCTGGCTCGGGCAGCGGAGCCTCGGGGCGACGTCCCTTGCGGCGAAAGTATTGCCGCTTGAGATTGAGCGCGATCGTGAACAGCCACGGCCGCAGGCGGGCACCGGCCCGAAAGTCGCGACGGGCCCGGTGCAGCTGCAGAAAGGTCTGCTGCACGAGGTCGTCGGCATCGGTGCCGCGCGCGAGGTCTCGGGCCATCAGCCGTCGCAGCCGCGGTGCGTAGCGGGAAAACAACGTCGCGAACGCACTGCGATCGCCGGCGACGTACGCCTCCATGAGGGCCTCGTCGCTGACTTCGGCGCTCACGGGACCTCTCCGAGTGCGTCGACGCGGTGTCCCAGCGCGGTCCAGATCGCGCGCAGCGTGTCGGCGGCCCCGGCCGCGATGCGGATGTCGACCACCTCGGAGACCTCCGAGCGCCCGGGATTGATCTCGACGGTCAGCGCGCCCTCACGTCGCGCCTGCAGGACCGGCCCCGCGATGTAGGGGAAGGCGCTGGTGGTACCGACGCTGAGCACGACGTCCGCGGGCTCGGCCTGCCACGCCATCAAGGTCGACACCGCAAGCTCCGGCAGCATCTCGCCGAACAGCACCACGTCCGGCCGCACGATCGCCCCGCACGCGGGACAGCGCGGGGGGATGTCGAGCGCGGCGTAGTCGGGCACGCGCGTGTGCCAGCGACACGACGTGCAGCGCAGCTGGTGGATCCGACCGTGGATCTCCACGAGGGTGCGCGACCCCGCCTGCGCGTGGAATCCATCGACGTTCTGTGTCAGCACCCCGACCCACGCGAGCTCGTCCTGCAGCGCCGCGAGCACGCGATGGGCGTCGTTGGGTCGCGCCCCGCGGCACGCGTTTTCGATCTCGTAGATGTACTTCCAGCTGATCTCGGGGTGGGTGCGCAGCATCGGCCCCGACAGCGCCAGCTCGATGGGGATGCCCTCGTCGGTGCCTGCCCCGTCGTACAGCCCGCCGACGCCTCTGTAGGTGGGCAGGCCCGAGTCCGCCGACACGCCGGCCCCGGTCACCACCAAGACTCGCCGGGCCCGTCGCAGCGCCCGCGCGACTTCGGCGACCGCGTCTTCGGGTGGCGCCTGCACGCCCGCAGCATCGCCCCCCACCGCGCGCGCAGCAAGTCAGCCCATCGCCAGTTCGAGATCGCAGACCAGCGGCAGGTGGTCCGAGGCCCGCGTCGCCGCCGTCGTCCGCCCCGGCTGCACGCGTCGTAGCTGCAGGTCGCCGCGCACGAAGATCGTGTCCAGCGCCCGTAGCGGCGCATACGCGGGAAACGTCCGAATCGGCGCTCTCATCCCGCGAAAGCCCGCCGGCACGAGCAGCCGCGCCCCGAGTGTCCCGTACACGTCGTTGAAGTCACCGGCGACCACGACCGGCGTGCGGTGGTGCATGTTCACGAACGGATGCGAATCGAGGAAGCGAACGAGCTGACGTCGCCGGTCGTTCTCGAGCAACCCCAGGTGCATGTTGAACACGTGCAACGTGCGGACGCGAGGCTTGCCCGGCACGCGCACGCGCACCAGCGCATGCAGGACACTACGACGCTTGCGGGTCCCGACGGTCAGGTCGTGGTTGTGGGCGTGCCGGATCGGGAAGCGACTGAGGATCGCGTTGCCGTACGCCCCACCGTCGCGCAGCCGCACGTTGGGAAACCACACCCGGTTCCGCAGGCCGAGTGCATCACCGAGCCGGTCGACCTGACGGTCGTAGTTGCTGCGTCGCGCTTCGGCGTCGACCTCCTGCAGCAACACCACGTCCGGCTCGTAGTGACCCACCGTCTCGACGATGCGCTCGGGCCGGTACCGACGGTCGAGACCGCCGATGCACTTGTGGATGTTGTACGTGACAACGCGAAGCCGCACGGCTCCCGACCCCGTCGTCGGTCAGCTCAGGCCGGTCTTGGAGACCACGCCGCGGAACATGTTCAGCGTCCGCTCGAGGCTCTCGATGACCTCTTCGAGGCTTCGGGAGTCCTGCGATCGGATCTCGGCCTCGGCCCGCTCGAGCACCCCCTCGGCCTTGGCGATCGCGTCGCGGCCGAAGCTCGTGCCGCTCATGATGCCCTCGACCTGCGGGAACAGCTCCCGAACCTCGCCGATGAGTTTTTCGGCCTGCTGGCGCTGGCGCTCGAACTCCTCGGACGCCCGCACCTCGACCATGTAGTTCTGGCTCGAGTCGACCAGCTTTTGCAGCTCGTCCTCGGTCAGACCCGACGTCGCGGTGACCGTGATGCTCTGCTCGCGGCCGGTCTCGAGGTCCTTGGCGGCGACGGACACGAGGCCGTCGGCGGAGATCGAGAACGTGACCTCGACCTCCACCTCGCCCTTGGGCGCCTTGCGCAGCCCGGAGAGGATGAACTCGCCGAGCAGCTCGTTGTCGGTCGCTTTGTCGTTTTCGCCCTGGAGCACGAGGATCTTCACCGACGTCTGGTTGTCACGGACGGTGGTGAAGATGTGCGAGGCGCTCGTGGGCACCGTGGTGTTCTGCTCGATGAGCTTATGGAAGTACCCACCGACGATCATGATGCCGAGGCTGTGCGGCGTGACGTCGAGCAGCAGCACGTCCATCGACTCGTCGACGAGGGCAGCCGCCTGAATCGACGCCCCGAGCGCCACGACCTCGTCGGGGTGCACGCCCTTGCACGGCTCGAGCGTGAAGAACTCGGCCACCGAGGATTGGATGAGCGGCATACGGGTCATCCCGCCGACGAGGATGACGTCGTCGAGGTCGGACTTGTCGATGTTCGCCTCGCGCAGGGTCTTCTCGCAGATCGAGATCGTGCGGTCGACGAGGTCCCGCGTCAGCTCCTCGAGCGTGTCGCGGGTCAACGTCTCCTGCATGTGGAAGGTCTGGCCGCTGGGCGTCGTGTACAAGAACGGCAGGTCGACCATCGTCTCGCGGGCGACCGACAGCTCGCAGCGCGCCTTCTCGGCCGCGTCCTTGATCCGCTGCAGCGCCATGCGGTCGTCGCGGACGTCGACCCCGGTCTTCTCGGCGAAGGCCTGGATCAGCGCGTCCATGACCCGCATGTCGAAGTCCTCGCCGCCGAGGAACGTGTCACCCGCGGTCGAGATGACCTCGAACACGCCGTGGCCGATGTCGAGGATCGAGATGTCGAAGGTGCCGCCGCCGAGGTCGTAGACGGCGACCTTGCGCTCGAGGTCCTTGCCGAACCCGTACGCGAGGGCCGCGGCAGTGGGCTCGTTGATGATGCGGATGACGTCGAGGCCGGCGATGCGACCGGCGTCCTTGGTCGCCTGGCGCTGGTTGTCGTTGAAGTAGGCCGGGACCGTGATGACGGCCTTGTCCACGTCACCGGACAGGTACTGGTCGGCGACCAGCTTCATCTCTTGAAGGATGAAGGCGCTGATCTCCGGGACCGAGTACACGGTCTCGCGCAGCTGCACGCGCACGTCGCCGTGGGGTCCCTCGACAATCGTGTAGGGACACGATTGCTGCACCGCCTTCGACGCGGGGGATTCCCAGCGACGCCCGATGAGGCGCTTGGCGGCGTAGACGGTGTTGGCCGAGTTGGTCACCGCTTGCCGCTTGGCGATGTGTCCGACGAGCCGCTTGCCGCTCTCGGAAATCGCCACCATCGAGGGGGTCGTCTTGTACCCACCCTTGTTGGGGATGACGGTAGGAACTCCGTCCTCGACGATCGCCACGCAGGTGTTCGTCGTGCCTAGGTCGATTCCAACGACGCTCTCCATGGAAAGCCACGAGCAGGCTAGGTCACTTTGAGCGATTTGAGAAGAGCGCGCACCTCGGGGTCGTCGGGTCGGTCTTCCTTGGCGAGCTTGACCAGCTCCTTCGCAGTGCTCGTCTGACCAGCCGCCAGGAACGCCCGGCCCAGCTGCACCCGAAGGTGGGTGGCCTTTGTCGCGTCGAACGCGGGCTTTTCCCGGTCCATCGCGACGTTGAGACGTTCGAGGCCGCGCAAGGCGTACTCGCGGGCCCGAATCGCGTCCGTCTCCCGCAGCAGGTCGGCGGCGTGGGCCAAGTGCTCGGCCGTCGGGTCACCGTCGGCGGCCTCGACGACCATCAGGGTCGCTTCTCGCACCTGACCAAGTTCGAGGTACTGCAACCCGTGCGTGTAGGCGATGCCCGCGCGTTCCTTGCGCGCCTTGGCGCGGGTCTGCTCCCACTGTTCGCGAATTTCTTCGTTGCCGGGATCGGCTTGCAAAGCGAGGCGAAAGAAGTTCGACGCGCGGGCGAGGTTGCCGAGCTCGAGTGCCCGGTTGGCCTCGACGAGGTTGGTTTCGACCTCGGTCTCGACCTTGTCACGCTCGCGCTCGGCCTTTCGCTGGGCGCGGTCCTTTTCTCGGGCCAGCCGAGTCTCCCGCATCTTCTCCCGCTCGGCGGCACGCCGCGCCGCGTCCGCTCGCTCCTTCGCCTCTCGCTCGGCCCGTTTCTTGGCCTCTTTTTCCGCCAGCTGCGCCTCGTAGACCACCACGTACGGTCGTCGCACGTCGGGCTTGCGCAGCTCGGCGTAGGCCTGCTTGGCGCGAGCGAACAGCTTGTCGAGCAGCGGCTTGAACGGTCCGAGGTTCTTTCCGTAGTAGGTGTCGGGGTGGAGGCGTCGACTCGCGTCGAAGTACGCCCGCTTGATCCGCTTCTCGTCGTTGGTCGGGTACAGCCCCAGCAGCTCGAAGGGCGTCAGGTCCTCGTACTGGTCGATGAGCGCGAGCACGCGGCGTTGCTCGTCGACCGAGATCGCCAGCGCCGGTTCGACCCGCGCGTCGCTGACCGGCACGGGCTCGACGGGATCGACCTCGGGCGCCGCGCCCGGCTCGTCGTCGAGATCGTCGTCGTCGTCTTCTTCTTCGCGCGCCACCTCGCCGGGCGGTCGCGCCACCGCACCGAACTGCTGCTGCAGCATCAGCTTGCGTCGGCTGTCGGCGCGCTTGCGTAGCCCCGGCGATTGGAGGTTGAGGGCCTTTTGCGGGCGCGTCGGCTCGGAGTGCTTGGTGGCCGGCTCGCCCTCGATCGTCTCGAGTGCCCCGACCTCGACGAGCTTGCCGAGGATCCGCTCGGCGTCCGCCGCCGGCAGGCCGCTCGAGCCGAGCACGTCACCGACCGTCGGCGAGCCCTCGACGCGCGACAGCAGGAAATACTCCTCCGGCCCGATGCCCAGGGACTCGGGGGCGGCATCGGTTCGGCGAAGGCGCTGAGTCCTCGGCAGCGGCACCGGTCCTCACTTTATCAGCTCGGTCGGGCGCCCTCCCCGACCGACGGCCGTGCCCCCCGGCATCGCCGTCCGGGGGCCGCCACGGGCCCCGAGGCCCTCAGGGGCGGCCGGTCCCGTCGACGCGGTACCGAGCCAGATCGAGGTGGAAAGGGTTGCGGTGGGCGCGATCGAACGCCGGGGTGAGCACGACCGAGAACACATCCTCGTCGTAGGCGCGGGCGGCGACGGCCTGGAGGAAGCGGCTGTCGGCGTCGTGCCCCCCGGCCGCGGCGTCGCCGTAGTGACCGAGCACGGGGACCTCGCGCCCGCCCGCGAGGACGAACCGCTTGATGTCGATGGCATTGCCATAGCTGTGCTCGGAGACCCAGCCGGGATAGGCCGCCATCTCCCGACAGTTGTACGTGCCCATGTGCTCGATCCTGACGACCTTCTTGCCGAAGTGCGCGTCGGCTTCCTCCTGCACGATCGACTCGAAGCGGGCGAGCGTCAGGGCCATCCCGCAGGTCAGCTTCGGGCTCGACTTCGACCAGCGGATCGTCTCGGGTCCCTTCTGGTAGCGCACGACCTGCGGGGCGCCGCACACGAGCCCGCCGCGGGTCTCGTGCACGGGAATCCTCGACTCGGCGTACTCGATGCCCGCTGCCGACAGACGGCCTTCGCAGTCGGCGAGCTCGTCGGGGGGACCGACGATGAAGTCGTCGGCTACGTCGTCGTCGACCAGTGGCGCGGGTCCCGAGGGCGCCGCCGGCGGCGGCTCGGGCTCGGCGCTCGCCTCGGCGCCCGGTGGCGTGGCGTCGGCCGCCGGCGAAGGCTCGGCCGTCGGCGAGGCGGGCTCGTCGATGGCGGGCGCGGCCTCCTCCACGGGCGTCTGCGCTCCCGCGGCGCACCCGGCAAGCGCCGATCCTTCCAGGAGCAAGACCACGGCGAGCGACGCGACGCGCATCGTGGCATCGAACGTACCGCATCCCGTCACGATCTGGCACCGGCGAGCATGGCAAGATGCGCGCATGCGTGCGTCGATCCGCCGCTGGCTGCTGTCGTCTCTGGCCGCGTGCGCGCCGGCAGCCTGCAAGCCCGACCAGCCCCCACGGCTGCCGGACAACATCTCCGAGGCCCGGCCCCACTCGGCGATCTCGCCCGAGGCCGACGTGCTGATCGAGTCGATGACCGCGGCCGACTACGGCGCAATCCAGGCCACGATGACGCCGCAGCTGCGCGACAAGGTACGCCTCGCCGATCTCGAGGTCGCCGGCGAGCACCTGCGCGGCACGTTCGGCACCCCGCTGGGGATCATGGAGGAGCGCACCCACGTCGAGGGTGACCTGCTGTGGTACTCGGGCCTGGTCGTCTACGCGACCGAGGGGCAATCGCAGCAGGTCACGCCGGTCCTGTATCAGTTCGCGCTGACCAAGGAGCGCAAGCTGGCGCGCCTTCTCGTCCGCGAGCACTGGTTCATGGACAACGTGCCGGTGCCCGCCGATCGCTACATGCCGATCACGCGGCTGCATCCCCCGTTCAAGGGCACGTTCACGATTAGCCACGGCGGGCCCACGCGCGCCACCAACTACCACCACGGCAGTCGCGGGCAGCGTTTCGCCTACGACATCGTCGTCAAGAAGGACGGTCGCGTGCGTCGACCCGGCCGCGACAAGTACGACAACGCCTCGTACTACTGCTGGGGACAGCCCCTGCTCGCGCCGGCCGCCGGCGTGGTGGTCAAGGCGATCAACGACGTCCCGGAGAACCGACCGGGCACGCGCGGTCGCGCCGGGGGCAACGGGCTCATCATCCACCACGGGTTCTCCGAGTACAGCTCGCTGTGGCACGCGGTCCCCGGCTCGGTGACGGTCAAAGTCGGCGACTACGTCGAGGCCGGTCAGCAGGTCGGGCGCGTGGGCAACTCCGGTCGCAGCACCGGCCCGCACATCCACATGCACGTCACCGGCGACATCTACATCCCTCGCCCGTTCGGGATCCCGGCCCCCTTCGTCGACGTGTACGTCAACGACCGGTGGCGCGATCGGCTGATGCCGGTGCGCCACGACGAGGTACGCGGGTCCCTGCCGAGCCAGCAGGTCGACACGACGCGCAAGGCCAAGCGGCGACGACAGGCCGCGGGCCCGAAGATCGTGCTCGACGTCTGAACCGGCGCGCCTACTTCGGCTTGGCCCGCGGGTGCGCGGCGTCGTAGACGTCCATCAGCTTGCCCATCGACAGATGGGTGTAGCGCTGCGTCGTCGACAGCGACGCGTGGCCGAGCATCGACTGGATCGCCCGTAGGTCGCAGCCGTTGTCGAGCAGGTGCGTGGCGAACGAGTGCCGCAGCGCGTGGGGTCCGACCCGTGCCCGCGCCTGGTTGGTCGAGCGGTCGTACACGATCTGCCGGGCCTGCCGGGTGCCCAGCCGTCCCCCGCGTGCGCCCCAGAACAGCGCGGCGGTCGGCGACTTGGCGGTGCGCCACGCGTCGCGAAGCTCCAGCCACTGCGTGACGGCACGGGCGCCCGTGCGGCCCAGCGGCACGGTGCGGTCCTTGCCACCCTTGCCCGACCGCACGCGCACCCAGACCGCATCACCCTCGCGGCGAAGGTCCGACAGCTCCAGCGCCACCGCCTCGGAGACCCGCAAGCCCGCGCCGTACAGCACCTCGACGAGCGCACGGTCGCGCGCGCGCTTGATCTCGTCGGGTTGGGCATCGTCGACCATCGCGTCGATGTCCGTGACCGGCAGCGCGACCGGCAGACGACTGCGCCGCTTGGGGCCCGACACGGTCGCGATGTCGTTGTCGGGCCGCAGGCCCCGCGCGCGCATCAGCTCCCCGAACGTGCGCAGGGCCGACAGCTTGCGCGCCACCGTGGAGGAGGCACTGCGCCCCACGATTTCGGCCAGGTGCGCCCGGACCTGTCGCGCGTCGAGGTCGGCGGCGGTCGGGTCCCGGCCCAGCCGGCCGGCCACCCCCTCGAGAAACTGGTCCAGATCCCGCGCGTAGGCCCGCTGCGTGTGGGGCGAGGCCCTCACCTGCGTTCGCAGGTGCTCGGCGAACAGCGCGCGCAGATCCTCGGCCATGACGGACTCAACATACGCCCCGGGCCGCTTCGAGGCGAACAATCGGCGGTCCGGGCCGCGCTACGGACAGCTGACGTCGGTGGTGACCACGCCCATCCGCTCGCGGATCGTCGCGATCGCCGGGCAGTCGCCCTCGTCGAGCGCCGTGTCCTCGGCGATCAGCTCGTCGCCGGTCCGGAAGGTCTCGTTGACCGCCAGCGGGGTCAGGTCGTCGACCGCGGAGCCGGAGATGTCGACCTCGCGCAGCAGCTCGTGCAGCTCCAGACCCGCAAGCGACGCGAGCGGATTGCGATTGAGCCGCAGCGAGCGCAGATTGACCCAAAAGGCCGCGCTCGCGATCGAGGTCAGCTCGTTGTCTCGCACGTCGAGCGTCTCCAGCAGCGGCAGCGCCTCCAACGGCGCGACGTCCGTGATGCCGCACTCGACCAGCGTCAACGCCTGCAGCGTGGAGGCGGACGCGATCTGCTCCAGCTGCGCCGTCGACAGTCCCGTGCCCGAGAAGTTGATGCTCTCGAGCGCCGGCAGCTCACCGAAGACCGCGAGGTCACCGGCGTCCCCCCCGATGTAGCTGATCGTCCGCAGCACCGTGCGCCCGCCCAGCGGTGCCAGGTCGAGCATCACGCCCTCGGCCCCGGCGTGAAAGCCTCCCAACAGCGGCAGTGTCGCCACCGCCGAGATGTCCGTCACCGGGTTGCCGCGGATGTCCAGATCGCGCAGCACCGGGTGCCCGGCGATCGCGGAGATGTCCGTGATCCGGTTGTCGGGCAGGATCAGCCTTCGGACCCGCGCCAGGTTCTCGACCCCCGGCAGCGTGGCGACCTCGTTGGCGGTCAGGTCGAGGATCTCGATCTCGGTCAGGTTCGCCACGCCTTCGGTCGACGTGATCGCGTTGCCCCGGGCCTCGATGCGAGTCACGCCCGTCATCGCCTCGATGCCCTGCAGCGAGGTCAGCGCGTTGCCGTTGACCACCAGCTCGCGCATCGCCGTCGCGCTCGCCAACGGCTGCAGCGAGTCGACGTCGTTGTCGGCGATGTCGACGAACTGCAGCTTCTGTAGGCCGTCCAGCGGCGACAGCGAGCCGATCGTGTTCGCGTCCGCCTCGAGCGCGAACAACTCCGACAGGCCCGACAGCGGCCCGAGGTCACTGACCATGTTGTTGGAGATCCGCAGCACCGTCAGCGCCGACAGGCCCGACAGCGGCCCGAGATCGGTGATGACGTTGTCGCCGATGTCGAGCGTGCGCAGCCCCGTCAGGTCTCGCAGCGGCCGGAGGTCTTCGATGCCGTTGGCGTCGAGCGCGACCCGCTCCAGGCGAAACAGCGGCGCGAGCGAGCCGAGGTCGGTGATCTGGTTGCCCGACAGCTCCAGCTGCGTCAGCCCGGTCAGGTTCGTCAGCGGGGTCAGGTCCGTGATCGCGTTGCCGGCCAGGCCCAAGCTCGTCAGGCCCTGCGCACACTCGAGGCCGCGCAGGTCCTCGATACCCAAGCCGGCGGCCGAGAGTCCCCGCAGTCGTCGCAGGTTCTCGGCGAGCACGACGGGCTCGGGATCCTCGGTCGCATCCTCGGGCGGCTCGGGCTGCTCCACGACCGACAGCAGCAGCTCGCGCAGCGCCGGGTCGGGCACGTCGACGACGCCCACGCACAGCTCGGCCGAGGCCGCGTCGCCGATCATGCCGGGCCCGATCTCGGGCGAGCACGCGACGGGGACCAGCCCCACCACGAGGACGGCGAGGCGCGCGAACGTGGACGACCGCGGCATGGGCGAGCAGAGCTTAGCAGGCTCGCCGCGAGACTTCAGACCGGGACGGTGACGAGCGTCGAGTCCTTGAGCCGCCCCTGCAGCTGCCGCGTGTCCTCGGCGGTGACCCCGTAGTCGCCGATCATCACGATGTGGCCCCGGAAGCCGTGGCGTTCGTGGAAATCGACCAGGGCGTCCATGGCCATGTGCAGCCGCGAGTCGCCCTCGCCGGGCATCGGCACCAGCGCCAGGTAGATCGTCATGTCCGGCGGCGCCAGCTGCGTCAGCTCGGTGTGGATGCGGACCACGTTGCCCGTGACTCCGGCCGGCCGCAGCGAGTCGCGCCCGACCCGATACACGTACTCGGTGCGGACCTGGCGGGTCATGTGGAAGACCACGACCTGCTTGTACGGGATGCCCGTGGTGCGGCTCTGCGCCCGCGCCAGCTCCAACGCGTTGTGCAGCAGGCGGCCGATCCGAACGCCGCCGACGGCGACCACGATGGTGCGGTCCTCGGTCTCGATCTCGTCGCCCTCGACCGTCTCGACCACGCGGCGCAGATACGCGTAACCGCGCCGCAGCAGCTGTCGGTGGTTGTAGCTGAGCAGCACGATGCCGACGAGAAGTGCGACCGAGGTCAGCAGCGTTCGCAGGTCACGGATCTGCTCGGCGTAGCGGTCGTACAGCCCCAGGAGCGCGAAGGTCAGAAACGCCAGGCCGACCAGCGCCGCGACCGGGATCTTGACCCCGGATATCTTGAGGTTGAACGGCGCCCAGTAGATTCGGGGATCGTCGCCCTTGTAGCGACGCAGCAAGGCGAACGCGAGCACGCCGGAGAACATCACCAGACCGAAGGTCGCCCCGTACCAGCGCTCGAGGATCTCGACGTCGGCCTCGCCCTCCCACGCCAGCGCGAAGATGGCGACCAGCATCAACACGTGGATCCGCGAGAACGCGCCGCGGGGGTTGAGCCTGAGCAGGCCGCGCGGCATCAGGCTGTCGCGAGCCATGGTCACCCACAGGCCGCGCGCGCCGGCGAAGCCGGTGTTGGTCGCGCCGAGCAGCATCAGCGCGGCGTTGGCCACGATCACCACGTTCCACACTTGGCCCAGCGTCTCCGAACCGGTGACCCCGGTGACCGAGACGCGGCCGAGCACCGCGAGCAGGTACCCGGACGCGCCCACGAGCTCGGCCGGCGGCAGCACGATGAACACCAGCAGCGACAGCGATCCGCCGACCACCAGCAGGATCGACAGCATCCACATGTAGATCTTGCGGACGTCCTTGCGCGGCGCCTCGAGCTCCTCGGGGATGTTCATCACCGACTCCACGCCCGAGGCCCCGAGGATCGACGAGCCGAGCGCGGCGGGGATCAGCGCCGCGCCCAGCGTGGCGAAACCGGGCAGGTACGTCTCCAACGTGTGGCCGAGGCCATGGTCGGACGCCGCGGTCTGCTCGGCGACCTGCGCCTGCACGACCGCGGCCTCCAGCTTGGCGCCCGAAAGGAAGTTGGCGAAGTGCCCGCCGTGCATCATCACGTAGACGAGGCCGATCAGGATCGTCAGCCCCATCACCCCGAGGTTGATGAGGAAGATCGTCTTGGAGACCTGAACGCTCTCCTTGAGCCCGTAGTTGTTGAGCGAAAACAGCATCACGAGCGGCGCGAGCATCACGACCATGCCCGCGGGCATCACCGCCGACATCGCGATCGCGATGAGGCTGGTGACGAACACCGAGACGACGGTGCGCCGCCACTGCGACGGCATGACCCAGACTCCGAACGCGACCGACGGGATGGCCGAGAGGCCGATCGCCGCCACGGTACTCGCCGCCGGCAGACCGGATACGAGCGACGCCACGTAGTCCGAGTAGCTGAGCAGACTGACGATCGCGGTCGCGACGTACGAAAACGAGATGATGACGCCGACGACGGCGGCCGCGATGATCGCCCACGTGCCCAGGTGCGACAGCGCGTAGCGCGTCATCACGTACGTGCCGCCGTTGGACAGCGTCAGCAGCACCGCCTCGATGTACAGCGGCGCGAGCAGGAACAGCAGCAGGTACAGCCCGATCTGAAAGCCCGGGGTCGCGTACCCCACGCCCGCCACGATGAGCGCGCCCGAGGAGTAGTACGGCGACGTCAGCGGGTCGGGCCCGACGAGGTACAGCCCTTCCTTCCAGGTGAGCTTGGGCTGTTCCGTGCCCGGGATTGCGTGGTCCGACATGACCCTCGCCGCGGGTTATGCACCCGCGCCGCCGAAATGGGCAAGCGCATGCGCGGCGCCGATCCGGGGCGCGCCGCCGGACCGCGCCGCGCGTGCGCGCCGGATCAGCCGGGCAGCTCGAGCTCCGGCGCGGGGGCGGGTGCCGCCGTGCCTGCCTTGAACAGCTCGCTCGGATCCTTACGGATGCCTTTGAAGCTCGTGTCGGAGATCACGTAGAACCAGGAGTTGAAGCGCTCCATGAGCTGCTCGGCGCGCTCGGGCCCCTTGGGTCCCTCGTCCTCGCCGGGCGGCGTCGCCCCGTCCTCGGCCGAACCGCCCGAGCGATCCGCCGCCGGGTCGTACTGCACGTTGACGAAGATGTAGCGGCTGGCCTGACGATTCGTGTCCGCGCCCTCTTCCCCCTCGGGCGGCGGCTCTTGCTCGGCCGCGGTGTCGTCGGCCTTGCCCGCCGACAACGCGATGCCCGTCTCGTACGTGACCTCCCCGAAGAAGATCGTGTAGACGACGCCGTCACGCGTGATCGCGGTGACCTGGCCTTCGTTGCCGAACAGCTGCGGATTGGCCGGGTCGGCCGCGACGAAGAAGCCCTTTTGCTGAAGCTGCATGCGCGCCTCGAGCATCGAGCGCGCCGGCGGACGCGGACGCACGCCCGCGATCTTCATCGACGCGATCGAGGTCAGGATCGCGCGGACCTTGGTGCTGTCGAGCTCCTTGCCCTCGGGCGCCTCGATGCCCTCGGCGAGCTTCCAGTCGCGGTTGTGCTCGTCGTCGGGGGCGACCGACACCGCGGCGATGACCTGATCGGCCCCCACCACCTGGCCGGTGCTCTCGTCGACCGTGTACGGGTTGTAGACCATCTCCACGAACTCGTCGCGCTCGACGTGCAGCAGGTCCTTTTCGATCCAGTCGGCGAAGTTGGTCGAGATGTCGAGCTCGAGCTTCGTGCCGTAGACCCGCTTCTCCTCGGGCTTGCGCACGTAGTACCAGCCCTGCTTTTCGGGGATGGCCTTGCCGACGATCACGTCGACGAGCTCGGTGCCCGAGGAGTCCTTGATCGTGATGCGCTGCCCCTTGCCGGACCCGTCCCCTTCCTCCGCGGTCGGATCGAGCACGCCGAACTTGGCATGGTCGGCCGTGCGGTCGCCGAGGTAGGTGTCCTTCTTGACGTCGAGGAACGAGGTCGCCGCCTTCGCCATGCGATCGGTCGCGTCGGCGGGGTAGTCGTTGTGACTGGGAATCACCCAGCCCCCGTCCTTCTGCATCACCGAGAACTCGATCGGCGTGGCCGACTCGTCGTCCCACGCCACCACCTTGAGATCGGTGGCGGCATTGGGGTCCTTGAACTCGGCAAACAGCGGCTGCCCGGTGTCTTCGTACTGGGCGGTCGGAACGGGGTCGGGACGCATCTGGTAGGCGCCGGCGATCGACGCCAGCCCCATCACGGCCATGATCACGGTGGTACGAGTCATCGCCATTCTCCTCAGCTCTTGGCCCGACGGTACGCCGGGATCGTGTCCTGTTCGCGCTTGCGCTTGCGCCAGAAGATGAAGAAGCCCAGCAGCAGGGCGGGAATCGGTGGCAGCACCACCGCGAGGATCCGAACCTGATTGCGGACCTCGTCGACCTGACGCTCGTGCTCGCGCTCGATCTTGTCGATCGCCTTCTTCTTCTCGCGGTCGATCTCGATGCGCCGAGACTCCAGTCGCCGGTTCTCCGAGACCTCGGCCATGCGGGCCTGCAGCTCCTTGGAGCGGTCGTCGAGATCGGTGCGCGCCTCGATGGCGTCGACCTTCTCGTCGAGGGCCTTTTGCGCCGCCTCGAGCTCGGCCTTGGCCGCGTCGAGCGCCTTTTGCCGCTCCGCCTCCAATGTCTGACGGGCGAGCTTGGTCTGCTCGTCGATCCACGTCAGCCGCCGGTACTGCGGCATCCGCTTGCGCAGGTCGATGAAGCGGTCGTCGCCCGCGAGCGAGTCGACGAGGTTGAGCAGGAAGGTGACGTTGTCGAACCGGATGTCGACGAGCCCGTCGCCGTCGGTGTCCCCACCCTCGTCGCGCAGCGCGAAGAACTGGTCGTGGAATACGTCGAGGTCGGCGAGCACGACCACGTTGCGGGCCTTGGGCGGCTCGGCCCCCTCGACCGTCGGCGTGCCTCCGGCCCCGCCGGTCACCCGCGCGGCGAGCACGTGGCTGTTGCCCGTGACCGGCGATTGCTTCTCGGGACCATTGGGTCGCGGCTGCACGCCGAAGAACGGATGGCGCTGCACCATGTCCTCGTACAGCGCGTATCCGGCCGCGCGCCCCGTCGACAACAGCGGCGTGAACGTGCCGGAAAAGCCCGACGCCTTGCGCAGCTCGCCGGAGAACAGCACCACGACTTCCTCGAGACCGTTGACCGCGGGGTCGGCGTTCTCGAACGGTTTGGTGCCGTCGTCACGCTCGGTCACGAAGATGACCTGCGGCGCGATCGAAGCGAACCGCGGGTGGGGCTTGAACGTGTCGTAGACGATCCGCAGCTCCTCGGAGGGCTGCGCCTCGGGCGGTGCATCTGCGGGCGGCTGCACGGTGTCGAACGCGAGCTCGACCCCGACCGATCGCAGCAGTCCCTGCCAGTCGCCCTTGGGCTCGCTGCCCGGCGGTGCCCCGAACTGGTTTTGCGATCCCGGCGGAGGCGGCTTGTCCTCCTTGGGCGCGAGCCGAATGTTGAAGGTGGGGAACGGGTCGGCGGTCAGCAGCGCCGGGTGCCCCGCGTCGATGTACTCGCGCACCTTGTCGAGCTCGGGCTGCGTCAGGCTCGGCAGCTGCGGCACGATCAGCACGTCGACGCAGTCCTGCTTGGGCTTTTCCGGGTCGTCGCACTCCGGCGGCCGGATGTCGGACGTCGGGTTGAGGCTGCGGACCTCGTATTGTTTGCGCAGCTCCTCGACGATCTGCCACGACGGCGTCTGCGAGCGCGCCTGCAGGTCGAAGTTGCCCATGATCGGCGCATCCGTGCGCAGGATGCCGACGACCTTCTTCTTTTCCTGGGTCACCACCCGCAGCGCGCGGGCGACCTCGTACTCGGCCGAGAGACCGCGCGACAGAAACGGCACGACCTCCTCGTTGGCCCCGGACACGAACGCGAGCCCGAGGAACACGGGCTTGACCTCCACGCGGCCGCCCTCGCGCTCGGCGAGGTCGCGCGGGTAGATCCCGTACTTGTCCATCGCCTCCTCGGCTTCGTCCGAGTACGGCTTGGGCTCGACGAT
>CALBMM010000230.1 GCA_937896535.1 uncultured Pseudomonadota bacterium
GGCGAGGCGGCGTTGGGCAAGATGTGGGACCGCAGCCTCATCTACATCGCGACCGACTTCGGCCGCGACAAGATCATTCCGCAAAACGGCAGCTTCAGCGGGACCGGACATCACCTCAACAACGGCTCGGTCCTGCTGTCGCCGCTGCTGGCGGGCAACCGCGTCTTCGGGGGCGTGGACCCCTCCACGCTGCTGACCTACGGCTTCGATCCGAAGACGGGACAGCCCGCCCCCGGCACGGTCATCCGAGAGCCGGAGGTCTACAGCATCATCGCGCAGGCCCTCGACGTCGACTTCCCGGGGAGACGCGACATGTCCGGGGTGATGGCGTGACAGGTCGGCAGGGTTGCGCTCGTCGCTGCCGCGTCGCTGGCAGCGCGATACCGCCGGGGGGCGAGGCCGCCCTCACCGCTTGGCGCGGCGGTGGCGGACGCCGACCACGATGAAGCGCACGATGCCCGCGGTGAGCACCGCGGAGCCGACCGAGAGCAAGCCGATGCCGGCGTTGGCGAGGGCCGGGGCGTTGTCGGTGCGGTCGCGGAACGTGACGTCGTCGGGGGCGTTGGTGGCATCGTCGACGCGGCGGTGCGCGGTGCCGAGCAGGCCGGCGCCGACGGCTGCGATCGCCAGGCCCGGCCAGACCAGCGCGTGGCCCCAGGCATCGCGTGC
Organism: uncultured Pseudomonadota bacterium; assembly: GCA_937896535.1. Taxonomy (GTDB): domain Bacteria; phylum Myxococcota_A; class Polyangia; order Nannocystales; family Nannocystaceae; genus CALBMM01. The sequence goes on from CALBMM010000230.1 coordinate 670, forward strand.
GGCCGGTGGCGGGATCGGGGGCGTGGGTTCGGTGGGGCCCATGTCGGCCGGGAGGCCGTCACGGTCGGGGGTCGGTGGTGGCGGAGGTTCGGTGGTCGGGAGCGCGTCGGGGTCTTCACCGCACAGGCGGATGTTGGCGCGGGTGTCTTCGATCTGCGCGGGGGTCGGTGAGGTCGCGAGGAAGCGACGGTAGACCTCCACGGCGGCGGCGCAGCGTCGGCCCAGTCGCAGGGCCTGTGCCCACGCCCACAGCAGGTCGGGCTCGGACTCTTCTTCCCACGCGATCGCGAACTCGTCCGCGGCGTCGGTCCAGCGCTGCGCGTCGAATGCCCGACTGCCCGCCACGAAGTGCGGGTTGTCGCGCCAGGACTCGTCCGTCGGCGGGGCGAGCGTCAGCTCGGCCACCAGGACCAGGATCAACGGGAGGAGCGTCATGGGCTGGGGCGAGGCAGCATCGCGTCACGGGGGTCGACCTTCGCGGGCGTGGTCGACGTCTTCGTCGATCCTCGACGGCCGCCGCTGCCTTGCGTGCGGCCGCGACGTCGCTTCGTCGACGCCGCCGGCTTCGCGGCGGGGATCGGATCGGGCGGGGGCACCACCGCGGGATCGGGCGGCGCAATCTCGACGTGCGTCGCGTCCCCCTCGACCGGCGTCGGCGCATCGGCGCCGGTCTCGTCCGCGTCCTCCGCCGAGACCGCCGCGGGCCCGGGCGGATCGACTTGCGCCGCGGCGGCGGCCGGCGCCTCGGAGGTCTCGGCTTCCACCGAGCTCGATCGGCCCAGCCCCCACCCCACCAGTCCGGTCACCACGATCACGACCCCCAACGCCAACGCCGGCAGCAGCCGCGACTTGGGCGTGGCCGGATCCCGCGCGAGGACCGTCGTCGCCTCGTCGACGATCCGCAGCGGCTGCACGGACTCGTCCACCGACAGGTCCGGCAGTCCCGGCGAGCCGAACCGACGCGCGAGCTCGGCGGCGAGCGCCGCCGGTCGCGTGTCCAACCCCGCCGCCGTCGCGAACGCCTCGAGATCCGCCGCGAGCTCGGCCGCGCTGCCGTAGCGCTGGGACGCCTCGGCCGCCAGCGCCCGCGCCACGATCGACGACAGCTGCGCCGGATAGCCCGGACTCACCGTCTCCGGCGGCGGGTAGTTGCCGTCGATCACCGCGTTGAGTACCGCGATGCCCTCCCCCGCGAACGGCCGACGCATCGTCGTCGCCTCGTACAGCACCACGCCGAGCGAGAACACGTCGCTGCGATGATCGATCGGCTCTTGGGCGCACTGCTCGGGCGACATGTACCCGAGCTTGCCCTTGAGCGACGTGGTCACCGTGGCCTGCGTGTGCTCGGCGACGCGGGCCACCCCGAAGTCGGTCAGCTTGATCGCGCCGTCGTACGCCACGAGGATGTTGCCCGGCGACACGTCACGGTGCACGATGCTCAACGGTCGGCCGTCGACGTCGCGCAGCCCGTGCGCGTAGTGCAGCGCCGCGCCCACGTCGAGCACGATCCGGATCACGCAGCCCAGCGGCAACGGATCCTCGCGCGCCCCCACCAGCACCTGCCGAAAGTCCAGGCCGTGCACGTACTCGAGCGCGAGGTAGTTGTCGGCCTGCCCGCCGCCCACGTCGAGCACCTGCACGATGTTGGGGTGCGACAGCCGGGCGGCGATCCGAGCCTCGCGCAGGAACATCTCGACGAACGCCGGGTCGTCGAGCAGGTGCGTGTGCATCAGCTTGAGCGCCACCGGCTTGACGAAGCCGCCGCGGCCCTCGAGCCGCGCCAGGTACAGCTCGGCCATCCCCCCGCTGCCGATGCGTCGCACCACGCGGTACTGGTCCAGCCACGCGCCGGGCTGGAGCCCTCGCGCGGTCGCCGGGCGGCGTGCCGAAACCGACTCCACGACCGCACGATGATACTGCGCCGGGCCGCCGTGAAGCCAACCCGCCGCCCGCGCCGCTCACCCGCCGCCGAAGGGGGGCTCGCGGTCGGTGATCAGCGGACCCAGCGACGCCGCCCACGTCTCGAAATCGGCGAGGACCGATGCCCTCGCCTGCGGCGGCGCGCGCAACGACTGGACCTCGGCGCGCAACGCCTCCCGGGCCCGCGACAGTCGCGTGGTGACCGTGCTCGTCGGCAGCCCCAACGCATCACCGATCTCCCGGCTGCGCAGACCGGCGACGTAGTGCATGCCCACCAGGATCTGCGCCTCGTCGGGGAGGCGCTCGAGCGCCCGCAGCAGCAGCAGATGCTCGCTGCGCTGCGCCACGACCCCGCTGGGGCTGAGGATGCTCTGCGGTCGCGCCGACTCGATCGCGAAGCTCTGGTCGCGCCGCTTGGCGTCGAGATACTTCAGCAGCATCTTGCGCGCGATGCCGAACACGAAGGCGCCCACACTGCTCTCGCGCACGCGCTCGCGCCCTTCGACGCACGCCAGAAACGTGCGCTGCGTCAGATCGTCGGCCGCCGTCGGCGCCCGCATCGCGAAGAACCCGAGCACGCGTCCGTAATAGGCCCGCATCAGCTGGTTGCCGGCCTCGTGAGACCCGGCCCGCCACGCGTCGAGCAGGTTGCTTTCGTCCTCCGGCGTCACTGAAATCGAGGAGTTTGCCGACCGGTCACGGCAATTTCAACCACACCTCCGTGGCGGTGGCGCGGTACTCTGGCCGCGATGAGGGGAGTCGTCGTCGGGCTCGTCGCCGCGATGTCGGCCGCGGGCTGCGTTCGGATCCCCGGCTACGCGTGCGAGGGCGACGCGCAGTGCCTGGACCGTCCGTTGGGCGCGTGCGAGCCCGTCGGTTTCTGCAGCTACCCCGACGACGGCTGCGACAGCGGGCGACGCTACAGCGATCTGTCGGGCGCGCTCGCCGATGCGTGCGTACCGACGACCACGGAGACGGAGACGGACGGCACCGAGACTGCGACCACCGTCGCGACGGCGGGCGGCGCGACCACCGACCTCGACACGACGACGGCGGGCTCGGACGAGACCGGGTGCGCGACCGACTGCCCGCCCGCCGACGGCGGACAGGAGCGCTGGAGCGTGACGCTGGCCGGCGAGGCGCTCGGCGGCGATGTCCTCAACGCGGTCGTCGTGCTCGCCAGCGGCGACATCGCGGTCGCGGGGCGCGAGGACACGGCGGCCGGCCCCGACGCATTGCTCGCCGTCCTCGACACGGACGGCAACGTGCTCTCGCACCGCACCTACGACATCGCCGGCGGTCTCGACGAGCTGTTGGACGTGGTGCAGGGATCGGGCGGCGAGGTGTGGGGCTGTGGCCGCGCCGACCCGCCCGGCCAGATCAACGCATGGATCGCCGAGTTCGCGTCCCCGTTCGACGACGCGCCGTCGCAGAGCGTGCAGCTGGGGCACCAGGTGTGTCGCACGCTGCGGCAGACCTCGAACCTGACGATGCTCGCCGCGGGCGACGACAACCAGTGGACGCCCGAAGGCCTCGGCGCGTGGGCCTACACGTTCGCGCCCTGGGATCTCGAGGGCGGCACGACCGTGTTCGGCACCACGTCGCCCGACGACATCCTGTACACGTCCGCCACCCTCGGCGACGGCACCGTCGTGCTCGGCGGACGACTGGCGGCCGGCAACGTCAGCGTGTCGCCGTTCGACAACGACACCGTCGGCGCACCGCTGTTCGAAGGCAACGCCGGCGCGATCCAGGGCATCGACGCCACGGTCGACCGCGTCGTCGCCGGTGGCTACGAGTGGACCGCCAACCAGGCCTGCGCGTGGGTGGCCGCCTTCGCCCCGGACGGCACCGAGCATTGGTCCTGGCGCCCGGCCTCGCCCGCGCCGCTGGGCGACGAGATCGAGGCCGTCGCGATCGACGGGGCCGGCAACGTGGTCGCGGTCGGCTTCGTGACCACCGGCCCGCGCGAGCGGATGATGATCAAGCTCGACCCGAGCGGCGACGAGCTGTGGTCGAAGGTCTGGCCCGGTGGGCCGATGGCCGCGGACATCCTGCGCGACGTCGCGATCCTGCCCGGCGACGACATCCTCGTCGTGGGCGAGCTCGCCGACGCCGAAGGCGGGCTCGACGGCTGGGTCGCCCGCCTCTCGCCCTGACGACGGCGGCGTCAGGTCACTCCCACCAGCGGTCCCGTGGCCGCGTCGCCGAAGCCGTCGGTCTCGATGTCCATCGCATTGCAGATCGAGGTCAGCACGTCGCAGTGCGACACGCCGCCTTGGGATCGGTAGTCCATGTAGCGCCCGCCGGCGAAGTAGCCACCACCGGTGCCGATCAGGACCATGGGGATGTTCGTGCTGCTGTGGCTCTCGCCCGCCCCCATCTCGCTCATCCACAGCACGACGGTGTCGTCGAGCGTGCCGGCGGCGTCGAGCTGGGCCAACAGCCCGGCGATCTGCTCGGCGTACCAGGTGTAGATGCCCGTGAGCGCGTCGGAGCGGAACGGATCGGCGTAGCCGAACTCGTAGTGCGACAGCCCGTGGTGCTCGGCGTTGGCTCCCGCCCACGGGTGATAGATCTCGGAGTTGGAGTGCGAGAACTGCAGCACGCCCACGCGTGCGCGGTCGCAGATGAACGCCGCGGCCAGCAGGTCGGCGTGCATGCGACTGACGTCCGGGAAGCTGTCGTGGGCCCCCACGTCGATGCCGTCCTGCCACGCGTCGATCGCGTCCAGCGAGCACGCGGCCGCCGGGTTGCCGGCCCCGGGCTCGTCGGCGAGCCGACGCAGCGCCTCGGCGTGCGTCTGCAG
>CALBMM010000231.1 GCA_937896535.1 uncultured Pseudomonadota bacterium
TCCCCAGCGACCAGCTGTTCGATCGCATCGAGATGTGCGCGCATCTCGAGTTCGTCATCGTGCTGTGGACGACCCTGTTCGGGATCCCGGCGCTCGTGCGTCGCATCGTGCCCGATGCCGACCCCACCCTCGTGTGGGTCGCACGCTTTCTGTTCCCGGGCGTGTTCCTGTACGACTCCAACCTCAGCGTCGGGGCCGACCACATCGGGGCCGCGTTCGCGATCCCGGTCTACATCACCACCCACGATTTCGTGCGCCGCGGCTGGAAGGCGCGCGACGGCGTGCTCGTGGGCCTGATGTCGGCCGGCATGGTCCTGACCAAGGAGTCCGCCGCCGCGGTCGTGGTGCCGTCGGCCGCCGTGGTGATCGTGGTCTGCGCCGGTCTGCACATCTGGCGCGCCCACAAGTCCGGCCGCGGCGGGACGTGGCGGTGGATCCCCGGCGTCGCGGCGCTGGGCGTCGCGGGTCTGGTGGCCACGACGCCGCTGTGGCTCAAGAACATCATCTGGTACGGCGACCCGCTGTACCCGAACCTCTACAAGTACTTTTGGCCCAAGCCGTGGAACGCCGACTCGCAGTACCTGCTCGAGTGGGGCTTTTACGACTACCAGTTCGCGCTGTGGCACAAGGAAGGCCAAAACGAGCTGTGGGAGACGATCAAGGTGCTGTTCACCTGGTCGTTCATCCCGCACGACTGGAAGGCGTTTCACGGGATGAAGCCGGTCATCGGCTCGCTCGCGACGCTGTTGCTGCCGTGCCTGCTCGTGCTGCGAAGGACCAAGGAGATCTGGATCCTCGTGTTCTGGATCCACTTCGGCGTCCTGATGTGGTTCCGCGTGCTGCCGCAGGACCGCTACCTGCAGGTGCTCATGCCGTTCATGGCCGCGTTCGTCGCCGTCGTGATCGTCCGTATGTGGCGCGAGCGCATGCGGGCCGGCGTCGCGGTGCTCGTGGGCGCGCAGGTCCTGTGGGGCGCCGACGTCTACTTCATCTCGCGCAACATGCTGCCCAAGCTCGCGAGCATTCTCGGCGCCGGCCACGAGAAGAACTACTACGACCGGCTGCACACGATGGGCGAGCGCGAGGACGTGGGCAAGTACCTGCCCGACGACGCGCGCCTGCTCGTGCACGAGCAGCATCCGCATCTCGGGGTTCGGGTCCCGCGCTACTCGGACTTCGCCACGTACCAGTTCGGCATCAGCTACGGGCTGATGAAGTCACCACGCGAGGTCTGGGACAAGTACCGCGAGATCGGCATCACCCACGTGTGGTGGACGAAGAAGCGGACGAAGTCCTGGGACACCGTGGCCGGTGACCTGATGTTCTTCGAGTTCGCCCACCGCTACACCCTCGACCAAAAGACCTTCGGCAACGCGCTCGTCGGGGAGATGCCGCAGGATCCGCCGCCGGACGTGGACGAGTTCAACGACACGGTCCTCGTGCTCGGGTGCCCCGACAAGGGCTTCGCGTCCGGCCTGTATCACATCAACGATCTGCACGTGCCGATCTTCGGTCCGGACGGCGAGAACTACCCCGACCCGTTCAAGCCGGCCAAGAGAGCCGAAGACGCGATCCAATATCTGAACGAAGCGGGCTTCGTGGTCTCCGACGCCACGTGCAACAAGCGCGCGTCGACCAAGATTCGGACGCGCTTCACCCTCGTCGCCAAGCGACGCGCCGTCAGCAATACGGCGAGCCTGCCCTACGAACTGTACATCAAGCGACGCGACAAGGCCGGCACGGTGTCGGACGACGACAAGGCGGCCAAGGCCAAGGCCAAGGCGGCCAAGGCCAAGCGCTCCAAGGCCACGAAATCGAAGGCGTCCACGCCCGGGGTGACGACCAAGCCCGTCCGGGCGGCCCCGAGCGGCGATTGACGCCGTTTTCAAGAATCGCGGTGCAGCCTATACTGCACGCCGGTGCCGGAACGTACGAACGCCCTCTACGAGCAGATCTTCGCGAACAACAAGAAGTGGATCGCCGACAAGACCGCGCTCGATCCCGACTTCTTCAAGAAGTTGTCGCGAGGTCAGTCGCCACAGGTGCTCTACATCGGCTGCGCCGACAGCCGCGTGCCCGCCAACGAGATCATGGGCCTCGAGCCCGGCGACGTGTTCGTGCACCGCAACATCGCCAACATCGTCCCCAACACCGATCTCAACTCGCACTCGGTCATCCAGTACGCGGTGGAGCACCTGGGGGTGCAGCACATCGTCGTGTGTGGGCACTACGGCTGCGGCGGTGTGCAGGCGGCGATGCAGCCGGCCGACCTCGGCCTGCTCAACGGGTGGCTTCGCGAGATCCGCGACGTGTTCCGGATCCACCGCGATGAGCTCATGAAGATCGAGGACGACAACACTCGCTACCGCCGCCTCGTCGAGCTCAACGTCCAAGAGCAGTGCGTCAACGTGATCAAGACCGCCTTCGTGCAGAAGTCGTTCGTCAAGAAGGGGTACCCGCGCGTGCACGGCTGGGTCTACGGGCTCGAGGACGGCGTGATCCACGATCTCCAGATCCCCTTCGACACGATTCTCGAGGGGATCCGAGAGATCTACCGCCTCGACTGAAGGACTTGCGCCACCCGGGCGCAGACACGCCCGGGGAGGTTGCGGCATGATCGCGACCGCGTGGGCAGGCAATCCCGACGGCGACGGCGCAAGCGCGAGCGACGTCAAAAGGCGCTCGCGCGTCGGACCCAGTCGACGATCTCGCTGTCGGTCGTGCAGCTCGAGGTCGCCAAGGGCCACGACGGATTCCTGCGTGGGGCACCCGAACCCACCCTCGTGGTCGGTCTGTACCGCGTCGACGAGGCCGAGGTGCGGTTGCTCGGCCGCTACCTGTATCGCTTCGCGCAACCGTCCTCGATCCCGGCCAAGGTCGCGCCGCGAGAGCCGTCCCACGAGTGGGTCGTGCAGCGGCTCGACACGACCTCTCGGGTGGTCTTGCTCGCCCTCGCCGCGGAAGAGGACAGCGGTCGGGGCCTGCAGCATCTGTACGCCGAGCTCGAGCACGGCGCTGCCGTGATGGCCTGGACCGACACCGGCGGTGCGGCCGATCCGGGCCACCTCGCCGAGCTCGCGGACGAAGGCCGACTGGCCGCCGGCCGAGCGCACCGCGTCCACGTGATGTTCGACGACCGCGACCCGAGTGCGCGGCTGCCCGGCGACGACTGGGTCGATGCCAATCTGCTGTGGACGCCGAGCGGCCCGGGCCGCCAGCGTTACCGACTGCACTTCGTCTCGCCCGACGGTCGCAACGACTGGACGGCCGAGCTGGACCTCGACCTCGGGGCGAACTGACGCCCCCCCAGCGTCCGACCCGGGGGCGCACGAAAATCTCGGCGAGCGGGAATAACCGAGAGGGCTGGGGCGTCGGCGCGCGCCATGCACCCTCCCAAGAGCCCGCAACTGCTCCAACGACGGCCGCTGGACTGGCTCGTCCTCCCCGTGGCCCTGCTCGCCTCGGCCTGGATGGCCGCCAGCACCTGGGAACGCGTCAAGACCAAGCCGCGCGACCTCAGCATCCAGGTGACCGGGTCGGCGACGAAGCGGATCACCTCGGACCTCATCCAGTGGTCGGCGACGATCGACGTGTCCGACCCCGACCGGACCGTGGCGTACCGGCAGCTGCGCGACCACGCGGCCCAGGTCGTCGCCTATCTGAAGGAAGCGGGTGTGTCCGAAGACGACATTCGCGTGTCGTCGGCCGAGGTGCGCGAGCAGTACGAGACCGAGGTGACCGGCATCGGCGAGGAGCGCATCGAGCACACGGTACGCAGTGGCTTCGAGCTGACCCAGGTCATCTCGGTCAGCTCCCACGACATCGCGCACGTCGAAAAGGCGTCGCGCGAGGTCACCGGCCTGCTCGAGAAGGGGATCTCGATCTCGTCGAGCGCGCCGCAGTACCACTACACCAAGCTCGGCGACCTCAAGATCGAGATGCTGGCGGCCGCATCGGCGGACGCGAGGGCGCGGGCCGACAACATCGTGGAGCCGGCGGGCGGCAAGATCGGCTCGTTGCTCGGGGCGGACATGGGGGTCATCAACATCAACCCGCCGAACTCGCGTAGCAGCTCCTGGGACGGCAACAACGACACGTCGACGCTCGACAAGGACATCATCACGATCGTCCACGCCACGTTCGAGCTCGAGCGCGACTGAGCGTCGTGTCCGACGGACGCGTCTGCGTCAGGGACCGCGCCACCGATCGATTCCGGTGAGAATCATGTCCATCGCGATCGTGCCGAGGACCAGCGCCGAGACGCGCCCCACGACGGACGAGTAGCGGTCCACGAATCCGGCGTACCGCTCGGCGACACGGCCGTGCAGCCACCTCAGGGCGAGCACGCCCATCGCGGTCAGCACGACCGCCGACAGGAGCGCCAACGTGGCCACTGCCCCACCGACATCCTGGCCCGCCACCACGCTGGCACTGACGGTGCCGGGACCGATCATGAACGGCATCGCGATCGACCCAGCGATGTGCTCGGCGCTGCCGCCCACGAGCTCGTGCTTGGCCTTGGCTCCTTGCAGCACGAACTTGGTCGCGATCACCAGGAAGATGACCCCGCCGAAGATCAGGAACGAGGCGAACCTCACCTGCAGCACCGTGGAGAACAGGGCATCCCCGGTCCACGCGAAGAACACGAACACCGCGGCCGCCACCGAGGATCCGCGCAGGATCACACGCCGCACCGTCGCGCCATCGAGCGGCTGCAGCATGTCCTGCAGGTAGATCCACAGCATGAACGGGTTGAGCAGGACCAACATCAAGAGCGTGGGTTTGGTCAGTGCCTCCATGCCCGGCCCACCGTAGCAGACCGCGCACGGGCGCCTCCCCGCTCAGTAGCCCACGCGCTCGCGGTGGGGCGTCGTCGGCTTGCCCTGCCGCGACGTCCAACGCCACACGGCCGAGATCTTCGGTCCACACTCGTCGAGCTTCGGCACGCCGTGCAGCCAATCCGCCTGGCAGCGCCCGCCCATCACGTACAGATCGCCGCTGGCGATCGAAAGCTCCACCGTCTGCTTGCTTCGCACCGACTGCAGGACGAACGGGCGTGTCGCACCGAAGGCGAGCCCGGCGATGATCGTGCGATCGAGCCAGCGCATCTCGTCGTCGCGATGCAGGCCCATCGAGTCCCGTCCGTTGCGGTAGTACACGAACGCGGGGCCGATCAGGCGACAGCGGTAGCGCGCATCGAGTACCAGGCGGGTGAAGTGCAGCGTCGGCTCGGCCTCGGCCTGCGCGCGCGAGAGCATGCCGTCCAGGCGCGGGTCGTCGACCATCCGACCGCCGCGGATCATCCGGTTCTGCTTCCACGCCACATCGGTCAGCAATCGGGCCATGGTGGCCTCGCTGTCCTGCGCAAACCCTCGCACCACGTCGACCCACGAGGTTTCGTCGAGATCGATCCGCTCACGTGGCGCATTGCGCACGATCGGCCCGTGGCTCGCGGCAGCGCTCATGCGGCGATTTTCGAGCGGGTGCTCGGCGCTGTCCACCCCGTCGGCGACCACCCCGAGCCCGTCGCGCTTCAGCGATACACGCCCCCACCGCCACGAAGACGCTCGGCCACCGCGATCAGCGTCTCGATGCCGTCGAGCAGCGGCTCGAGGTCGCCGTCGCACGGAGGGTAGGCCACGCGGATCGCCTCGGCATCCACCTGCAGCCCCGTCGCGTCGGTCAGCAACGCCTGCAGACCGTCGGGCACCGGCGCCGGCGCGCCGTCGCCGTTCCATTGTTGGCGCCACCGTCCGTCGATCGGCACGCCCGGCCACACGCACACCGTGGACCGAGACAAGCGCTGCTCGTCGTCCCACTCGGTCAACAGCGCGAAGCCAACGTCGCCGCGCATCCCCACGAGATCCATGCTCGCGGCGTCGAACCTCGCGCGCATCCGGTCCGCCGCGGCCTCGAAGGCCGGCACCAGGTGGCGAACGTCCGCGGGAGGGGGAAGCTGCGCCAACGTCTCGTCGAGCGACCGGGCGAACGCGAACACCTCCCGGGCAAACGCGATGACGGGCTCGGCGTAGGCACCCGCATCGCGGGCGATGCAGATCAGGTAGTGATCGCAGGCGTAGCCGAGCTGGGCTGCCGACGCGGTCTCTTGGGTCCGCGCCGCCAGGATCGCCGACTGCTGCGGGTCGCGGGTGTGCAGGCGTCGGCGTTCGGTCAGGTGCAGGCCGAGGTCGAGGTCGACGCAGCTGAGGCGGGCCACGACCCGGATCCCGAGGCGATCGAAGTAGTAGCGCCCGATCGCGATCGCAAACCGGCCGACGACCGCACGGAGCTCGTCGCCGACGATCTCGAGCTCGGTCTGCTGCGCAACGTGGCTCCACACCAACGATAGCCGCTGTGCCCCGACCGGGAGCAGCACCGGCGGCTCGTGCCCGGTCTGCGGCACCGCCGGGGCAATGTGCAGGACAATCGGCAGCAACGTGTCGAACGACGCGGCCACGGCGAGCTCGATCCGCAGCAGGACCCGCATCCCGAACCTCGCGTTGCCGAACGCGGGCACGCAGCCGTGGGGGATCTGCAGCGAGAAGGGATAGCTCTGCCCCTCCGCCGGATCGACCACGCGCAGCGAGACCGACGCGAGCTCGCGCCACGACTGAAAATCGTCCCAGTCGTGCGGGATTCGCTCGTGGGCGATGAGTCGGACCCGAACGCCGCGGTACTCCCGGGCGACCGTATTGCCGAGCGCGACCGTGCCGTGCAGCCATTGGCCGGGCGCAAAGACCGTCGTCGGCAGAGACACTTCCGCGTACGGGGCGTTGCTGATCGGGCCGGCCGCGTTCGTGGAGAACACGACCGGGCCGGGATCGTCGACCCGCAGCTCGGGCACCACCACGTACAGAGGCAGGCGCGCCGCCGCGTCGGGCCACCACGCGACGTCGGCACGGGCACGAACGTGCCATTCGACCGCGAGACGAGCCCCGCGGTACGAGGGGAGCAAGTGCCCCGAGGCGACCAGCGTCGCGACGAACACGTGCCGTCCCGCCCCGAGCTCGACACGTCCCGGTACGACGGTGAGCTGGACGCGACCGAGCACCTCCCGCGTCGCCAGTAACTCGGCACGCGCGGGGAAGTAGGAGGCGGCACATTCCACGTCCACCGCGAGGGCCGCGAGGGTGCGGGGGCCATCGCAATGCACGACGACCTGTACGTCGAAGGACGTCCCCAGGACGACCTCACGCGGAAGCACCAGCTCGACACGGACTGCGGTGGATGTCGCCATCAGACGAGCGCCTCTCGTTCCAAGCGCCCCTCAGGCGATCCGGCGCCCCGCTTCGATGCACGCCACCTCACCCGAGGCCATCGGCTCCACGCCTGGTCGTCGAGCGGCACGGTCGCCACGATGCACGGGTCGTGACCGTCGCTGCCCGCACGCACGCCCTCGCAAGGACGCGCCATGTGGTCGTCGGCCGCCGGGCACCGAGCCCCGCGCCATGAACTCGCCCCAGCGCAGGGCGGGCCACGCCGAGCCGGAGGACGAGACACCGAGCAACTGACACACGGCCGTAGATCTACGCCGCTGCGGTGGTGCGCGTCACGAAGATTCTGCGGCGCGCTCAGCGGGCCAGTGGCGCGAACACCGATTCACGACAGTACGCCGCCACGTCCCCTTGCCGGTCGGCGATCGCGTCCACGCCATACGCGAGCTCGAGTGCTCGCAACGCTCCGCGCTCGCCAGCGCCGTCGACGAGCGCATGGGCGATCAGCCGCGAGGCTTCCTCGCTGCCGTCGGTCGCGAAGTGCCCACCGTCGTCGACGAACCGTCGCAAGCGCGCCAATGGGTCTCCCCCACGTGCGGCCAGTAGCTCGAACACCTGCGTGCGGGTCTCCGCGTACGTCAGGCCGGCCGCGACGAGTCGCAGGTCGGGGTCACGCAGTCGACTCCGCACGAGGGTCGCCTCTTCCAGACGCAACGCCCGATCGAGCGCGCAGGCGATCGCATCGAGCCGTGGTCCCTGCAGTGCGGCAGCGTGTCGCAGCAACGCGGGACGCGCCTCGGGTGCGGTCCGGCCCCATACCGCGGCGAGCACTCGCACCACCGTCTCGAAGTCACCCTCGCGCAGCGTCGCGGCGAGGCAGTCCTCGGCGCGCAGATCGTCGGCCGCCACGAGCGACTCGACGAGCGCGATCCGGCGGGCCAACGGCTCCGACGGCGCCTCCATCGGAATCGCGACCGAGGGCGGCAGGTAGCGTAGGTAGCCCTCGGTCCGCACGGTTCGCATCACCATCGAGATCGACGGCACGGGGACGTGGATGAGCGCGTGGATGAGCGGGTACTGCCGCAGCGAGAACCGCTGCACGTGCCCCGCCTCGACGAGCTCGAGCCCCTCGAGCCGCACGTCGAGCACCTGGCCTCGCGCCCCGGCCCGCTTCACGTCGTCGACGGCGTAGCGCGCGTGCACGCTGTAGCCCTCGAGCACCGTGAACACGCCACAGAACGGATGGTTGTGAACGGCCGACAGCGAGTCGAGCCAGTAGTAGACCTCGATCACGAAGCCGTCACCGGCGAACGCAGTGACGCCCGGCTGACCGAACGCCCCCGTCGGGGCCAGCTGCTGTCCGGCCGCGCGGGTCGGGTCGAGCGTGCGGTCGATCCACGCGTCGCGATCGAACCAGGTCGACGGAGGATGGTCCGCCAGTACGTCGGACGCGACGTCGGGGAAGCACTCCTCGTCGCGGTCGTGCGCTCGCCACCGCACCTCGAGCTCGGCGCCCAGAGCGTCGAACGGATCGGTGCCGGCGGCGAGCGACATCGCGGGCCAGAGCCCTCTTAGTTGGCCTTGGCCGAGCCTTTGACGATCTCGTAGACCTTCTTGGCGAGGTCTTCGGGGTACGCGCTGCCGGGCGTCATCATGGCGCTGAGCGGCTTTTCGTCCTTGAACGAGTACACGGCCCCGTCCTTTTCGACGAAGAAGACCCAGTGCGACTCGGGCTCGTAGGTGTGCCCGTTCGCCTCGTCGTTCATCTGGTACGTGAAGACGAAGCCGGCTTCCTCTTCGACGACCTTCTTGCCGTCCTTGTACGACGAGTCCTTGATCGTCATCGACTCGCCCCACTCGAGGGCTTCCTTCATGCTTCCGACGGCGAGGTTGCCGACGGTGATCATGTAGTGGTCGGCGATCTTGACGTCGACCCCGCCGTTGCCGTTCTTCTCGAGCGTCGCGTCCTTGGGGACCTTGACCGTGACGTTGACGAGCGGGGAGACCTCATGGAGGTTCTTTTCTTCCCAGTCGGCCTCGTTGATCTCGAGCTTGGGCGCCTCGGGCTTGTCGGCCTCTTTTTCGCCGCCGTCGGCCTTGCCGCCGTCGTCGGCCGCCTTGCCGCCGTCTGCCTTGCCGCCGTCGGCCGCCTTGCCGTCGTCCTTGCCTTCGGCCTTGTCCTTGTCGCAACCGGAGGCGAGCGCGAGGGCGAGGACCGTGATGACCGTCAGTCGTGGGTGCATTGCGGCCCCTATAGCATGGGCGAGACCGCGCGCGTGCGCCGACGAGCCGCGCGGGGCATGCGCGAGCTCGTCGCGCAGCGGGCGAGCGCCGCCACGTTCGACTGGCCTGCGCCGCGCCACACCGCGTCGACGGTCTGCGCCCCTCGCTGCTACGGTTCGTTTCGTGCACGTGGGAGACCCCCCGTTCGACGGCGGCTGTGCGTGCGGTCGCGCTCGCTATCGCGTGCATCGGACACCGATGTTCGTGCACGGCTGTCACTGTCGTCAGTGCCAGCGGCAGACCGGGGCCGCGTTTGCGATCAACGCGATCGTGGAGGCGTCCGCGGTCGAGTTGCTCGCGGGGACGACGGAGGCGACGGAGGTTCCCAGCCCCAGCGGCGCCGGCCAGCGGATCGTCCGGTGTCCGATCTGCAAGGTGGCCCTGTGGAGCCACTATCTCGCGGGCGGCGATGCGGTGGCGTACGTGCGCGTGGGGACGCTCGACGAGCCCGGCCGCATCTCCCCGGACATCCACATCTATACGTCGACCAAGCACCCGGCCGTGGTGCTGCCCGACGACGTGCCCGCCGTGGCGGAGTACTACCGCGCCAAGGAGCAATGGCCGGCGGAGAGTCTCGCGCGCGTACGCGCGGTGCGGGGCAGCTGAGCGTTCGGGCGCGCCGCCGTCCTTCGCGCGACCGCATCGTCGCTTGGCAACCCGCCGACAACGCGATCGCAACCCCCGAAGTTCGCACCGCGATGCAACGCTTCCGGCCCACGGTCGATGGGGCGACTGCAGGTGCTACGCCGATGAACCACGAGCCCCGAGTGATCGAGCGGACCACCGAGCTCCTCGCGAGATCCGCGACGGAGTCCACGAGATCCGTGCCGACCCGGTCGGAGGACTAGACGACGTCCGGCCCGTCCCACCGAACGTTCCAGTCGAGGTCGACGAGCAGCTCGGCCATGTTGACGCGGCCGTTGGGCGTGGCGGTGTGACGGACGCCGAGCTCGCGATGACGAACCTCGCGCCACGCGGCGTCCGGGTCGGGCTCCGCGGACGGCTGCAGACAGCCCGCCGCCCGTAGCGCGTCCTCGTAGTCGTTGCCCGCGAACCACGCGAGGTCGAGCGGGCCTTGCAGCGAGGCGAGGTCGAGCCCGGGTCGCAGCGCGTCGGTCTCCGACAGGTCGAGCGGCTCGTCGCCCACGTGGAGGATCGGCCGCCCGCGTTCGTCGACGACGAGCGTGCGGCGCAGCGTCGCCCGGGCTTGCGTCATCGCGTCACCCCACACCCGCAGGTAGTAGGTCGCCTCGCGAAATCCGGGATGAGGTCGAAAGAGCGCCGGGTCCAGCGGTCCCCCGGCCGGCTGCACGAGCTCGAGTGCGAGGGTCTGCCGGGGACGCACCATGCACGCGAGCACGATCGCGTCGCTGGCGTGGGTGTGCAGCCGGGCCCGCAGCCCGCGTTCGAGTCGGTCGCACAAACGCTCGAGTCCCTCGCCGAGCGGGCCCAGGACTGCGCGCGGCGTCTTGTCTCGAAACAGCCGTTCGATCACGCGATCGCGGACCGCCAGGCTCACCGATCGTGCGCCGCGATACCCGGCCCCGACCTGGCGCGCATCGAGCTGTGCCGCCAGCGCGTAGACCCGTACTTGGATCGGCGGCGTGTCGATCGGATGAGTACGACGCGTCAGGATCTGGATCACGTAGGTCCCCACGTCGTCGCCCCACGTCGCGACCAGCTCCACGAGATTGGCGAAGTCCGACCCAGCCGTGCGGGCATCGGCCGCGAGCTGCTCGAGCACCGGCGCGAGATCACCGTCCTTGCCGATCTCGTCGCGGTAGCGCTCCACCCCGTCGATCGATGCGGACACCAGATCGGTGACGCCGGCATCTCGGACACCCGCCGCGAGCTCGCGCAGCAGGTCCGCGGCGCCCACCCGCTCTCGCTCCCACGTCTGTCCCACCAGCCCCAGCGACAGCACCTGCAGCAGGCGACCTCCCACGGTGGGCCGGGGAATGCGGACCACGTCCGTGGCCTCGTCGAACGCCAGAAACAGACTCGCTTCCAGGTACATGCCGCGCGAGTGTACCCAGCCCGGCCGCGCAGCATTCCGGCCCTGCCGCGTGGCCGTCGGTCGAGACGCGGGGCCACAAGTCGCGCGGTACAGCGTTCCGAACGACTCGCACGCCGGTCGTTCGGAACGTCGACAAGGCGCGGATCGATTCCGCGCGGGCGGCAACGAAGCGCGAAGCCCCTGCGCCACTGCGCCGGGGATCGCCGATGCTGTTCAACTCCACGACGTTTTGGGTGTTCTTCGCCGTGGTCGGGGTGTGCTTTCACCTGGCCCCGCGTCGCGTCCGCAACCTCCTGCTGCTCGTCGCCAGCTACACCTTCTATGGGTTTTGGGACTGGCGCTTCCTCGGTCTCATCGCCTTGTCGACGGCGATCGACTTCGCCTGCGGCCTCGCGGTCGCGCGCCCCTCGAGCCACCGCAAGCGCTGGCTGATGGTCAGCATCCTGACCAACCTCGGGGTGCTCGGGTTCTTCAAGTACTACGGCTTCTTCGCCGACACCCTGCAGCTGCTCGCACTGAAGCTGGGCGTATCGCTGTCGATGCCCGTCCTCGAGATCGCGCTCCCGGTCGGGATCTCCTTCTACACGTTCCAGAGCATGGGCTACACGATCGACGTGTACCGCGGGACCGCGAAGCCGGTGACGCGGTTCGTGGACCTGGCGCTGTACGTCGCCTACTTCCCCCAGCTGGTCGCCGGTCCGATCGAGCGCTCGTCGCGACTGCTGCCGCTGTTGATGGGCGACAAGCGTGTCGACCTCGACAAGGTTCGCCGCGGTGCGTGGCTGGTCGTCTTCGGGCTGACCAAGAAGGTCGTGCTCGCCGACAACATGGCTCCGGTCGCCGATGCGGTGTTCAATGCGCCGGGGCCCGTCGATGGACTGACGACGCTGCTGGGCATCTACGCCTTCGCGCTGCAGATCTACGGCGACTTCTCCGGCTACACCGACATCGCCCGCGGTGTGTCGCTGTGGCTGGGCATCGACCTCATCCTCAACTTCCGGCGGCCCTACTTCTGCGCCAGCCCCAAGGCGTTTTGGCAGCGCTGGCACATCAGCCTGTCGCAGTGGCTGCGCGACTATCTGTACATCCCGCTCGGCGGCAACCGAGGGGGTCCGATCCGCACGCAGCGGAACTTGATGCTGACGATGTTGCTCGGCGGGCTGTGGCACGGCGCGAGCTGGATGTTCGTGATCTGGGGCGGGCTGCACGGGCTGTATCTCGTGCTGTACTTGCTCGCGTCGCGTTCACTCGTGGTGCGGGCCGTGCGTGGGCTCGCGGCCCCGGTTCGGGGTCTGCTGACCGTCGTGGCCGGTGTGTTCTGGTTTCACCTGGTCTGCCTGGCGTGGGTCTTCTTCCGCGCACCCGACCTCGCGGCCGCCGGACGGCTCGGCCGCTCGCTGCTGGGGCCGCTCTCGGTCAGTGACGGCGACGCCAAGACCCTGTCGCTGATGGCGCTGTGCGCCGGGCCGGTCCTGCTGCTGGACTACTGCGCCGAGGTGTACGAGCGGCACCACCCGCAGGCGCGCGACGATGCATTCGTGCGGGCACTGGCACCACCATGGCGCGGGCTCGTGTTCGCGGTGCTGATCGCGTTGCTCGCAGTTGCCGGTGCGCCCGAAGGCGCGGAGTTCATCTACTTCCAGTTCTGAGGACGCGTGACGATGCGACGCAAGATCCCTGCCTGGCTCCGAACCCCGGCCTGGACCGCCCTGTGGTTGGTCCTGCTGGAGGCGACCACGCGGGCGGTGTGGCAACCCGGTGTGATCGGCGAAGCGATGTATCGCCGGGTGTCGCCGTCGTTCGGCTACGGCTACGACTTTCACCGTCCACTGTGCGAACCGCGGGGCGAGGAGCTGGTCTGCATCCCCACGCAGTATCGCCCCCACGCGCCGCAGACCTTGGCGGCGAACAAGACCCCGGACACCTTTCGCATCGTCACGGTCGGGGGCTCGCACGCCGCCGGCCACCGAACGATGCCATACACGCCGCTGGCGCTCGTCGATCTTCGCGAGCGATGTCCGGAGCGTCACTGGGAGGCCGCCAACTTCGGCGTGCCGGGCTACGGCTCTTCGCGGATACTCCTCGTGGGTCGCGAGGCGCTCGAGCTCGCGCCCGACCTGCTCGTGATCGACTTCGATGGATCGAACGAGTACGAGGACAGTCGGGACCTCGCGTATCGCGAGCAGCTGCATCAGGGGATCTGGGGTGCGCTGTTTCGGTCGCACGTCGTCGTGCTCGGCCGCAAGTTCTTCTCGGCGGAGTTCTCCAAGCCCGCCAAGCTCCACAAGGCCCCGCGACGAGAGGAGGTCACGCTGACCAACGAGCCCGAGGTCCGCCAGCGCTGGAACGCGGACGTGGCCGCCAACTACGAGGAGCTCATCCGCCTCGCGGGCGAGCGTGGCACCCAGGTCATGTTCGTGGGACTGGGCATGCGCAACCGTCGTCGCAACGCGGCCTACGAGGAGCGACATCAGCTCATGCTGTCGCTGGCCGCCAAACACGGCGTGCACGTCGTCGACATGGCCAAGGTGTTCCAAGAGCTGCCCGCCAAGGAGCGGATCCGCCTCTTTCGCCGCGACAAGCACCACTACAACATTCGCGGCCACCGACTCGTCGCCGGCGAAGTGGCCGATGCGGTGCTGGAGCTGGCCGGCGAGGACTGCGGCACGGCGATGTAATTGACGCGATGGATACATCCCATAGACTGCCTGGATGCAAGTCCCCCACTCGAGGCTCGTACTATTGGCGATTGTTTCTGCGCCATCATGTGGTCTCTTCAGTCCGGTCGAAACCTGCGACGAGCAGACGCTGTCGGTCGCAGGCCCCTTGTCCGTCGAGGGGACGAGCATCGACTTCGACGCGGCGGAGGTTTTCCTCGAGTTCAGCAACGCAGATGGCGACGATGCCTGCATCTTCGACGCCAGCGCGACGCTGACGAAGGGTGGTCAGTTCAGCGAGTGCTCGCTGCGATTGTCCACGACCCCGCTCGTCGACGAAGCAGGCGGTTTGCGAATCGAGGAGCTGTCCCTCTCGGTCGACGGCGCCACCTGTCCGACATGGTCGCTTCCCGACGGTCTGTACCGGGCCGAGCGCGTGGATGGCCCCATCGGAACGATCTCGTTCGCCGACAGCGTGGACGTGCTCGAGGTCGATGGCTGCTACGACGGCGCGATCACGATCGAGCTCGCTTCGTTCACGGCCATCGGTGCCTCCGCCAGCGACGTCGACCGCCCACCGGTCACGGTGGAGGCATCGACGATCACGCTGACCGGAACCGAGCTGGCCTTTGCAGAGCCGGCATCCTGCGCGACGCCAGGGTGATGGGCCTCGACAGTTCGTCGTCCCTCGCGCGGCATCGCGCGCC
Organism: uncultured Pseudomonadota bacterium; assembly: GCA_937896535.1. Classification (GTDB taxonomy): domain Bacteria; phylum Myxococcota_A; class Polyangia; order Nannocystales; family Nannocystaceae; genus CALBMM01. The sequence continues at coordinate 14,879 of CALBMM010000231.1, forward strand.
CGAGCATGTCGATTTCTTGGGCGCCTCGCCGAACTTCGGCACCCTCGGTCAATGACGCCCAGCGACCGCCGCTCCTTCCGCACTGACGACCCGACCCAAGCGATCCGCTACTACCTCGCCCGCAACGCGACCGAGCCCGGCCTTCGCGCCGCTGTCGTCTCCTGCATGGACGGATTGATGGTCGGCGGCGTCGGCGAGGGCCCGCTCGAAGCCCTCGCCGCGATCGGGACCTGCCAGACCGAAGGCCGTCCCAGCGTGGTCCGCGACTGCAAGGATTACGGCTTCGACCCCGACCAGCTCCACACCCGCGTCGTCGACTCGAGCGCGGGCTGCTTCGTGGTGACCTCGCTCGGCGCGCCGCTGGGTGCGGCCGACGGCGTTGGTTCGCTGCTCGGGCGCATGCTCGCGTAGCGCGAGCGGCTGCTACCGTGGCCGCTTCGATACCGCGCTTCGAGCCTTCTTGGCCGCCCCATCGTCTCGCGCGTAGCTCACCTGCAAGCCTCCACTTGCGACCGTGAGGCGTGGCACCTCACCGCCGTCGTCGTCGAGATCGACCGCAATCTCCATGTACGGGTTCTTGACGAACAAGGTCGCCGGGCCCGACATGAACACTCGTAGCGCCGTCTCGTCGAGCGGTACGAGCGTCAGCTGGTCGCCCTCGATGCGCAGGTCGATCACCGAGAACGACTCGACGAGCTCGTCGGCCACGCCGAGCGTGGTGAGCTCTGCCCGCGCATCGGTCGTCATCACGTAGCCGCCAGCGAGCTGCGAGACAGTGGACGGCTCCAGCGGCACGACCGGGGTCTCCTCGTGGCGCGCAACGGGCTCGCCGACGGCAAGACGCAGTGCGGCCTCCCCCACCTCCCCGAGCGGAAATCCCTCGTGGTTTGTCCAGGCGACGACCACGAGACCCAGATCGGGGACGCGAGCGTAGAACGACTCGAAGCCGTTGATCCCACCGTTGTGTCCGATCCGCGTGTGGCCGCCGATCTCGTCGACGACCCATCCGTACGCGTAGCTGGACTCTTCCACGCGATACAGCTGGGCCTTCGACGCCTCGGAGAGGATCGTCTCGCCGGAGAGAGCGGCGCTCCACGCCACGAGATCGTTGGCGGTCGAGCGGATCGCCCCGGCCGCGTGCGGCACCGACATGTCGATCGGCGAGGCTGGCACAATCCTCTCGTCGATCCCGACCACGTATCCTTCGGCGACGTCGCCGACAACTGCACCATCGCCGTAGCTCGTGCGCGTCAGCCCGGCCGGCTCGAAGAGCGCACGCTGCAAGAACTCCGCGTAGGTCTGCCCCGACGCGGCCTCGATGATCGCGCCGAGCAACACGTACCCCGAGTTGCTGTAGCGAAACTGCGCCCCCGGCTCGAACTCGAGCGGCGCTTCGGCAAAGATCGCCAGCATCTGCGCGAGGGTGTGCGGCTTGGTCGCCTCCGTCTTCATCCACGCGACGTCGGAGGTGTAGCTCCATACGCCCGCAGTGTGGGTGAGGAGCTGATGCAACGTGATGCGGTCGCCGGCCTCGGGGTAGTCCGGAAGGTGCACGCGTACCGTGTCGTCGACACGGAGCCTCCCTTGCTCTTGTAGCTCGACGATCGCGGCCGCGGTGAACTGCTTGGTGACCGAGCCGATCCGAAACGTGGTGTCCGCGGTGGGGACCGCGTCCGTGCCCCGCACGGCCGACCCGAAGCCCTTCGCGTACACGGGCTCTCCCGCCTGCGCGACCATGACGAACCCGCTGAACCGATACGCCTCGCCCCAATGCGCTCCGTACGAAGCCACGTAGGCGTCGAGGCGCGGCGCGAGTACGTCGGCACCGATGCGGGGGCGCGCCGGTTCCGTCGACGTCGTCTCGGCGGTTGCCGGCGCCACCGTGCTCGATGCCGACATCGGCGGGGGTCCGCACGACGAAGCCGTGCCCGCCCAGGCGGCGATGAGGGCGGCGCGAAGACACCCCCTCGCACCGAGCCGCGGAGCCTTCATTGCGGCAGGCCCAACACCCAGCGTGCGGTGGGCACCGTGCGGTCGAACTCGCCATCGAACTCGTCCACGCTCACCGCCGTCTCGACGATGACACGGTAGGGTCCGAGATCTCCGATCGCTCCGTCGGCGAGGTCGAGCGTCTCGCCGCTTTCGAGCTCGAAGTGGGCCTCGTCGCGAGGTCCCGCGCATGCGTTGCTCGAGATCGACGCTTGTGGCCACTGCGGCCAGGCGGCGTCGAGTCCCGCGGAGAACGCCCCGGCCGCGTACCGGCCGTCGATCCCGGCGAGCACGATCCCTCCGCCGTTGGAGAGGACCATCGAGTGCGCCGCCGTGTCGGAAATCTTGCGGAGCATGTCGTAGCCGACGTTGGCCATGTACCAAAGGTGCACGGGTTCCTTGCCCACGTCGGTCGACAGCGCGTCGGTCGTCTGCAGCGACAATGCGAAGGTGCGGTCGGTCCCGTCCGTGTCGGCGCAGCTCAACGTCAGCGAATCCGCCATCTGCTGGACGACGTCGCACATGCCGTCGATCTCGGGTTGGTCGTCGGTGGGGTTCCAGTCTTCGGGTATGCCGGCCACGGACCCGGCACCGCCGTAGTCCACGATGATGGGGGTGCCGTCGATCTCGACCGACAGCTGCGCCGAGATCGTCTCGTCACCCGCCGGGCACTCCGGGACGGGCTCTCCGGTCTCGCTGCCGCTTCCGCTCCCGGAATCGCTGCCGGTCTGCGGGTCGGGCGACGTGGTGGTACCGGAGTCATCGGCGACCATCGTGGTCGCAGAAGTCGCCGACGTCGACGACTCGTCGCTTCCCGTTTCCCCGCCCGAGTCGGGATCCGATCCACAAGCCGCCAGCAGTGCAGTCACGACCACGCCACTGCGCAATCCATAATCCACGAACAACATGGGTAGATGATGAACGATCGAGGCAGAGAAGTCTCGTAGGGCGGCGGTGTTGCCAAGCTGGCGCGCCGAGTCATCCGACGAATCCGTGCAGCCGCACATCCGCGAGCCAGCGCAGGACGGCCGGGATGGCAGGATGGCGCTCGTCACGGTGTCATCGAACGGTCGCGGCCGAGCAACCGACGCGCTCGGCAAGACCGCGACCGTGCATTGTTCCCGATGACGGCGACGCGGTCCTGCGATCGACGCAAAGCCACCGGCCGCGGGGCCGGTCGCGCAGACGGGTCCTCTCGCGACCTCACGATCGACCTCCACCGCCGACCAACCGCGTTCTCCATGTGACGGCCAAAGCCGCGACGTGAGCCCGCTAGGATCGAATCTGGAGCGCGGGCAGTCCGTCGTGGCCGAGTCAAAGAAGCGAGTAGCACCTTCGAGCCCGGTGGCTCCGACGAGATACATCGACAACTGTACGCCGAGGCGGTTGTTGCTGACCGGTCGCAACGAGGCGCAGCTCATTCTCTCTCCACTCGAGTCCGAGCGAGTGCTGTCGAGCAACGACGAAAAGCTCTTCGACTTCGAGGACCTGCAACGCAGAGGCGTCGTCCTCGTTCGGCCCGACAGCGCGCCCCCTTGGTACGTCGAGGTCCTCAAGGTCGTCCCGGGCTTCGCGATGATGGCGGTGATCGTCGGTGTATTCGTCGACAACCTCTGGGCGGACTACTGGCTGTGGATCGGGGGCGGCGGCGCGGCGGCCGTCATGGTTCTCATACTCTTGAGCGCGCGCGGACACGAAGGCCTGTGGAGGTCGACCGTGCAGATCTTCACCGGGCTCGCCGTCGCTGGCGTCGCGGTCGTAGTCCCGGCATTGATCATCTACTTCTTCGGAGAGGGAGACCGACTGTTCGACCGGGAAACGCGCGGAGTCGTCCAGCTCGGCCGGGCGCTGCAGTGGTTGTTCATCGCCACGGCATCGATGCTCCCTGCGCTGCTGTACTACTTCTTCGATCGCCAGCAGTTGAGCACGCTACGTCGCCAGCTCGAGCACGACATCTTCCGTCTCGACCCTTCCGCCCACAACCTCAACGACATCCGCTCTCGCTACGGCAAGCAACTCGACGAGGCGTTCGGCGACACGCACTCCAAGACCCGGCTGCGCGCGGGCAAGCGGTGGCCGATCCTCATCGCCACGATCATCATCACCTTGGGCTGGATCCTGACACTGACGCCGGTGGGTCCACACCAGGACCTGCTCACGACGCCCGCTGCCAGCGGCGGGGCGTCGCTCGGGGTCGACGGACAGGGACCGACCGAGAGCCTCCTGAGCTTCTTCGTGCCGCGACTCGAGCCGCTCGTCCTGGCGTTCCTCGGCGCGTACTTCTTCACCCTGCAGACGGCGATCCTTCGGTTCGTTCGCAGGGACCTCAAGCCCAGTGCATACGCGAGCGTGTCGGTGCGCATTCTGATGGCGGTCATTCTGTCGTGGGTGCTGACCCTCGTCGGCGTCGGTGACATCGCCGCGGGACTGGTCGCCTTCGTCGTCGGAATCTTCCCCGAGACGGGCGTAGCGCTCATTCTCGAGACGTTGCGGAAGCCGGCAGGCATCATGCAGATCGTCGTCCCGAAGAACTACGCAGAAGCGCATCCGCTGACGGATCTCGAGGGAATCGGCCTCTACGATCGCGCACGCCTCGAGGATGAAGGCGTCACCAACGTCCAGAGTCTCGCGCACCATGACCTCGTGGACTTGATGATCGAGACGCGGATCCCTGCGTCCCGGCTCGTCGATTGGGTGGACCAGGCCGTGCTCAGCCTGCACCTGCGGCGGGCCCGTCCCACCGCGGAGACACCTTCGCCTTGGGAGAAGCGATTCCACGGCCTCGGGATCCGGAACGTGACCGACCTGCTCAAGACCGCCGACTCACACGGCGTCGTGCTGGTCGCCGACCAAGACGACGAGCGCCAAACCTCGGAGCTTGCTGCCTTCATCGACAGCATCCGTGACGACGAATGGGTCGCGAACCTCCGTCATTGGCGATGTCCAAAGAACATGGACGACGAACCGCACGACATCCCGAAGAAGTCTCCAACCGATGTCGTGATCCCCCTCGCCGGGCCCGCCGCGGCCATACTCGCCGACGCCGCCGAGCCCACGACCCCGCCCGCTGCGTCCGCGGCGACTCCGTCACCTGACGCTTCCGGCACTGCCGACGAGTAGGCCCGAGTAAGCCGCGGGACGCGGGGACGCGAGCGTAGAAGGACTCGAAGCCGTTGATCCCACCGCTGTGTCCGAGCCGCGTGTGGCCACCGATCTCGTCGACGACCCACCATCTGCGAGAGCGTGTGCGGTCTGGTCGCTTCGGTCTTCATCTACGCGGTGCCGGACGTGTAGCTCCATACGCCCGCAGTGTGGGTCAGGAGCTGATGCACGGTGATGCGTTCGCCGACCTCGGGGTAGTCCGGAGTCACGACCACGTCACTTCGTCGCGGCGCGCTCACCAGTGCACGTCTTGGTCCTCGACGACTCCCAACGCGCGACCGATCTCGTGAACCTCGTCCTCGACGCGGATCGTGCCCGCAAAGCTCCCCATCGGTTGGACGAACCGTGATCGCACGATCCCGAGATTGCGTCGCTCGGCGTGCATGCCACCCGGGGTGAACGTCAGATCGACGGCACCATCGGCCGTGGTGACGCGCCACGGCTGCATCGGATCGTCGTGTCGCCAGGTGAAGCGCCCCTCCCGAAGGGGCAGCACGCGCCGACCGACGAACAGGCCACACTCGGGTTCTCCCACGAACCCCTCGACCAGATTCATGCCGATGGCCATCCCGGTCGTGGTCGTCCCCAGCAGGAAGGCCCAGCGCCACGCGGTGTGCCGCGCGAGCAGGCCGTGGGTGTAGTCGATTCCGCCGAGTCCTTCGTTCAGTGACAGCTCGCGGTCGCCGATCCGCAGCGTCCCCTGCGTGGGCTGAAGCGCACGCTTCTCCGTCACGTTCACGCGACCGCCCTCGATCGCCGCAATCGCCGTGAGCGGTGGAGGGGCAGCGTCACCGTCGAGCCTCAGCTGCACGGCGATCGACCCGAACGTCGCTTCGGCTTGCAGTGTCGAGCGGTCCCGCGGCCAATCGACCACGAACCGCGCCTTCGGATGTCGGAACCGGGCGTGAACGCGGCGATGCTCGTCTCGCGTCACGGCGCCCATCCCCGGCAGGCCGACGAACGAGCGGTCGAACAGCACCCCTTCGGACGCCCGGTACGCGAGCGCGAAGGCATTGCACGCGTAGCCGAGATCGACCACGGCCATCGCGACGAAGACCCCGTCCGCGACCGTGCACAAGTAGATCCACCGCTTGTGCGTCGCGACCCGGCGCACCCACGAGGGCTCCAGCGAGGCGATCGCGTCGTCGACCACTTCGCCGACGTACGAGCCGAACCGGGGTCGCCCCGTGGCGGGATCGAGGGCGGTGCTGGGTGCAGGCGCGAGCATTCGCATGGGTCGCCGTAGGAGTACCGCGGTCCGCCCCTTGCCGAGCACCGAACGCTCGTCCGGTCGTACCTTGGCCGCCAACCTCGGCGAGCTCGGTCCGCAAACGCTCGACATCGACGGGGTTACGGACGATGCAAGCGCGGGTCCGCGAGGCAGCGAAGCACGGCCGCGACCGCAGGATGCCGGTGGCCGCGGTGCCGTCGGACGGTGGCGGTGGAGCAGCCGACCCGCTCGGCGAGACCGCGACCGCTCGGCACGCCGAGCTCATGAAGCGTCTGGATCACGAGCGCGCGTCCGAGCGGTCGGTCGACGCGCGCCCGCGGGTCGAACCGCAGCGCCGCAGCCACCGCGGCTTGCACGGCGCCCATCGTGGCGATCGTTCCACCGCACCTTGGCAGCCAAGGTCCACTCACCTGGTCGTCAAACGCTCGAGCGCGGCAATTTTGCCGTGTTGCCGGCGGGCGTCGCCGCTAGTCCTCCGACCGGGTAATTCTGAGTGGATAAACGCCGTCAGCGTCGCCCTCCACCGCGGCGCGAGGCCGAAGCTGTATCGGGATACTGCGAGGTCTCGCAACAACGGTGGGGGCGACGGGGGCGGTGTTTAGCCGCTCAGAATTACCCGGTCGGAGGACTAGCGTGGCGTACGGGCGAGGTAGCCGCGACTGACCTCGGCGCGGCCCGGTGCGCAACTCGATGCACCGGAGGTCGAGCCGACGAAGAACACGTCGTCGCCCGCAGTAGCCACGGCGTACGCCAGGTCCGCCTGCGGGCCCCCGCAGTGCGTGCCGCCCGTCACCTTGCCGTCGGGGTCGAGCGCGACCACGAAGGCATCGATGTCACCCGCGGTCTCCCAGCGCTCCGCCCCCACTTCCAGCCCGTCGCGGTAGTGCCCGACGACGACGACCCCGCTGTCGATCACGGCGAGACCGTGTGGGGACACGAGACTCGGATGTGCCCATCGCCATCGAGGTTCGCCGTGGCGATCCAGCCCCGTCACGTAGCCGCTCATCGGAACGTCGGACGCGAGCCCGGACACTCCCGGTGGCGGTGCGCGCAGCTGTGACGCGACGGAGACGACGAACCCGTCGTCGACCGCGACGACGTCCTTGGCGACGTCGAACCCGGGTCCAGCCAGCGGGGTGGCCCATCGCGCGCGCCCGCTCCGGTCGATCGCGGCGACGAACGCATCGGCGTCCCCGACGGGCGACAGCCGAAGGTCCGGCCCGAAGGCAAGCGCGCGGTCGGCATCGCTGACTTCGATCTTCCCGTCGGGACCAAAAGGACTGCCGTAGCTACCAGCAATGACGAGCCCTGCGGCATCGACGACGATGGCACGACCGACGTCCTCGCCGAGCGTCCCGAACGACAAGCCCGCGTCGAACGTTCCGGCGTCCACCGAGATCCGGGCGACGAAGACGTCGAGGAGACCGCGGGCGTGCAGGCGTCGCTCCCCGACGGAGAGCTCACCGCCGAACGAACCGACGATCCAGCTCATGTCACCGTCGGAGACCAGATCGCGGCAGACCGTGGTGGCCTCACCGCCCAGAGAGGCGAGCATCTCGGGCTTCCCATCGGCAGCGAGCACGGCGAAGAAGCAATCCCGCTCCCCGGTCGCGACGACTCGATGACGCCCGAGCTCCAGCTGTCCGGAGAACGATCCCAGGAACACGATGCGGCCGTCCGAGCGCTGGCTGAGCGCGTCGGTCGTCACGTGGCCGGGGGCGCGCAGGCGAACGTGCCATCGAGCACGCCCTTGCCAGTCGAGACCGACGACCGCCGCGTCACCCCCGGCGTCGAGCCGCGTGCCGGCCACGTTCACCGGTCCCTCACCCGTCACGAGGATCACCGGACCGTCCGCCGTCGCGACGAGATCGCCGACATGGACGTCATGCGGCCCCTGGGCGCTCACTGGCCAGCCGTCCGCAGACTCGGTCGAGTTCGCGTGCCGCGGTGCCGGATCGACCTCGCGGGTTGCGGGCGTGACCCGACACGCGGCCGAGACCAGGAGCAGGGTCGACGCGGAGATCCGACGCAACTTCCCATCGACTGTACACCCGAGACCGACCGCATCGCGACGGGTGTGAGCGCCGAACGCTCGTTCCACCGCACCTTGGCAGCCAAGGTCCACTCACCTGGTCGTCAAACGCTCGACATCCTGGACGTTGCCGGGCCGTTGTCTTCGTAGGCGTCGTGCCAGTTCCACCACTTGTACGGCGGGCTCTTCGGGTAGCCCTCGGGGAGGTCTTGCCAGGCCTCTTGTCGGCCCAGCGCGGTCATGTCGAGGTAGCTCCAGACGGTGCCGATCGCTTCGTCGCCCCTTCGGTGAATGAAGTAGGTCCGATAGACCTTGCCTTCGTGGCGAATGAAGGCGTTGTGCCCGTGCCACTCGTCGACGCCGAAATCGGCGTCGAAGGTGTCGGTGAGGGTGACCCACGGCAGGTGCTCCCAGCCCATGCGCTGTTTGAGTCGGGCGATCGCGGCCTGCGGGGCGCGCGAGGCGAAGACGAGGCTGGTCGAGCGGGCGTGCAGGTGCGCGAGATGAGAGACCTGGTCGGCGACCATCGAGCACCCGATGCAGGCGTGGTCCGGCCAGCCGTGGACGCCTGGTTCGAAGAAGGCCCGATAGATGATCAACTGACGTCGACCTTCGAAGAGCTCTTCGAGCGTCTTGGTGCCCTCGGGAGTATCGAATGCGTAGGGCTCGTCGATCTCGAGCCAGGGCATGCTTCGACGTTTGACGTGGAGCGCATCGCCTGCGCGCGTGTGGGCCTTCTCCGCGAGCAAGAGCTTTCCCCAGGCGTCGTCCCATGCGGCGCGGTCGACGACGGGTGGTCGACCAAGGAGGGAGGGGAGGGTGTCGGTGTCGTCGGGCATGTGCAGGGTGTACGCGCAGGCTCGAGGAGGCACGAGTTACAACGGCGTCGCGATTGCGGCGGCTCGAGTCCTCGTGGCACAGCAACTCGCCCGTCGACGGCGAAGGCGAGCGACGACCATGCCGCCACCGACGAGCACGGCCGTGGCCGCCAAGCCGAATCGGATCCACGCGAGGTCGGTCATGGTCGCGCCGCCGACACTCACGCCGAGCACCGAGAGGTAGCCGGCCAGGCACAGCGGGCACTTGGGCAGCACGATCGCGCCGAGAGCCGAGGCCCCGGCGACGAACCAACCCGACGCACGTTTCACGAGCGGACTTGATGCGGAGGAGTCGACCATGTCGTCCCCTCGTAGCCCTGCCGCGCGCGCGTCGGGAGTAACATCCTCGTCGGGATTGCATGGACTCGATCATCGCTGCAGCGGCGCGGGCGCTCGCCGGAGGCGACCCGTTGGGTGCGCTCGACCGCGTCGCCCTCCGAGATGACCCCGACGCCGTCGCGCTTCGTGGGATCGCGATGGCGCAGCTGGGGGACCTGGGTCGAGCGAGAGAGCTGCTGCACGCCGCCGCGCGCGACTACGAAGATCGCCAGCCACTCGCACACGCCCGGTGCGCGCTCGCGATGGCCGAGGTCGCACTGGCCGCCCGAGACCTGACGTCGGTCGATGCCGACGTGCACGCCGCGGTCGCCCGACTCGAGGACGACGGCGACTGGCTCAACGCAGCGCACGGGCGCCTGCTTCTGGCAAGGCGAGCGGTCTTGCTGGGTCTGCTACCGGAGGCCGAGACCGAGCTCGATCAGCTGGCCGGACTCGCCTCGGCGATGGAGCGCCCCGAGGCGGCCCCGACGATCTGGATCCGGATCGAGGCCACCGCGAGTCTTCTCCGCGCCGAGATCGCGGTGCGGCGCGTGCAGGCCCGGCGAGCTCGCGATGCGTTCGCGAGTGCCCGGGCCTCCGCACGGCGGGCGGGCGTGAGCTCGTTGTGCCGGGAGGTGGACGTCGCGGAGCAGGAACTGCAGAAAGTCGCCGCGCGGCGCGAGGTGGAAGGGTCCACGCAGGACCTGCGCCTCGAAGACGTCGAAGCGCTGATGTCGGCGCCGATCTTGATTGCCGACGCGTGCCGACGAGGCCTGTCGTCGCCGCGCGCCGCGGTCTCCCTCGCGTCACGACCGGTGTTGTGGAAGATCGCTCGCTTGCTGTGCGAGTCGTGGCCACAGGCGACGTCCCGGGACGTGCTGCGCAGCGAGGCGCTCGAGGCCAAGGCGGCGAACGAGGCTTGGCGGACGCGTCTTCGGGTCGAGGTCGGCCGCCTTCGCAAGGCACTCTCGCCCATCGCCACGATCGAATCGGCCGATGGCGGCTACCTGATCTGCCCGCTCGGTGTGGAGGAGGTCGCGGTGCTGCTCGTCCCCGAGGACTCCGATTTCGGCGAGCTGCGAGCGCTGCTGGCCGATGGCCAGGCGTGGTCGACGTCCTCGCTCGCCCTGGCGCTGGGCATGAGCCAGCGAAACGTGCAGCGGCTGCTGGCCGAGCTCGAGGCGGATGGCCGCGTGCGCTCGGCGGGGAAGGGCCGGGCCAAGCGCTGGCTGGCCGGCACCGCGCTCGCGAGCACGACAGCAATGTTACTGCCCCGCTTCGATCCCTGACCCTATGCTACGGCGATGACCAAGACCTCACCCATGACGGTCGACCGGCAGCTCGGACCCTGGGGGGATGCGGCGGTGCACGGCGTCGAGTTCGACGGCACGCACCTTTGGGTCGCCCTCGGCGATGCACTGGAGGCGGTCGATCCCGCGACCGGCGAGACGGTGCGCCGCCTCGAGATCGCGGCCGATGCCGGCACCACGTCCGACGGCCGCCACCTGTATCAGCTCGCCGACACGCACATCTACAAGCTCGACCCCGAGACCGGCGAGATCCTCGCCAAGCTACCCGCCCCCGGCGGTGGACAGGACTCCGGCCTGACCTGGGCCGAGGGCAAGCTCTGGGTCGGCCAGTACCGCGCCCGAAAGATCCACTGCATCGACGCCGAAACCGGAGAGCTCTTGCGGACGATCGAGTCCGACCGCTTCGTCACCGGCGTCACGTGGACCCACGGCGAGCTGTGGCACGCGACGCTCGAGGAGGACCAGTCCGAGCTACGCCGTATCGACCCTCGGACCGGCGAAGTGCTCGAACGCCACGACGCTCCCGACGGCGTACGGATCTCGGGCCTGGCCGCCGACGGTGACACCTTCTACGGCGGCGGAGGCGGGACCGGGCGCGTGCGGGTCCTGCGTCGTGGCGCCTGACCGCGCCGCTTCATGACGTCCGAAGCGGCGCGCGAGGCGGACCACGTTCGCGCGTCGCCGCTGATGCTGTCGATGAAGGTCGCGAGCTCCGGAGTCTGGCGCTCGTCGCGGCGATCGACGACCAGCACGGCGTCGAGTCCCGGTCCCTGCAGCGTGCGCAGCAAGGCGACGCTCTCCGAGCTCGAGCTCGGTCTGGCTCGAGGGATGGCGCTGATGCTCTTCGCCGAGCAGGGCCCGCTCACGGTGCCGGCGCTGCAGTCGGGCGTGGGGCGATGACAGGCGCCTCGTCACCTTGACGGACGGCGGTCGTGCGGCACGCTGCGCAAGGTCGAGGCCGTGGGCGCTTCGACGCGGTGCTCGGCGAGATCCTCGACGCGCTCGGCGACTGAGTCCCATCGCGCGTAGGCCGAACAGACCCGCTGGCGCGTCATCCCGGGCGAGGGGTGACCGGCCGGGTCAGCAGTGCATGTCGGTGAAGATCCACATCCTGAAGAGCTCGCCGATGAGCTCGCAGGACTCCTCGCTGAGCGGCTTGCCCTCGATCCGCAGCTTCCAGCCGTCCTCCGAACGCGGGGGCGCGAACGCGTCGAGAACCGGCGAGAGGTCGACGATGTCGTTGTACCGAACGTCGAGGAACTCCACGGCGCCCGTCGTCGACAACGGATCCAGGTCTTCGATCGCGTTGCTGGCCAGCACGAGTGTCCGTAGCTCGTGGTGCTCGGCGAGGCTCGAGATGTCCGTGATCCGGTTCGACCCCACACGAAGGTCTCGTAGCTGCGTCAGGTTCGTCGCAAAGCCCAGGTCGGTGAGCTGATTGGAGGAGACGTCGAGGGTCTTCAGCGAGGTGAGGCCCGCGAGCGGGCTCGCGTCCTCGACTCGGTTGCTCGCCAGCTCGATCGTCTCCAACATCGTCAGCTCGGTCAGCACCGTGACATCGTCGACCTCGCCGTCCCCGATCCGCAAGACCTTCAGGCTCGTGCACCACTGCACCCCGGACAGGTCGGTGACCGTCCGATTGGTGACCACGATCGCCTCGACAGCACATAGATCACGGTGGAGCAGCTCGTCGTCGTAGATCCCGGTCAGGAAGCGGACATTGTCCTCGACCGCTGGATCGGCAAACTCGACGACATGCATCGACGTTTCGCAGTCGAGCATCGAGGGCACGACGTCGGCGTCCTCGGACTCGTCGCCGCCCTCGGACTCGGCACATCCCACCACGGCCAGCGTCGCCACGAGCACGGAAACAGTCACTGCGGCGCGAGGTCGGACCGTGTTCGAGGCGGGCACGGCGGCGTAGACGAAATCGCGCATCCGCAGATTCAGGAAGCGTCGCGCCGTCACGGAACGATGTTGTCGCCGCGGGGCGTATCGGCGGGGCTCGATGGCAGCCATGACGAGTTCCCCATGTTGCTGCGATCGGCCTCGATCTCGGACGCTCGGATTTTTTCAGCCACTTGGGCTCCGGGACGGCTCTAGGCTCTCGATGCCGTCCCTGCGCCCGAGTCTGCCGATCCGCGTTGCCGCCCTCGTCCTCGTCGTGACGGGCGCAGCGTGCCCCGGAGCAGACGCCGACGACGACGGGGCGAGCGCGGGGACGACCGAAGCCACGTCGACCGGCACGAACCCCCCTACGTCGGCGACCGGCGGTGGCGAGACATCGGCCGCCGGATCCGACGACGCGAGCCCGGGATCCACCGCGGCGACGGACTCGACCGGTGGCGGCCCGGCCGACGAGAGCGGCACCGGCACCGGCGTCGACGAGGGTCTCGTCCCGATGCACGTGCTGTCGACGCACGGGGCGCGGTTCATCCGCTCGTGCGATCTCGGGCAGACGTGGAGCGAGGTCTGGGAGCAGGATCCGGCGCCGGACTGCTTCCACGACGCCGACTCGCTGTACCCCCGGACGGTGTACGCACAGGGCGTGTTCGTGGCCGCGTCGGGTTGGGGCGAGCCCGGAGCGATCTACACGTCGGCCGACGCGCTGACCTGGGATCGCCTGCCCTCGTCGGACGTGCCCGACCTCGGCGACGCTTCGCTGGCCGGCGGCGTCTTCTTCGACGGCCAGCGCTTCGTCATCTTCCGCCGCGTGATCAGTGACGACGGTCTGACGTGGAGCGTGGGCGAGGACAACCTCGAGCCGCCGGGCGTGGGCAACGTGCGGCGTGTGGCCTTCGACGAAGACGCAGGTGTGCTCGTGGTCGCGGGCAACGACGCGACGGTCTACGTGTCCGAGGATTGGGGCCTGACCTGGACCGATCCCACGACCGCCTCCGCCGCCTGCCCCGACAGCATTCAGCACCGCGGCGAGATCGTGGTCGACCACGGCACGATCGTGGTCGGCGGCGCAACGTCCTGCGTCTCGACCGACGCCGGACTGACGTGGACCACGGTGGACCCGGGCGGCAACGTCGCGGACCTGCTCAGTGTCCCCGACGGTTTCGTCGCGATCCTCAACAACGAGCAAGTCGCGCACAGCACCGACGGCATGACCTGGGAATCGGTCGGCCAGATCCCCGTCGCCGCCGACACGACCGCCGCAATCTGGACCGGCGTGGACGACATCCTCGTCGCCGTGGCCACGCTCCCCAACGACGGCGGCGGCGTGATGCTGCGCTCCGAGGACGGCGGCGCAACCTGGACGATGGGCGAGACGGCACTGCCCGGCCCCACGTGTCCGCGGATCAACCTCGAGACGTTCTGGGTTCCCGCCGAAGTCTGCGCGCAGTGAACCCTCGCGTGATGTGAACGCGGCGCTGCCCGAGCGCCGGCACTAACGGTGCACGGCTCGGTGCGCGTGGCTGGGACCTACGCTTCGACCTCGCCGTACATCCGCACCGCGATGAGCTGCAGCACCGCAACAAGGGACTCACCGTTCTCTCGCCGGGGGAGTGAGCTCGATGGACGATGGGGCCGGGTCACTCTCCAGCCCAGCGAAGCCGACGTCGGCCGACCAGTCTCTCGAGGCGGGGAACGGGCTACACGTCGCGCCTGTGGCGGTCGTCGGGCGCCGATTCGGGCTGCTCGCCCCGCTCGTGTTCTTCGCTGATCTGCGTGCCTTCCGGGCAGGTCCATCACCATGGCTACTCATGACGACGCTCCCGATCCTGCAACACCGCGACGCGTTCTTCGTCCCGGGTGCGTGCTAGCGTCAGTGAGGTCGATGCGCGATAGGCCAGACCAGCCGCACGACAAATTCTCCAAGGACACGTTCGGTGTTCTGGGCGCCAGTCGTGGCAGCGCTCGATGGAGACCCCGAGGGTCCAAGAGCGCTCCAGCGGATCTTCGAGTATCTTGGAGAAGCTGCCGGCGAGCGCAGCACCGACCTCGAACTGCTCGCAGCGACGATCACGGAGCACACCCCCGCAGCCAGGGACGTCACGATGAACAGCCTCGAAAAGCTACTGGAGAAGGGCCGCAAGCAAGGGGTGGTCATTGGCCGCGCGCAAGCGAACCGGGAGACCCTCCTCAAGCAGCTACGGGCGAAGTTCGGTGGCCTCACTGGCGAGGACGCGGCCAAGATCGCGCATGCGGATGCCGCGACGCTCGAGGAGTACCTCGAGCGCATTTTGACGGCGGACTCGGTCGCAGCCGTCCTCGGGGGCTGAGCCGACTCATCGACTCATCCTGCACCGGAGCCGCGTTTCGACTTTCCCGGCAACGGTCGCCCGCGAATGCGTGCGTGCATGCACGGCCTCGAGGCGCGAGATGTCTCCGTCGTGCTCTGCTCGGCGTGGCCGAGGATCTCCTGGATCAGGCGGACGTCGGCGCCGCCCCGCGGCTCTGGCTGCGTGAGGCTCTGGTTTGGTCGGCTGGCGCAACGTGGTTGCGGCGTCGTACCGCGACGTGGCTGCTTCGCAGCGTGCGTACTTTTCAGACACGACCGCGAGTCACCGCGACCGACGCCGCGAAGCGCAAGGAGCTCCTCGCCAAGATCGCGAGCTTTGAGACCCGGTATCGTGCGGCAGTGCGAGAGTTCGAGACGAACAACCCCACCGGGTTACCCGACACATACGCAAACCTGTTCACCCCATCCCCGATCCCGATCGGATCGCTACTCGTCCACCGCCCCAACCACGCCGCGTAGTACCGGACCCCCATCGAGTCCAGCCCCGTCTCCTCATCCCGCTCCTTCCCCGTGTACCGATAACGCTTCGCGCTCGCCGCGATCCCCGAGTTCACCGCCCGGTACGCACTCGTCCCGTACGGGTGAAACTCCTCGTACGAAATCACCCCCGCCGACGCATCCAGCTCCACCGCCACCGTGCCCAGGTGGTTGCTGTACTGGTACCGCGCCAAGCTCGTCGGCGACGCCACCGGGGTACCGACGTTGACGGTCAACGTCTCGATCATGCACACGCGCGCCGTGTCATCAGCGACGTGCAGGGTCTCCCGTTCGTCCTGTAGCCCCTTATTCGAGGATGAGCGGTAGTACTCGAGCGAGCCGAGGTAGATCCGCTCCGTGACCACGGACGTCGACGTGTTGAGCTGGTGCTTCCGCACGCGGTTGCCTGCTCGGTCGTACTGGAAGTACACGTTGCCGCCACCACCGAGGTCGCAGCGCTGCAGCAGGTTGCGCGCTTCCCAGTCCATCGTGGACAGGTGAGGCATCGAGGTCATGTTTCCGTGGGCGTCGTAGGTGTACGCGTGCGTGAACGGGCCCGCTTCCGGGTCGTTCGGCCCACGGTTTTGGAGCAGACGGTTGCCGTCGCTCGCGTACACGTAGTGTCGCGTCCAACCCGGTCCGCCAACGTGCTGCACCGCCAGCAGGTTGTTGACCTCGTCGTACGTGTACATCTCCAGGTAGTTGCGAAGCGCGGCCGGATCACTCGTTTCCGGCTGCGGCCCAGGCGTCATTTCGCTGTTCGCGGGCTGGCCTTGCGACACATGCTCGCGACCCGTTGCGGAGATCAGACGGTACAAGGCGTCGTATACGAACTCCTGATCGCCGGTCACGACCGTGTTCTGAAAGTACTCCGCCTGAGTGGCACCGTCAGAAATGCGGACGACGTTGCCCACCGGGTCGTAGACGTACAGCAGGTCCTGCACCACCGTGCTGTTGGAGTCCCGGGTCGTCTGCACGCGCGTCAGCCGGAACGTCAGCGGGTCGTAGGTGTACGCCGTCGTCGTGCCGTTGCCGTGCGCCACCGACAGTCGGCGGCCGTGCACGTCGTACTCGATGTCCGAGACGATGCTCGTCGACGGCGTCGCGCCACGCACATCCACGTCGACCGACTCGAGCATCCCCGCGGCGTTGTAGGCGTACCGGGTCACCGAGCCGTCGTTGCTCGTCATCGTGACCGGCCGCCCCAGCGCGTCGTACGTGCCGCTCGACGAGAACGTCTCCGTCTGCAGCAGGGTCGCGTGCGCCGTGTCGAGCGCGGCCAGTGTCGTCGCCGACGACAGCGAGACCCAGTCCGGGGTCGCCGTCGCCGTGACATGCAGGCGCCGGTCGGTCGACAACTCGTTGCCGGCGAAGTCGAAGCTCGAGTGTTCCAGGAGCCCAGCGCCGTCATACTGCCGTAGCAGTCGCCCGCGAAGATTGTTGGTCTGCGGTGATGTGGCGAGCTCGCCGTAGGCGTTGCGAGTCAGTAGCTGCTCGGACCCCGTGGACGGCTGCATCCACTCGTGCGTGACACGCCGCAGCTCGTCGAACTCGAACCGGAAGGTCTGGCCCCGGTCGTCGAACAGCCGCAGTGGCGCGCCGAGAACATCGGCGACCATTCGGCGATCGCCGGCGTCCACGGACTGCGTCTGGAGCGCCTGGCCGAGCATTCCGTACGTCCGCGTCTCGGCCGTGTTCCCGCGGCCATCGATCACCTCGAGCACGTTGCCCTGGATGTCCAGGATCGTGCGCGTCGACACCGTCTGACCGAAGCCGTCGGTCGCCACGGTATGCACCGGCCGTCCCTGCGCGTCGAAGTACGTGGAGGTCGGCGTGTCGTGGTGGGGAATCGTGACCTCGGCGGCGCGCCGCTCGGGGTCGCCCGGCGACAGCGCCATTCGGTCCGTGTGCCACGCCGTGTCGGCCGCCGTGTCGTTCTGGTCGTAGGACGTCTGGTCCCACGGCGTGAACTCGACGCGGGCGTAGGTCGTGTCCGGGAAGTCCGTGCGGATCAGGCGGCCGAGCGGGTCGTAGTGCAGCACCGGCGTGACGCCGTGCGTCCTCATCTCGGTCTCCGCTTCGAACGCGTCCGTGTCCGAGAAGTACGGCTCGTACTGCTTGACCGGGTTGCCCTTGTTGTCGAAGACGGTGCGGCCCGAACCGACCCAACGGGGATCCGCGCTCGCGAGGATCGGCACGCCCTGCCCGTCGACAACGACGTCGCCGTTGCTGTCGATCTGCAGCGCGAGCCCGGGCTCGGCGCTGACCTTGTCCAGAATCGTGTTGCCTGAGCCGTCGAAGTAGGAAACACGCTCGATCCACTCGGTGTTCGGGTCACCGTAGGTCTCGCGCGCCTGCGTGCGGACCCAAAGCGGCTCGCTGTCGTTTTCCCACGCAAACACGTCGTAGGAGAACGCGGACGTCGGGTCCGAGAGGGTGTCCCCCTCGCTCGCGCCCGACTTGCCCATCCGCGCCATCGCGACGACGACGCCGCGGGTATCGAACGCGACGACGGTCCGGTTGCCGTTGGCGTCGGTGATCTGGCTGGGGGCGAGGACCCGATAGTCGTAGACGACGGAGACGACGTTGGTGAGCGCGTCGGTGAGCGTCGTGGGGAACAGGTGGTGGGTGTCCCACGCGATCGTCGTCTCGTTGCCGAACGGGTCGAGGCCGGACGTCGGCACGTAGAAGTTGGACGCGTCGAAGACCTGCCGGCCCGATGGCGCCCAGAAGAAGTTGTCGGCGGAGACGTAGCCCCCGTCGGTAGCGCTCGTGAGCAACGTGGCCGGCACGTCGGTCCCGAACACGGCGGCCCGCTGGCCTTCGGAGAACGCGGCTGTCTCCGTATGGTGCGGCAACGCGCGCGTCCCGCAATTCCCATCACGATCCTCTCCGACACGGACACGCACTACATGTTCGGTCGTGATGGCGCCCCAGCGGTCGGCGGATCTTCTACGCCCGACTCACTCTCACGGTCCACGACCTGGCCGGGATCCGCGGACCGTGGTCCCGATTGCTCCGCGCGTGAGCGCCGAACGCTCGTTCCCGTGGACCTTGATCGCCAAGGTCCGCCAACCCGATCGTCGAGCGCTCAACCTTCGAACGTCCGACTTCGGTTCCGTAGATCGCTTCGCCCCCTATGCGTTTCATCAACGAGTCGGACCGTCGTCCGACGCGCGGGCGAAGCCACCTTCCGAGACCACGCCCTCGTAGACCCTCGACACGAACGCTCGGGCCTCTGGCCGCGTCATCGCCGGCACCGCGTACGTCGTCGACAGCACGCCCACGCGCTGGCACACGGCGTTGAGCACCTGCCAGCGGGTGTCGTCCCCGATCGCATCGAGCAGCCCCTTGAGCACAGGCGCGTGCCGCAACGTCGCCATGCTCAACAGGCGATCGGTGCGGTACTGGCTCGACAAGAGCGCCGCGAGTGACGCTTCGTCGATGCCGTCCGCACCCGCCGTCAGCTCGGCGGCCCACCAAAGACGCGACAGGCCGTTGTCGGTGAGCTTGCCGACGAATCGTTGACGGTTGGGCGATCGTTCGGTGCCACGCCAGCGGCGGCGCAGCAACGGTGCGTACTCGCAGACCGCCAGCCACGCCCAGAAACGATCATCGGTCGCGATCGCTCGACGGATCGGGAGGGTGCGATGGAGGAGCACGGCCACCCGTGCATCGTCCTCGGGACCCAGCCGGTGATCGCCGGGAACGTCTACCGACACGTTGGCTCGTGACAGGATCCCCGGCTCGCGCAAGGGGACCGCGAAGCTGGGGTCGTCGGGCAACCGCTGCGGCGTACCGTCGAGGAACGCCGCGTCGACGGCCGCGAGGCCCTGGTTGGTCAACCGCATCAGCCGGACGCGCGTCATGACCGGGCCAACTCCCGCAGGGCACGCTGGGTGATCGTCTCGAGGCCGAGCTCGTCGGCAATCGCGACCACGAGGCGCTCGGTCAGCCACGCGCGGCGGTTGATGTCGACCTCGTCGACCTCGACGAGATCCTCGAGAAGCTGGCGGTACGCAGACTCCTTGCCGACCCCACGGTGGATACGCGGGGCGATGCGCGCGAGGATCCCCCGTTGCCATCCTTCCGGGACGGTCGCCGCGCCGTCTTCGTCCCGCGTGACCGCCATGCTCGCAGTGTGCACCAGCGCGTACCAGACCGGCTGTGCGATCGCCTGGTTGAGCAGGTCGCGGACCATCGCCTTGGATCCGCGAGTCCCCTTGGACTCGAGCACCGCCACGAGATCCGGATTCGCACGGTTGAGCCACAGGACCGGGGGATCGAGTGTGGTCTCCAGATAGAAGATCCGGCTGCTGCCCCGCTTTCGTTCCGGATGGGCCGACGTCCGAAAGTCCTCCCAACGCACGTCGAGGGCTCCCCCGGGCATCGCGGTCGGTTCTCGCGTCAGGACGCGGATGGGCGAGGAGCTGGCGACTCGCATGCCAGCCCTCGTCGCGAAACCGCGAGACCCGCGATCGGCGTCCTCGCGACGGACGACCAGCGCCTCGATGTCGATGTGACCGGTCGAATCGGCCGGAACGAGTTCGAGCTTCCCTGCGTAGCCTTCGTCTGCGGGCGCGAGCACCCCGGTCGTGCGGTACCAACCGCCGGCATCCGTGGCGACCGCGACGAGCCGAACAGGAGGGTCCGCGAGCTCGCGCTTCGGAACCAGCGTCCGTACCAGCTCCGCGTCGAGGGCAGGGGTATGCAGACGGATGACCACCGGTTGGGCGTGCCCGCCGAACTCCCGCAGATCGAGTGTTCGCGACGTGGGATCGAACAGCGCGCCGACCTCGACCGATTCCTCCTCGAAGTCGATCCCGACGAGGTGCAGCGGTAGCGCACGCTCTGCGAACGCGTACGGCAGGAAGCGCCGCCGCTTGGTGGTCACGCGCGGTCCTCCGAACGCGAGCGGATCACGAGCTCGATGGCGGCTTCGTCCACGGCCACGGGATGACGGCGAGGGTCGGTGCGACCTCGGATGTCGACGTGTGCGGTACCCGGTGGCGCCGCGATGTGGGCACGACCGTCGATCAACTCGTGGTCGGCGCCCTCGACTTCCACCGTCGCGATCGTCCCCGACGAGCTCGCGCGGCCTCGTTCCTCGGGGAACTCGACGTCGACGACGGTGCTCCAGGCGGCCTTTGTGGGCAGGTTCGGAAGCACCTTGGCGTGGAAGTGCCACGCCCCACGGACGACCTGGGCCCGAAGATCGCGGAAGTGGAACTCGCTCTCGGCTCGCCCGCCGCCGACCGTCCCGACCTTGAAGAGCCTGCGGAGTTTCTCGGGCCCTCCTTCGGAGGTCTCGGTCGTGATCGCCACGTGCTTTCGGACCGCCTCGTCCGCGGCGGACATCAAGCGCTGCAGGCTGACCTTCCACCCGGCCTTGTAGCGCTCCTTCAGTCGAGGTGTCGGCACCCACCGATCGTGTGCGGGAGGCTCGGCCGTCTTGAGAAAGACCTCGAGCTCGCTGCTGTGTTCCGGTTCGTCTCGCACCGCCTCCCCGCAGATCAGCAGCGCCCGAAACGGACGGGCCGCGAGCGAGATCTGTCGGAGGTCGCGCCGCTCGATGATCATTCCGGGTCGGCGGAAGCACCACAGAAAGCCCACATCGTCCTCGTCTTCGCGAGCGAGCTGGATGAT
Organism: uncultured Pseudomonadota bacterium; assembly: GCA_937896535.1. Lineage (GTDB taxonomy): Bacteria > Myxococcota_A > Polyangia > Nannocystales > Nannocystaceae > CALBMM01. The sequence continues at coordinate 36,174 of CALBMM010000231.1, forward strand.
CACATCGGCGACGACATCGAGGGCCGGATGTTCCCCGTCGCGCGCCGCGGGGATGTTCGCCCGGATCCGCTCGACGACGATCTGCTCGTGGTTGGTCAGCTCGGAGACTTCGCCGAATCGATCGTAGGTGCTCAGCATCGCCGACAGCCGGGACTCGACGATGGCATCCCGCAGTTCGACGTGGGATTTCCCGACGGCCACGCCGAGACGACCACGGCCGAGCGCGGGCCAGAACGACCGTCGCGCCTCGCTGCCCAGGCGAGCCTCGATGCCGTCGTCGGTGCTCGGAGCCTCGGTGGCGGGGTCGTCGAAGCCGAGGATCAAGATCGACGTGCCCGTCTGGTCCTCGGCAAAGGGACGTGCGCCGAGCTGCGATGCGGCGGCTCGTGCATGCTCGTCCCACAGCGAAACCGCCCTCCTGCCTCGAACCGACTCTTCGATGCGTCCGAACCAGCCGTCCCCGGCATGCTCGGCCCCCTCGGGGGTCCGGTGGAAAGGCAGCGAGGTCTTGATGATGAAGCGCTCGCGTCCGGCGTGCGGCCCCTCGGCGATCCGAGAGTAGAACGCGACCGTCGACACGGTCGAAAATCGCCACAGCACCGCCTTCCCCAGCCCGAAGCTTCCGCCGGCCTCGGCGCGTTGCTTCTCGCTGAACAGTCGATCGCGGCAGAGTGCGGCGAAGTTGCCGGACCCCATCTCTTCGCCGACCAAACCCGTCGTTCCTCGGTCCTCGATCCACAAGCCGGGGATCGAGTCGCCGTCCATCATCTCGAGGCCGGCCCGAAACCGATCCGCCGCAACCTCCACGGACGCCAAGTGCGTCCGCAAGGTTTCCCAGTCGAGGGCGTCCTTGAGCCGTTGCAGTCGCGCACCTTCCAGGCGGACCTCGCGGAGCGCGACGACCACCTGCTCGGCGCCGGCGGCCAGCTGGTCGTTGCTGTTCTGCAGGGTCTCCCGCACCAACGCCGAGAGGTCCGGCTCGAAGACGAATTGCGCCGGGTCACCACCCTGCCGGGCGCCGGAGGGGGGAACCGGGTCGAAGCACCAACCGCTGCGCGAAGAGGCGGCCATGGTGCGGACACACTAGCTCGGGACACGAGCCGTCACGTCGAATCCGTCCAGCACGCCGACGCCTGTCCCCAACGCTTCCGTACGAGCGCCGAACGCTCGTTCCGTCGGACCTTGGTCGCCAAGGTCCGCCAACCCGATCGTCGAGCGCTCAACCGCAGCGGGGTTGCGGGGCCAAAAAAGCGAAAGCCCCTGAGAAGGGGCTTTCGCGGGCGCACCCGGAACGATTCGAACGTCCGACTTTCGGTTCCGTAGACCGACGCTCTATCCAGCTGAGCTACGGGTGCGTGGGGTGTTCCCCGTTTTTGGGGAGCGGCAATGTAACGGCGGACCTCGCGGTTGGCAAGCGTGGCGAATTCGGGCGTCTGTGGGCTCTGAGGGGCGATCTGGGCGTGGGGGGAGCTTGCGTGCGATGATCGCGGCATGCGTTGGATCTTGGTCTTGGGGTGCGTGGTGGGGGTGGTCGGGTGCAGCGACGACGTGCCGTCGGGGGACGGGAGCGCCGACGCGACCGGGGCGACCGGGGGGGCCACCGGCGGGGCGGTGATCTGCGAGCCGGGGAGCACGGTCGACTGCAGCTGCCCCGGCGATCCGCCGAGCGTGCGGACGTGCAACGACGCCGGCACCGCCTACGGACCCTGCGAGTGCCCGGGCATGACGTCGCTGCCGCCAATGGGCGACTCGTCGACGTCGGGCGCGATGACGACGCTGCCGCCGATGACGACGCTGCCGCCGATGACGACGAGCGACGACACGACGGACGGTGACGCCACCACCGACACGGGCTCGAGCACCGGCACCAGCACCGACACCGGCAGCGGCACGGACTCCACCTCGGGCACGGACTCCGGCTCGGGCACGGACTCCGGAAGCGGATCGAGTGACGGGGGCTCGGGGTCGACCGGCGGCGGCATGGCGATCCAGGTGTGCGATCCATGGGCGCCGAGAGGGTTGCGACCCGGGCCGTGCGCGGCGCTCGTGCCCCGCTGATGCGCGAGCACGAGGGTCCGTTCCGGCGGATCCTTCCGAAAGACGGTTCGCGCGTCGACAAACGCGCCAGCCTGCTAAACTTGCTCCCGATGCGGGCGTGGTGGGAGCAGTGGCGAGCGGAAATCCTCGCCGCAACGACCGCCGCCGTCGTCGCCGCCAATCTCGCGATCGCCCTGGCGACCCTGATGTCGATGATCCGGCAGTGGGTCTTCCTCGGCGGCGCGTGGCCCTCCCTTCCCTGGCATTGGTGGGGCCCGCACGAGACGGTTGCCTGGCAGCTCGCCCTGCTCGCGGGGGTCACACTGGCCTGGGCCTTGCGACGACCGGTCGCGCAACGCGTGGCCTTCCGTGCCGCCGCGGCGATCGGTGCCCTCGGCTTCGGGGTCCTGGCGCTCTACGGCCTCCCGTGGGCGTGGTGGCTCGGCGACGCCGGCGCCTTCGAGCCGATGCCACGCGTGTGGGACCTGCCGCTGGGGCTGACGCTCGGCGCCGCGACCCTGGCGTGGATCGCCAAGGGACCCGCGACCTTCGGGCCCGGCCCACAAAAGGCGCGCTATCGCGTGATGCTCGGCATCGCGTCGACCCTGCTCGTGCTCGCGCCGTCGATCGCCGAGACCGTCGACGCCCATCGGTTCCAGTCGTTCCCGACGTTCCGGGTCGACCTCGTCGCCGCTGCGCCGACCACCGAGACCGCGCCGGAGGCCGTGCTCGTCGACGGCGGGTGGGTCGAGCTGTTCCACGACGACGTCCTGACGATCGAGCACGACGACGTCGAGCGGATCCGCTGGACGCAGGAGCCCGGCACCAACCGGCCCGGGATCACGGTGCGACTCGATCCGAAGACGGCTGCGGCGGTGCGCGAGCGCTCGACGACGCACCAGGGACGGCTCGATGTGATCGTCGTGGAAGGTCGCCGGATCATGGCGGTGACCCACGCCGGCGTTCTGCTGCAGGGCGAGATCGGCCTGTTCGTTCCGCCGGACCGTCGCGAGGACCTGGCGTGGCTGTACCAGAGGCTCACGGGCCTTTCCGCGCCGTCTCCGACTCACTGAGCTTTTTTCTTCCAACACTTCGGCGGACCGCGGCATCGGAGGGGGTGAAACCATGCCGCAGCCCAATCCCACGTTCCGCTCGGAGCTGGCCGCCGAAGTGCCGAGACTCCGTGCGCTCGCCCGCCGAATGGTCGCGGGGGACGACGCCGAGGACGTCGCGCAAGACGCGATGGTCTCGGCCCTGTCCCACTCCGAGGCCCCGACGCGGTTGCGCCCCTGGCTACGCCAGGTCGTGCGCAACGCCAACTGGGCGCGCGTACGGAGTCGGACGCGAAGGCGGGCCCGGGAAGCCCAGGTCGCCGCCGATACCCCCGACGTCGAGCCCGCCCACGACCTCGCCCACGCCGAGATTCTCGGCGCACTGCGGCAGGCCGTGGCCGAGCTCGAGGAGCCGTATCGCATCGCGCTGACCGAGAGGTTTTTCGAGGACCGCACTGCCGCCGACATCGCCCGCTCCGAGGGCTGCCCCGCCGCCACCGTGCGCTGGCGGGTCGCAGAAGGACTCCGCCGTACGCGGCGGAAGCTGGACGAGCGGTTCGACGGTCGTGATCAATGGCTCGGCGCGATGGCCATGGTGGCCTTCCCCGCCGCGCCGCCGTCGTCCGCCCCCTCCACTGGTGCGACGATGACGAAACTCTCCATTCTCAAAGCCCTCACTGCCACCGCCGCGATCGCGGCCACCGCCACCGTCGCCGTCGTGGCGTCCTCGAACGCCGGAGCCTCCGACACCGAGGCGGCCAGCGTCGGGACGAAGGTCCGCGCCGAACGAACGGACACCACCGAGGTCGACGCGGGCAACCGCGCCGACGCGGCCTCGCCGAGCGGACCGGACGCGCGCAAGGCCGACCCCGCCGGTCTCGGTGGGCTCGTGGCCAACGTCGCCGCCGCAGATTCGGCGGCCGAGGGCGAGGCGCCCTCCGGCCCCGCGAGCCCGTTTCGCGGCTTCGAGGCCGGCGTCAATCGCTGCGCCGGTGTCGACGAGCTGCCGACCGGCGCCTCGATCGTCGTGGCGATCACCTTCCACGCGACCGAGAACGGCCACGCGGTCGACGAGATGGACGTGGTGTCCGTGGAAGGGCTCGCGGAGGTCGACGTCGACCAGCTTCAATCCTGCATCGCCGGGCTCGACCCCGATCTCGCGGCGTTCTTCGGCGACGCACCCCCTGGCAACGACGAAACGGTCACGCTTCATTTCAAGTTCCAGGGAGATCCGATCAATCCGCCCGAAGACGCCCCCCTCGGCTCACCGGTCAACGTGGCCGCGACCGCCCGCGACCTGTCGCTACCCCGCCGCGGCAAAGCCTCCGCGAAGGCGAAGATGATCGTGTGCGGTGATTTCGACTGTCCCTACTGCGACCGCGCCCGCGCGACCATCGACCAACTGCTCGAGGACTACGGCGACGACCTGTCGGTCCACTGGATGCATCATCCGTTGGCCGTCCACGGGGGGGCCGAGCCCGCCGCCCGAGCCGCCACCGCCGCGGCGGCCCAAGGCAAGTTCTGGGAGATGCACGACGCGCTGTTCGCCGACGGCATGGTCCGCGACCGCGAGGGCATGATCGCCCTCGCCAAGGCGCAGGGCCTGGACGCCGAGGCCTTCGCCGAGGCCTTCGACGATCCCGCGACCGCCGAGGCGGTGCGCGAACAAGCCAAGACGTGCACCGGCAACGGCGCGACGGGAACCCCGAGCTTCTTCATCAACGGCGAGCTGCTCGTCGGGGCGCAGCCGCTCGAGCGCTTCGCCGAAGTCATCGACGCCGAGCTCGCCAAGTAGTGCCCGGTCGACCGTCCGCTCCTGTTCGGCTGTGGTTGCAATGCCGGAGCGGGCGGTCGACCCCTCTTGTGGAGCAGGGCTCACCGCCTCGATCGATTGCGATGGCCGGTCGTCGCCGATTTCGTGCCGACCTGCGTCGTTTCGCCCATGCCGAAAACGCACGGCCCCACGGCGTTCGCTGGGGGCCGAGGACGTGCGCGCAGCGTTTATGGTGGACCGGCGATGCGCATGCACGCCGCCTCGTTCCCCCGCACCGCCTACGCCCTCGAGGCGTTCGGCCTGCTGCTCGCGCTCGCGACCGTCTACCTGTTTCGCGATTGCGTCGTCGACGACGCGTACATCAGCCTGACCTACGCCGCGAACTTCCTCGCGGGCGACGGGTTGGTGTTCAACGCCGGCGAGCGCGTCGAGGGGTTCACCAACCTCGGGTTCCTGCTGCCGGTTACCGCTCTCGGGGCCCTCGGGGTCGACCTGGTCGTGGCCGCGCGCGCGCTCGGCATGTTCGGGGCCGCGATCGCGGTATGGCTCGGACCGCTGGCGGTGCTGCCGGGCGAGGAGCATCGCCTCGCCCGTGGCCTCGCCCGGCTTTGGATCCTCTCGACGTTCGCGTTCGTGTACCTGGCGTGGACCGGCCTGGAGACGGGCTTTTACGCCGGGCTCGTCGCGTTGCTCGTGTACCGGCTGCGCCGCGACGAGCTGCGGATCGGCGCCGTGACGGGCTTGGTCGGCGGTGCCCTGTTCGCCACACGGCCCGACGGTGCGCTCGTGGTCGCCGCGCTCGGCCTGCTCGTGCTGCGGCACGGAGGCATCCGCGAGGTCGCACGCATGCCCGGTGTGTGGACGTTGGCCGCGGTGGTGCTCGGCGTGGAGATCTTCCGCTGGTCGTACTACGGCGCGCTCGTCCCCCACACCGCGGTGGTCAAGGGGATGATGAGCCGCGCCGGGGGCAGCACCGTGCCGTGGTACGGGACATTCGGCGACGACGTTGTCGAGTTCTTCGCCGAGACCGGGGGCGTGCTCGCGCTCTTGCTCGTCGCGCGAGCGCTGCGACCGGGCGCGGCCGATCCCCGGGGTGCGCGGCTGGGCGTGGCCGCGTTCGTGGCCCTGGCCTCGTTCACGGTGTACGCCGGCGGCGACTGGATGTTGGGCTACCGCTACGTGTGTCCGGCGCTACCTCTTTACACGTCGCTGGCGGCCGCGGGTGCCGTCGCGATCTGGCCCGACGACTGGCGACGCGGTCCGGGCGGCGTGCTCGCGCTGGGCCTGGCCGCGGTCACGGCCGTGTATGGCTTCAGCTTCGGCCTGCGCTTTCGCCAGGACATCCGCCAATACCCGCAGTTCGTGATGACCTCGCGCGACATGACGGCCGCCGCCCACTGGCTGCGCGAGCACTATCCGCCGGACACGACGCTGACGTGCTGGCGGATCGGCGCCCTGCGCTACTGGTCGGGGATGCGGGTCATCGACACCAACGGTCTCACCGACGCCGGCGTGGCCCAGCGCCTGGCCGACCCCGCGGCGCTGCAGGCTCATCTGGCCGAGCGGGCGCCCCGACTCGCCCTCGTGCGCGGCCTGCCGGGCGAGCCGGCTCCGCCGACGCAAGAGATGTACGGCGGCGTGTATCGTTTCGTGCAGGAGTTCCCGCAGGGCGATACCCAGACGTGGCGGCTGTACGAACGACGATGAACGCCGGCGACGAACGTCGGCGCGCCCGTCGCCCGCGCGGAATCCCGTGGAGCCGGGCCCTGATCGCCCTCGCGACGATCGGCCCAGCGCTGTACTTCGGTGGCACGCGGGCCGAGACGGTCGTGTACTTCTCCGTCGTCGCGCTCGCGCTGTGGCTGCGAACCGTCACCCGCACCAGCGCCGCGGTGGAAGTGCCGAAGGTGGCGTTCGCCGGCGCCGTGCTCGTGGGCATCACCGTGCTGCAATGGGCGCCGATTCCCGGACTACGCGAGGCGCTCGCGCCCGACATCGCGGCGCAGGTCTCCGCGGCGCTGGAAGGCACCGGCGTCGCGCCTCGCCCCGGCCTGACCGTGTCCGCCGCCGACACCGGGCTCGAGGTCGGACGCGTCGTGGCCCTGCTCGCGCTGTTCATCGCGGCGGCGCAGGTGAGCTGGCGAACGACGGCCGCCATGGCCGTCGCCGTCGGCTCGACCGTGGCCCTGCTCGGCTTCGTGCACGCGGTGCTGGGCCTGGATGCGATCTACGGGACGTACCGAGCAAAGGACGTCGACCTGGGCAGCCTGCCCTCGTTGCTGACGACGTTCGTCAATCCCAACCATCAGTCGAGCTTGCTGCTGCTGGGCGCGTTGTGTGCCGCCGCCCTCGCCTTCGATCAGCACGCGCAGGGCTTGTCGACGCGAGATCCGGCCAAGGTCGACAGCTACGGCGACCGCATGCTCGCCGCCCTCGCGGCGATGGCCCTGCAGCTGCCGGCGCTGGTGCTGTCGTTGTCGCGCGGAGCGATCGTCACGCTGCTGCTGCTCGCGCCCGTGGCCGGCTGGCTGGCGCTGCGCAAGGATCCATCCCGCCGCGTGGGCGACAAGCGCCGGCGACACATGTCGCCGCTGCGGTGGTTCGGACTGGCGACGCTGGTGGCGCTGATGCTTCTCGTGGCCCGTCACGGTGCGTGGCGCGAGCTGCTGACGCTCGGCAGCGTGTTCGACTCGACCGCCGACACCCAGGCCAAGCTTCGGATCGTCGCCGAGTCGCGGGCCCTGCTGGCGCAGTCGCCGTGGCTGGGCACCGGCCGCGGCACCTTCCTGGACTTGTTCGGCCCGATCGACACGGCGCCGACCCACGTGCTGCACACCCACCTCGAGTCCGCCCCCGCCGCGATCGTGGTCGAGTGGGGATTGCCGGCCGGAGGATTGTTGCTCGCGGCCGGCGTGGTGTGGCTGGTCGGAGCATGGCGTCGGGATCCCAAGCGCGCCGATGCGACCGCGCGTCGACTCGCGATCCTCGGCGTGGTCGCGGTCGCGCTGCACAACACGGTGGACTTCTCCTGGGAGTTTCTCGGGGTGACCGCGCCCTGCGTGGCGGTCGCGGCGGGCCTGTCGTCGAACACGCGCCTGACGTGGTCGCGCCGCTCGGCGCTGGCCGTGATGACCCCCGCCCTCGTCGCGTCGACGTGGCTCGCCGCCACGTCGTATCCCGGCACGTTCGCCCGACGGCCCGACGTCGATCGCGAGGTGGCGGCGGGCGAGGTGGACCCGGCGACCGCCCTGCGCGCGCGCCCACTCGACGCTCGCCTACACCGCCAGCTCGCACGCCTTGCCCTCGCCCAGGGCGAGCCCGCACGCGCGCTGCACCACGCCCGCGTCGCAACGTCGCGCCGGCCCGGTGAGATCGACGGCTGGCTCCTGCTCGCAGCCGCCCAGCGTGCGCTCGGTCGTCCCGAAGCGGCCGCGATCGCCACCAAGCAGGCGCTCGCGCGACTGCACGAGATCCCGCAAGCCGAGCTCGCCGTCTGGTTGGCGGCGAGCCTGCCCGATCCGGCGCAGCTGGTCGCGATCGCTCCCGAGGATCCCGTCGCGTGGCACCGGTTGATGGACGCGCTGGTCGTGGTCGCGCCCCGCCACGCCGACGCGCTCGCGGCCGCCCGCACCGAGGATCCGATCGCGCTGCACTACCGCGTCGGCGTCGCGATGGCCGCCGGCAACGCTGCGCTCGCGCTGCACCACGCCCGGCTGTGGCGCGCCGCCGCGCCGACCGATGCCGGCAGCCACCGCGCGGTCGCGCTCGCCCTGCGGGCGTTCGATCCGGCGCGCCTCGACGAATCGCGGCAGGCCCTCGAGGAGGGCCTGGCCACGCCGGAGCTCGACGATCCCGCGCCGCTCGAGGAAGAGCTGGTCCGCACGCTCGCCGATCTCGGTCGACCCGAGCACTGGGCACGGGCGGAGGAGGTTGCGCAGTCGCTGCTGCGACGTGAAGCCGACCGCGCGACCCAGACGCGCCGCGGCGAGCTCGTCCGCCGCCTGCGCGCGACGATGGAAGGGTCGTGAGCGCTCAGGCCGCGCCGAAGAACAGCGCGACGAGCACGTAGGCATTGTTGCCCATGTGCACCGCGATCGCGGCACTGACCCGACCGGTGCGCTGCAGCGCCCACGCGAAGCACAGCCCCAGCCACGCGTAGATGAACAGGCCCGCCGGGTTGCCGTGGATGATCGCGAACCCGAACATGCTCACGGCGTAGGCCAGCGTCGGCCCGCCGAGCGTTCGTACGCGCTGCCACAGCAAGTCGCGGAACAACAGCTCCTCGGCGACCGGCGCCAGCAGCAACGCCGCGACCACCAGCATGGTGGCTTCGGCGATCCCCTCCCCGTGACGGGCGCGCTCGGCAATCTCGAGCACGCGCCCCTGCTCCGCGACGGGCAGTCCGAGCAGGTCGAGCAGCAACCCGAGCGCAAAGCTGCCCAAGAGCGCGGCGGCGAGCGCGACGAACACGACCCCGATCGTCGTCCGAACCGATGCGCGGGGTAGCGGCGGGGCGGCGTCGTCTCGGTCGCCCGAGCTACGCACGAGGAACTGGCCGAGCTTGGCGTAGACGAAGACGGCGACGAACGTGACCAGCGGCCCCAGCAGCAGCGTGATCGCCGTGTGGCTGCCGACCAGCGCGCTCAGCCCCCGATTGCCGAGGTCGACGACCAGCGACCCCGCGAGCAAGCCACAAAAGGCCAGCGCGAGCTCGGCGAGCGCCGGCCACAACCGGGTCTTCACCCACATTCGCCGGCCAATCTAGCATTCCGTTCGCCCGACGGCGGCGCGGCTTGCAAGGCCGGCCGATCGCGGATAGCTTCTGCGCCCCGAAAAACCTGGGACCTGTGGAACGGTGGCCGAGTGGCTGAAGGCACAGGTTTGCTAAATCTGCGTAGGGGAAACTCTACCGAGGGTTCGAATCCCTCCCGTTCCGCAACGCGCCCCCGACCTAGGTCGGGGGCGTCGTCGTATCCGGCCCACGAAGGCGTGCCAGCACCGCGGCCGCACCGAGCC
>CALBMM010000232.1 GCA_937896535.1 uncultured Pseudomonadota bacterium
CGCCGACAGCAGCGAGGGGATCTCCCGAGGATGCCTCACGTCGATCCCGAACGCCGACAGCAACGCCAGTGGCTTGTTCAAAAAGACCTTGTGGTTGCCGATGTAGTCGATGATCCGCAGGTGGTCCTTGCCGTCGGCTTTGCGCAGGCCGCGGCCGATCTGCTGCAGCCACAGGATCTTCGACTCGGTGGGGCGCAGCATCAGCACGGTCTCGATGTGTTTGACGTCGAGGCCTTCGTTGAACATGTCGACGGCGAACAGGACGTCGAGGTCGCCGTCTTGGAGGCGCTGCAGCGAGTCGACGCGAGGGTCGCTCGAAGGCCCGCTGTGGACGGCGGCGGTGCGCAGGCCGGCGGCGGCGAAGTGCTCGCGCATGAAGTCGGCGTGGCGTTGGGAGACGCAAAAGCCCAGCGTGCGGCCGTGGCCGTGGGTGCGCCATTGCTGCAGGGCGTTGTCGGCCCGCTCCTTCGTCTCCACGGCGTGGGTCAGGGCCTCGGGATCGAAGCGGGTGCTTCGCCAGGGGATGTTGGCGTAGTCGACCAGGTCCGGGACGCCGAAGTAGTGGAAGGGGGCGAGGCGGTCGCGACGGATCCCCTCGCCGAGGTCGCAGCGATAGACGAGGTTTTCGTCGCACAGGGCGAGGAGGTCGCCGCCGTCGGTGCGCTCGGGGGTGGCGGTGAGGCCGAGCAGGAACTTCGGGTCGAAGTGGCGGATCAGCTTGCGGTAGGTCGAGGCGGCGGCGTGGTGGAACTCGTCGACGACGATGTAGTCGAAGTAGCCGGGGTCGAACAGCGACAGGTTGCTCGCGCGCGCGAGCGTGAGCACCGACGCGAACAGCACGTTGGCCGACAGGTCCTTGCGCTCGCCGGTGTACAGGCCGAAGCGGTCGTCGGGGCGAATCCTCCGGAAGGTCGACAGCGCCTGGCGCAGGATTTCCTCGCGGTGGGCGACGAAGAGCACGCGGGCAAAGCCCACCGAGTCGAACGCGCTCAGCCACGTCTTGCCCAGGCCGGTGGCGAGCACGACCAGGCCGGCCCGATTGCCGCCCTCGGTGCGCGTGCGCTGCAGGGCCTGCAGGGCCTCTTGCTGGATCTCGTGCGGCGCGAAGGCGGGCAGGGGGGCTTCGTCGTCGCTATATAGAGGATCGAACGCGCCGTCGCGTGCGGCGCGCGGACGTGCGGCGCGGCGCTTGTCGTAGGCGTCGATCCACGCGTGGTCGAGCGGTCGCGTCGCGTCGTGCGTCCACAGACGGTCGAACGCGGCCCGGGCCTGGGTCACGCCGCCGGGATCGGTGAGGCGGACGTTCCACTCCACGCCGTCGTCGAGCGCGTGCGCCGACAGGTTGGAGCTGCCGACGTAGGCCACGGACGCGCGGGCGCCCGCCGGGGTGGGCGCGTCGGGGGAGGAGACGAGGTACGCCTTGGGATGAAACGTGGTGCCGGCGCGACCCGTCTCGAAGATCCGCAGCTGCACGCGGTCGTCGGCGCCGGTCGTGAGGGCGAGCAGCTGCCGCAGCGCCCTGGGATCGCTGGCGTCGCCATAGTCGCCGGTGACGATCCGAACGTGCCCGCCTCGCTCGACGCACTCGTCCAGGTGCGGGTACACGCGCTCGACCCCACCGCCGAACACGAACGCCACCGCGATGTCGACGTGCTGCGCCCGCGCCAGATCCCCGAGCAACAGTCGCGACAGCGGACGCTCGGGCCCGGTGGTCAGCTCGGTCGCGCCCAAGGACGGTGACGGCGGTGACGGACGTGACGGCGCGGCCGTGTAGTCGGCCTTGTCGGGGATCACCCAGCGCACGCCCCCGCGCGGGTTGGCGACGTCGCCGAGGTAGCGCGGGATCACGTGCACGTGCAGGTGCATCACGGTCTGGCCCGCGGCCTCGCCGGCGTTGAAGCCCACGTTGTAGCCGTCGGGAGTGGGCGAGAGCGTGGCGTCGAGGTCGGCCTTGACCGTCTCGACGAGGGACCAGATCGCGGACTTTTCGGCGTCGGTGGCGTCGAAGTAGGTCGCGACGTGGCGGTGGGGGATCACGAGCGTGTGGCCGGGGGTGACGGCGTACGCGTCGCGGATCGCGAAGACGAGGGGGGTGACGTGCAGGCGCCGGGTGGGCGGGAGGTCGCAGAACGGGCAGGCCGGCACTGGGGGGTAGCGTGCAACAGCGGGGCGGGAAACTCGAGCGGCCGGGGGGCCGGTGGTGTTGCGGGGGCTGGCGTGGCAACACGACGGAAGTTCCGCGTCCGGAAGAAAGGAGCAGATCCAAGGCCAGATCGAGCCCCGTTCTTCCGCAAACGGAAGTTGGGCAGTCGTGCGATCCTCGCCTCTCGGTGTCTCGCCGATGAGGAAGCCGCCCCACCAACCGTCCGCGAGGCGCGGCCATGTCTTGGCGGCGCTCGTGATCTCCGGCGGCCTCGTCGCGTGCACGGAGCCCGACGACGCCGCTGCGAACGCGATCGGTGGGGTCGTGATCCTCGAGGGCTCACCGGCGCTATGTGCCGGCGCGCCCGCGTTGATCGAGCGTGAGGTTCGTCGGCTGGAGGCGGAGCTCGGCGGACCTTTCGCCGAGCCTGTGCACGTCGTCGTCGAGGACGTGGCGCAAGCGTGCGCCGACGCGGCGCTTCCCGTCGACATCGGCGTCGGGGCGGCGGGCTGCGCACTGTCGCCCGACCGGGTTGCGACCGATCTCGGGTACCTGTCCCACGAGCTCGTGCACGCGCACCGGCTTCAGCACGGGGTCGAGGGGACGCCCTTCTTCGAGGAGGGGTTTGCGACGGTGCTCGGGGACCGGCGCCCCGTCGGTGTCATCGAGGTCGAGCGACCGGTCGCGGCGACGGCCGGGGATGTCGTGCGCGCGGCAACCCTGTCCTATTCCGAGTACACCGCGGACGACTTGGCGCTGGGTAAGCACTTTGTCGCGTGGCTGGCGTCGGAGGTTCGCGATGGATCCGGGGGCGTCGCGTTGGCCAGCTATGACGAGACCACGCTCGAAGCCGAGGTCGTTGCCGCGTACGGCGATACGCTCGACAACCTCGCGCAGCGGTGGGAAGAGCAATCCGCCGAGGCCTACCTCTTCAGTGATTTGTGCGCCGACGACATCGAGCTCGGGGGAGAAGGCGTGCAAAGAGAGGGGATGGTTGCGTGCGACGACCCACAGACGGTGGCGATGAAGGGGTCGGTCCTGCAGGACTCGGGAACATGCTTCCGGCTGTCGGAACCGGCCGAGGTTCAGATCGAGCTGGCCGCGGATGTCGGTGAGTTGCTGCTGAGACCCCTCGACTGTCCCGGAACGAACCGCGTCGTCGTCGTTGCCGGCGAGCTTGTCGCGATCGACCTTCCCGCGTGCCAATGGTCGGCGATGTTCTCGTCGAATGCGGGCGCCGCGAACTTCTCGTACTCGATTTCCCGGACGTCGAGCTGAGGCTCGCGACTGAACGTCTCGGCGGAGCGCGAGAAACTCGAGCGGCCGCCGGGCCGGTGGTGTCGCGGGGCGTGGGCGTGGCAACACGACGGAACTTCCGCGTCCGGAAGAACGGAGCAGATCCAAGGCCAGATCGGGCCCCGTTCTTCCGCAAACGGAAGCTCGGCGAGCGGGCGCGAGAGGCGGTCGGCGTCCGTGAGGTGATAGCCTTCGGGCGTGCGCGGCCCCTACGTCTGCGGCATGTTGCTCGGGATCGGCATGCTCTTGTGTGCGTGCCGGCACGGGAGTGTGGGCGTGGCCGCGCCGGGGGATGGGCCGGGGCGTGGCGCGGTGCAGACCGTCGCGATCGAGGATCCGATCGTGGAAGTCGTCGCCGGACCGGAGTCGACGTGTGCCCGCACGGCCCGTGGTCGTGTCGCCTGTATTGGCGCGGGGATGTCCTATACGGAGGAAGACCCCTGGGTCGACACGCATCAGCCGCAGGTCATCGACGTGCCAGCCTCCGGTGGGATTTCCGCCGGGGATGGGTTCGCATGCTCCGTCGATCGCGACGGCGGCAAAGTGCGCTGTTGGGGGAGCAATGGCGGCGGCCGGCTCGGCCGTGAAACGCCGGGATCCTTCGATCACTGGGCGCTCGCGGTCGGCGAGCTCGATGGCGTGTCGAAGATCTGGTCACTGGGCGCAACGACCTGCGCTCTGCACGGCGATGCGGTCGCTTGCTGGGGTCTCGACGACAGCCCCGCGCGCGCGACGTTGCGCGTCGCCGAGCTCGAGGGTCCGCCACGCCTGCAGGTTCGTGTCGACGACGCCGACTCCTTCGGGGACAGAGAACTGTTTTTTGGCGGGCGAGCGCTCGACGCAGACCCGCCGAGCATCCGTAGCCCCCTCGGCGATCGGGACATCGAGTCTTTCGTGCGGCCGTGGGACGACGAGCGCGTGTCGTGGTGCGGGCTCGCCAACGACGGCAAGTTTCGCTGCGGTGAAACTGGCTTCGGGGCGGTCGACGGCATGGAGGTCGGCCATGGACACGGGTGCATTCAGGTCGACGGCCGCGTTTCCTGCCGCGGCCGGGACGTCGCGGGGCAGGCCCCAGAGGCGACACTCACGCTCGGCGGCGGGCGCGTCGTCGATCTCGCGGTCGGTGCAGAGCACAGCTGCGCCGTGACGGAAGCGGGCAGCCTCCACTGCTGGGGGTCTTCGATCCGAGGGCAGGCGGGACTGCCCCCCGTGCACAGCCGCGAGCCACGCATCGTCGCCGAGGATGTCGCTCGCATGTGGACGTTGCGGGCGCTGACGTGCATCGAGGACAAGGCCGGCGGATTCGCGTGCGCCGGCAGCGAACCGGACGTCTGCATGCCGCCGGAGTTTCACCGCCTCGAGGGGCCCACGACGATCACAGAGGCTTTCGATGCCGGCGATGCGGCCGGTTGCGTCGTCAATGAAACGGGATCGGTCTGGTGCCGGAGCTCGTGGGGGTGGCGCGAGGAGGTGTCGGCGGCAGGCCTCGGGTCCGCGAAGGCGGCGCGATCCCAGTTCGCGGCGCTCGGCAGCGGCGATCTGTGCTGGCTCGACGACGGACGAGCGTCGTGCGTCCGATGGTCGGCACCGGACACGTTCGACGACGAGGAGCCGACCGAGCCGCGACCGGTCGGACCCTCCTCGCTTCCCTTCGGATCGCGCGCCGGGCTGGTGCGACTCGAAGGGGTCGACGGCGCACTGTGTGCCCTCTCGCACCGCGGCGAGCTGGCATGTGCGCAGCGGGGTCGCGGCGAATGGGTGGATCCGCGCCCGGAGACGGGTTGGGTGCAGGTCGATACCCCCAAAGCGCCCGTCGCCGCGCTCGCCCGCGACGCGCTGGTGTTTGCGGACGGTTCGTACGCCGCGATGATGCGAAGAAGCTTTCAACGTCCGGGTGGTACCGAGCTTCCCTCCCTCGTCACCTACTCGATGGCGCAGCCGAGCTCCGCGGCGCCGATGAAACAGGCCGCGGGTTCCTGCGCGTTGTTGCGTTCCGGAGGGCTGTGGTGCGCGGACGTGTCGACGACGCCGACGCGACGCAGCAAGTTCCGTACGCTGCACGCGGCCCGGCACCACGCGTGTGCACTCGATACGCGGGACCGACTGTGGTGTTGGGGGGACGGCGCGTTCGGACAGCTCGGCGACGGGCAGCCCGCATGCAGCCGCACGCCCCGAGACCTGTCGGCGGTGTTCTACGAGGCATGGGAGACGATGCAATGAGACGCGCCTCATGGACCGGGATCGCCTGGGTGTTGGCCATGGGCTGTCGACCGTCGGCGGATCCCACGGCGCCCGCGGCCGCAGTGACCGACGCGACGTCGCCACGGGCCACGGCCCCCGTCGACGTCCCGGCGAGGACCGCCGCGAGCACGACCCCGCGGTACCGGACCGTGCTGTCGATACCGTGTGCGATCGTGGGAGGTCGCGCGGTCACCTGCATCCTGGAGACGGGCGGCTTCCCGCAGTGGCGGCGACGCACGCTCGGCGAGGAGTTCGGACCCGACGACGCGTTCGTTCACATCGAAGAGGCCGACGGCCGCATTTGCGGCCTCGTTCGTCCGTCGGGGAAGGTCCTTTGCTGGGATCTGCCGAAGGGGCAGCGGGAGCAGCAAGGTGAGCCGCCCGTGACCGTGCAACCCGTCGACGGGGTCGTCGCGGTGGCGTTGATGGAGAAGGCGACGTGTGCCGTCAAGGAGGCCGGAGATGTCTGGTGCTGGGGGTCCAATGCGTCCGGGCAGCTCGGTGACGGCTCGCGCGAGCCTCGTCCCTCTCCGGTCGCCGTCGCGTTGCCCGACCGCGCGATCGATATCGAGGCGCGGTACGATCGCGCCTGCGCCTTGCTGGTGACCGGGGAAGTCCACTGCTGGGGAGGCAACGACACGGCCGGCGACCCGCGACGTCTGCGACCCGCCAAGATCGATGGCCTTGCCGCGGTGGCGTCCCTCGAGAGCGTCCAATCCGCGCGGCTGCTCGATGGCGGCTGGGGAACGTGGCGCACGCTCGATCACGTTCCGCACCGGGGCTTTACGTCGGCCGAGACGACCACCGAGATCCGCGAACACGTCGCTGGCGATACCTGCTGGTTGGAGGACGATGCGCTGTGGTGCACGACCGGGCGCGACGACGAGCCCGAACGCCTGCTCGACGAGGTGGTCGAGCTCGACAGTGACCACGCGGCGTACTGCACGCGACGCAAAGACGGGTCGGTATGGTGCCTTGGGCGTCGGCTTCCGCTCATGAACCGGCCGCCGGAGGTGCCCGCGGACGAGCCCACGCAAGTGCCCGGCCTCGCTCGCGTCGAGCAGGTCGCGATCTTGCCCAATGGCGCGTGTGCATTGCACGACGAGGGGCAGGTGTCGTGCTGGGGG
Organism: uncultured Pseudomonadota bacterium; assembly: GCA_937896535.1. Taxonomy (GTDB): domain Bacteria; phylum Myxococcota_A; class Polyangia; order Nannocystales; family Nannocystaceae; genus CALBMM01. The sequence continues at coordinate 6,808 of CALBMM010000232.1, forward strand.
CTCGCGCCCGTGCCGCATGCGGTCGACCAAGATCCTTCGTTCGTCGGTCGTCCGCAGCGTGTTTCACTTCCCGCCAAGGCGACTTCGATCGTCGCGACGCGCGAGGGCGCGTGTGCACTCGCGGACGGCCAGGCGCATTGCTGGGGTACGGATGGGCAGCCACGCCGCCTGGGGCGCGCGACGCGATTGGACACGCAGCTCGGCCTGCCGTGTGCGATCTTCGAGGGCAAGTGGACTTGCTCGAGCAACGACCGTAGCTGGCAGCACGCCGAGCACGCCCCTAATGCTCCCGCCAGATACCGCGAGCTACCCGCGCCGCCGGCGGGTTTCGTTCAGGGCTTCGACACTCGTTGCTCGCGCGTCCGCGGCCGCTTGGTCTGCGAGCATCCGCGCGACGAGCTGCAGTGCCCATCCGCCGGGCAACCCGATGCACCGTGCACCGTGGGTGCCCGCGAGGAGGCGATGAAGATCGATCTGCGGCCGGCGGTTCGTGTGGGCCCGGACGACGAGATCCTCGTGGGCGGTGGCGGAGCGTGCGTGCTCACCCCGGCGCGGCGCTGGAGCTGCGCGAGCTTCGAGGACACGTGGGCTCGCTTCTCGGCGGTGGGCATCGAGCCGCAGACCAACGTCGTCGACGCGGCGGCGGGCATGTCGACGGCATGCGTGGTGGTCGAGGGCGGCGAGGTCCGATGCTGGGGTCGGATCGACGATCCCTATCCCTTCACGCCCGGTCGCGCGGATCCAGGGATTCGCGACGCGCGATCGGTGCACGTGGGGAACACCTTCGCCTGCGCCGTCCGAGAAGACGGGACGCTGTGGTGCTGGGGCGGCTGGCGGTATGGCCAACGCGGCACGGGCGGGGAGTCGTGGCACGTGTCGTGGCGGCCGATCCGGATCGAGAGTCTCGACCGTGCCGCGACATCGCGTCCTTGACGACCGGCGGTATCAACGTCGGACAGACGCGCCGACCTGATCGGCTCGTTGGCTCGGTCGGCAAGGCGGTGTCGTCGGCCTTGGCACGCCGCCGCGCCGAACCGTGCCGGGAACTCGAGCGGTCGCCGGGCCGGTGGTGTTGTGGGGGGCTGGCGTGGCAACACGACGGAACTTCCGCGTCTGGAAGAACGGAGCATTTTCAAGCTGAGATTGCGGCCGAACCGTCCGAGAACGGAAGTTCGGCGATCGCACCGCGAGCACCACCACGGCCGGGCCGCGCACTCGGCATGCGGACATCGTGGCTTCGTGCGCCGGACGCCTGCGTCGCGCACCCACGCCACGCCGCGCCGCTCAGTGCTGCGGCATGCAGGTGAAGCAGCTTTCGTCGGCGCCGCATTTGGACTCGGCCGCCGTGCACACGCCCAGTTGCGACCCGCCCATCTTGCACACCTGACCGACGTCCGTGCACGTGGTGACCGGGTCGGTCGGCGTACCCTCCGGCGCCGCCTTGGGCGGGGGAGGGCACCCGAGCATCGTCGCGACTGCGAGCGTCCAAAGAAGGTATGGGATCCGGCGCGCCATCCTCGGCACGATACCAGGCGGGGCCCGTGCCGCGCGGGACGGCGCACGGTTCACAGGCCTCAGAGCGTCCGCGGCTCACTGTGTCAGCTCGCGCGAGTTGGGCCAGTACTCGCTGAGTGGAAGCGTGAGCGGGTCGAGCAGGATGTGATCGAAGATGAGGCGGCCGGTGGCGTCGGTGACTTTGAAGGTGCACTGGTCGCCACGGACGCGGCGGCCTTCGGAGAGGCCGGTGCGGGCTGCGTCGATTCGAGGAACTTCTGCGGCCACGTGATGGTGTAGTTGTGGTCGACCAAGTCGTACAGCGTGCACTCGCGCGCGACCTCGCGGAAGTGGCCCTCGCGATCGAGGATCCCGAAGACGCTGTCTCGGCAGGCGTAGGCCCGGCCACGTCGGAAAGCGCCGGCGGCGGTGGTGCCGAATTTCGGAGGGGGGGGCGCCCGGAGATGCTCCTTGCCCTCGTGATCGATGAACCAGTAGTCCATGGCCGCGAGACCTTCGGAGAAGTAGGTCGGTGGCCCATAGTCTAGGTTCATGTCGCACGGAATGGCCCAAGCGCCGGTGGGGTCGATGAAGCCCACGCAGTCTTCGCCGAGCGGCTGTACGGCGGCCAAACCCTCGGAGAAAGTGGACGCGTATTCCTGCAACGAGTCCAGCGGCGAGCTGAGCTTGGTGCTCGACCTGGAGGACCCCGGCGACGGCAGTGCCCTGCAGCGCCCCCCTAGTCTGGCGATCACCATGCCGTCCAGCGTTCCCTGCAACGAGCCGACCACGTTCGAGGCGAGTGCGTCGGATGGCGACGGGGATTTGGCTGACGTACAGTGGTACGTGGACGGGGTGCTGATGGCGCCGGGCGTGGAGCGGATGACGTTCACGGAGACGCACGAGATCGAGGCCGTCGCGTGGGATGAACGGGGAGCGGCGACGACGGATCGGAGGTCCGTGTCGTGCTACTGAGGCGTTTCTCGGTTGCGGTTGTTGCCCTTTTGGCGGCGGGTTGCGGGCCGTCGGCGTCGGGAGATTGGATTGTTGGTGTACACACGGCGCGCGACGGCATGGTCGCGTCGAGCGGAGTGGTGTACGAGACGTTCGACTTCTTCGACGATGGGACCGTTGAGCGTACGACCCGACGTTGCAGTGGATCGGTCGTCACCGTCGACCTCGGACGGTGGGAGGCGGACGGCGAGGACGGTGTCGTGGTGCTCCCGCCAGACGGGGACTCCGACGAGTCGGGCGGTGCCATCGTGGAGCAGGGCGAGGAGCCTCACAACATCCGGCGTACTCATCAGTGCGGCTACGTCGGGTCGGAGTGGTTCGAGGTCTCCGTGGGGACAGGTGATCCACCGCCCACGTACTCGCTGGTCCGCGGACAGATGTGCGGCCAGGAGGTCCCAGGAGAGAACACGTGCCTGTTCGAGTGGTGCGAGGAGCCGCCCCCCTGCGACCTCGAAGACCGACCGCCCGCGAACGCGAGCGGCGACTGATCCGCGGCGACCCGCGCGACCACGTGTGAACCTGGGCACGTACCCGCGCATGGGACGGACGTAGGATCCGGTCGAGGTCCGCGACCAGCCCTGCCATGTGCTTCAGCGGCGAAGACGAACGCGCGTTGTACCGTTGTACCGGGCCGTGAAGGGCGACGAGCCCGAGGGGCGTTTGTCGAGGATCTGGAACGCTGGATAGCCTCGGCGCAAGCGGCCACGCCTACCCCGAGGCCAGTGTCGCGTAGCGCCCGAACAACCCCGCCGGCATCGGTACCTCGAGCTCCCACGTGATCGAGATCGGCCGGTCCCCCTCGTGCTTGCGATACTGAGCCGGCCCCAGGAACGCGTAGGCGTCGTCCTGGGTCTCGCGCACGAACAGGAAGAAGGACCATCCGTTGCTCGGGCTGTCCAGATAGCGGCGGCCGGATGGGCGCGAGACGCTCGCGATCGACTGGGTCTCCCAGTGAAACAGCTTGGGGCTGACCGCGTAGTCGCGATAGCGCGTGGATGGCGAGAAGCTCTTGGCCGACTTGTCGAGCGTCACGAGCAGCAGCTCGGCTTGTCGGTCTTCGAGCTTGAGGATGCCACCCTGCGGCGTCTTTCCTTTCTGGCCCGGGACCACGTAGCCCACCGCGGCGAGGATCTCCCGCCGGCTGTAGTGGCGGTGCAACGCGAGGGGCCAGTCCTGGACGGGGTAGCGCTCCTGGGCGAGGCTGATCTGGTCTCCGAGGACTTCGGTGAGCTGCGCGAGCTCGTCTCTCACCGCTGGCGCCGACCGTAGCCGCTCCGCCGTCCCCTCGGCATCTCGGACGACCCCGCGATGGTCGAGCTGGAAGTCGAGCATCGCCATGCGCCGGACGTACAGCGGCGAGTTCGCCTCGGGGTCGGCGGCGGGATCGAGGGCGAGCTTCCAGGCTTGGAGGCGGCTGGGGTCGTCGGCGTGTCTCAACCAACCGAGCCGGCGTGCGAGATCGTCGGTCTCGGGGTCGTCGCCGTCGAGCAGCCCTGCGCTGCGACGCACGCGGGTCCAGCTGCTGTCCTTGGGGCCGTAGATGTCGTCCACGTCTCGGCCGGTCGCCTCGAGGAACTCCGCGAGCGTGGGCGCGCGACCCATCTCGCTGGCGATCTCGCCGACCTCCGCCGCCAGCCGCGAGGCGCGACCGAGTGTCTGACGCAGGGAGGCGAGCACTCGGCTCTGCGCCACCGCATCGAGCTGCAGGACGCAGCCACTGGGCAGGTACGGGAAGCCATCCTCGACGGCCTTTCGCAGGGACGCGCGGGAGAGCCCCGTCATCGCCGCAAACAGCCCGTCGAATCGGAACTCGTCGCGGTGCTGCCCGATGAAGTCGAGGACCAGGCACGTGGTCTTGTCAGGGTGAGATCGCAGGCCTCGACCCAGCTGCTGCATGAAGACGGTCGCGCTCTGCGTCGGGCGAAGGAACAACAGGACGTCGACGAACGGGAGGTCGACGCCCTCGTTGTAGAGGTCGCAGGTGCACAGGACGTTGCACTCGCGCGTCTTGAGTCGCTTGGGGGCCGCCTCTCGTTCGTCCCGGGGCGTGCCGCCGTGCACCGCTTCCGCCGGGATCCCGCGCTTGGTCAGCTCGGCGGCCATGAAGACCGCATGCTCGACCGAGGCACAGAACGCCAGCCCCCGAAGGTCGCGAACGTCCCCGACGCGGTCCTGCAGCTGGCGGACGATGAGGTCGACGCGGGCGTGGTCGCTGGAATACAGATTCGCGAGCTCGTTCGCGTCGTAGCCCGAACGGCGCCACCGCAGGTGCCTGAGATCCGTGCCGTCGGAGACGCCGTAGTACTCGAACGGGACGAGCAGCTGCCGCTCGAGGGCGTGCCAGAGGCGGAGCTCCGCGGCGACGTGGTCGCCGAAGTCCGGCAGCAGTGACTTGCCGTCGGCGCGTTCGGGGGTTGCCGTCAGACCCAGGAGGATCTTCGGCCGCAGGTGCGGCACGAGACCCTGGTACGTGTCGGCGGGGACATGGTGGCACTCGTCGACGACGACATAGTCGAAGTGCGACGCGCCGAAGCGGTCGACGATCTCCGCTCGCGATGCGCTCTGGATCGTCGCAAAGACGTGGTCCCAGCGTGCGGGACGGGAGTCTCCGGTGAGGATCTCGCCGAACGCCCGCTCTTGGAGAACGTGGCGGAACGTGACGCAGGCCTGCTCGAGAAGCTCCTGGCGATGCGCGAGGTAGAGCAGTCGCGGGGTGACGCCACCCTTGGCTTGGCGTAGATAGTCGAACGCCGCAACGACGGTCTTGCCGGTCCCCGTCGCGGCCACGACGAGGTTGCGCCAGCGGCCTTGCACGCTGCGTTCCGCGGCGAGTCTGTCGAGGATCTCCTCTTGGAACGGAAAGGGGCGGATCGCGATCAGGGTGTTGGTGCGGTCGTCCTTGTCCGGCCCTCGTTCTGCCGACAGGGCGAGGCGCAGTCGCTCGAGAAACTCCGAGTCGTCAGGACGGACATGCTCGAACTCGGCGTCGTTCCACAGGGAGTCGAAGGTGCCCTGGAACTTGTCGATGACGTGGGGGAGGTCCGCCGCGGAGACCTTCATCATCCACTCCTGGCCGGTCCCCAGCGCAGTGTGGGTGAGATTGGCGGAGCCGATGTACCCGGTGTGGAGCCCCGTGTCGCGGTGGAACAGCCAAGCCTTGGCATGCAGGCGCGTGCGCTTGGTGTCGAACGAGACCTTCACCTCGATGCCCGGCATATGGGCCAGCTTCTCCAGGGCGCGGGCGTCGGTTGTCCCCGAAAAAACCGTTGTCAGCAGTCGCATGCGCATCCCGGTGGCGCGTCGGGAGAAGGCCTCCAGCGAGTGCTTGAGCGCCGCGATCCCTCCGGTGGTCACGAATGCCACGATGGCGTCGATGCGGTCGGCGGTCTCGATCTCGCGGTTGAGCTCGTGGCTGAGCGTGGGCTCCGCACGGTTGCGGGTCAGCAGCGTGCTCTGGGCGAGGGGGCTCGTGGGGCGGGCAGGCTCCTTTGCCGGGTAGATCGCCGTGAGCACTTGCGGCGGATCTGTGATCGCTTGTCCTTGCGTGGTGGTCGGGTCCTTGGCGCGTGAGGCGAGCTGTTCGAGGAGCGCGTTGACGAGCTCGCGCTGGTGGGCGGCTCGGTCGCGGCTGGGGATCTGCGAGAGGACGCGCGCGAGCTCTTCGGCGAGGTGCCGCGCGAGCACGAGGTGTCGGTCGGCATCGTCGACGTCGCGGCGGCCGACTTGGCGGGTCTGGGGGAGCTCGCGCAGGCGCTGATCGAGCGCCTCGGTGACGAGGTGCTCATAGACGCCGTCGGCAAGTGCGGGCTTCTTGCTCGTCATCGGGCTCGGCCCCGCCTGCCGTCTCGGCCGAGCGCGGCGTCGAAGCCCACGTTGTAGCCGTCGGGTCTGGGATCGAGTGTCGCGTCGAGGTTGGCCTTGACCCGAGCCACCAGTGCCCGGGTAAGGGCCTGCTCCAGCGGCGTGGCCTCGAAATAGGTGCGGACGTAGCGTTGCGTGATCACGAGCGTGTGCCACGTCGAGACGGCGTATGCATCCCGGGCGGCGAACACGAGCCCGTCCTCGCCGATACCCGGCTCGCTCGGCATCTCACAGAACGGGGAGGCGCCGACCACCATGACAAGGGTGCCGGACCGCGGAGAAAAACTCGACTGCCCAGCATCCGGCCCGCGGGCCGCTGACCGCACCGTCTATCCTCGTCGCATGTCCCGCCGCACGCACTTTCCCAAGACCGGCGAAGACCGCCAGCTCGATGCCTACTGGCGAGCCACACTCCGCGGCCCGTTGTTCACGGAGGTTCGCCTCGCCGGGTCGGCATGGACCGCGCGTCCGTGGGCGTCGCTTGCCAAGGACGGTGCTGTGACGGACCGGCGGCTCGACGGGGTGATCGTCGAGGGGGAGCCGGTCGAGGTCGACGACGCGGTGCGTGGCCACCAGGCGTTCGCGAAGTCGGTACCTCGTTGGCGTGAGGAGGGCCGCGCGTGCGAGGTCATCGAGGTCAAGCCGGGGCTCAGCGAGTGGGTTCTCGGGCAAGCGCTCGTGGGACGGTGGTTGTTCGAGCGGCAGGTCGGGTTGCCGATCTCGCGGACGACGGTGCTGGCCCGGCACCAAGACCCGGCCATGGTCTGGGCCGCCGGGAAACTGCGGATCGAAACGGCGAATCCGCGCCAACCCCCCAAGCAAGTGCCGATGCGGTCGCGCTTCCACTACGGCCTCCACGACGCGCAACTCCAGCGGATCGAGCGCTATCGTCGAGAGCTTGGGGGGGAGGGCACGTGGCTGACCCGCGTGCCCCTCGCGGGACCGGCATGGAAGCCGGATGGTGGGAAGGCATCCGCGGCACAGACCTACGTCCCGTTCATGCGCGTGCCGGGAGAGTCGTCGGCTGGTGTGATCGTGTTCGAGCCGCGGCACCGATCCTTGCTCGATGCCGAAGCGCTCGACCTCGTTTGTGTCGGGCGACGGAAACTCGGGCGAGGCGCCTTGGGACTCGTGGCGAGCTATTCGCTGTTCTTCGAGCAGCAATACGGGCGAGCGCCGAGCAAGTGCACGATCATCTGCGGCCAGACGGATCTCGCAGTGGAGGCGGCGTGCCGAGCGATCGGCGGGACGATGCGGATTCCGCCGGTGGACGTCGTCGAAGTCGGTGAAGTCGGGGCGGCGGATCCGGAAGCCAGCTAGGTCTGCCTCAACAGCGCATCGACCCTGTCGAAGTCCAAGTACCGTGCTCGTACTTCGCCGACCCACGCTGCATCCCGCTCGGCCTCGAGCGCCTCGACCACGCTCTCCAACGTCCACGGGCGAAACGTCCCTCCGTCCGTGAGCGTCTCGGCGTAGCGCGCCACGGCTGCCGCACAGCGGTCGTTGCGTACCGGGTAGACGAACGCGAACGTCCCCTCGTCGAAGCCGACGTCGGCGAGGACCAGGCTGCCGGCGAGCAGGTGATCGCGCCACATCTGTTCGAGCGGCTTGTCGGCGAGGGCGGCCCGGGACTCGGGACGGAAGATGCCCATCGCGTCAGCGATTTCGTCGCGCCGGCGTTGCGGCTTGGACGGCTTGTCACGCATCGCCTCGTGGTACTTGACCTCGATCCCGACGAAACCGCGACGACCGCTCGGCGACGTGTACTCGACGAAAACGTCGTGGGCGGAGCGATCGCCGGTGAAGCGCAGGTCGCCGCGACCCGGGGAGTGCTCGAACCGGATTGCCGTGACCTCACCGATTCGACCGGGCAGCAGGCGCGCGAACACGGAGGTCGCAAGGACGGTGTCGGTTTGCAGCTCGGCGAAGAGGTTGAAGCAAAGCGGCTGGCTCGACAGCAGGTTGGCGAACAGGCGGTCGGGTTGGATCAGGCGCCCGTCGCTGGTGGAGGCTTCGACGACTTCTTGGCGAACGCAGTCGCGCACGTTGTCGGTCAGGAAGTTCTCGAGGCGCTCCTGCGCCCGGGGCATCGGCAGCCGCGAGCCCAGTGGCTGACCGCGGTGCTCGCCAATCGGAAGACCCTGGGCTTCTCGCCACAGGGCCTGGAGCAGGCGGGCGCGGCGTTGGAAGGGGTTGTCGGTGGAGACGAGAACGTGGTGGGCGCGGAGGGAGTCTTCGGGGGAAGGCATGGGGGTAGAGGGGATCGTACCCTCCGTTGGTCGGGTGCCTACTACGTGCGAACGATTGGTGCTGCGCCATGGCCTTGGGTGTCGTGTCGCGGCCGTCACCTGCGGATCTTGTCGACGAGCAGCTCGAGTTGATTCGCGCCTGCCGTGGAGGACAACCAGCCCATGTCGCGCTACCGACCGGTGCTCGAAGGACAGACCGGTCCTGAGCTCATCGACCGACCAACTCAGTCGCTCGTTGGCGATGCTGCCCGCGGAGATCGCCGGGGGACGCGGCGTAGCCGCGGAACGCGTAACTTACCCTGGTCTTGGTTCCGGGTCGGCTACACCGGCACCGGGCCGCAGGCGTTCGGCTCGGTGTTCAAGATGATGCGGATTGTGGGCAAGCTGGACGGGGCGAGCAAAGAGTGCGCGAAGCACATCGTGGCGGCATCCGAGCTCCGTCGATCGGGGAAGGTGAAGTAGGATGAGACTCAGGCGATCGCGTGTCGCTGCGTTGCTCCTCGGTGCGGGCCCGTTGTTGGCCTGTCGCGGCGGGACGCCTGCGGAGGAGCCGCCTGCGCAGGTGCAACGGCCTCAAGTGGACGCGCTACCCGTAGCGCCGCGCGAAGCCGATGCCGGCTCCGCCGCGAAGCCGGCACCTCCGGCGCCACCCCAAGTGGAGATGATCCTCATCGCCGGCAAGACCGGCGTCAAGCCCATGAATGGATTCGAGCGGGTCGATGTCCCGGATTTCTGGCTCGATCGCACCGAGGTCACGGTAGAGGCGTACGCGGGATGTGTCCGCGCCGGAGCGTGCGATGCAGTGGACTTCGAGCAGGAGCGGTGCATGGACCGCCGTGACGACGCCCCGGAAATGCCTGTCACCTGCGTCTCGCACGCCCAAGCCGATCAGTTTTGTCGACGCGCGGGAAAGCGCCTTCCGACCGTCGCCGAGTTCTACATCGAGGCAAAGGCGATCAAGGTCGAGTCCTGCGAAGACGCCGTCATCGGCACGTTCTACCGTGACTCATGCGGACACACCGGCCCCCGCCCGGTGGGCAGCACGGCCGGTGACGCGTCGACACACGGCGTCCGAGACCTCTTTGGCAACGTCAGCGAGTGGACCGCGGCGATCAGCTTTCCCGACGCCCCCGAGGACGTGAGCTACTGGTACTTCGGGGAGAACTATCTCGGCAACGATGCCGGCTGGCCGGAGTTCGGTCGGATCTCGAGAGGGGCCCCTCTTCCGTCGCTCGGGTTTCGTTGCGCCCGCACGGGCGAGGACGCGCTCGATCGCGAGAAGGCCGAGACGCGCCGCGCTAGGTCGCCGAAGTTCCCCTTGAAGGCTTCATGGGTCCTGCAGCTACGCAAGGACCGCTTGTCGTGCGACGCCGACAACGGCAATGACGAGCTGTGTCGTCGCGGATGCGCGGGATTCGAGACCGACCCTGATTGCATGGATCACTGCGAGCTCGCGTGCGAGAGGTGGGACAATCTCCCGTGCGCACGTCGTGAAGAGGCGTGCCTGCGGCTGGACTCTACGTGCGGCTGCACCGAGACCGACACGGCGTGCCTCGAGGCCTGCGCGACGCGATGTCTCGAGGCCGTGAAGTATGTCGGCTGCGACGACGGCATTGAGCTCGGCGAGGAGTAGGGCGTCGCGTTTCACGTCCCGCGCAGCCATCCCTCCGTCTCGAGGGGCAGGGCATCACCGCCGCATGGGTCGACCGACCACAGCTGACCCAGCGCGCCGCCGATCGCGAGCGGGTGCGGCTCGAGCTCGCCCACGATCAGCCGCTGTCCGCGGTGCGGAAGGAGGCGAAGCCCTACGTCGGCCTCGACATCGAGGAGGAGCACCGGGCCGTAGGCGTCGCAGATCGGCTGCAGGTCGGCGGGACCCGGGACCTCGTCGAGGCCACAGCCGGCGCCGAGCGCCAGCAGCACTACGAGGGCGGGACGTCGCACCGTCTCCAACGTAGTAGGCCCGCTGCTCGATCCAGATCAACTCGGCGGCGGCCAACTCGGTGGACTCGACGGCTTCTACCCCGACGCGGGCGGCCGCGACGTCTCTCGTTGGCTACCGGCCCCGGCAGATCCGTGCTGCCACAGCCAGTGCGTCACCTTCGCCTCGATCCACTTGCCCGTGCCCAGGCGCACCGGGATACCGAGAACGCGCTCGCGCGTGCGAAATCGGATCTGTTGTTTGCCGCCGGACCAGACGCGGATGCCGAGGAGGTCGGAGACGGCGATCGTCTGTCGGCGGGGCCAGGGCCAGTGGCGGACGATGGTGAGCGTGTCCTCGGAGAGCTCGAGGGTTCGGGGGGAGAGGAACGCGGCCATGACCACGATGATCGGGACGAAGATCGCGAGCGTCATCGCGGCGAGGATGGCGAAGAAGATGTCGATTCCACCCCAGACCCCGGGCATGACGAGCATGCCGACCATCATGGCGACGAAGAGGAGGACCGGGGCGGCGGCGTGCTTGGTCCATTGCCACCGCAGGCGCAGCTGATGGGGTCGCTCCTCGCATTCGATGTCGACGTCCGGGGCGTCGTCGCTGCCGGGGATCGGTGGTGCCGGGGGCGGCGTCGGACCACGGTCGACCCGCGCGGCGAAGGGGACGGCGAGCTGGTCGGCGTCGCGACGATCGCGTGCCGCGAAGTCGCCGGTCAGCAGCGGAACCTGCAGGGTCGCGGCCAGACACTCGCCGATGTGCCAGGCGCGTGTCTCGGCGATGCGGGAGGCGAAGGTGATCGCGTCGCCGAGCTCGGCGAGGCCGCCTTCGTGCAGCGCGAACAGAGCCTGCGCGCGGGCTTGGTCGGAGAGCGCCTCGTCCGACTCGATGTTTGCGCGTCGCTCCTGCAGCGAGGGGGCCGACTCGTTGCGGACCACGACTTGGACCGCCCAGGGGGCCAGCGGGGTCGAAGGCAACGAGGCGCCCACGACGACGGCCGTGACCTCGTCGAAGGGAATCTCGATGCGGCCCGCGACCAGGGTCCGCGCCGGAGGGTCGATGCGAGACTCGCCCACGAGCGCGGCAGGGCCTGGCCACCGCGCGAACGTGGTGGGTCGGCGCAGCGGCTCGGGAGGTGACGTGCTCACCTGGGCATCGTCGCGCATACGATCCCCTGGACACCAGCGGTGGTGGCCGGGGGACGGTGTGATCGAGGACGTCTTGGGTGGCGGGGGCGCCGAGGTCGTCGCGGTGCTTCGCTTGGCAACACGACGGAACTTCCGCGTCCGGAAGAACGGAGCATCTCCAAGGCCTGATCCGGGGGCGAACTTCCGCGGAACGGAAGTTCGGCGACCGCGGTCCGCGGGCCGTGGTGTTGCAGGACGGGGGTTACGGCTGGACGAACCAGTGGCACTCGTTGTCGATGCAGCCGCAGTGGGCTTGGGCGATCTCGTCGGTGCAGCCGACGAAGCCCGGGCCGTCGGGCACCGCGATGGAGCGGCAGATGCCGCCGGCGCCTCCGAGGATGCACCACCCGTCGTGCTCGCACGGACCTTCGGACAACTCGTCGGCCACCGGGGTTCGCGAGGCGGTTGGATCGTACTCGGGCTGGCCGCAGCAGGGTTCGGTCGCCGCACCTTCGCACACGGGGACCGGCAGGCACGACGGATCGGTGGCCGGGTCGCAGCGTGGTTCGGTGAGACCCTGCGGTACCACGCGGATCCCGAAGCACTGGCCGTCCGCGCTCGGAAAGCGATCGTCGATCGCGGCGAGCAGATCGTCCAACGACAGCGCGTACGCGTGGACGTAGAGGCCGATGCACGTCAGCGCGCTCTCGCAGCACGAGGACACCCCGAACGAGGTGATGCCCGCCTCGAAGGTCAACGTGCTCGCGTCGAGCACGGCACCGAGGTCGTCGGCCGGCGTGTCGCCATCGTGTTCGATGAGGTACTCGCCGTCGCAACTTTCGTAGACGTACCAGCCGCCCGGATGCGAGGAGATCAACGCGTCCTGCACACCGAGGCAGCTCGCGTGCGCCTCGCCCGTCTCGGCGGAAGCGGTCGTGTCGCCGGGCGCGGTCGTGTCGTCGGCACCGCTCGTCGGCGTCGATCCTGAGCTGGCCGAAGCGCCATCGTCCGTCGTCGGAGCATCGCTCGTGGCCGTCGGCTCGTCGTTGGTCGCTCCACCCGTGTCCTGCGACGAGGAGTTCGGACCACAGCCGGCGAACAGACATGCCGTCCCGAATGCTACCGCTACGAAGCTATCAAAATTCACTTTACTAACATAACGCAACCGACCACCAGCGAGCAAGAACAACGTTCTCTGGGCCGCTGGGGGCCGTGCGTCGTTGCGGTCCACCTCCGCCGACCGAGCCAAATCGGAAAATACGTTTTCCGATTTGCTGCCGCAGTGCCACGGTCACGGTCATGCCCCGGCTCGCTGCCACCGTGGTCACGCCTTGGGAACGCGACGCAATCGTCGTGCGCCTGACCAAGGAGATCGAGCGACTGCATGCGTCCGCGGCCCGGACCGTGGCCGAGGCGGTGCTGCAAGTCGGGCGTCGGATGCAGCGGATCCGCAAGCGGCTCGATCACGGGGAGTGGGAGCGGTGGGTCGACGAGGCGACGCCGTGGACGGCCCGGACGGTGCGCAACTACCTCGCGCTCACGCAGTGGGCGAGCGAGCGACCGGCCGAGTTCGAGCAGTTTCGTCATCTCGGTGCGTCGAAGCTGTACCAGCTCGCGGCGGCACCACGTCCCGTGCTCGCACAGCTCAAGGCGCGCAAGAAGCATGCGGTGCCCGACCGCGACAAGCCGCGCACGTTGGAGCTGATGACGAACGTCGAGCTCGGGCGAGTGATCGGCGACCTGACGGGGCGCGAACCACCGCCGCCGGTCGCCGAGGTGTCGATCAAGGTGGTGGTCGGGGCGTGCGCGCGCGGGGTGGACAAGCTGCAGGATGCGACGGCCGTGTTGGTGCAGCGGCGCGACGAGGTGGATGCCGACGAGGTCGTGGAGATCCATACCGCGTTGGTGGAGATGACGCGGACGCTGGGGCGGGCGTTTCGGCTCTGAGGAGGGGGCGCGGTGCGTGGCTGATCGGGTGCGGCGACACCTGGCGTAGGACGTCCGATCCCGCCACGTTGCGGTGAGGCGTCGGCTACCGCTGCGCCCAATCACGTCGACGCGCCGCGTCGTGTCGCGTTACCGTGCGCGTCATCGACACCGCGAACCCACCCGATGCGCGACCCGACGTGGCCGCCGCCCTCGCGCGCCTGACCGAGACCGAGCGCGACGTGCTGCTCGTGCTCGCACTGTCGGATGACTGCCTGGCGCGTCGCGAGTGGCTGGCCGAGATCAAGGCGCGCGGGCTGTGGGTCCGGGGAGATGCGCCGGTCGGCAACGGGACCCTCAAGGAGATCGACCGGCGCCTGACGGCGGCCGGCCTCGTGCAGTCCCCACGGCCGGGGTCCTTCGAGGTGGACCCATCGCTGGCGTTGGACGTGATCGCTGCGGCCGACAAGGAAAGCCGAGGTCGGGTCGACGGGATGTTGGGCCCAGATCGCTACGTGTGGCACAAAACGGTCGGGCGCTTGCGCGTGGCCATCGCGCGGCGGGACACGGCCGCGGTGGAACGCACGATGTCGGGGATGCACCGCGCCGACCTGACCGACCCGACCCCGCTGATCACACGGACGCTCGGGCGCGACCTTCGACCGCAGTGGCTCGCGTTGCTGCCGGACGAGTCCCGCGACGCGCTCGCGCGAGGGATGCTGCGCGACGGCGTCTCGATGCTGCGTTTCGTCCCCACCGCGGTCACCGACCTGGCGGCCTCGAGTCGCGACGCCAAGGTGCGCTTGCTGCTGATGCGGTGGCGGTCGATGACCGGCGTGGCGGATCCGGCCGAAGGACTGGGCAAGCTCCCGAAGTGGGGCGCCGAGGGAGGGGCCGTGCTGTCGGCGTTCTGGCGAGGCGACTACGCCCGGGCCGCCGAGGTGGGGGACGCCGCCGTGGCGCAGATGGGGAGTCGCAAGACCCGCTTCCTTCCCGACCTCGAAGGACTCGCGTACGCGATCGCGTCGGTGTCGCAGATCACGGTGGATCCGGGGCGACGACAGCGCGTGTTCGACATGCTCGTGCATGCGTGCGAGCAAAGACGGGGAAACAGCGAGCTGTTGGCCCTCGCCGCGGTCACCCGTCGCCTCGTGGAGGCGAGCACGGAGCGACCGCGGGTGCTCGCGTGGTGGAGCGATCACTCCCCGGCGTGGACCAGCGCCTGGCTCGAGGCCTTGGTGCGCGCCTGGTGGCCTTCGACCGAGAACGCGAAGCCTGGCGGCGGTAGCCGTTACGACAAGGAGCGGTTCGAGGAGCTCGTGGGCGCGCTGGGGTACTGCGGCCGACTCGCGAGCGCGCACGGTTACGGCCCGGTGGCGGCGGCACTCGACGATGCGCGCGCGGCCGTCGTCGGCACGGCGCGTCCCGGTGGACTGGCCGCGAGCTTCGTCCCGCCCGAGCCGTGGAAGGCGGCGCTGGCCTCGGTGGAGGCAGTGGCGGAGGCGATCGGGGTGGAGGCGTCCTCGCCGTCGACCAAGCCCGCCGAGGCATCGATCCGATGGGAGGTCTTCATCGGCGAGCGCGAGGCGTACGCGCAGCCGCGTTTGGTCAAGAGCTCGCGTGCGCGCAAGGGCTCGCAGATCTCGATCGATCGGCTGACGTCCGACGAGCTCGCCGACGTGTTGACCGCGGCCGATCGAAAGGCGATCGCCGCGATCGAGACCGAGGAGGATCCGTGGGGCTACGGGACGCGGCGCCACGATCGACAGTTCTTCGGCGAGCGAGCGATCGAGGCGTTGATCGGGCATCCCGGCGTCATCGACGGCGAGGGCGGGCGCGTCGAGGTGGTCGCCGGCAACCCGCGGCTGTGCACCGTCGCGACGCCGGCGGGGGTGCGCGCCACCATGTTCCCCTCGGCGCTGGCGCGGCGCGAGCTCGTGGTGGAGGAGCCCGAGACCGGTCGCGTGGTCGTGTACCGTCGGCCCGCGGGACTGGAGGGCCTCGCGGCGGTGATGGCCACCGAAGACGGGGTGGTGGTGCCCGAGGACGGACGCGAGCGACTCGGTCGTGCGCTCGCGGTCATCAGCGCCCGCAGTGGGATCGAGCTGGTCGGCGAGCTCGCGGCCCCGACGCGCACGCGGCCCGCCGACGCGCGACCGGTGTTCGATCTGCAGTGGGATGGTCACACGTTGTTGGTCGCGGCCCGCGTCGCGCCGCTGGGCGTCGAGGGCCCCCACGTCGCGCCCGGGCAGGGGGCGGCGATCCTGGTCGCCGCCGCCGGCGCGCGGGACCGGGGCTCCGACGTGCCGACGGCGTTGCTTCGCTGCGAGCGTGACCACGTCCGCGAGCGCACGCTGCTGTCGGACGTGCTCGATCGATGTCCGAACCTCGTCGGGTTCGCGGCCAGCGAGATGGACTGGGCGGTGCCGGGATTGACCGACGCGCTGTCGGTGGTCGAAGAGCTGCACGGGTGCGGCGACGACGTCGTGCTCGCGTGGCGCAAGGGCAAGCAGCTGTATCCACCCAAGACCGTCGACCTGCCCGATCTGGAAGTGAAGGTGCGCGGCGCGGGGATGACGATGGCGCTGTCGGCGAAGCTGCAGGCCGACGAAGGCCTCGTGCTCGGGTTCGAGGCGCTGCTCGCAGCGCGCGAGGGCGGGCGGTTCGTGCGGCTGTCCGACGCCAAGGTCGTGGCGCTGTCCAAGGAGCTGCAGCGGCGGATCGACGGGCTGAGCAATCTCGGTGGCGCGAGTACCGACGGCGATGGCGTGCTGTCGCTGAGCGCCGCGGCGTTGCCGGCGATCGCCGCGCTGCTGGACGGGGTGACGACGCGCTACGACGCCAAGACCAAAAAGCGCCTGCAAGCCCTCGAGGAGATCGCGAACCGGACGCCACGGATGCCTCGCGGTTTCGGCAACGTGCTGCGGGACTACCAACGCGAGGGCGTGGTGTGGATCTGGCGGCTGGCGGCGGCCGGCTTCGGCGCGTGCCTGGCCGACGACATGGGCCTGGGCAAGACGGTGCAGGCGCTGGCGATCCTCGCCGATCGCAGCGCATCGGGGCCGGCGCTGGTGGTGTGTCCGACCTCGGTGGTGTTCAACTGGCGCCGCGAGAGCGAGCGCTTCGCCCCTGGTCTGCGGGTGCGGGTGCTGGCGGCCGAGGCCGATCGCGCCGCGTGCATCGAGGATCTCGGGCCGGGAGACGTGCTCGTGGTCAGCTACGGCTTGCTGGTGACCGAGATCGAGCGGCTCGAGAAGGTCACGCTGTCGACGGTGGTGTTCGACGAGGCGCACGCGGTCAAGAACGCGACGACCAAGCGCAGTCGGGCGGCGCGGCGACTGGACGCCGGCTTCACCCTCGCGCTCACGGGCACCCCGATCGAGAACAACCTCGGCGAGCTGTGGAGCCTGATGGATCTGATCGTGCCGGGGCTGCTCGGGGGGCGGGAGTCGTTCGTCGAGTGCTTCGCCAATCCGATCGCCGACGGTCACCGCGAGCCGCTGCGGCAGCTTCGCGCGATCGTGCGGCACTTCGTGCTGCGGCGAACGAAGGCGCAGGTGCTCGACGAGCTGCCCCCGCGCACGGACACGACGCTGGTGGTCGAGCCGTCCTCGGCGGCGCGCGCCTTCTACGAGGCGATGCGACGGCGGGCGCGAAAGAAGGTCGACGACGCGCCGAGCAAGCACAAGAAGATCGTCGCCCTCGCCGAGATCACGAAGCTGCGACAGGCGGCGGTGGACCCACGGCTGTGCGACCCCACCGAGGGACCGCCCGGGGACAAGATCGATCTGCTGCTGCAGGAGCTGTCGCGGCTGGCCGAGTCCGACCACCGCGCGCTCGTGTTCACCCAGTTCCTCGACAGCCTCGCGCTCATCGAAGAGGGACTGCGTCGCGCCGGCATCGCGTACCAGACGCTACAGGGCAAGACGTCCGCGGCCGAGCGCGAGCGTCGGATCGCCGCGTTCGGTGCGGGCGAGGGGACCGTGTTCCTGGCGAGTCTTCGCGCGGGGGGCATCGGCGTGAACCTGACCGCGGCCGACTTCGTGTTCCACGTCGACCCGTGGTGGAACCCGGCCGTCGAGGACCAAGCGACCGATCGCGCCCACCGCATCGGCCAGACCCGCCCCGTCAACGTCTACCGCCTCGTCACCGCGGGGACGATCGAGGAGAAGATCCTCGAGCTGCACGAGCGCAAGCGGGGCCTTGCCGACGACCTGCTGCACGGGCTGGGGGAGGCGAAGGGGCTCGACCTCGAAGAGCTGGTGCGGCTGCTGAGCTGAGGGTGCGCGCGCGGGGATCGACGCGGACGTCGGAGTCGTCGGCCGTTCTCGGCGCTGGTGCTCGTCCTCGATTCGAGCGCGGTCGATCGGGGTCCCGCGCAGCTGGCGCTGGACGGTAGCCGCCCTACGCGCGGCGAGTCTCGGTGTTCGCCAGCGCTTGCCCGACACGCCGTACGGCGAACCGCAGCCTCGCCGCGAGGGGCCCGGCTGCCTCGCGTGGGGTTGGGAGCTCGATCGCGCCCTCGCGGAAGGCGATGACGAGGTGGTCACCCGTCGCGCTGCCGGGGGCGATGACCTGCACGTTTGCGAGCGCGTGCTCGCGGCGTCGGCCGTGGGCGACGCGAAGGGAGGTCGGGTCCAGCTCGATCGCGACGCGTTGCAGATGCTGGGCGCGCACGAGTCCGGCCAGGCCGAGCACACCCAAGCCGGCGCTCCACCACATGTCGTGGTAGCCGTCCGCGAGCCAGAACAAGTAGGCGTTGGCGAACGCGCCCACGAGTAGCCAGATCGACAGGAAGACGGGTCGAAGAGGTGGTGACTTCGTCGTCCACCGTAGTCTCAGCGCCATGCCCTCGGCCGCGGCGTGGACTCCCACCTCGGCCAACGTTTCGTCCGGGAGCCCCTCGACTTCGGCCTCGCCAGCATCGCGCCACAACCGCGAGCGCTCGAGATCGTCGGTCTCGAACGCGACCACGCCGTCGCCCCCGATCCATCGCAGCGGGAGATCGAGTGCGCGGGCGATCCGGATCGCGTCCTGCCAAGCACGCGCGATGCGTCGGGTCGAGACCACGCACATGCTCACCGGTGCCGCGGTCGTGGTGTCCCAGACGGGCTGTCGATGCTCGGGGTCGTCGGACGGTGGTGGGGCGTCGGTCGCCGGCGACGACGCGGGAACATCGAGGGTCGTCGAAAGCTCCACGTGCCACGCCGACGTGGCGCCATCGTACCGACACCAGACGGAGCGCATGTCGGGGAGGCGACGGGCGAAGCCGCGATCCTCGACGAACCCGGTGTCGAAGTCGATCGCGCCTCGACGCCAGCGCAGCACGACCAGCACACCGAACGTGACGATGATCGCCGCGAAGATCTGCAAGTAGGCCCATGTCGCGAATACGCGATGGACCAAGATGCCCAGCGTCAACAACGGTGTGCCCCACACGAGGACGCCGACCGCGACCGACCGCGGCACGTCGGGTTCGCGCGCGACACGGATCGGGTCGGGGGTGGCGGGCATGCGCGCGGATCGTACTCTCCAGAGCTCGATTCGAAGATGGAACAGCGGTTCGGGCGCAGGTTGCTCGAGCGCGCTCGCGACGATCGACGTTTTCCGTGGTGTTGCCAAGGAACCGAGCTCACTCGTCGTCGTGTTGCCAGACCTCGGTCGCATGCGTGCCCGCGTGCGGTCGATTCCGTCGACGCCGTTGCGTTCGAGCCGGTACGATCGTCGCTCGGTGCTCTTGCGTGCCCACTCCCGTGGCCTCGTCGCCGCGCTCGCGGTGACGTTGTCGCTCGCCGCCGGTGGGTGCCGGCGCCGTCACTGGATCGAGCACCCCGAGGACGATCCGTGGAATCGAAGCTGGGGCAGCAGCTCGAGCTACGTGCGGCCGCCGCCGCATCCGATCGAGGGGGAGCTGTTGGCCACGCCGCGCGTACTTCTCGAGCGGACGTGGACGGCCGAGCAATGGCCGTTGACCGAGCACGCGTCCGAGCACGGGTACGCGATGGTGTACGCGACGCGCGGGCAGGTGGTCGTGGGGTACGCGGGGTACGACGAGGGAGCGGACGTGCGGTGGCTCGAAGTCCCGGTGACGACTCCGTGGGTGCCGACCGTGGATCTGGACGCGCTCGACATCGACCGCCAGGGCGTGGTCGCTCGCGTGGAGGTCACGGCGGAGCAGGTGCACGTGTTCTTCGCCAAGGAGCGTGCGTTCGTGGGGGTCGTCGATCGCAGCACCGGCGGATGGTTGGCGACGCGGACGTTCGAGACGCCGCCGTCGCTTCACTGGGCGCGTCGGTCGGCGAACGGCTGGCACTTGATCGGCGGCCGTATCGACGCAGGCTCCTCGGGCTCTGCGCGCGCGGGCTGGCTCGCCGACGCGGCGACCGACTTTCCGAAGCTCACGGCGTTGCCGCACGGGGCCGAGCTGAGCGACGTTGGGGCGCGACTGGTCGAGGACGCGCAAGGTCGGCTGTTGTTGGTGACGTGGCTCGAGGACGAGGGGGGCCATCGACTCGGTGCGTTCGTCGCGGACGTCGAGGGGGAGGGAACGTGGACGCTCTTGGACGTGGCGGTGGTCCCGTACGATCCCCCACCACCGACGTTCGCGGGCAATGGTCGGTGGGCGTGGCTCGGCTGGTCTTCCGCCGAACACGTCCTGAAGGTGGTGGGGCACGAGCGCGGCGTGGTGACGCAGACACCTGCGCCGGAACGCTGGGCGCACAACCTTCTATTGTCCGACGGCGGTCAGTTCCTGCATCCGGCGCGCACCGAGCGAGTGCCCCGCGTCGAACACGAGTATCGGCGCCGGGCGACCGACCCCTTGCGATTCGGCGAGCGCGCGCAGATTCCCGCCGTCGCCTACGAGCTCGCCACCGGAGAGGCCGAGGACGTGCCTGCGATGCCCACGAGCACGGGTGAGCTGACCGAGTGGGAGCCCGATGCTCGGCTCGACGTCGGCGGCCGCATGTGCTTTTGGGAAGGCTCGGCCAAGGGCGGCGACGGCAACGGGGTCAGGACGGCGGGCGGCTCCTGCTACGACCCGCAGGCCGGGCAATGGCAATGGGTGAGCTCGGACCTCGAGCTGTACGAGTGCGTGGATGTGGCGTACCTGTCGCGCGGGACCGTCGTGCGCTGCGGGGCCCGGCAGTGGGTCGACGACGGGGGGTACTGCGTGAGGTCGACGATCGGTGCGGGGGAGCATCCTTGGACGGTGCGGTTGGTGGAGATCGCGGACGGGGCTGTCGCAGTCCTTCAACCTCGGCGCACGACGAGCCACCGAGCGACGAGGACCGCGACGACGATCACCAGCCCGACGCCGACCCAACCACCGATCTGAACCCGCTTCACCCATTGTTCGGCCTCGGGCCCACACGTCGGCGGACTCAAGAACCGAACCACTTGCAGCGCGTCGGGATAGCAGGGGATCTCCGTCACTTCGACGGTGCTGCCGTCGAGCCCGAACGCCGCACAGATCGTCTCGCGGGCGTCTTCGGGCGGTTGCTGTGTGAACACTTGGCGTCGAACCTGCTCGCGCAGTGGCAGACACGGGTCGAGTGTGGGGTCGAGCTCGAGGTAGGGCAGGGCATGGGCACACTCCCGATCGCCCACTGTCGGCAAGTCCGATAGTGGTACGGTCGTGCCGGCCAATTCGATGCGAACCTCTTCGCTCGACGGCGGCACCGCGCCACAGGTGCCTTTCGTCGGATCTTCACACGAGATGGGTGGTTGGCGACAAGGCGCATGGGTCCTCGCGCTCGGGACCCTTTGTGCATGCGGGCCGGAGTCGCCAGGCGTCAGTCAGGGGCCGGGCACGAGCGCCGCGAGCGGCTCGACGACCGTCGATGGCGAGGTCGGGGCGACGTCGACGACGTCCGTCTCCGGGACGAGCTCGAGCACCGGCCCACCTGATGTCAGCGACTTCATCGCCGCGCCCGACGGGGGTCCCTGCGCGGGCCCGGTGACCGTCTGCGACCCTTGCAACCCGTGGGTGCAGGACTGTCCAACCGGGGCCAAGTGTGTTCCCACGGACGCCGTTGGCGACGGGGTCTGGACCGATACGCTCTGCATTCCGATCCCCGCGCGACCGGCCCGGGGAGGGGAGTCGTGCATGACCGAGCGGTCCCCCGTTTCCGGGATCGATGACTGCGCCACGGGTTCGATCTGTCTGTGGCTCGACGACCAAGGCATCGGCGAGTGCGTCGCGATGTGTGGCGGGACCCCAGACGCACCCGCGTGCGACCCCGGCACCGAGTGCCTCGTCACGGCCGGTGGGTTACTCGCCGTTTGTCTGCCGCCCTGCGATCCGCTCACCACGGTCTGCGACGCGGGCTCGTGCATCCCCGGTGCCTTCGGCGGGTTCGCCTGCTTCCCGTTCCTCGGCCCCGCGGCGCCGCTCGGGGGCGCATGCGAGCATCACTCGCAGTGCCCGGCAGGGAGCGTGTGCACGGGCGCTACGGCGAGCCCGTCGTGCATCGATGACGATTGCGCGTGCACGCCATGGTGTGACCTCGATGCGACGTCTCCCGAGGCTGTATGCGACGCGGGACGAGCATGCGTCCCTTGGTTCGAGCCGGACCGCGCGCCCGTCGGCCTCGGCAATCTCGGCTACTGTGCGTAGTACGCCGCCCCCGCGTCGATCCAATCCCCGAAGCGATCGGTCAGCTCGACCGGGAACTGGGCCCCGAACTCGTTGGTGATCTGCAGCCAGGTCTGGCTCGCGTTGCGGTCGCCGGGCTCGACGAGCAGCAGGCCCGTGTTGGCCACGACGCCGTCGAGCGCGAGGCGGATCTCCTCGTAGGTGAGGTCGGGGGCGGGCAGCACGATCGCGCCGTTGGCGTTGGTGGCGTGGCAGGCGACGCAGTTGTCGAGCAGAAAGCCCGCGACCCACATGAACTCTTCGTCGTAGGCCTGCTCGCCGCCGCTGCTGCCGGAGCCGTCGTCGCCCATGGGGTCGCCGTCGCTCGAGCCCGGCGACATCCCGTCGTCGGTGCCGTCGGTCTCGGGTGCGCTGGAATCGGCTGCGCTCGCGCCCGTCGTCGCGGGGCCGTCGCCGTCGCCGTCGCCGTCACCGTCGCCGCCACCGGTTGCGCCCGAGGAGGTGTCCATCGCCGCCGTCTCGACACCATCGTCGTCGTCGCCGTCCTCGGACGAACAACCCCACCCCAGCAGGCCCAGCGACAGACTCCACAGCCCCACGTTCCGCATGACGTTCGACATCGAGACCACCCTCGGCGTGATCGGACGCCGTGTCAAACCGTCGCGTGCCGATCGCGATGCACACGTGCGCTCGTCGTACGGTCGCTGACACGATCGGCGAGATCGAAGCCCGGTCAGCCGAGCCGACCCCAGACGATCGCCCCGACCCCAGCGGCCACTACCAAGAAAACACCGAACCATCGGAAGTGGCGGTACCAGCTTCGACGCAGCTCACCGTCCACCCAGTAGCGTGCGATCTCGACGTACGGCACCGGCATGCGGCGAAACCAACCTTCCACGGTGATCTGGCCCGCGATGACCTTCCAGCTGGCGAGCCAGCCCCACAAAAACTCCCAGATCGCCAGCGGCTGGCGATGGTCGAGGAACATCATGCCCGTCGCGTCGTGGAGCACGAAGTCCTCGGACCACACGAGGCCCGGCTCGCCCTTGCCACGTACGATGCCCTCGAGGCGACAGGGGATCGGGCGGATCTCCGAGACCTTGACCTGACGCATGAGCGTGGCGACCGACAGCTCTGCGAAGACCGGGGCGCGGTAGCGGACCCACAGACGCACGCCGAGCAGCACGGCCCACGTGATCAGGCCGAGGCCGAGGCCGAGCCACGAGGCGTAGATCCACCCGACCACGGCCGCGGCGATGCCCGCCCAGGGCAGGACCTGCACGAGCACGTCGACGGCGAAGTCGTCCCAGTACGACTCGGGCTGGGGCAGGTCGAACTTCACCAGCGGCGCCTCGCCGATCTCTTCGGAGATCGTGGCCAGGTGCAGCAGTCGCTTGGCGACGAGCGGGTGGGTGGAGTGCAGCTCCGAGACCAGGGCCCAGGGATTCCACAGGTCCCACTTCATCGCGCCCTGCACGTCGTCGATCGAAAACTCGTGCTGACCCAGCGGGGTGGTGCGACGGCCGGTGGAGACGGCGAGGTTGGCGGCCGCGTTGCGGTCGAAGATGCCGAGCGCGCGCGGCGACGGGGCGCCGTGTCGGTCGGGCTTGGCGGCCGGACGAGCCGCGAGGCCGTACGCGATCTTGATCAACGCGCTCGCCATGGCGTTGCCGCTACGGACGGCCAGTGCGCCGAAACGATCGGCGTGGTACTCGCGGGTCCGCGACAGCCACAGCACGACGTACTCCGAGGCCAGATAGGCGATGTACGCGAGCGCGGCCGCCGTGGCCTTGAAGCCGCGTTGCTTGCTGTCGTCCTCGAGCTTGCGCGAGGCCCAGCGCAGGGCGATCGGCGGCAGCTCGGCGAGGGTCATGACCGCGATGTCCCAGTAGTGGGCGTGGCCGAGCTCGTGACCGATCACGGCCTCGAGCTCGCGCGGGTGCAGCACGTCGACGAGCCCCGTGGAGAACACGACCCGTGCGGTGGAGGGGCTCAGGCCGTAGGTGAACGCCGTCGGTGTGCCGTCCTCGATCACCCAGATCCTCGGCAGACCCATCCCGTGCTCGGCGCACACGCCCTTGATGAAGGCCTGCAAGTGCGGCGGCAGCTCGTCGAGCTCGCGACGCCGCGCGGTGTGAAACCACGCCAGCGACGCGTCCATCAGCCACGGCGCGATCAGGAACGCCAGCAGCAGGCCGCCGAACGTGCCGCCGGCCACGACGGACCAGCCCACGCCCTCCGTGGCCACCCACACGGCGAGCGCCGCCACGGCGTATAAAAGGATCACGGTCAGCACCGTGCGCAGACCGAGGCGCGGGACCCGGAACCGGCGAGGGGACGTGCGGTCCGGGCTCTGCCAGCGCAAGCTCGAGCGGCCGTCGGCCGTCAGACGCTGCATCGCGTCTCCGGGCACGAACACGCCGCCGTCGCGGCGGTCGAGCAGCGCGGTGACATCGGACCCGAGCGTCACCTCGACGAGGTCGCCGTCGGCGTCCGAGGTCTCCCGCGCCGTCGCAATGGCCTTGGCGACGCCGACCGGGTCACGCACCGACAGCAGCAGCTCGCCGCGATCGAACCACACCGCACCACAACCTTCACACGCGTCGAGCTCGACGCCGGTCGCCGTGGGACGCGGCGCCATGGGGGTCTGACACTGCGGGCACTGCATGGGAGGCGCACCCTTGTACCGCGACGGCGGGCGATTGATGCCCGGACGGGCTCGCGGTCGCGCGAGATCGCGACGCGCTCAGCCACCGGGGCAGGTGACGTGGACCACGCCCGCGGAGATGTCACACCCGCCTTCCTCGAAGCAGAAGTCGAGCAGGACGCCGCCGTCGGTCGTGCCGCCCTCGGCTTCGAGGCACGCGCAGGTCGGATCGTCGGCGCATTGCATGGGCAGCTCGACGCAGTCGAAGCTGTTGGGCTCGCCCGCGACGTCGGAGCCGAACTCGACGCAGTACTCGTCCTCGGCGCACGGCCGGCACGAACGCTGTTGCTCCTCGCCGCAGGATCCGACGAGACCGAACACCGCGGCCAAGGCCGCACCTCTCCCGAAGCTTCGTGCCGCACCGATCATCGTGGCGCGATCATGCCTCATGCCACGCCGAACCAGAACGCGGCGAGCTCGTCGAGCGATCCCGCCGGAGGACGCAGCACGTCGAGGTACCACGCCAGGGTGGCGTAGCGGTGCAAGAGCGCGTGGCGCAGCAGGCGGCGGGGGCGAGCCGGATCCCGCAGCGCGTCGGCATCGGAACCGTACGCCTCGCCGAAGGCACGAAACGCCGCCGCGTCGCCCCGGGTCACGAACATGCCCACTGGCGCCAGGTCGTACTCGGGGTCGCCGACCATCGCGTCGCCGAAGTCGATGAGGCCGGTGAGACGACCGTCGTCGACGAGGACGTGGCTGGGCCCGATTTCCGTGTGCAGGAGCGCCGGGAGTGGGGAGGGCTCGGGGATCTCGTCGAGGCGACGCAGATAGACCTCGAGCTCGGCGAGTCGGTCCGCGGGCAGGCCCTTGCTTCGCTCCTGATCCAAGCAGCGCGCGCGCTGGGCCGGGCGAAACTCGGCCCACGGCTCGGTCACGGCGGCGACGGGGGAGCCGTCCACGCGGTGGAGCTGACCTATCGCCTCGCCGAGCGCGGCGGCCAAGCGAAGGCGTGCGCGGGCGTCGAGCTCGTCCCACACCGCATCGATGGGCTGGCCAGGAAGTCTCGTGGCGACGTAGTACGTCCAACCTTCGAGCACGTCGTCGGCGCACACCTCGGGCGTGGCGATCGGCAGTCGCCCCGCGACGCAGCGCAGCGCTGCGACCTCGCGAAGGTGGCTCGCGTGAAAGCCGGGCAGCGGCGCAAAGAGCTTGATGCAGTGCCGCGGTGACAAGAACACGACCGTGGACCCGAGACGGCTCTGCACGAACGCCTCGCGTAGCCCGTGCCGCGCCCGAATCGCATCGATGGCGTCGACCCACCGACCCGAGTCGAACAACCCGCGTGCAAACTCCCCCGCATCCCCAATGACCGGCAATGACGTCACGCCTCCGGAGACTAGCGGCGATCTGACGCGGAGGCGGCAAAAACGCCGGGGGGATGGGACAGCCGGTCGGACGCGGCGGAGCGCGGGCGCGTGGGCCGGCGTTGGCGTTTCGCGAGCGCGCAGGAAGGCATGCCGGTCGACGGCGAGCGGTCGGTCGCCGTCCGGCCACTCTGCCGCCGACCCGAGAAGACGACGGCGTCGACGCCCACGCGCCGGGCGGGTAGGCTGTTTCGCGCCGCGCGCACGCGCGCACGAGCTGGCCCGACCGATGTTCCCCGTTCCCGCCGAAGCCGATCGCCTGCTCGTCGTGATGAGC
This sequence comes from uncultured Pseudomonadota bacterium, assembly GCA_937896535.1. GTDB lineage: Bacteria > Myxococcota_A > Polyangia > Nannocystales > Nannocystaceae > CALBMM01. The sequence continues at coordinate 33,356 of CALBMM010000232.1, forward strand.
GACGTCGAGATGGGCGGTGGGGGTGAGACCGACGACTTGCCGAGCACGGAGGCGCTCGGGCGCCTCTTGCTGCAGTACAACGAGCCGGCCTATGCCGGCGTGGCCGTGCACCTCGTCTTCAACGGCGACACGTTCGACTTCCTCAAGACTTCGCTCGACGGCGACTATCCCCGACACATCGACGCCGCGCGTGCGCTCGCCAAGGTGTCGCGGGTCGCCGCCGCCCACGCCGATTTCTTCGAGGCCGTCACGGCGTTCGCGTCGCGACCCGATCGTGAGGTGAGCTTCATCGTCGGCAACCACGATGCCGAGCTCGTGTTCCCCGAGGTCCAGCGCGAGATCCGACGCCTGTGCGGTGGCTCGAGCCGCGTGACGTTTCCGGGCTTCTCGCTCGACATCGGACAGGTGCACGTCGAGCACGGCAGCCAGGCCGACCGCATGTTCCGCATGGATCCGGACGAGCCCCTGCTCGACACCGACGAGGGACGCATCCTCAATCTGCCTTGGGGATCGGTCGCGCTGCTCGAGGTGGCGATCCCGCTGCATCCGGTGCTGCATCTGCTCGACCGGGTGCGGCCCCGTCGCAAGCTCTTCGAGCTCATGCCCGAGGCCAAGGAGCTGCTGCTGGGCCGCTACTGGCGCTACTGGACACGGGACTATCTCAAGGGGCTGTTTCGTCGCAGCGACCCGCTGCACCACCTGACGTGGAACATGGTCAAGGAGATCGTGTACCGGTTCGTGTCGGTGGACACGGACGTGTCGATCTCGGGCCACTACCGGCGCAAGGTGATGAGCAGCCAGACGCAGCGGCTGTCGATCATCGGGCACCGGCACGAGGCCGAGTGGTGGAGCTACGGTGATCGCAAGCTGCTGCAGACCGGCTGCTTTCGCGACGAGTTCATGCTCGACGACGAAGGCCGGATCGCCCGCGCGATTCCCAAGAGCTACGCCGAGGCGTATCTGCAGGGCGACTCGCTGCTGTGCTCGCATCTGGTGGAGCCGGTCTGGCGGGCCCCGATGCACGCGGTGCCCCAGTCGGTGCTCTCGGTGCGTCCGGCGATCCACCGGCTGCTCGGCACGGCGCGCGAGCGCGACGAGCTGACCCGCGCCCGCGAGGCGCACGAGGCCGAGCACGACCCGGGCACCGGTCCGGCGACCGAGTCGTGAGAAGCTCGGGCATGACGCGCCTGCGCATCGGCGGAGTTCCCGAGCACTTCAACCTCCCGTGGCGCCTCGCGATCGAGGACGGCACGCTCGCATCGGGCCACGTCGACATCGAGCCCGAGTGGATCGACTACCCCGGCGGCACCGGGGCGATCATGGAGGCGCTCGACGCCGGCGAGATCGACCTCGCGACGCCGCTGACCGAGGGCGCGGTGACGGCGATCACCGGCGGGGCGGGGGCCCGCATCGTGGGCTTTTGGGTGGACAGCCCGCTGCTGTGGGGGATCCACGTGGCCGGCGATTCGGCGGTGCGCACGATCGACGATCTCGTCGACGCTCGGTTCGCGATCTCGCGGTTCGGCTCGGGCTCGGAGCTGATGTCGCGGATGCTGGCGCGGCAGCAGGGATGGACGCTCGCCGAGGAGCGCTTCGTCGTCGTGCGCGATCTCGAGGGTGCACTCGCGGCACTGCCCGCCGGCGACGCGGAGGTGTTTCTGTGGAACAAGTCGATGACGCAGCCGCACGTCGACGCCGGGACGTTCGCGCGCGTCGGCGTGATCCCCACGCCCTGGCCGTCGTTCTGCGTCGCGGCGCGCATCGATCTACTGCGGGAGCGAGCCGCGCTGGTGCACGAGCTGCGCGCGGCCGCGTGTCGTCGGGGACGCCAGCTCATGGACGACCCGACGCTGGTGCGGCGCGTGATGCATCGGTACGGCCTGGCCGCTCCCGAGGCCACCGCGTGGGCGGCCCAGGTGCGCTGGTCCAATCCGGACGAGACGACCGACGCGGCCGCGCTGCGCGAGGTCGCCGAGACGATGCGCGCGCTCGGTCGTGTCGACCGGGTCGTGGACCCGGCCGAGCTCACCTCGGTCTGAGCCGTCGTGGCGCGTGCTACTTGGACTTCTTGCCGAGCTGCTCGTCGAGCCCCTTGAGAGGTCCGAGGTCGGGCATGAGCTGGATCTCGATGCGGCGGTTGCTCGCCTTGCCTTCCTCGGTGGCATTGTCGCCGACCGGATCGAACTCGCCGTAGCCCGCCGCGCCGAGGTGGTCGGCAGGAAAGCCCTTTTCGATCATGTAGTCGACGACGACCACGGCCCGCTGGGTGGACAGCTCCCAGTTGGAGTCGTAGCGGCGCGTCTTGATCGGAACGTTGTCGGTATGACCGGCGATGAGCAGGTCGCGGTGCGAGACGGCCGACAGCGCCTCCACGAGGTCGGTCAGCGCAGCCTGTCCTTGCTCCTTGAGCTCGGTCTTGCCCGAGTCGAAGAGCACGGCGGACGCGAGCTCGACGATCATCCGCCCCTTGCGGAACGAGATCTTGATCGTGCCGGCATCGATGAGCTTCTGCAGGCGCTTGAGTAGGTTCTCGTAGGTCGCCAGCTCGGCCTTGCGTCGCTCCTGCTCGTCACGGAGCTCCGCGAGCTCGAGGTCGGACGCTTCCTTGGCCGCCATCAGCTCGTTGATGCGGTCTTCCATGTCGCCGATGCTCGTCTTCAGCTCCGCGATCGTGTCCTCGAGGGACTTTCCGCGGGTCTGCTCGGCGGCGAGCTGGTCGCGGGTCGCGTCGAGCTCGGCTTGCAGCTCCTTGCGGTTGGGGTGGCACGCCGCGAGCGAGGACAGCGAGACGGCGAGGGCGAGGGGGGTGACGAAGAGCGACAGGCGCCGTGACATCGTGGGCACCGTAGGTCGCGCGCGGCCCCGCGGTCCGGCAAAAGTCGCGCGCGGGGATGCCGCGAGGGGACGAGACCTGCGTCAGCGCGGCTCGGTCTCGCGGCCGGTCGGACCCCACACCAGGGCTTGCCAGGCGTAGGCGCCCAACAGCGACAGGATCATCCAGAGCGGTCGCAGCTGCGGCGCGAACACCAGGGCCGGGGCGGCGGCGAGGATGAACAGGCTCGAGCCCACGAGGCGAAGGTCGACGAACACGCAGACCGACAACGACGCCGACCCGGCCGCGAGGAAGGTCAACGCCAGGCCGTCGTTGAACGGCAGGTCGAGCAGCCACGAAAACGCCAGGCTGTAGACGACCACGGACGAGGCGATCGTGAGCACGCGAGACCACCGCTGCCCGAACGCGTTGACGCCGTTGGCGGCCAGGTGCCACTCCGACACGCGCTGCATCACGACGAGCATCACGCCGAAGCCGATCGCGTCGGGGTACCCCGCGGTGTGCAGCCCCATCTTCCGCAGCACGTACAGCACGAGCACGACACTCGCCATCACCACGCCGATGACCACCGAGTGGATCCACCGCAGCCGGGCGTGGACCCCGAAGTCGAGCGCCTCGGCCTTGCGCTCGAGCTCCGAGCGCTGGGCACGTTCGCGATGCAGCTGCGCGTCGATCAGCGCCTCGATGAACGCGTCCATGGTCGGATAGCGGTCCTCGGGATCGGCCGACAATCCCCGGGCGAGAACCTTGGCCACGCCTTCGGGGACGTTGTCGTTGGCGACGAACACGGTCGGCGTTCGCTCGGGGCGCATCGAGTCCGACAGCCTGGTGATGCTGTCGCCCTTGAACGGGCGGCGGCCGTGCAGCGCCTCGAACAACGCCACGCACAGCGAGAACTGGTCGGCGCGGGCGTCGACCCGGGAGCGGCTCATCTGCTCGGGCGCCATGTAGCCCGGCGTGCCCAGGATCGTGCCGGCGCGGGTGCGCTCGGAGTCGTGGGGCTCACCGGCGAGCTGCGGCGGATGTTCGGCGCCGTCGGCATCCTCGATCTCCTCGATCTCCTCGAGCTCGGCGAGTGCGTCGGCCTCCGCGGCCGTACGCTCGCCGGCCGCGACGACCAAGCCGAAGTCGAGCACGCGCGCCCAGCCGTGGCGATCGACGATGACGTTGTCGGGCTTGAAGTCGCGGTGCACGAGGCCCGACGCGTGCGCGGCCGCGAGGCCTCGCGCGGCCTGCAGATACATCGCGATGATCTCCGGGACGCTGCGCTCGCGCTCGGCCAGCCACTGCCGCAGCGTCATCCCGTCGATGAGCTCCATCGCGATGAAGGGATGGCCATCGTGCTCACCGACCTCGTAGACGTGGGCGATGTTGACGTGGCCCAGGCGCGCCATCGCCTGGGCCTCCCGGCGCAGGCGCTGACCCCACATCGGGTGGCTGGCAAAGCTGCCCGACAGCAGCTTGATCGCGACCTCGCGGTCGAGCTCTTCGTCGTGGGCGGCGTAGACGATCGACATCCCGCCGGAGCCGAGCTTTCGTCCGAGCCGGTAGCGCCCGACGTGCACGGGGTCCGGCTCGCGGTTGAGGATCGCCTTGAGCGCCCGTCCCATCCGCATCTGGGCCTCGAGACCCTCCTCGTCGTCGTCCGGCTTGCGCGGCTTGCCGAGCAAGCGCGTCAGCATCGAGTGTTGGTCGTTCGCCACCGTCCGGTCCGCGGCCAGTATACGGCGTGCCCCCGGGGATTCGCCGGTCGTGCGAGGGCGCACAACAGACCCCCGATCAGAACCCGACGGCCGCGGACTCATGGGGGCGATGCAGCGACATGCCTTGGTTCTTGCCGTGGTCGCCCTGGGGCCGGCCTGCGACGACGGCTCCCCCGGTGACGGCCCCTCACAAGTTCGCGACGCTGCGGTCGGCGTCTACCATCTCGCCGATGGCCCGGACACGGTCAACCTGGAGCTGAGCGAGGACGGCACCTTCCGCACGGTGCAGCACGGTTGCGACTACGACGGCGGCACGCAGGGAACGTGGTCCGTGGACGGTGAGGAGCTCGTGTTGGTCGCCGCCGGGCCGGGCGATCAGCTCTGGCGCGAGGGCGTGTGCCCGTCCGCGTGCTTTTCGTGGCCCTACATCGGACCCGAGGGTGAGGGCCTCTCGGCCGCGGTCGAGGAGTTGCGGCTGACCGAGCAACCCGACGGCAGCTGGGCGGCGTCCTTCTTCGACCCCAGCCAGGGTCGGGACATCGTCGGCCAGGTCGTGGCCCCGGGCGGTCTGTGCGTGACCTGTGGCGAGGGGAAGAGCCCGTGCGAGGACCCGTTCAGCCATGACCAGTGGGCCAATGACTGACCGCATCATCCTCGTCGCGTTCGCGCTGGGGCTCGGTTGCACGGCGCGGGACCTGTCCGGCGGCGATGACGATGGCGCCGCCGACGATGGCGCGACATCCGAGTCGGAGACGAGCGCCGCGGAGGCAGGCTCGCAGTCGGGCGCGGTCGATGGCGGTGACGGTGGCGCCGATGCAGGGGGCACCCCGCCGGCCCCGTCCCCCTCGACCTGCGCGGGCGGCTCGGACTTCGTCGCGACCGCCGACCTCATCGACACGGGCAGCGGACCCGCCGGTGCCGACGTGACGATCCAAAACTGCACCGCGGCCGACGCGTGGCTCTTTCAGGACTGCTGCTTCGGTGCGGCGTTCGATCTGCAGCGCCGTGACGAACCCGCCGAGCCTTGGCGCGACGCGATCCCCGACGTCGACTGCAACTGTGAGGGGCCGGGCGACCCCATCGTCATCGGGGCCGGCGAGACCTACGCGTTCGAGGCCAGCCCCTCCGGCTTGGACTCCGAGCCGATCTGCGCGGTCGGTGACCTCGAGTACCGCTTCGTTCTGCGGGCCACGCGAGCCGAGTGCGAGGACTGCTGGCAAGAGGTGCCGACGACGGCATTCGCTTGGTACTGCGAGGGCTGACGGCTTCGTGCGGGGCCCGGCGGTGGTGCTACGTTCCGTAGCGCATGCCGCACTGCCGCCTGATCAGCGACGAGCTGTGCCCCTTCGTCCAGCGCAGCGTGATCACGTTGCTCGAAAAGAAGGTCGAGTTCGACGTCGAGTACATCGACCTCGCGAACAAGCCGGCTTGGTTTCTCGAGCTCGCGCCGCTGGGCAAGGTGCCGACGCTCGAGGTCACGGCCGACGACGGCGAGACCTTCGTGCTCTTCGAGTCGGTGGTGATCAACGAGTACCTCGACGAGGCCACCGAGGGCAGCATGCTGCCGCAGCAGCCACTGCCCAAGGCGCGCGCCCGGGCATGGATCCAGTTCGCCAACGAGCTGCTGAGCGACATCTTCCAGGTGATGATGGCCAAGGACGAGGCGGCACTCGCCCCGGCGAAGGCCAAGCTCGACACCAAGCTCGACCGACTCGAGCGTGAGCTCGGGGAGGGCCCGTTCTTCCTCGGTCCCGACATGTCGCTGGTGGACACCACGTTCGCGTCGGCGCTGCAGCGCCTTGCGTGGTGCAACGATCTGTATCCCGAGCTCGCCAGCTTCACGTCGCGGCCCAAGCTGCGCCGCTGGTGGCTGGCCCTCGCCGAGCGCGACAGCGTGGTCGACTCGCTGGTGCCCGACGCGCGGGCGCGCTTCGATGCGTACGTGGGACGCGATCGTGGCGGCTACCGCTCGCTCGTCGGTAGCCGCGTCGCGTCGTAGTCAGTCGCGCGCGGGGCCGAGCGCTCGCGGGCTGCCCCCACTGGAGCCCTTCTCGACCGGGCGCGAGAGCACGATCTCCGCGCCGGCGCGCTGCCCCTCCGCGTACGCGTCCCCTCGCCGGGTGCCGGCCCCCCGGACGCTGCGCACGTAGGGGTGGCGGCGACGGAAGTACCGACCCAGCTCGGCGTGGGGCACCCAGACCAGACCCTCGCGTTGGAAGGTGGTGCGCTGTGCGTCGAGCTTGGCCTCGAACCCTTCCATCACGCCGGCAAGGAAGGCCCGGCGGTCGCGGTTGGACCGAACCGCGCGGTCGCGGCGATAGGCCTTCCACAGACGCTCCGCGGTCGCGTGCAGGAAGTCGTGGACGTAGGCCGCCATCGCGAGGTTCGGTCGGCTGCCGCAGATCTCGAGCACGCTGCCGCGCGTGCCCTCGTGGGGTCGGTAGGCGGGGACCCAGATCGCCTCGACGAAGAAGTGCTCGCCGAGGATCACCGCAACGCGCCGCTGGTACTCGAAGACCCGGCCTGCGGGTAGGCCGAGCTGTCGGAAGGCGAAGTCCGGCGTCTGCTCGAGGGCATCGACCTCGATGTTGAAGCGCAGCATCAGCTTCTGCGCGAGACTGGCCGCGTTCTCGGCCTCGTGTTGGTTGGGGCTGTCGGCGAGCGCGAGCAGCTTGCGGATCTTGGCGACGACCCGGTCGTCCGCCGACGCTTCGCGGTCGTCGTCCACGGACATTCGCGGATCTCCCTGGATCCCGAGGCGCTCGCAGATCCCGCGGAACGTGGGGCCGTGGGGCGGCTCGTCCACCGCGAGGCATTCGTCCACGAACTGGTGCGCGACCTCGTGCTTGAGCACCTCGACCACTTCGGTCCACGGCCGCGTCAGCACGAGCTCCCGCGACAGCTCGATCGTCCGCAGCGCGCCGTCCCATTGCCCGAGCCGCGCACGGGTATCGGCCACCCGCAGCTGCGGTCGTCGCAGCGCACCCTTGAAGAACGTGAGGTTGACGCTGTCCCACTCGGCGGCCAGCCGGTGCACGAGCTTGCGCTCCAGCTCCACCGACAGCTGTTGCGACGTCGCCGCCATCAGGCCCGGCAGTTTCGCACGACACGCGGCAAGCGGCGGATCGGCGGATGACGACGTGCCGCAAACCTGGCAAGGTGGGGCGGCTCGCCCATGCCCAAGTCCCTCGACGAAGCGCGACTGGCGGCCGTCTTCGAGGCAGCGGTCGACGGCATCATCGTCATCGACGACCGCGGCGCGATCCGCACCGTCAATCCCGCCGGCGTGCGGATGTTCGGCTACGAGGCCGCGGAGATCGTCGGCAAGAACGTCAAGGTGCTGATGCCGGAGCCGTACCGCGCCGAGCACGACGGCTACCTGACGGCGTACCGCGAGACCGGACGCCGCAAGATCATCGGGATCGGTCGCGAGGTCACCGGCCGGCGACGCAGCGGCGCGACGTTCCCGATGCACCTGTCGGTGGCCGAGGTGGACGCGCCGGGCGAGCGGCTGTTCGTGGGGATCATCCAGGACATCACCGACGCCAAGGAGGCCGAGCGCGAGCGCGACGCGCTCATCGCCCAGCTCGAGATGAAGAACGCCGAGCTCGAGCGCTTCACGTACACGGTCTCGCACGATCTCAAGAGCCCACTCATCACGATCAAGGGCTTCGTCGGACAGCTGGCCAAGAGCATCGAGCAGGGGAAGATGGACCGCTTTCACAGCGACGTCTCCCGAATCGCGAAGGCGGCCGACCGCATGAAGGCCCTGCTGGACGACGTGCTCGAGCTGTCGCGGATCGGTCGCATCGTCAATCCACCGGAGGACATCGAGCTGCGGACACTCGTGGAGGAGACGCTCGAGCTGCTGCAGGCGTCGATCTCGGGGCGCGGCGCCGTCGTCGAGGTCGCGCCGCAGATGCCGGCCATTCGCGGCGACCGCACGCGACTGCGGGAGGTCGTGCAGAACCTGGTCGAGAACGCGATCAAGTTCTCGCCGGACCGTCCGCGGATCCAGATCGGCTGTCGGGTCGAAGGAAACCACGTGGTCTGCTGGGTCCGCGACGAGGGCCGGGGAATCGAGCCGCAGTACGCTCAGCGGATCTTCGGGCTGTTCGAGCAGCTCGACCACGCCGGGGAGGGCACCGGCGTCGGCCTGGCGCTCGTCAAGCGGATCGTCGAGGTCCACGGCGGCCGGACCTGGGCGGAGTCGGCGGGCCCCGGCGAAGGACTCACGGTACACTTCACCCTGCCGCTGGCGACGCGAGCGAGCCCCGGCGAAGGCGCCGAGTCGTGACGATGGTCAAGCCGCACATCCTGCTGGTCGAGGACGACGACGATCACGCCGAGCTCATGGTGCGTGCGCTCGAAGTACACGGCTGGGCCGACGACGTCACACGTCTCGGCGACGGCGAGAAGGCGCTGCGGTACTTGCTCGGCGATGACCGCGGCGAGTTCGGACGACTGCCCGACCTGATCTTCCTGGACCTGCGACTGCCCCGAGTCGATGGCCTCGAGGTGCTGCGCCAGGTCAAGGCGTTGCCACGCCTCAAGCAGATTCCGGTCGTCGTCATGACGACCTCGGACGCATCGAGCGACGTGGCGCGCGCGTACGAGCATCACGCCAATGCGTACGTCGTCAAACCGGTCGATTCCGAGCAGCTGGACCGCATGGTCGGCGACGCGAGCACGTTTTGGCTGCGCTGGAACCGGCGCCCCGCGGAGTAGTCACGATGCCGCGCCGTCTTCTGCTCGTCGAAGACGACGAGATGCACGCCGAGCTCATCCGCCGTGCCTTCGAGGACGAGCACTCCATCGAGCTGCAGATCGTGGCCAGGATCGCCGACGCACGCAAGGCGATCGCCGCCCATCTGCCCAACCTGATCGTGTCGGACCTTCGCCTTCCCGACGGCGAGGGCACGGAGCTGGTGCAGGCCGCCGGTGACATTCCCGTGGTGATCATGACGAGCCAGGGCAGCGAAGCCGCAGCCGTCGATGCGATGCGACAGGGTGCGCTGGACTATGTCGTCAAGTCCGAGGCGATGTTCGAGGACATGCCGCACATCGTCGAGCGCACGTTGCGAGAGTGGAAGCTGCTCCGCTCGCGCAAGCGCCTTCAGGCGCAGCTGCGCGAGCGGGAGCGGCTCGCGGTGATCGGTCGGATGGCGGCGACACTCGCCCACGAGATCGGCAACCCCCTCAACAGCATGTACATGCTGTGCCAGCTCATGCAGCGGCGCATGAGCAAGACCGACGGCATCGACGTCCGGCTGCAGGAGACGCTCGAGCGCATCGTCGAGGAGAATCGGCGCCTCAATGCGTTGCTCGACGACTTCCGCTCGCTCTCACGCAAGCAGCCGCTGAGGATCCGTCCCGTGGACATCTCGTCGATCGTGCGGCGAGTCGTGGGGGTGTTCGAGGCCGAGCTCGAGGGCCGGAGCATCCAAGCTCGGATCGACGTGCCCGATGGACCTTTGGTCGTCGATGCGGACGAAGAAAAACTGGTTCAGGTCTTGATGAACATCGTCAAGAACGCAGCCGAGGCGATCGAAGGGCAAGGCACGATCACGCTGAGCGCGAGCGCGGAGGCCGACAACGTGGTGATCCTGGCCGAAGACACCGGGCGGGGGATCCCCGACGGCGTCAACGTGTTCGAGCCGTTCACCACGACAAAAGAGACCGGGAGCGGACTCGGGCTGTCGGTCGCGCAGCAGATCCTCGCAGCGCACGACGGTTCCATCGACTACTACGCACGCGCGACCGGCGGCACGTGCTTTCGCATTCAGCTCCCGCGTGGGTCCGCCACGGGCTGACGCGCGAGCGTGGTCTCGGCTACGGCCTTCGAAGGTCGGTCGCATACGCACGACGTACGGCCGCGGCCAGATCGTCGTACTCGACGGGCTTGACCAGGAACGCGGTCACGCCGTGCTCGCGCAACGCCTGCCAGTCGCGGGCCCCGCCCACGCCGCTGAGGACGACGACGGGCACGTTCGCGGTGCGTGGGTCGTTGCGCAATCTCGCGACGACCTCGGCACCGTCCACTTCGGGCATGTGCAGGTCGAGCACGGCGACCGAGGGAGGATCGGCGACGGCGGCCGCAATCGCCTCGGCCCCGTCACCGACGGCGACGATCCGGGCGGCGGGGAACTCCTCGGCCAGCATCTGGGCGGTGGCCTCTCGACACCCGCGGTCGTCGTCCGCGAGCAGGATGTGTTGGGGTGATGCAGCCAGCTCGGACGCGCCCGCGAACCGCCGCAGGAACTCTCGGACCGAGGGGCGATCGTCCGGGGATTTGGCCAGTGCCTCCAACACCGGGCCGTCGAACGACTTGGGCACGAGCGGGTTGAGCCAGCTCGGGGGCAGTGGCTCTTCGTGGATGTGTCCCGCCAACAGGTCGTCGCCGGTGTACGCCGAGAACAACTGCTGTCCGGTCAGCAGCTCGTAGGCGATCACCGCGAGGGCGTACACGTCGGTCGCGGGGGAGCCGGCCTCGTCCCCCTCGGTGATGAGCTCGGGCGCCATGTACCTCGGCGTCCCCAAGAGGAGGCGACTCCCGGACGCATCGACCTCGCCGCGGGAGGTCGCGAGCCCGAGGTCGCCCACGACCAGCCGTAGCCGCGGCCCCACCAGAACGTTCGCGGGCTTGAGGTCACGGTGGATCGCCCCGGCCGCGTGGATCGCCGCCACGCCCCGACCGATGCTCTCGATCATGGCGACGGTCTGGGGCAGCGGCAGGGGCCCGGGATTGGCCACGAGCCACGTGCGCAGGTCCGTGCCCTCGATCAGCTCCATGACGAAATAGGGCGCGCCCCGGTGTTCGCCGAACGCGTACACGCTGACCACGTGCGGGTCGTGGATCCTCGCCATCGTCCGGGCCTCGGCCACGAGGCGTGCGTGAGCGCCGAACTGCTGAAGACGGCTGGGGTGCACGAGCTTGATCGCGACCTCTCGGGCGAGCGCGTCGTCCCAGCAGCGCAGCACAGTGCCCATCCCGCCACTGCCGAGCACTTCGCGTACCTCGTACGTGCCGCCGATCTGCGTGCCCGGCACGGGAACGAAATCCGGCGGCGGAATCCACGGCTCACCCAAGCGGAGCGTGGGGGCCGGATCTTTGGTGGGCCGCGGCACGGATCCACACTATGGGTCCGTGGCCCCGGGTGTCCATGCACGTTCGTAGACTGCGCAACACTTGCGCGGGTCAACGTTCTTCGTCGTGCTCGCCCGCGAGCACGTTGGCCATGTGGCCCATGAGGTGGTCGACGTCCACCGGCTTGTACAGGTAGGCGTGCACACCGAGTCGCCGCGCCTCCTCGACCGAATCCGCCACGCGCTTGGAGGTCAGAACCACGATCGGAAGGTCGTGATGGCCACGATCGCGCAGGTGATGGATCAGCGAAATGCCGTCGCCGCCGGCCATTTCCAGGTCGGTGAGCACGATGTCGGGGACGCGCGCGGCGGCGAGCTTGAGCGCCTGCTGGGCGTTGCCGGCGGTGAGGACTTCGTAGCCTTCGTCCGAGAGCAGGTCCTGCATCGTCGTTCGCGTGCCGTGGTCGTCGTCCACCACGAGCACCAACCGCCGGTCCATCTCACCCTTGTAGCAGATCGCGCGCACCTCGATACGAACAACCCACCAGCGTCACCTCGACATATGCAGGGTCGTGTCGGTGCCGGACCCTGCGCCGGTCCCCGTATCGGGCGCGGCCCCCGTCCCCGCTCCGGCCGCGCAGACCGGCATCGACGACGGCACCGGGACGGTGAAGGTCTCGTCGGCGTAGCGCACCGTGTAGGTGCCCTCGGGCAGGACATCCGTCTCGCACGTGGCCGTCAGCGGGTCGGCGCACCCGGTATCCGGATCTCGGCCGTCGCGGAATCGCGACGTCACGTGGATGTCCTGGCCCTCGACCTCGATCTCGCATGACAGCTCGGCCCGCGCGTGGTCGGACGCGCACCCCACCGAGACGCGCGCCACGATTCGGTCGGTCGCCGGTTGGAGACAAAGATCGGCGTCATCGACGACCTCGGGTCGACACGCCGCGAGCCACACGGTCAAGACGAACCAACGACGCACGAGTCCATACTAGCAGGGTGCTGAAGAACGCTTCGCGCTTTTCAGAAACCGTGCCCGTGCCGGTGCCCGTGCCCGATCCGCGTGCGAGCCCACGAACCATCTT
>CALBMM010000233.1 GCA_937896535.1 uncultured Pseudomonadota bacterium
GCGCAAGTAGTCCTCGTACTCGGCATCGGCCTGCAGCACGAGCGCCATCCCCCACGCATCGCGGGCCGCCCGCTCCTGCTCCGGATCCTCGGGCATCTTGCTCACCTTCTCGAACAGCGCCGCCGCCTTCGCGAGGTGCTCCAGCGCCTTGTCGGCCTGCTTGCGATCGCGCGCGTGCACGGTCACGACCCCGCGCGTGGCCACACCACACCGACGCCGCTCCTTCCCACGATTGCGCAGCTCCTCGGCTGCATCCTGCGTGGCCTGCCCCGCCCCGCTCTTGCGGCGCTGCAGCGAAACGCACACCCCGTCGTCGCCGCGCTTGGCACACGAGCGATCCCACAGGATCTGCCCGACGGTCGCGTGCGCGACCGCCAGTCCCACGGTGCCGCCCTTCTTGCCGTACTTGTCGATGTACTGCTGCGCGTGCTGCAGCCGTGCGGCCTCGTCGTCGAGCAGCTCGCCTTCCGACCAGAAGATCTCCGCGGCCCGCTTCGGGTCCTTGCGGCGGAACATCGTCTCGTACTCCGACAGATCCTTCTTGGCCGCCGTGTCGTCGCCGAGTCCTCGCCGAAACAAGAACGCGTTGTGCAGCGCGGTCTCGGCGTACGCGTCGCTGTCGTACTTGTCGGCGTACGTCTCGAGCAGCTCGGCCGACTGCTCGTAGTACGCGATCGCCTGGTAGTTCTCCGCGGTCTCTCGCAACGTCTGCTGGTACTGTTCCGAGTCCGGAAACCGGTCGAGCAGTACGCGGCGCACCTTGATCGCGGCCCCGATCCGATACCCTGCCTCGAAGCACCGCGCCGCGTTGAACAGCAGGTCGGCCGGCCTATCGTGGTCGGGGTAACGCTCGTACAGATCCACGTAGATCTGGCCGCACTCGACGTAGCCGTCCGGGTCGTCGCCCGCTTTGGCGGCGAGTCGCCGGTCCTCGGCCTTCGTCCAAGCCACCGCCGCCATCAGCCGCGGCACCTGGGCGCGCACGCGCTTGGCCTCGTCGTGCTCGTACGTCTTGCTCTTCTCGATCGCGTTCGCGAACGCGGCGAGCTCCTCGCCGGCGGTCGCCTTCGCCTCGGCCGACTGCCCCGGCTCCACCCACGCGATCGTGAGCACGTCGAGCAGCATCTCCGCCGACCAGACCGCGTAGATGCTCCCCTCGAAGTCCTCGACCACCTTCGTCAGCAGAGGCTTGGCCTCGTCGAAGCGGTTGTGGTCCATCATCAGCTTGACCCGGTGGTGGAGGATCTTGGGCAGCTGCGGGTCCTTGGGGTCGGACACGTACTTCTGGTAGAGGGCGTACGCGTCGAGCATCCGCCGGCTCGCCTCGTCGTACTCCTTGCGCGGGTACTCCGACTTCGCCGCCGAGACCCGGCGCGCCCTCCCCGTCTCTCGTGGACACGTGCCGTCGGACTGCACGCGACACGCCGGCGTCGGCCCGGCCGTCTCGTCGTACTCCATCGCATTCTTGAGCGCGAGCATCTGGGCGTACGCGGCCTCCTTGGTCAGCCTGCCGTCGGGCTGCATCTCCAGCACCCGCACGAAGGCGTCGTGCGCCGCCTCGAACGCATCGAGCCCCTTCTTCTTGGTCGCGGCGTCGTTGGCTGCGTACAGCTGCTCGGCCTGCGCCCAGTGCACCTCTGCGAGGTAGAACGCGAGCTCGTAGGCGTCCTTGGACTTGGGAAACAGGTCCAGGTACTGCGCGTACGCTTTCGCGGCCAGGCCCCACGGCTCGGTGCGCTTGGTCTTGGTCGCCTCGTCGTGCCAGGTGGTGCCCAGTTGCGCCAGCGTGTCGGCGGTCGCGGTCCGACACTGCCGGCGCACCTTCTTGCTGAACTTGCCGTCTCGGAACGAGCGCCAGGTATCGGCGAGACGCTCGGCCTCCTTCCACTGGATCTCGGCGTCGTCGGTCGCGAGCGCGTTGACGAGGATCTTGCCCTGCCACGCGCATACGTCGGCGTCGCCGGCGAACTCGTCCTGCAGCTTGCGGTAGGTCGCGGTCGACTCCACGTACTTGCCCTCGCCGAAGTACGCGGCGGCCAGCAGCTCCATCTGCGCCCGCTGCATGGTCTCGCCCTTGCTCGGACCGCTGCCCACCTTGCCGAAGAACTCCCAGGCCTTCGACGGCTTGCCGGCGTGCACGTACGCCCGCACCAGATCGCGTCGAGCCTCGCGCCGCAGCTGCTTGGCGTTGGCCTCGCTGCCCGCCTTGCCGGCCTTCGTCGCCTCGATCGCCTCCACGAATCTCGACAAGGCGTGCTCGTAGTCGGGCGCGGCTGCGTCGGCCGGGTTCAAGTCGCACCACGCCGACTTGTACAGCGCGTACGCGTACAGAGGGCTGTCGTCGTAGCCGTCGATGATCTGCTGGTACAGCCGCTTGGCGTCGCCGACCCGCCCCTGGTCGAACTCGTGGTCGGCGAAGGCCACGTACACGTTGGGTCGGTACTTGCTCTGCGGATGGTCCTTGATGAGACGCGCGTACGTCTTGCGCATCGCGTCCTCCTTGCCGAGTCGGCTCTGCGTCAGCGCGAGGTCGAGCAGTACCTCGTCACGGCGGTCGTAGCCGACGTAGCGTGCATCCCCCACGAGGGCCGCCATGACCTTGCCCGCTTCTTCGTCGGCGGCCCGCGCCATCTGGCTCAGCCGCGCCTGCTTGGCGCGCAGCGTCTTGGCCTTCGCGGGCTGACGCGAGCGCTCCATGTCGTCGATCGCCTCGTACAGCGACCCGGCCTGCAGATCGAGGATGGCCTGCTTGTCCAGGTACAGCCCCGCGAGCCGGTGCACGTAGCCGGGGAAGTCCTTCGAGGCCCGGTCGGCCGTGCCGACCAGCCGCTTGGCCACACCGATCTGATCGTCGATCACCGCGAGAGTCACCGCAGGCGTGCGCGTGCGGTACGACGTGGCATCGACGGTGGGCGCATGCGACTTCGCTTCGGCGGCCTTCTTGGCGTCCTTGACCCGCGTGTCGAGTCGGCCGCGCGTCTTGACGGCGCCCGGAGTGCGTCCGTAGCGAACCGACGACGAGGACGACGAGGACGACGAGGACGACGAGGACGACGACGGGGCGGCTTCGGCTTGGGAGGGGAGAAACAGACTCAGCGCGACGCCGAGGCCCGCCGCCCGCAACGCGCGCGACGAAGGACCTCGACCGCGCCAGGGCACGGACGGGTGGGACATGGGACTCCTACGAGGCGAGGTGCGGCACCGCTGCCGCAGAAGACGGCCACGCGACCCGGGTGATCATGCCGGGACGCACGGATACGCCGCCGCTGCCTCGCGCGCCGAGCCAATGGCGACGGCCGGGCCGTCACCGCTTTGCACGCGAACCTCGGACGGAGGTTCCCGCCTCACCGATCGTCAGCCGGCGGGCTTGTTGATCGCCTCGAGCTCGTACGTGAGCTCGGTCTGATCTTCTTGCTCGTTGGCGTTGCCGTGGTCGACGACCTTGGCGTAGACGCCGGGCTCGTCGACGATCATCCACGCCGTGATGTGCGCGCCGAAGAAGCCCTTCTGCTCGATCACCACGCACTCGAACTCGCCGGCCGGCACGGTGATCTTCTCGCGGCCGGTCACCTGCGTGTCCGCCTTCTCGATCCAGAAGAACGGGCTGTCCTTGGTCCAGTCGTGCCGCGCGACCTGCTTGGCGAGCGGGCTGTCCTTGGCCGACTCGCGGTAGGCCGACGCGCCCGCTTCCTTGTCGGTGTTGACCCGCAGCGTCGCGGTCCACTTGTCGGTGACGTCCTTGCCCTTGGCGTCGGTGCCCGACAGCGCGTAGACGACCGACATCCCGATCGGCATCTGCTTGAGGGCCTCCCACGACCAGGGAACCTCGAGCGCGTCGTCCTTCGGGGTGACCTCGATCGCGGCCTTCTTGGCTTCCTCGGCCGCCTTCTTGTCGGCTTCCTTCTTGTCGGCCTCCTCGAGGGACTTCGACAGCGAAGGCTCGGAACCTCCGCACGCGATCGGCAACATCGTGCTGAATGCCAGCAACAGGGCTCCATGGCGCTTCGGCGTGATCATCGCGGGCCGAGGCTAGCACCGCGTGGGCTCCGAGATCGCCTCGAACCTACATCCGACCACCCGATCGAAAAAAAACGCGATTTAGCGCAATCGAAGATCGGGGGGCTGGGTACTTCCCCCAACGTGATGCCCTTGGAGACCCCCGGAGCCGGACAGACCCCCCCCAGCGTGCGCCCGGACGCGGATCTGGTCCGGCGCGCGGCCGCCGGGGACAAGCGGGCCTTCGCCCAGCTCGTGCGCACCCATGAAGCTCGCGTGCGCAGCCTGCTGCTGCGGCTGACCCGGGGCAACCGCGTCCTCGCCGACGACCTCGCCCAAGAGACCTTCCTTCGCGCCTACCGCGGGCTCGCCGGGTTCGAAGGACGCGCCCGCTTCTCCACGTGGGTCCACCGCATCGCCTACTACGTCTATCTCAACCATCGCAACCGCTCCAAGGTCCTCGCCGCGCTGCCCGAAGAGTTCGAGACCACGGCCGCCGCGCCCGACGACGAGACGTGCGCCGAGCGGTCGGACCTGCGTCGCGACATGTCGTTGCTCGTGTCCACCCTGCCTCGGCACTACCGCGAGGTCGTCGTCATGCACTTCATGCGACACGTGCCCTACGCCGACATCGCCGACACGCTCGGCGTGCCGCTGGGCACGGTCAAGACGCAGCTGCACCGCGCCAAGGCGATGATGCGTCAGCGCCTGCAGGTGTGGGACGGCGCCGCGATCGCGGCGGCGTAGGCCGACCACGACCGCACGGCACCGTACGAAGGGGGGTCGCAGCCTCGTGGGCGCGCGCTATCCTTGCGCGCCGGTGCAGCTGCCACGCGTCATCGCTCTGGATCTCGACGGCACCCTCCTGCCCGCCAGCAAGGAACTCACGCCGCGTGCACGACGAGTCCTGGCGGACGTGCAAGGACGCGGCTGCACCGTGGTGCTCGCGACGGGCAAGTTCCTGCACCTGGCCCAGACCACCGCGGCCGAGCTGCGCTTGCCCACGCCGGTCATCGCCCTCGACGGGGCACGCATCGGCCACGGCGACGGGATCGACGAGCGCACGATGCCACGCGACGCCATCGTCGAGATCCTCGCGCGACACTACGAGCCCCACTGGCCTGCGCTCGCCGACTGCGGACGAGACTCGATGCTGCTGTCGGCCCGCGACCCCGGCGATCTCGTCCAGGCGACGCGGGCGTGGGCGATCCACAGCCGCGTGGTCGACGACATGCGCCCGCACCTGACCGGCAACCCCGGCCTCGTGTGTTTCTATGCCCCGCGTGCGGCACTGCTGGAGATCGCCGCCTCGATCGAAGCGGCGTACCCCGAGCTCGAAGTCTCGGTGCGTACGTCGGGCCTCGCGCTCGGGGAGGCCCGGATCACGCTGCAGCGCCGAGGCGTGAGCAAGGGGGCCGCGCTCGCCGAGCTCGTCGACCGTCTGCAGGTCGACCGCGCCGACGTGATGGCCTTCGGCGACTGGCTCAACGATCTGTCGATGTTCGAGGTCGCCGGCACCGCAGTGGCGATGGCCAACGCGGTGGAGCCGGTCAAGGCCGCCGCCGACATCGTGACCGAGCACGATTGCGACGACGACGGCGTGGCCCGGTTTCTCGAGGGACTCGTATGACGGAGGAAGAGCGACCGCGGTCCGGCGTCGTACCAGCGACCCGGCCCTCACACGGCCCGATGGCGCTGGTCACCGAGCGAACGCGTGAGGAGATCGCGGAGCATCTGGCGCCGAAGTCCGCACCGGCGAAGACCCTCATCGACGTCAACCAACGGCGGATCGAGCGGCAAGGTGACGACCTCGTGCTGACCCGCGCGGGGATGGGCCCGTTCCTCGCGCGAGCGGCGGTCCGGATCGAGGTCAGGGACGAAAGCACGGCTCGTCGCGACGTCCTGCTGCGACCGCAGCGAGATCCGATCACACCGGCCGGCTACCTGGTGGGGGCCGCGTTGCTACTCGCCCCCCTGTACCTCGGCGCCGCGACCTGGGTCGCCTTCGTGGCCATGGCAGGCTTGGTGTCGGTGGGCGTGAGCCTCGCGCGGCACCGACGGTCCGCGTACGAAACGGACGTGCTCCTCACCGAGCTTCGAACGGAGCTCGCCCCGCTGGCGTTGCCAGTGGCCGAGGACGCGGGACCTTACCGAAGTTGAGCAACGGTCCGCCGACTCGGTGTCAGCTGTCTCGCTCGATCTCGGCGATCTTCTTTTCGAGACGCTCGATCACGAGGTCGATGCCGCCTTCGTCGAGCATCTTCTTGAACTCGTAGCGGTAGGTCTTCGCGAGGCCGACGCCGTCCGTGTAGATGTCGCGGACCTGCCAGCCCGATCCCTTGCGGTGCATGACGTAGTCGATCTCGAGGGTGTGATGTGCGCCGCTGCTGTCGTCGAAGCTCACCTTGGTGTCGAGCTTGGCCAGCGTGCCTTCCTGGCGCAGCTCTTCGCCCACGTACTCGACCGTGCCGCGGTTGGCGTCGCGAACCCGCATCAAGTAGTTGTGGCGGATGAGCGTGGTCAGGGCGGCCTCGAAGTCGGCGCAGCGCGTGCCACAGCGCTCGGCGTACTTGCTCGCCCCGCCCAGCGACGACTCGGCGATCCACTGGTAGTCGAGGAAGCGGTCGACCTCGGCGCGTAGCGCCGCGTCACCGGCTCCGGCCTTCGACAGCGCGGTGACCTTCTTCTGACTCGCCTCGAACGCCTCACGAGCCGACAGCTTCGACGCGGCGGGGCTGGGCGCGGGCGCCGGCTCGGGCTTCGGCGTCGGGGCGACGACCGGCTTGCTCGGCGACGGCGCGGGCGGCTTCGCGGCCGGAGCCTTCTCCGCCTTGGCGGGCTTGTTCGGCTTGGCGGAGGCCAGCTCGCTCGGCGCGGGCGTCACGACCGGAGGCTTGGACGCGGGCTCCGGCCGTGACGGCTCGGCCACCGGCGTCGGCTCGACGACCGGCGTCGGCTCGGCGACCGGCGTCGGCTCTGCGACCGGCACGGGCTCGGACGGGGCGACCGCGACCGGTGCGGCCCCTTCGTGCGCCGGTACGTCGGTCGCGGCCGGCCGTGGCGCCGGCGCTACGACGGCCGCGACCACCGGATCGGACTTCGTCGCCGCCTGCGGCTTCGGCTCGGCGGACGAGGTGGAACACCCAGCGACGGCGACGACGAGGAAGGGCACCAAGAGTCGAGTACGCATCACCCGGGTTTGGACGCCGAGGTCCCGGCGACATGCAGCAAGCAACGAAGTATGGCGAGGGCGTTTACCTGCGCATTACAAGGTCCGGACGAGATCGTCGATCAGCAGGTCGACGCCCACGGGCACCGTGCCGGTGCTCGTCACGTAGACCCCCGTCGGATCGAAGCCCGGGGGGATCGCCACCAAGATCGACGCCCCGCCCAGCACGACCTCCGACGACGAAAGTGACACGTCGAACCACGTCGTGGTGTCGACCGTGCCGGCGGGCGCCACGTCGGTCCACGCCTCGGTGCCGCCATCGTACTGACGCACGCCACCGCGCGCGTCCACGGCCAGGTGCACCCGCGCGCCGGCGGCATCTTCCATGCCCAACAACATCGCCCCCGGCAGTGCGAGGGGGCGAACGCGAAAGCCCACCGCCGTCGCGGCGTCCACGTCGAACACGACCGACGCGATCGCGTCGTCGGCCGCATCGTACAGCCGCAGCATCTGACGCGACGCCTCACCCTCGCGTGCGACCACCTGCGCCAGGCTCGCTTCGCGGGCGGCTCGGGGCGGCTGTCCGAGCGCTTCGTTTTCGAACGAGTCGACCGAGGAAAACAGCTCCACCTCCGCCAGACCGCCGCCGGCGCCCGTGGTGACCTCCAGCTCCGTGATCGTGCGCGGCGAAGAGGGCATCCAGGCGACCAGGCGGCGGTCCCCGCCCACGCTCGTGGAGATCAGCGGATCGATCCACTGCGTCCCGTCGTACAGCCTCACCGACGCCGGGGTCGTACCGGGTGCACCCGCGATCCCGAGGCGCGTCACCTCGGTGGGCGCACCGAGCACGATCCGCGTCGTGCCCTCGCCACGTAGCACCGAGCCCGGCTGCACGTTGCCGTCGAACAGCACGCCCGCCCCGCGGGCCGCACCATCCGAAACCAGCTCGGTCTCCACCGTCACGTCACCGCGCGCGAGGGCGGTCGCCAGATCGATCCGCCCCGGATCGAGCGGCACCGCGTCGACCCGGCGGCGCCAGATCCGATACTCGCCGTCGATGGTCCACCCGGAGTCCGAGGCCGGGCAGCCCCACGAGTTGGCACAGTTGTCGCCCACCAAGAGCGCACGATGGCTCGAGGTGGCCGTGATCGCCTGATACCCGCTCGATCCGTGGTTGGGGTTTTGCGTGGGGTGATTGACGTAGGTGATGCGAGCCTGCGGCCACGTCAGCCCACCGTCGGCCGACACGGCGAGCCAGTTGTCGGGCCGTCCGCCGACCAGCGCGAGCAAGCCGTTGGGCAGCAAGGTCAGTCCCGGGTCCACGCCCACGCGCGCAGCCGGCTCTTGCCCGGGGAAGGTCAACTGCAACGGCTCCGGAGCCGAGAACGTGCGCCCGTCGTCGTCGGACCGACACACCAGCAGCGGCCCGAGCGTCCCGTCCACGTAGGCCCGCGTGACCGCGACGATGCTGCCGCGCCCCGTGTACGCGAACGAGGTCTCGTCGTACGTCAGGACGGGATCGTTCGGGGGCAGGATCGTCCCCCAGCGCGTCCAGCTCGATCCGTCGGTGCTCGCCGCGAGCCCGATCGTGCGCGTGTCGTCGTCGCCGAACAGGCCGTAGTAGGCGATCAAGATCGTGCCGGCGTCCGGACCTCGGTGGACCTGCTGCATCCCTCGGTGAACGCGGAGGCCACGAATCGCCTCGCCCGCGTCGAACGTGCCCTCCTCGGAGGCCCACGAGGCACCCCCATCATCGGAGCGGGACACGGCCAGCGTGGCGACCGTGTCCCCGATCGCCCACGACGGGATGAAGCCGACGTCGAGCAGCGTGCCGTCGAGCAACTGCGCCGCGTTCGTGACCCCCATCGGGGCCGCCGGCTCGAACGACGCGCCGCCATCGTCGGTCCAGAACGTTCGAGGGTTCGGTGCCGCGCTCGCGACGTCGGGCGTCTCCGAGAAGCTCACGAGCACGCGCGTGCCTGGTCCGCGTGGCACGTCCACGGCCACCGGAAAGCTGCCCAGCTCGAAGTCGGCCGGTGGCTCGTACACGGTCCCGACCTCACCCAGCATCAGATCGAACGGCTCGTCGACGACCTCGGCCCACGGCTCGAGCAAGTCGGGCGACGCGGGCTCGTCGCCCGAGCTGCCCGACTCGTCCGCGGCGTCACCGGTGGTCTGCACCGTTGACGTCGTCGCGTCGCTCGCGGTCGACGCGTCGTCGCCCGACCCGGTCTCGTCGTCGCGCGTCGGCTCGTCACCGGGGCGGCACGCGAGTGCGACGACACTCGCCACGACCACGACCACGATGCCGCGACTCGTCATCGCCTCCGAGCGTAGCGCAGCGCCACGAAACGAATTGCGTACGTCGCCCGCCCGATGCCGCCGTCGTCACGGCGCGAAGCCCTGCCGCAGCCAGTTGCCGCGACCGGTTCCCCACAGCACGCAGTTGTCGCGAGCGCCGGGCAAGTCCCAGATCTGCACGCCCCCGTCGCCGCCGCCCACCGCGTCTTTGAGGGAGACGACGAGCTCGAGTTGGCCGTCGCCGTCGAGGTCGCCCACCGACGGCGCGGCCATCGAGCCGCGACCCGACAGCTCGACGCGGTGCAGCTCGTTGCCACCGGCGTCGAGCACGATCAGATGCGCCGGTGTTTGCGGCTCGCTCGGCTCGCCTTCGCTGAACGTCGTGAACACGATCTCCGGAGAGCCGTCGCCGTTGAGATCGACGATCAGTGCCTCGCTCATCCCCACGTAGGGACTCGCTTGGCCGAATCCGTAGGTCCACAGCACCTCGCCATCGGAGCGGTAGGCGTACAGCAGCCCGTCGTAGGCGGGCACGACGATCTCCGGGCCGCCTTCGGCGTCGAGATCGCCGATCGCCGGGGCGGGGTACGTCGGCACGATGTTGTGGCCGATGTCCTCGTACGCCAACGGCGGGCCGCTGTCCTTGGGCCACTCCCAGCCCGCGGGTCGGGTCATGTCGTGATCGAGCACCCACGTCGAGATGCCCTGGTTGTCGGTGGACTGGCTGTGCTCGTGGTCGCCGCCGAGCACGACCTCGTAGTCGCCGTCGCCGTCGATGTCGGCGATCACGGGCGGCGAGTACGTGAACTCCGAGCGATCGCCGTCGCCCCATCCCTGCTGCGACAGCGCCGGGTCGTGGTAGGCCTCCACCCCCGTCACCCACGCGTCGGCGAACGCGGGGTCGGTGGGAAAGTTGGTGCCGTCGCCGTTCCAGACGCCGAAGCCGATCGCATCGTACGTGGACACGACGTCGAGGACGCCGTCGCCGTCGAGGTCGCCGGCGCCGATGTTCTGGTTGAAGCCGCCGTAGTCGATGCAGTCGCCGGCCGGCGCGTTGCACTCGCCCACCTGTGGCCATCCCGTCGCGGTGGATCCATCGAGCTCGAACACGTTCGTCGCGGGCCCATCGGCCTGCTTGGTCACGAGGATCTCGTGCTGACCGTCGCCATCGACGTCCGCCGCCGCGATCGAGCGCACCTCGGCATCACCGAACGCCTGCGGCCAACCGGGTAGCAGCTCGCCGAGATGATCGTAGACGGCCACGTTGAAGCCGTTGCCGTCGGGATGGGCGCTCACGGCGATCTCGGTGTCGCCGTCGCCGTCGAAATCGCCGACCGCTGCGGACGGCCACATCCGAACCTCACCGTGCTCGGGGCTGTCGGATGCGCTGAAGGCCCACGCCGTCTGCCACAGCGGGGTCCCGTCCGCGGCGTACACGTACAGGACCGAGTGCCGTGGGGCGACGATGTCGAGCGCACCGTCGCCATCGACGTCGACGAGCGCCGGCGAGGCGAGCCAGTTCTCGTCCCAGCTTCCGGGCAACGTCACCCGCAGCGTCGGTGCTTGCACGTCGGTCGACATCGTGTCGGACGCCGCGTCGCACGACGCGGGCGGGGTCTCGATCGGATCCCCCATCGGGCCCGGCCCGCCGTCGCCATCGCCGTCACCGTCGGTGCCGACGCCGCCGCCGTCGTCACCCCCACAACCCAGGGCGGCGACCACGATCGCCACCGCCCACCCACGCGGCATTGCCCCACCCATGACCGGATCGTCGCATCCGCGTCCGCCGTCCGCGAGCGATGCGAGCGGCCTGGCCCACGCCTTGCACGACTGCCGGGTGGAGACAGCCATGGCTCGACTCATCAAAGACCTCGCCGGAGCGACCGCAACCCTGTTTTGGCCCGTCAGCCGCCCGTTGGCGGTCGTCGTGCTCGCGTGGGCGGCGGGCGCCGAAGAGCTCCCGGCCCCTACCAAACCGTAGGTCCGACCTGGAGCGCCCTACGCTCACGTAGGTTCGGAACCGGTACAGGTCCCCCTAACCCCCGAATTTCGGCATCTATCGCATGCACGCTTGGACTCTGCCCTACCTCGATGTAGGAATAGCCGCGTTGGCCACCGCCCAGGAGCAACGCACCGACCGCGAGCTCGCGGCGCTCGTCGAGCTCTCGCAGGTCGTCTCCGAGACCTCCGGCCTGTCGGAGGTCGTCGAGACCCTCGCCGACCGACTCGGCATGTCGTACGCGACCCTGACGCTGCGCGACCCCGAGACCGGCGAGTTTCACATCGACCAGGCCCATGGGCTCCCGCCGGCCCGTGCCGCCCGGGCCCGCTACCGCGCCGGCGAAGGGGTGATCGGCGAGGTGATCGATCGCGGTGAGCCGATCATCGTGCCGTCGATCGCCGCCGAGCCGCGATTCTTGCACCGCGCCCTCGACCGTCGCCGCCTCGACGAGCACGACTACTCGTACATCTGCATCCCGATCAAGGTCGGCGAGCGGGTGATCGGCACACTCAGCGCCGAGCGTCGCCTACCGGCGGACGTCACGCCCGAGCAGGACACCCGCGTGCTGCTCATCATCTCGTCGATGGTCGCGCTCGCGATGCGCATGCGCGAGGAGGGCATGGAGGAGCGCCAGCGGCTGACCGCCGAGAACGAGCGGCTGCAGCAGCTCGCCGCGCGTCGCCGCCCGGCCAACATCATCGGCAGCGACGACAAGCGCATGCGCGAGGTGTACGACCAGATCGCGCAGGTCGCCGAGGCCAAGACCACGGTTCTCATCCGCGGCGAGTCCGGCACGGGCAAGGAGCTCGCCGCCACCGCGATCCACGAGGCGTCCGAGCGGCGCGACGGACCATTCGTCAAGGTCAACTGTGCGGCGTTGCCCGAGAGCATCGTGGAGAGCGAGCTGTTCGGGCACGAGCGTGGGGCATTCACGGGTGCCGTCGCAGCCCGCAAGGGACGCTTCGAGCTCGCGCACGGGGGCACGATCTTCCTCGACGAGGTCGGCGACTTCTCCCCGGCCACGCAGGTCAAGCTGCTGCGCGTGCTGCAGGAGCGAGAGTTCGAGCGCCTCGGCGGAACGCAGACCATCAAGACGGACATCCGCATCCTCGCCGCGACCAATCGCGACCTCGAGGCCCTCGTCAAAGCCGGCCTGTTTCGCGAGGACCTGTACTACCGCCTCAACGTCTTCGAGATCACGATGCCGCCGCTGCGCGAGCGTCGGTCGGACATCCTTCTTCTCGCCAACTACTTCGTCGAGCGCTACGCCGTCAGGACCGGCAAGAACGTGCGTCGGATCTCCACGCCGGCGATCGACATGCTCATGGCCTATCACTGGCCCGGCAACGTGCGAGAGCTCGAAAACTGCATCGAGCGGGCCGTGCTGCTGACGCGCGACGACGTGATCCGTGCGCCGCACCTTCCGCCCACGCTGCAGACCGCCGACGCCAGCGGTACCGCGCTGCACGGCTCGCTCGAAGCGGCCGTTTGCGCGCTCGAGCGCGACCTCATCATCGACGCGCTCAAGACCCACCGCGGCAATAAGGCCGCT
>CALBMM010000234.1 GCA_937896535.1 uncultured Pseudomonadota bacterium
GGTTGCTGCGCGTGCTCGCCACGGTCGGATGCTGCTCGCCCAGCGCTTCCACCCGCAGGGCGAGCGCGAGCTCCAGCTGCTGTCGGCCCGTCTCGTGGTCGCCGCGTGAGATCGCGTTGGAGCCCAGACCATCGAGCGCGAGGCTCACGTCCGGATGCGTAGGCCCGAGCAGCGCTTGCTTGACCCGCAGCGACTCGCGATGTTCGAGCTCGGCCTCGGCGAACCGCCCCGCCGCCTCGAGCGCCTGCGCCAAGTTCGTGCGCGCGACCGAGACCTGCACGCTCTCGACACCCAGCGCCGACGACCAAGTCTCCACCGCCCGATGCAGCTGCTCGACCGCGTCGTCGTAGCGCCCCGCGGTCGCGTAGGCGGTTCCCAAGTAGTTGGCCAGGCGCCCCTCGGCGACCGGATCACCGAGCGCGAATCCTTCGGCGATCTCCCGAAACAGAAGTGCTCGATGCGGGTCGCCGAGCCGGGCCGCGACCAAGAAGAGACGGAAGCCGGTCACGGCCGCCAGCGTGTCGCGGTCGCGATTCGCCGCGGCAAGTCGTGTCGCGCGCTCGAGCGCCTCGAAGGAAGCGTCGTAGTCCCCGATGAACTCCAGGGTCATGGCCTCGGTCGCCGTCATTTCGGCATGCAGCGGCGGGTAGTCGAGCGTGGCGACGAGCGCGAGCGCCTGCTGCAGCTCACGTTGCACCGACTCGACGCGGGTCACGTTGCGCAGCGCCCTGATGCGCGCGAGCATCTCCCGCGCCTTCGCCACGTCGTCGGCAATCGCGGCGGGTGGAGGATCGACGCCCGACGACAGCGCCACGACGTCGTCGCACCGTGACAGCGCGGGCAGCCCACCGACGAGCAGGTGTGCGCCGCGGGCGACCTCCACGTCGGCGTCCACGAGCTGCTCGGTGACGGCCGCGAGCTCGCTCTTGGCGCGTCGCAGACACCCCATCCGCAGATCCATGACCTCCTGCGACTGCTCCTGCCGCAACGTCGTCGCCGCGCAGGCGTCCTCGTGGTGCGCGAGCCAGTCGTCGGCGTACGCGTCCAGGCTCCGCGACGTGTCGTCCCACACCCTTGGCGCGAATGCCTTGTCGATTCCCAGCACGGCCGCCTCCGACCGCGCGCGCACGTCGTCGTCCCAGACCCCGGCCAGCTGCGCCCGAGCGCCCGTGCAGCGCGTCTCGGGCGTCGCCCGCTGCGTCCACGCGAACGCCCCGACGACGCCCAGCGTGGCGGCGACGCCCGCGACCACCCACCGCGTCCGTCGGGCGCGACGCCGCTCCGGAGCGAGCGCACTCAGCAGCGCGCGCATCGAGATCCACCGCGCGGTCGGGTCGCGTTGCAGCCCGCGTCGGATCGCGTCGACGACGACCGAAGGCGTGGTCGGGACGGGCCACGGCGGAGGCCCGGCCTTCTTGGCCTCCACGAGATCCTCGCCGGGGAACGGCGGCGCCCCGCACAGCGCTTCCCACAGCGCGACGCAGTACGAGTACTGGTCGGCGGCCGGGGTCAACGAGCCACCGAGATGCTGCTCCGGCGCCATGTACCGCGGCGTCCCCATGACGACACCGGCGCGCGTCAGATCGTCGCCGTCGGTCAGCTCCCGCAGGCTCTCCACGCTCGAGCCGCTCGCGTCGAGGGCGGCCTTGGCGAGACCGAAATCGGTCACCTTGACCACCCCGTCATCGCCGACGAGGACGTTGGCGGGCTTGAAGTCGCGATGCAGCAGGCCCACCTCGTGTGCCGCTGCCAGCCCGCGTCCGGCCGCGACGAAGCGCGCCATGATCGACTCCAGGTCCCGATCGGCGGCAGCGAGCCACTGACGCAGGGTCGTCCCGCCCACGTACTCCATCACGAGCACGACCTTGTCGGGCTCGGAGTCCTCCACGTCGTAGATCCCCACCACGTTCGGGTGCGAGAGCTTGGCCATCGCGCGGGCCTCGACCACGAGTCGGCGGCGACTTTCTTCGTCGAGCGATCCGTCGTGCAGCTCCTTGAGCGCGACCTCGCGCAGCAGCTTCGGATCGTAGGCCCGCAGCACCCTCCCCATCCCTCCGCGTCCGAGCTCGCCCAGCACCACGTAGCGCGCGATCGCGGTACCGGCACGCACGGGCGGCGGCGGCGGTGGCGGCAGGCCGGCGATGGTGCGAGCGCCCCGACTGTCGGGGTCGGTCTCGGGCCGGGAGTCGACGTGGGTCCGATCGGTCACGGCGCGTGCTCCTTCAGCCAGGCCTCGAGGTCGTCGCGGAATCCTGCGAGCGGCTTGCCACCGGCCCGGGCCTGCTCGAGCGCCGCACGGGCCGTGGCGATCGCGTCGTCCCGCTCTTGCCGTCCCGCGGCGGACTCCCACCGCGCCCTCGCGCGCACGAACGAGGCCTCGACCCGCAACGCCGCCGCGACGTCGTCTCGCGCCAACCCCACCAGCCCCGCCTCGACCGCTTCCAGAGCCTGGGCCGGCTCGCCCCCCTCGAGCAGCGTCATCGCCAGTCGCACCCGTTCGTGACCCAACGAGGGGCTGTCGTCGGGAAGCACGCCGGCGAGCGCGGCCACGGCCGCGCGCTGCTGCGAGATCGCCTCCTCGTGCCGCCCCAGCTTCGACAGCGCCCGCCCCAGCGTGGCCCGCGTCTTGGCGACGTCGGGATGGTCGGGGCCCAACGCTTTGGTCTGGGTCTCGAGCACCGTCGTCAACATCTCGCGCGCCGGCCCGTACTTGCCCAGCCCGAACAACAGCGACCCGATGTTCGCCCGTGATGCGGTCACCGCGGGATCGTCGGGGCCACGCGCTTCGATCGTCGCCGCCAGTGCCGCACGCATCTCCGCCTCGGCACGCTCGTAGTCGAGCTGTCCGGAGTAGACGGCCGCGAGGTTGTTGCGCGTCGAGGCGACCATCTCGGGCGCGGCATCGGCCAACAGCAGGTCCGTGAGCAGCGACCGCAGCTCCGACTCCGCCTCGGGGTGCTTGCCTTGCGACGCGAGGATCACGGCCAGGTTGTTGCGGGCGCCGACGACGTTGGGATGCTCGCGTCCCAGCGTCCGCAGCCACACCTTCAGCGTGGTCCGATAGCGTGCCTCGGCCTCCTCGTTGCGTCCGAGCGACGACAGCACGTGGGCGAGGTTGCTGCTGGCGAGCGCGGTGTCGGGATGCTCGGGTCCCAGGCGCTCGCGCATCGCCTCGTACGCCTCGCGGTTGTAGCGCTCCGCCTCGTCGTAGCGACCCGCGTCGACGAGCGCGGCCGCGAGGTTGGTCTGGGCCCCCGCGACGTCCACGTGTCGAACGCCTCGCCCTTCCGTCATCAGCTCGAGCGACCGCCGAGCTTCGGGCACGGCACGATCCGGCACCCCCTTGACGAGCCAAGCGCCCGCGGTCGCGCTGTGGACGGTGGCCAGCTCGGACGGCCAGCTCTGCGCCAGACCGAGTGCGAGCTCGCGCAGCTCGAGCGCGTCGTCGGCTCGTCGAAGGCTGCGCGCCAGTCCCGCCATCCGATGGCCGGTCGCGTTGGCCAGTAGCGCCCACTGCTGCTCCTGCGCCGCGAGCCGCTGCGCCCGCCGGAACATCGCGTCGCACGCTTCGTACTCGCCCTGGCGCTCGAGCAGGTACGCCTCGGAGATCGCGAGCCGGGTCTGGATCGGACGGTAGCCGACGTCCGCCGCGATCTCCTGGGCCTGCGCCAACAGATCCGCCGCCGGCTCGAGGCGCCCCGCGTCGCGAGCCGCTCGCGAGCGCGTGAGCAAGGCCGAGATTTCGTCCACGCGATCGCGCTCGGCGGGCGGGGCCAGGGCGATGCCGGTCTGCAGGGTCTCGATGTCTGCACACGACGCCAGGCCGGGCAGCGCGTCGACGATGCGGTGCGCGTTCTCGACGACGCCCGCGTCGGCCTCGACGAGCTGCTCGACCGCGGCCTGCAGCGACACCTTCGCGTCGTGCAGACATCCCATGCGCAGATCGAGCACCTCCGAGGACTGCTCGCCGCGCACGGCCGTCGCCTCGCAGGCGTGGGTGTGCATGTCGACCCAGCCGTCGGCGTAGCCGTCGAGGGTCCGTGACGTCCTCTCCCACACGTCGCCGACGAACGACCCCGGGACCGCGCGCATCGAGGAGGCGACTCGCTGGCGCGTCGCCTCGTCCCACACCCCCTGCAAGTGCTCTCGCGCCCCCGTGCACGGGGCCGGGGACGACTCGCGCAGGGCGTACGCACCGACCACCGCAACGCCGACGGTGGCCAGCCCCAGGGCCAGCCGTCTGCCGCGGCGGCGCGGGGCCATCGCGATCTCGAGCGCCGACAGCAGCGACGACATCTGCGGCCAACGCCGCGTCGGCTGCGGCTGCAGTCCTCGCACGAGGACCTCGACCAGACGGCGCGGCACGTCCTCGCGCGGCCACGTGGGAGGTCCGCGGCGCTTGGCCTGCACCATCTGCGTGCCGGAGAACGGCGGAGTGCCGCACAGGGCCTCCCACAGCGCCACGCAGAAGGCGTACTGGTCGACCGCCGGACCGAGGGTGTCACCGGTGTGCTGCTCCGGCGCCATGTACCGCGGCGTGCCGACCACCGTGCCCGCGCGCGTCAGCTCGCTGCCGGCCACGTCGTCGACGCCGGACTCGCTCGCGGTGGACACCGGGGTGAACGTGGCCTTCGCGATGCCGAAGTCGGTGACCTTCACCGTGCCGTCGTGGGCGACGAGCACGTTGGCGGGCTTGAAGTCGCGGTGCAGCACGTCCGCTCGGTGCGCGGCGGCGAGCCCACGGCCGGCCCGCACGAAGCACGCGACGATGTCGGCCACGCTGCGCTCGGTGGCATCGAGCCACTGTCGCAGCGTCTGTCCGGCCACGAACTCCATCACCATGACGAGTCGACCGTCGACGTCCTCGACGTCGAAGACCGACACCACGTTGGCGTGGGACAGCTTCGCCATCGCCCGGGCCTCCACGACCAATCGCGCCCGTGCCCGCTCGTCGAGTCGGGGCCCGAACACCTCCTTGAGCGCGACCTCGCGCTGCAGCTTCGGGTCGTACGCCCGCAGCACGCGACCCATCCCGCCGCGACCGACTTCCTCGAGGACGACGTACCGCGCGAGCGTCTCCCCCGGCGTCGGGATTTCGTCCTCCTTCGCACGCACGTCGACGAACGTGTCGGATTCGCCGGCGAGGGGAGCCGTGGCCTCCTCGCCGCGCGTGCCTTCGCCGGCGCGGTCTCCCACCACGCATCAGTATCCCATGCGCCGCGAGCCCTCGCCCAACACCGCGCGGGTCGGCGTAGACGGCCGCGCACGAGCTCGTCGCGGCGGATGGGCCGGAGCTCGCGATCGTGCGGATCAGGGGAGGTCGAAGCGCAGGAACTCGATCGTCGGACCCCCCAGCTCGCCGTCGAGGGCTTCTTGGAAGAACACGACCTGGGTCGCCGCCGGGTCGTTGGGGAAGTTGGTCAGCTGCAGCAGACCGTCCTCGGGGCACACCACGATCGGCCCCCCCGGCAGCGCCTCCATCGACTCGGGCACGACCTGGAACTCGAGGCTCGTGTACAGGGTCGTATCGGCCGCGTCGCGGAGCTCGACCCAGCTGCCCGAGTGGGTTCGCGGCGAGAACGGTCCGTCCGATCCCTGCACGATCTGCTCGTCGAGGATCTCGGTCAGCGTCACTACGCCGGGGGTGTAGGCGAAGCGCAGGCGCATGCCGGGCACGTTCGCCGCGGGGCGCGAAGCTGCCTCGACGATCGCCACGGGGCTGCTCCACTGCTCGAAGCAGGTCCCCTCGCCGGTCGCGTCGCTCGAGTCCATGCCGTCGTCCGAACCGACGCTGCCCGAGCCCATGTCGTCGCCGGCCGAGGTCGCCGTGCCGTCGCCGGCCGAGGTCGCCGAACCGTCACCGGCCGTGCCGTCGCCGGTCGATCCGGCGGTCGCGTCGTCGCTTGCGCCGCCGTCGTCGAGCGTGGCGCCGATCTCCTCGGATTCGACGGGGCACGCGGCCAGCAGCGCGAGCAGGGGAACGAGGCAGCGGCGAAGGGCCGAGGGTCCGAGCGCGCCATCGGGCAAGTCGAGATCGATCAGGGTCATGTCCGCTGAGTCTCCGGAGCCGCGGCCTTCTGTCAGGGAAATCGTTCGCGGCCGAGCGCGCAGGCCTCGCGGACGCGCGTGGCCAACGTCGCGTGCGGATGCCGGCTCAGGAAGCGCCGCGCGGCGGGCTGTCCGGCGCTCGGCGTCGTCGCCTCGCACTGCGCGATCGCCTGGTAGGCCTCGCGCTCGACCACGAGCTGTCCATCGGCGAACTCGCGGGCATGACGGCGCAGACGCTCGAGGGCAGCGCGAGGATCTCCGCCGTCCAGGGCGGTCCGGGCCGCGTCGATGAGTGCGACCTCCCGGATCAGCCGATCCGGCTCGGCTGCCGACGGCGACGTCACGGGCGATGCAGGCGACGCGCCGGGGCGAACCGCCCGCGCGCGAGCGTGCCGCCCATCGCCGGGCGGCGGCGGCGTCGGCGTCGGCGGCACGGGAGCGGCGACCACGACGGGAGCGGAGACGTCATCGTCGGGCGCCGTGCCCGGTGTCGGACTCGCGTCCACGCTCGCCCGCGGCCGCGCGGGCGTGGCGACCGACGAGGTCGGCGTCGTCTCCCGCGACCGCGTGCGCAACCCGATCGTCGCGCCGGCCGCCAACACGATCGCGCCGACGAGGACGCTGGCCACGATCGCGTTGCTCGTGCCGGACGTGACCGCGGCGGCTCCCAGCGGGGCCAGGGGCAGGATCGGGGTCACGCCGAGCCGTGCGACCAGCAGCGCCCAGATCCGACGCCGCGCACGTGGCGGTGGCCGGGTCGCCCGCTGCAGCTCGCGACGCAGGGTGGGCCCGTCGGCGGTCGAGCCGAGCCGGCCCAGACTGCGCCGCAGACGGCTG
The DNA here is from genome assembly GCA_937896535.1 of uncultured Pseudomonadota bacterium. Lineage (GTDB taxonomy): Bacteria > Myxococcota_A > Polyangia > Nannocystales > Nannocystaceae > CALBMM01. The sequence goes on from CALBMM010000234.1 coordinate 6,886, forward strand.
CGGGCGGCCTTGATCCGAGAGTAGGCGGTGTCGACGTTGATCCCCAGCACGTCGGCGACCTCCGGCCCACTGAGCTCGTGCAGCACGTGCAGCACGATCGCCGTGCGCTTGTCGTCGTCGAGATCGTCGAGGGCGCGCAGCAGCACGTTGCCGAGCACCGGATCGGCGTGGGTCGGCGAATCGACGTCGTCGTGCTCGCGCGCGAGGGCACGACGGCGACGCTCGGCCCGCGCGTGCCCACGGCGGTGCCGGTACGCGACGCGCCGTGCGATTGCGAACAGCCACGTCCGGACGTGGCTGCGCCCTTCGAAGTCGGGCAGCCGCCGATGCACCACCACGAAGACGTCCTGCAGGGCGTCCTCCACCAGGGGTTCGGGGACGCCGAGCGAGCGAAGGCTGGCCCACACGAAGCCGAAATGACCCCGGTAGACCGCGGAGACGTCGATGGACTCCTGGCTGTACACGTCCCTCCGTTCGTCTCCGGCCGCCCGCAATCGTGTCACGGAAATCGTGCTTCGATTCCCACGACCAGGCGCAGGGCTGCGGGTCCTGCGCGAAACAGCGGCGGCAGGTCCCGGACGTGAAACCGTGGGCGTCGCAACGCGACGGCGAGCTCGGCTCCCGCGCGCAGGCCCAACCAAGGAATCGGGGCCCAGACGACCGACGCATCGAAGGGCAGCGCGAGCCAAGCGCTGCGGGCCCGGCCGTCGTCGCTCAACCCGAAGCTGCGCGCGCGCATCGACCCGGCCTCGACGCCGCCACACACCGGTACTTCGATCGAACCCGCGCGCGGTGCCCAGCACCCGGCGACCCCCAACGTCCACAGGTCGATGCGCCCGCCGATCTCGGGGCGATCGGCGTAGCGCGCCACCTGACCGGCCACGTAGCGACCGCGTGATTCCACCCGGGCCGACGGCAACGACAACCCGACCGTGCCCGAGACTGCCCCGCCGACGCGTCGAGGGAGCACCCGGAAGATCTGGGCCACGCCATCGATGCGTACCAGCGCACCTACGCGTCGTGATCGACGAAGCGGCGGCGGCGTCGCGTCGACGACGTTGGAGGGTGCTTCGCTCGGTCGGGGCGGGGGTGAGGGCTCGACCTGGGCCGGCGCGGCGTTCGACGTCGCCGTCGCGGGCGAGTCGGACCGCGGCGACGGCTCGGGCACGGTCTCGTCGTCCGGCGGGAGCTCCCGCGACGGCTCGGAGGATGCAGGTGCTTGCGTGGTCGGATCGTCGTCGAAGCGCGGCGGTCGTCGAGCCGCAGCGGGATCGGCCGCGATCGCGATCAGCAGGCCCGCCGCCTCCGCCAGCGCCGCGCACGAGCTCGCGTCCAAATGACGCGCATCGCCATCGATCTCGAGATCCAGCGTCAGCTCGCCGGAGGGCGTTCGCGCCACGACTCCCTTGGCGCGCACGGCCCTGCCCTCGCCCGGTCGGACGCGGGCCTCGATCTGGCGTCGCACCTGCGTCTCGTCGGCACATTCCGGGGGCGCGGTCCACTGCAGCTGCACGCCAGCGTCGGGCTCGGCCACCGGCGCCGCGAGGACCGGCCGCGTCATCGCCACCCATGCCAGGGCGACGCCGAACGCCGCGCACTCGAGCCCGCGCACCGAACGACTCGTAGCACGACGCCGACCGCGTGGGCTCATGGCCGCCATCGCGCGCACACCGAAGCATCGCCCACCCGCGCGCGAGCTCGCGTAGACTGCCGCGCATGAGCACACGCAGCGTCACCCTGGCTCCCGCCGGCGGCTGGGATGCGTTCACGCGCAGCCCCGAGGTCGAAGAGCTCGTGTGGGAGCTGCTGGCGGGCTGGCACTACATGAACCCGACGTCGAAGACGAGCGTCTGGGAGTCGGACACCGAGGCGACGTTCTACCTCGCGTTCGGCGACGACGGACGGCTCGTCGAGGCCGTCGCGGGATACGCCGAAGAGGACGACCCCGAGCTCGACGAGCTCTGCGCCAAGCTGCGCCGTCGGTTTGCGATCACCGACGAGGCGTGACCGGGGTCAGCACGTCGGGCAGCTGCACGTGACGCCGGCTTCGGTGTCCGCACACACTTCCATCTTCGGATCGCACGCGTTGGGCAGGCAGGCGCACGAGGCCACGCCGCCGCACTCGGGCGCCAGGGTCTCGCAAGAGAAGGATGTGCCGAGCTGCGTTTCGTTGGCGACGCAGGCTTCCTCGGCGGAGCACCACGTACAGTCGGGGACCACGTTGCAGTCACCGGCGGGCACACACGAGCCCGTGTAGCACCCCTCCGAGATCAACGGCAGCGTGCCCTCGGGGCACGAGGGCGCGGCGGCATCGCACACCACGAACATCTCGTTGCATTCGAACTCGATCGTGCACGCGCCCCCCTCGCAGACCGGCGTCGGGACCCCGCCGTACTTGCCCTGGCACAGCGGAGCGAAGCACGGCGGCTCGTCGCAAGAGACCACCTCGTCGACGTGCACCGCTCCGCAGGCGCAGCAGTCGTTGACGAGCTGGCAGTCGAGGTCGACCGCGCACGGCGACGGCATCGCGGGCCCGGCCGTATCGTCGGCCCCCTCGGTCCCGGCCGAGTCCGCGCCGCCCGTCGCCGAGCCGCCCGACGCCGTCACCCCCGAAGACCCGCCCTGCGAGCCCGCTTCCTGGTCGTCGTCGCCCGCCCCCGTGGCAGCGCTCGCCGCCCCGGTACCGGAGGTGTCGTTTTGCGGGTTGAGTCCGTCGTCGGAGCAACCGACGAGCGCGGTCGCGAGCGCCACGGTTTGGACCCATCGTGATCGATCTAAAAAAGCCATGGCATCACGATACCCAAGCCGGCCGACAAAAAGCGAGCCCACCGGAACACTGGCCCGCGCTCGCCCGTAGACCCTCGGCCCGGCGTGCCCTACGCTGCGCCGACTCCCGCGATGCTTCGCTTTCTTTGCACCCCTGCGCTGCTGTCCATCGTCTCGCTCGCACCCACCGGCTGCGACAAGGCAACCGACACGGCCGCCTCCGCCCCCGCAGCCGCCGATGACGGATCCAAGGCCGCCCCCGCCGAGGCGACGCCCGACGAGAAAGCGGCCGCGCCCGGAGACGACGGCGCCGCGGTCGAAGCCGCCACCACGAGTGCGGGCGACGAGGCCGCGGGCTCCGGCGACACGGCCGCGGGTTCCGGCGACACGGCCTCCGGCGACGCGGCGAGCGACGACGCGCCGCTGACCGACAAGAAGGTCATCATCATGGGAAGCTCGATGGTCGCCACCGGCTTCGGCATGCTCCTCGAAAAGGAGCTCGACGAGCACCCGAAGATCGACGGCATGCGGCAGGCCAAGAGCGCGACCGGCCTCGCACGACCGGACTTCTTCGACTGGATGGACGTGGCTCGTCGCGAGATCGCGACCCACGATCCCGACCTCGTGGTGGTGCTCATCGGCGGCAACGACGGCCAGGACCTGCAGCCGCTCGGCAAGGGCAAGTCGATCCACTACGGCACGCCCGAGTGGGAGCCCGCCTACCGCCAGCGTGTCGACGACTTCTTGAAGGTGCTCACCGAAGACGGCGCGCACGTGCTGTGGATGGGTATCCCGCGGTCGAACACGGTCAACCTCGAGGGCAAGATGAAGCTGCTGCGCAAGATTCAGATCGCGGCGGTCGAGGCCAACGAGAACGCGACCTACTTGCCGCTTTCGCCCTTCCTCGAGGATGCCGACGGCGCGCTGCTGAAGGAAGCGAAGGTGCGCGGCAAGTTCAAGGAGCTGCGCGGCGACGACGGCCACCACCTCACGATGGCCGGCAGCCGCTACCTCGCCGACCTCGTGCTGCCCAAGATCCTCGAGGCGATCGACATGCCGCCGGCCGACGCGCTCGCGAAGGCCGCGGATGGCGACGAAGGCTCCGACGCGCCCGACGCACCCGACGCGCCCGACGAGCCCGCAGCCGACGACGCGGGTACAGCCGCGCCGGAGTAGACCGACCGGGCCGCGCCGAGCCGATCCCGATCAGGGGGTCGATTTCGGCTCGAGTCGCCAGGCATCGTGGTGACCGCACGCCGCGATCGCGAGCGCCGACACCTTCGACCAAGGCACGTCGTCGTCGACGCGGACGGCAACGACGCGACCGGAATCGTCGAGCAACGCACCGAAGGCCGCGGCGTCGGCGAGGGGACGCGCCTTGCCGCCGCCCTCGGCGACCTGCATCCCCGACGCGGAGACGGTGACGACCACGTCGGCCTTCGCCGACCGCGTCGCGGTCGTGGCGAACGCCAACCGCGGCCCCTTCATCGCGTACAGACCACCCTTGCTCGACGACGCGGGCTTGCCCATCTTGCCCTCCTCGGGCTCGCCGGGGACCTCCGGCTCCGGTGGTGGCTCCTCCTCGAGCCAGGCGTCGTCGGCCTCCACCTGCGTCGGATCGAACTTCCAGTCGACCGTCAGCTTGCTCGCCCACGAAAGCTGCATCGCCACGTGGCCGCGACCCCCCGTGGCGTCGTCGACGGCGAGCACGGTCGGGGCGCGCACCGCCGACAGCGCCTCCACCACGGGCACCATCTTCGACCACGGCGTGTCCGGGTCCACCGCCAAGGCCACCCCGATGGCTCGCCCGATCCCACGATCGGACTGCGGTGTCTGCTCGACCAGCGCCTCCACGAGGCCCGCCGCCCCGGGCTTGGTCTCGCGTCCGGCCACCAGCACCCCGGTGTCGTCGACGACGAGCGCGATCCCGCCGGCGTCGTACTCCTCGGGGCACGCCGCGCGCTCGTACGACGGCAAGGTCGGTGTCCCGACGCGTCCGAGCTGGGCGCGACGAATGCACGCGACACCGTGCTTGTTGCCCACGTCGCACACGGGTGTCAGCAGCTGCCGCGCCGCGTCGACCTCGAAGTGCGCCTCGGTCAGCACTCCCGCGGCGAGCACCGCGTGGGTTTGCTCGAGCGCCGCCGCGTAGGGTTTGGTCGTCGCGTCGGCAGCCGCGCAATCCAGAGCGTCCTTCGCCTCGTCGCGCGCCTTGGCGACCACCTTGCCTTGCAGCCCCTCGGCGACCAGGGCGGCCGCGTCCAGACCGGCGAACAACCGGCGGCTCGCCTCCGCGAGACATCGTGTCGCCTCCGACGGCGGCACGGCGGCCAGCGGTGACGCCCACGACGCCTCGGACTCGGCCAGCGACGACGACGGCTCGCCCGGTCCGAGGACGAGCTCGCTGGTCCACGCCTGGTCGCGCACGCGCACGCGCGCCTTGATCGACGACATCGAAAACGGCAACGACCCGAAGACCGCGGGATCGATCGCGAGCGTCGCGAGGGCGTCCGCGGGCGTCGGCTTCGCCGAAAGATCGAACACACGATCGGCATCGATCCCCAGACTCACCAGCAGGACGGGATCGGCACCGCGCTTGGCCTCGGTCACCTCGGCGGCGGAGAATTCCGATTGCGCCCCCAGCAAACCGCGCAGGCTCGATGCCGACAGCGGCGAGGCCCCCACGAGCGCGACGGCGAGCCGCGGGGGATCGACCGATCGCACGACGAGCTGCAGGCCGACGCCACCGCCGGACCCGAGGCTCGACGTCGCGCCACGGACGTTCGTCATCGTCGCCAGCATCGAGGCCGGCCAGCGCAGCATCGCGAACTGAGGACAGAACACACCACACATCTGGTACGAGCGCGCCAGCTCGCTCGCCTGGTCCTCGTCGAGCGCAAAGCCGGGCGCGGCCGCGATCAATGCGGCGGGGTCGCCCGTCACGTACGCCTGCGCGAGCGCGCCCGGCTCGACGGCCAGCGGCGCGACCGCGGCCGGTGGCTGCGTGCCCCAGACCTTGCGACCCAGCGGCGTCAGGCTCGCGACCGTGGTCAGGCGCAGGTTCTGGTCGTCGCCCCGCGCGACGAACGACCAGTCGTCGAGCTCGGCGTTGTCGTCGGGCATGAGCCACTCGGCCACCGCGGTGATCGACGTGCCTCTGGCCAGCGCCATCGCGCGCTGGTCCCCGGACACCGTGGCGACGGCACGCATCGTCTCCAGCAACCCCGTCCACACCGACAGCGACCGCAGCTGCCACGGGCGAACGAGCATGCCCACGCCGTCGGTGGCGTCGGTGACATGCGCGAGCGCGGGCGTCTGCCGCAATGCGGTCGGCCGAGCGTCGATCCGCGTTGTCAGCTGCGCCGCGGAGA
>CALBMM010000235.1 GCA_937896535.1 uncultured Pseudomonadota bacterium
GAACCGGCGAATAGAGCTTTTGCAGACCTCTGCCTTACCACTTGGCCACCACGCCGTGGCGGGGCGCAGGGGATATCACGGGTGTCGGACGACGGGCAAGACAAACCGCGGCCGGCGGGGGACGATGCCAACGCCCCGCCAGACCGCGGTCTGAGGCCCGATCCGTCGGGCGAGTCCGGCTAGAGCCCGCCGAGCGGGTCGTTGCTGTTGCCGCCGACGTTGATCTTGTCTTTGCGCGGCGTGATGGCGGGCGCGGGGCCGTCGCCGCCGTCGTCGCCCGACTTCTTGGAGCCGCCGCCGCCGCTCTTCTTCTTGTTGTTGTTGTTCGACTTCTTCTTGCCGCCGTCCGCGTCGGCCTCGGCCTGCAAGTTGTCGGCCTCGGCCTGCTGCTCGCTGAGCTTCTTTTCGAGCTCGTCCATCTTCCGCTTGATGGCTTCGCGCTCTTCGTCGGTCGCGGCCGCGTCCATCTGCTTTTGCAGGTCGGCCTTGTCCTGCTCCATCTTGTCGATCTTGCCCATGAGGGCTTGGATCGCGGCGGCCTGCTCCTCGGCCCGCTTGTTCGCGGCTTCCTCGCGTTCGCGGGCAGCGATGCGTTCTTCCTCGGCCTGCTTGGCGTTTTGCCAGGCGAAGAAGCCGGCCGCGGCACCACCGAGCACCAACAGCGGCACCACCACGAGCGGCCACTTCGGCTTGGCCTTCTTCTCGCTGAGCTTGATCTGCGCATCGATGCGCATCTGCTCTTCGCGCAACCGTGCCTCTTGCTCGGCACGCGCCCGCGCTTCGGCTTCTTGGATCCGCAGTCGTTCTTCGCGCTCGGCCGCATCGCGGGCCGCTTGCTCGGCGGCCATGCGCTCGGCTTGCTCGCGAGCCACGCGCTCGGCCTCTTCACGGGCCGCACGCTCGGCCGCTTCGCGAGCCTGGCGCTCGGCCTCGATCTTCGCGAGGCGCTCGGCCTCTTCCTCGGCGACGCGCTGCGCCTCGAGGTTCTTGAGCTCCGAGAGGGCGGTAAGGGCAGAGCTTTCGGAATTGATGGGCATCGTCTTGATTTGTCTCCGGGTTTGTCGATCTGTATTGAACGGACCGGGCCGTAATTCGTTCCCGCGGGGGCGAGAAAGCCGACCTCGATCCACGTACGTGCCGTCGGGCCGCCCACGGCCTTTGCACGCACAACTCCCACGCAAACAATGCCCGTTTTTTGCGCGGACTGCCAGCCCCGCCCTACCGTCGGGGCACGATGGACGGACGAGATCGCTTCGCCGGAAACCGCATGCAGCGCGCCGGATTGATCCTGACGGTGATGGCCGGCATGGCGACGACGCTCGTCGTCGCCGGCGCCGCCCAGGTCGCGTCGGCCACCCCGCTCGCCTCGGCCGCCCCGGTCGCCTCGGCGGCGGCGGCGACCAAGCGCAGCCACACGCGGACATTGTCCTACCCCCTCGATCAGGTCTGGCCGGCGGCGTTGCGCTACCTGCGAGTCGACCGCGGGTTCGCGCTCGTCGATCGTGACAAGGAGGCCGGCTACATCCTGTTCGACATCCCGCTGTCGCGAAACGGCGAGTCGGAGCAGACCGGTCGAGGCTCGCTGGAGATGGTCGCGACCGAGGACGCGTCCGGGCGTGCGGCCGTCTCCCTCGTCGTCAGCACCGACGCCGGACCCAGCTACCTGCCCTTGGCGATCGCCGACGGACTCGCCGCGAAGATGAAGTCCGAGCGCGGCCAGCCGCCGCCCCCGCCCAAGGACGCCCCGGCGCCGACCGAGCCGGTGGACCCGCCCGACGAAGACGGCGGCGGCCCGCCGATGCTGCCGCCCGCGGTCGACCCCGAAGACCTGTAGCGCCGCGAACCGGCGCCGGCGTGTCGACGCGTTCGCCCGGGGTTAGCCTCCCGGGCAATGGCGTACGATCTGCGAAGCGATACCGTCACCCAGCCCACCGAGGGCATGCGCGCCGCCATGGCGGCGGCGCCCGTCGGCGACGATTGCTACGGCGACGACCCCACCGTCCTCGCGCTACAGGACGAGGTCGCACGGCGACTCGGCAAGGAGGCCGCCGTCTTCGTGCCCACCGGCACCATGGCCAACCAGCTCGCGGTGCACGTGCACTGCCGCCCCGGTGACGCGATCGCGACGCACCCCGGCGCGCACGTTCGGATCCACGAGGATGCATCCGCGGCCGCGCTGTCGGGCGCCCAGATCATGCCGATCGGCTCGCGTCGCGGGTACTCGCTGGCCGAGCTGCAGGCCCTGTGCGCCGAGGAAGCATGTGGCTGGCCTCGCGTGCAGCTCGTGTGGCTCGAGAACACGATCGGGGACGCGGGTGGGATCACCTGGCCGACCCAAGGCCCGTCCGGAACGCAGACGATCGCGCAGTGGGCCCGGGCCTCGGATCGGCGTGTCCACCTGGACGGGGCGCGACTGTGGAACGCCCACGTCGCGACGGGCACCGCGCTGCCGGAGCTGACCCGCGGCGCCGACACGGTCAGCGTGTGCATGTCCAAGGGGCTCGGGGCTCCGATGGGGTCGCTGCTGTGCGGCGACGCGGAGACGATCGCGCGGGCACGGCGGGTCCGGCACGGGCTCGGCGGCAGCATGCGGCAGGCGGGCATCGTCGCCGCGGCGGGGCTGTACGCGCTCGAGCATCACCTGCCCCGCTTGCGCCACGACCACGCGCGCGCGGCCGCCCTCGCCAACGAGATCGAGGCGCTCGACGTGTGGACCGTGCCGATGCCGGAGACCAACATCGTCATCGGTCGCGTCGCCGATCACATCGACGCGGCAGAGACGTTGTGCGCACGACTGCGCGACGCCGGGGTGATCTGCTACCCGAACGTCGCGCGCGAGGTCCGATTGTGCGTGCACCAGGGCCTGAGCGACGCCGACATTGCGGCGGTCGCCCAGACCATCCGGCGCGTCCTTACATCGTGATCGGGTACTGGACGCCGATCGACGACTTCTGGAACTTCTTGAACGTGGCCTTCTTGAGCGCCGCCGCCACGCAGTTGCCCAGCGGGGTGCCGGCGTGCTTGCCGGTCGCGGAGGCGGACGACACGCTCCCGGACGATCCACTGATCGACAGCTTGACCGTGACCTTCTCGCCGGGCGCCGCACCGTGCTTGCTGCCGCACGCCTTCGCGGCGGCCTTGTGCGGGTTCACGCCGTTCTTGATGTCGGTCTGGGTCAGGCTCTCGGGCAGGCTCGGGTCGGCCTTGGCCGCGGGCGTGCTGGTGCTGGTCTTCTTCTTGCCACCCTTGCCGCAGCTGGCGGGGTCGATGATGCAGTCGACGGACAGGTCCTCTTCCTTGGCCTTGGGCGGGGGCGAGGAGCTCGACGACGAGCTCGAGGAGGACGAGCTGGAGGACGAAGAGCTCCCGGTCTTCTTCTTGGTGCCGGTGGCGCGCTTCTTGGTGCCCGACTTGGCCGAGCCCGCGACGCCTTCTTCTCCGCCGTCGGCCGACTCTTCGTCGCCGTCGCCTTCCTCGTCGCCTTCCTCGTCCTTGTCCTTGTCGTCGTCGTCTTTGTCCTTGTCCTCGTCGTCCTTGTCTTTGTCCTTGTCCTTGTCGTCGTCGTCGTCGTCCTTGTCTTTGTCCTTGTCGTCGGCGGCCTGAACGCTCGGAGCGGTCTCGGGCGCCGGCTGCTGGACGACGGTGGGCGGCTTGTCCTCGCGCAACAAGATGAACGCGGCGAGGCCGACGACCGCCAGGATCAGGACGATCATCATGATGTACAGCGGCGCGTTGGAGCGCTGCGGTGGAGCGGCGGCGGCCGCGGCCATGGCGGCGGCTTCGGCCGGCGCCGGGGCGATCAGCGGCGTCGCCGTCAGCCCGCCCAGACCCGCGCCACCGAAGCTCGGCAGCGCCGCATCGTCGGCGGCACGGTTGGGCGCGGCGGAGGCCACCGGCGCGGCTTCGTTGCCGCCGACCATCGCGCCGAGCGCTCGAATGTCGATGAGGCCGGAGCCTTCGCTCGACGGCGCCGAGGTGGCCAAGCCCTTGGACGGGTTGGCGGCCGCGCGCGCAGCCGTCGGGGCCGGACGGGCGGCGGCCGCCGCGGCGGCACCACCTCCACCCGTCGCGATCGCCTGCAGGCTGTCGAGCGAGAAGAGCACGGAGTTCTCGTTGCGCTGACCGGTCAGCGACGACACGCGAGGTGACTGTGCGGCGGGCTCTGGCGCGGCTGCACCCAAGCCGCCACCACCGCCGCCGAACGCTGCCGCGGCGCCACCACCGGCCGCGGCCATGGCACTGCCGGCCGCGTAGTCTTCTTGGTTGGCGCTGGCGAACGGATCTTCGGCGGCCGCCGCCGCACGCTCGGGCAGCGACGCGAATTGCTGCACGTCGGCGAGCGGGACCCAGTCCTCGAAGCCCTCCTGCCAGATCGCCGTGTCCTTGTCGATCTCACCGGCGTCGTAGCGCTGGCGGACTTCGTCCTCACTCATGGGTCCAACGGTCTCGCCGTTGATCGCCAGGTGCCATCCGGCCGCACCTGCATCGGCATCGCCATCGGACGCCGACGACGCCGACCCCGTCGCCTTGTCACGGACGATGATGACGTTGCTGCACTTCTTGCAGCGAATCTTGAAGGTCTTCCCGCGGACCTTTTCGTCCGCGATGGAGTACTTCGCACCACACTTGTCGCATTCGATCTTCATTCGTGTGCATCCCGACGCCACCAGCGAGGGGCTGGCGGCCGTTGGAAGATCCGCTGTGATTGCCGTGAGCTACGACTCACTTTGGCGTCCGAGTATACGGGAACCGTCGACGCGACAACAACCTGCGGTCGCGACGAGACCAGGCCAAGACAAGACTTCGAGGCACCGTCGGCAGCGGCGCGAGTGCGCACGCGGCAAGCAGGGACGGGCGCGCCGTGGTCGAACAACATCGAGAGACTGGTCGCGGTCGTAGGCTCGGGGGAAGACAGCGGGAGGGGCATCGTCATGGTAGTTGACCGTCCCCTTCCACCGCAAGACGGCGGAACCTACATGGGCGTGTGCGGAGCACCTGCGCGCGCGAGCTTGCGCAGGTGCCGGCGTCGATGCCACGGATGCGACGCAAACGGGTGTTTGCCCGCGTGCCGAGCGGAAAACGGTGAGGCGGTCGGGGGCTGGTCTCAGGCTTCGAACGCATCGGACAAGAGCAGGGTCTGCCCTCGGCCAGGACCCACCGAAATGAGCACGATCGGCACGCCGACTTGTTCCTCGACGAGGTCCAGATAGGCGCGTACGACCCTGGGCAGATCTTCACGTCCCTTGGCCGCGAGCAGGCCATCGAGGACCGCGGGGTCGCCCCACCCTGACAACGTGCGCAGGTTCGGCGTCACGTCGTCGAGCAGATCGCGACCGGGCCGCCGCCCGTCGGCGTACGACTCGCAGATCTGCACCTGCGGGAGCTTGGCGAGCACGTCGAGCTTGGTGATGCACAGGCCCGTCATCGTCGACAGCCGGGCCGCGTACGCGAGCGCGGGCAGATCGAGCCAGCCGCAGTCGCGCGGTCGGCCCGTCGTCGCGCCGAACTCCGCCCCTGCCTCGCGCAAGCGCTCGGCCGCTTCGCCCTCGAGCCTGGTGGGAAACGGGCCCCCACCCACTCGCGTCGTGTACGCCTTCGTGATGCCCCAGACCGCGTCGATGCACGTGGGACCGATCCCCATCCCGGTGCAGACGCCGCCGGCGATCGTGTTCGACGAGGTCACGTACGGATACGTGCCGTGGTCGACGTCGAGCATCGCCCCCTGCGCGCCTTCGAACAGGACACGACGACCGGCCGCGATCGCATCCGTGCAGACCTCGCCGGCGTCGCACACCATCGGCGCCAGCCACCGCCCCCATCCCAGGCCCTCGGCGACCGCGGCGTCGAGATCGAACGGCGGCAATCCCAGCCGCGCCACTTCACTGTCGATCGCCGACTGCGCCCGCGACAGGCGAGCCCGCAGCGCTTCTTCGGTCAGCAAGTCGCGCACCCGTACGCCACGTCGGGCGACCTTGGCCTCGTACGCGGGCCCCACCCCGCGTCGCGTCGTGCCGATCTTCGTCGCGGCCGCCGCGGTGTCCTCGCGTCCGCCGTCGATCGCACGATGCACGGGGAGGATCACGTGGGCATCGAGCGAGACCTTGAGCTCGCCACCTTGCAGCAAGCCGCGCTCTTGCAGCGCGCCGACCTCGTCGGCGAACACGACGGGATCGATCACCATGCCGGCGCCCAGCAGACACGTCGTGCCCGGGTAGCGACAGCCCGAGGGCACGAGGTGCGTGATGATCTTCTCCTCGCCCAGCACCAGCGTGTGCCCGGCGTTGTTGCCTCCACCGAAGCGCGCGACGAGGTCGGCTCGCTCCGCGAGCACGTCCACGACCTTGCCTTTGCCTTCGTCGCCCCACTGAGCGCCCACTACGACCAACGTGCTCATGTGCCCACCCTCTGCCAGCGTCCGTCGGCGTCCAGCCGAAACTCCTGCGTGCCTGCACCATCGACGAACGTCAGCGCCGCCGCTGCGTTCGCGCTCGCCAGCCCCTGCGCCCGCGCGAGATCCGGTGCGACCTCGATCCACGCGCGCGCACCGGCGGCCCGCACTCGCGCCGCCACCGAAGCCGCCCGCGCCCGCGCCTCGTCGTCGGCGCTCCCCGCCACGATCACCACGTGCGCCGGCCCGGACGCCGCGGCGGTCGGCAAGCGACCCCGGGCGGCGAGCGCCGACTGCAGTGCGTCGAGATCGATCGCGAAGCCGGACGCCGGCAGGTCCGCGTCGTAGTGCCGCATCAGCGCGTCGTAGCGACCGCCGCGCAGCACGGGACGCTCGACGCCGGCGGCCCAGCCGCGGATTCGGATCCCAGAGTAGTAGTCGAAGCCCCGCACCTCGCCGAGGTCGACCGTGATCGCGGGACGGCGCGGGGTCACGGCGTCGAGCTGCCGCAACGTCGCGCGCATCCGATCCAAGCACGCCCGCACCTCGTCGCCGAGCGCATCGAGATCCGCGGCGGCGTCCGACACCGCATCCGTGCCCCCGTACGCGTCGCACAGCGAGGCGATCGTGTCCGCGTGCGCCGGGCAAGCCCCGGCTGCCCTCGCCGCAGCGAACGTCCCGTCGCGGTCCTTGATCGCCAGGCAGGCACGCACATCGGACGCCGCTCGCTCGATCCCCACCGTCGAAAGGGCCACCTCGACCAGCCGCGCGTGGGCCAGGTCCAGTCGCGCGTCGTCGAGGCCGACCGCCCGCAACGCCGCATCGGCGAGGGCGAGCAGCTCGGCGTCGCACGCCGGATGTCCGTCACCGACGAGCTCGACGCCGACCTGGTGCACCTCGGCGGGCTCGCGGGGCGTCGCCGGCTGCCGCACGATCTCGGTGGAGTACGAGAAGCGAAACACGCCGTCGGCCGCCAGCTCGCCGCCGAGGCGCTGGCCGATCATGCGCGCGATCTGGGGCGTCGCGTCGGCGCGCAGCGTCACGAGCTCGCCCGCGTCGGCGTCGACGAAGCGCACGCAGCGACGGCGATCGGCCGCCGGCAGGCCGCGCGCGACGACGTCGTAGTACTCGAGCGCCGGGGGAGTCACCGGAAGGTAGCCCCACGCCGTGAACACCTCGCCGATCTGCGCGACCAGACGCTGACGGACGGCGCACGCGGCAGGCATCAAGTCCCGCGCCCCGCGGGGCTGCGCCATCGCCCCCCCCGCCGGCGAGGCGGGACGCGACGCGGTCGGCGCCTCGGTCATCGCGCGTCGGCCTCGGCCGCAGCGATGTCGTAGAACACCAGACCGCAGGGGATCTTCGGATAAAAGAAGGTGCTCTTTTGCGGCATGACCTCGCCGCTGTCGCAGACCGCGACCACGTCCGAGACCGGCGTCGCGTTCATCAGCGCGACGAGCTGCGCCTCGCCGTCGCCTTCACGGGCCAGGGCCAGCGCGCGGTCGGTGGACTTTTCGTAGCCCAGGTTGGTCTTGGCCGCCTGCGCTTGCTTGCTGATCGACAGTCCGCGCTCGAACACCAGCTCGTGCAGGAGCACGACATCGAGGGTCTGCAGCGCCGGGGCGAGGTCGCCGATGCCGGCCGCCGTCGGGTCGAAGCTCGCCCGGCGCGACAGCACCGTCATCTCGCCAGAGCCCGGCACGGTCAGCGCGAACGTGGCCCGACCGTCGGGAGGCGACAGCGCCTCGCGCAGACCCGCGGCATCGGCTGGCAGCGGGGCCGTGCGCACGTCGAAGTGGGCGGCCACCGACTCGACCACCGCGGCCAGATCGACCGACGGCAGCCCGTGCACGATCCGATGCGTCGGCAGCACCACCAACCCGGGGTCGTCGAGGTTGGACAGGTAGATCATCCCGTAGTCGGCGACGGGGCTCTTGTCGGCGCGCAGGTCGTCGGCGTACGCGTTCATCGTCTCGTAGCGATGGTGACCGTCGGCGATGTAGATCGACTTGTCGGCGAGCACGTTCGACAACGCCTCGGTCGCCGCCGGATCGTCGACCCGCCACAGCTCGTGGCGCAGCCCGCCGAAGTCCGAGGTCAGCACGGGCGCGCCGGTCTTGCCCTCGACGGCCTTCTCCCAGGCGCGCGCCGGATCGGAGAACATCCCGAACACGAGCTCGAGATGGGCCCGGCACGCCCGCATCAGCTCGAGCCGGTCGCGCTTGGGACCGGCGAGCGTGCGCTCGTGCGCGAGCACGGGACCCTGGCCGAAGCGCGTGAGCTCGATGAGACCCACGAAGCCCTTGCGCGTGTACGACTGGCCATCGATCTCGAACGTCTGGTGGTAGACGTACAGCGCCGGCGCGTCGTCGCGCACCATCGCGTCCGCAAGCTGGCGGCGAAACTCGGCCGCACCGGCCGGGTACTTGGCATCGCCCTCCCCTTCGGGAAGGATGAAGCGGATCGATGCGTTGGGCGAGCGCGCCGCGAGCTCGGCCCGCCCCGCATCGTCGACCACGTCGTAGGGCGGAGCCATCACGTCGGCCAACGAGCCGACCTTGCTCGCGTCGTAGCGATGTCCCCGAAACGGCCGAATCCGAGCCATGCGCGCTCTATATCACCGCGGCTGCCCCGATGTCGCGGCGCCGCTGGCAGCCGTCGAACGCGATGCAGTCGACCGCCTCGTACGCGCGCGCGAGCGCGTCGGCCAGCGCATCGGCGCGCGCGCACACGCCCAGCACGCGGCCGCCGGCGGTCTGCCACTGACCATCGGGGCCACGGCGTGTGCCCGCATGGAACACTTTGACGTCGGGCAGCTGCGCCGCGGCGTCCAGCCCCGTGATCGGCACGCCCTTCTCGGAGGTGGCCGGGTAGCCGCGCGAGGCCAGCACCACAGTCGCGGCGGCCCGCCCCGGCAGCGAGGCCGACCGCAGCCCACCGGTGGCGGCATCGCGCAGCAGCGGGGCCAGTGGCGGGGTCAGCCCCCACAGCAGCGGCTGGACCTCGGGATCGCCGAAGCGCACGTTGTACTCGATGAGCTGTGGCTGCCCTCGCGCGTCGATCATCAGGCCGAGGAAGAGCACCCCCACGAACGGTCGCCCCTCGTCGCGCAGGCCGGCGAGCGTCGGCTGCAGGATCGTCGCGCGCACGCGCGCCTCGACCTCGGCCGTGTACACCGGCGCCGGCGTGTACGCCCCCATTCCGCCCGTGTTGGGTCCGGTGTCGCCCTCCCCGATCCGCTTGTGATCGGCCGCGGGCATGAAGGTCACGGCACGCTCGCCGTCGGTCAATGCGAACACGCTGACCTCTTTGCCGACCAGTCGCTGCTCGAGCACGACCGTCGCGCCGGCGGCCCCGAACGCCTCGCCCGAAAGGCACGCGCGCGCGGCCCGGCGCGCCTCGTCCCAGGTCTCGGCCACGGTCACGCCCTTGCCCGCCGCGAGCCCGCTGGCCTTGACCACCGGCGGCACATCGAAACGCTCGAGCGCCGCGTCGAGCTCGGCGACGTCGTGCAGCGTCACGTGCTGCGCGGTGGGAATGCCGTGCGTGGCCATGAAGGCCTTGGCCGCCGCCTTGCTGCCCTCGAGCTCCGCGGCGGCCTGCGAGGGCCCCACGACCGGGATGTCCGCGGCCCGCAGCGCGTCCGCGAGGCCGTCGACGAGGGGCTGCTCCGGGCCGATGACACACACGTCGATGCGCCGTGCCTTCGCCAAGGCGACCACGGCCGAGGCATCGGCGGGGTCGCACGGCTCGGCGATCGCATCCTGGGCAATGCCCGCGCTGCCGGGGGCGACGAACACCTCGTGCGCCTCGGTGACGAGGCGATGGGCGAGCGCGTGCTCGCGACCTCCGGAGCCGACGATCAGAAAGCGCATGGCCGCACCTTTGCCCCTCGCACGGGTCGAAATCGGCTCAGTGCCGGAAGTGGCGCTGTCCGGTCATCAGCATCGCGATGCCGTGCTCGTCGGCCGCCGCGACGACCTCGGCGTCGCGCATCGAGCCGCCGGGCTGGATGACGGCCGTGACCCCGACCGCCGCCGCCGCGTCGACCCCGTCACGGAACGGGAAGAAGCCGTCGGAGGCCAGGACCGCCCCCTTGGCCCGCTCGCCGGCGTGGGTGGCCGCGTGACGCGAGGCATCCACGCGCGAGGTCTGACCGCCGCCGATGCCCACGGTCGCACCATCGGACACGAGCACGATCGCGTTGGAGCGCACGTGCTTGCAGACGCGCCACGCGACCTCGAGGTCACGCAGCTGCGCCTCGCTCGGCGCGGTCGCGCCGGCGACCTCGGCCTGTGCCGCGCCCTTGTCGATGACGTCCTCGCGCTGCACGAGCAGTCCGCCGGCCACCGAGCGCACCCGCAGCGGCGGGACCGGACCGGCCGCGTCGAACATCGCCGGGATCTCGAGCACGCGCAGGTTCTTCTTCGTGGCGAGCACCTTGCGTGCCGCGTCGTCGTAGCCCGGGGCGATGACGACCTCGAGGAACGTGTCGACGAGCTTGTTCGCCGTGTCGACGTCCACCCGCTCCGACAGCGACACGATGCCGCCGAAGGCCGAGACCGGATCGGACGCCAGCGCCTTGGCGTAGACGTCGACGAGGGCTTCGCCGGGCGCGCCCACGGCCGCGCCGCACGGCGAGGCGTGCTTGAAGACCGCCGCCGCGGGACCGAGGGGCTGCAGGTCGCGGATGATGCCGAGCGCCGCATCGGCGTCCAGCAGGTTGTTGTACGACAGCGCCTTGCCCTGATGAACGATCGCCTGGTCGAGACCGACCGGATCGGTGGGCGCGCTGCACGGGTAAAAGCCCGCGGCCTGGTGCGGGTTCTCGCCGTAGCGAAGCTCGCCCTGCACGGTGCCGCCGAACCACAGCGTCGGGGCGATGGCCTCGGGCGCCTGCGCCGTCAGCGTCTGCGGATCGTGACGCGACAGCCACTGCGCGATCGCGGCGTCGTAGGCGGCCGTATGCGCGAACGCCTTCATCGCCAGCTCGCGACGCAGCGAGTCCGGCAGCGCGCCCTTGTGCTCGGCGAGCGCGTCGGCGATGCGCCCGTAGTCGGCCGGGTCGACCACCACCGCCACGCGGGCGTGGTTCTTGGCCGCGGCGCGCACCATCGTGGGTCCGCCGATGTCGATGTTTTCGACCGCGTCGGCCCAGCGGCAGTCCGGCTTGGCCGTGACCTGCTTGAACGGGTAAAGGTTCACCACCACCAGATCGATCGGCGGGATGTCGTGGCGCGCCAGCTGCTCGTCGTGTGCGGCCGTGGGCGCGGCCAGGATGCCGCCGTGGATCTTCGGATGCAGCGTCTTGACGCGCCCGTCGAGGATCTCCGGAAATCCGGTGTACTCGCCGACCTTGACCACCGCCACGCCGAGCTCCTCGAGGGCCCGGTACGTGCCGCCCGTCGACAGCACTTCCAGCTTGTGGTGTTGGCAAAGCTGCGCCAGCGTGTCGAGGTTCGACTTGTCGCTGACGCTGACCAGGGCACGACGCAGCTTGGTGGACACGTCGGCGGCTTATCCCGCGGTCCTGGGCGGGTCAACCCGCGCACCGGCCGCGAACCCCGACCTGCCTCACTGCGCTCGGACCGTAGGAGCCGTCAGGCGAACGTTTGGGGCGCGGCGGAGGGGGCTTTGCCTCCACGGTCAGGGGCCTTTGCGAAAGGCCCGGCCGAGACTCAATCCGCCTGCTTGGCGAGATAGGTCAGAAGCTCCTCGCCACCGACGTCCCGAAGCTTCATCAGGCCGCGAACCTCGACCTGACGGATCCGCTCGCGGGTCAGGTTGAGAATCTCACCCACTTCTTCGAGGGTGATCCCCCCCTGCTGCGCCACGTCGAGCGCGCACGAGTTGCGCAGTTCCCAGACCTCGAGGTCGGGGAAGTTGACCTTGATCGAGCCGGTCGCCGGATTGACGTCGATGTACAGGTGGTACTTGCAGCTGACGTACGGGCACGGGCGGGCCACGTTCGCGCAATCGGAGCGGGTCTTGGGACGCCAGTAGCTGCGCTCGGGATACAGCAGCGCGCCGATGCGCAGCTCTTCCTTGGTCAGGCGCTTCATCGCGATCGTCTTGGCCCGGGCACGGCGCACGATGGGCTTGGGATCGGGCTCCAGGAGCGGCTGGCTGGTGGCGTGGTCGTCGTCGTACTTGAGCGTGGTCATGGCGGTGGTCCCCGAGTGATCGGCTGAGCGAGAGAGCGAGAGAGCGAGAGAGCGAGAGAGCGAGAGAGCGAGAGAGCGAGAGAGCGAG
>CALBMM010000236.1 GCA_937896535.1 uncultured Pseudomonadota bacterium
GTGCACCCAGCACTTCTTGCCGCTGCGTTCCGTGACCGGGGCGACGCCCGCGTACACGCCTCACCGACGATTCGTGCGCGGGAGTGATCGCGGCGGAGGCCGGTGTCAAGAGGCGGCTGGATTGATCGCGATACGCGATACGGCTAGTCCCGCTTCGACGCCGATCGCCAATCGGCGCGACGTTGAACGCGGGACATGTACCCCGCCGGCGGACACCTGAACTCCCACTGCGTCGGGCGGGCGAGACGGGGCGCCTGAGGCTGTTCGGCTGACTTCGTCCGAAGCGCTGTCGGCAGCGCCCGAGCCCGAGCCCGAGCGCACCCGAAGCGAGGCCGAGGGCGGCGGGTGCGGCCAGCTCCCTCACCCGCGGCCCCGTGGCTGCTGCTGCTGCTGACGCCGACCGCCAGCAACCGTGCTAGGTCAGGAGCAGGCGCCGAACCTGCCTGCTGTCCCGGGTCGTCGTCACGACGGTCACGACCCTGCGGCGCTCCCGTGCCATCTCGGCAAGCTCGAGGATCGCCTTTTCTCGGCTGTAGAACTGGTAGTGCCGCCCGTCGTACGCCTCGAGCGTGAAGCCCTCGAAGTCACCGAAGTGGTCGTAGAGCGTGCCGCTGATCTTGCCGGTGATCAGGATCGGCCTCGCCTTCTTCGGGTCGGGCAAACCCTTCGTGCCACCGAGCCAGTCGTCGAGGCCGGGCTCGAAGTAGGGCTTGGTCGGACCCTGTCCAGCGCCGCCGTCCGGACGGCCTCCGCCATCCCCGTCATCCCCCGTGGGGTCGGCAGGAGGACGAGCGATGCCCAGCTCCTTGGGGTCCGCGTCCGGCGTGATCGGAACCACGTAGGGGTTACCGCCCAGGCCCTGGACCTTCGCCGCGAGGACGTCGACGTAGTAGGAGAGCGTCTCGTACCAGCGACTGCTGCGATCGAGGTGCTCCAGCCTCCAGCGGAACACGGACAACAGCCGGATGTGGTGGTTGAGCATGTCCTCCTTCATGGAGACCGGGATGCCCAGCTGGAAGCTGCCGACAGTCTTCCGCCAGTGGAACGACTGACTCCGTGCCGCGGCCACCGCCTTGGCGTCCCGCTCGATGAGGAAGCCGCCCTTTCCGTCTTCGTCGAAGATGGCCTTTCGGGTCACCAGCCTCTCGTTGTCGTTGAGCTCGAAGATGCCCCTGGGCACCTCGTTGTCCACGACCTCGTCCGCCATGTGATCCCGTCGCTTCTTCGCCTCCTTCACGAACCGCGCGTACCGGTGAGCGACCTCCTTCTCGCTGAGGTGCGTGAAGGTGGCCTTGGGCGCCTTGCGCACGTAACTCTCGTTCGAGATCTGACGAACGGCCAGGTCGAAGCGCTGCCCCTTCACGATGCCCAACGGCAGCTCTGCCGAGATGACACCGGTCTGGCTCGTCTGGCTTCGCGGGATGGGCACGTAGCGCATGCCGTTGCCCGGCAGGCGGATGGTGTGGGGGCCCTCCACCTCGATGCCGTGGTTGTAGTAGAGGCGGTCCGCCAGCGCGACGACCTCGTTGGCGTCCCACGTCGGAATGAAGATCTTGACCGTGGTCCCTTCCGGGGCCGGTCGGACCCAGTGGAGCAAGAGCTCGTTGGGCAGGGCGTCGTTGGCCGAGGGCGCCGTCGTCGCCTGGATCTCGAAGGTGTGGATCGCCACACGCGAGCTGTTGAGCCCTGGGTTGGCCACCTCGCTGAAGGCGAGGTTTCTCTGCGCCAGCTTGTCGGAGTTCGACGGAAGGGAGTTGCTGGGAATCGGGGTGTCGTCGTACCGGATCTGCGCCACCAGACACTGGTGCGCACCCATCAGGTGGTCCATCAGGCTGATCTTCGCGGCGCTCAGGGGATCGGTCGGGTTGGGGCGCAGGTAGGGCTGGTTCCGGTTGTTGTCGAGGAGCACGCCGAAGAACGCGTAGCCAACGCTGGCGTTGATGGTCTTGACGTTGTTCGCGTCGGTCTGTGCCTCAGGCGCCAAGGCGTACTGCTTCTTCTCTCCGAAGAACGGGAAGGACAGCCAGCTCAGGCCGTTGGCCGAGACGCCCGGGACGGCGGTGGGACCACTCGGATTGGTGGCCTCGAGGTAGCCTCGCGTGGGGGCGCCGGTCATGGGATCTCCGTCTCCGTCCTCCGCTCGCAGGAACGTCAGGGCCGTCGACTGTGACGTGAAGATGCGGAAGAAGACGCGGACGTTGGTCGCATTGGCCGAGGCCGGGTGCAGTCGGACCCTGGCAATGGCGAAGTTGAACACGTTCTCGCCGGCGTCGTTTTGCGGGAACTCGTAGAGCGCCGATCCCTGCTGGTCGACGGTCAGCTGGTTCTCGAACTGCGTCGGCGTCAGGGTGCCCAGGACGTTCTGCAGGTAGGCGATGGCGTCGTCCTGGTTGGCCTGCCCCGCGGCGTCCGCTGTTCCGGTCAGCTGATGGCCCAGGAACGTGTCGTTGGCCGTCACCTGGAAGCAGCGCAGGTCCGTCGACAGCCAGTGAGGGGTTTCACCCGCGACCGAGTCCAGCATGAAGGGATTGGAGGACCGGGTCAGCTGCAGGAGCGCGACCTGCGTCACGTCGGCCCCGGTCGTGCTCTGCAGGCTCGCCTGGATGGGCACGACCCGCGGGGAATTGGCGAAGTCGAATGTCGCGGTCGGGTCCGTGAACACGACGTCGTACTGGAAGGTGAACCGCTGAAGCCGGTTGTAGAAGGACGGATCGTCGCTGAAGAGCGGGGCCCTGGGCCTGATCGTGATGCTCTCCATGCCCCCCACGGTGATCTGCGGCGCCCAATCCCCGAGCTGCGTCGGAGACGGGTTGGCGTTGTCGATCGGGCCGTTGATGAACTGGCTCGGCGCCAAGCCGTCGACCGTGACGAGGATGGCAGCTTCGAACGTGCTGTTGCTGTTGACCTCGTCTTCGCTGTACGTGCTCCGCTCGACGATCAGCTGGATGCGAGGGGTGGGCCTGGCCAGCCAGGTCGTGATGTTGACGAAGAAGGCCTTGATGTCCTGCCAGTCCGGGTTGGCCTCCGTGAAGCCGCCGACGTTGAAGTTTGCGAAGTGGTGGAAGGTGGAACTCGTGACGACCCTTCCTACGCCTGCCTTGTGTCCGTCGTAGACGGAGAGCAGGTTGACGGTCTTGGAGTCGAGGTTGTCGTCCCCTTCGCCGTCGATGTACCGCTGCGCGACGACTCGCGGCACGACCGCTTGATCGTGCAACGGGAACTCGACGAAGCCCGCAGGAAGCGCGGCTCCGCCGGCGTACACTGCGTGGGCGAAGCCCTGCGTGTAGTCGTCCGCGATGAGTCCGGCGTCTTCGCCGAGGGTCTGGCCCTCGTGCATGTGGTCGGGAAGGGTGGTGATGTCCGCGCCGTCCCTGCGGAAGATCGGGTGAGCGGGCGACGTCAGCAGGGTGATCGTCTGGGCGATGTTGTCGGACTCACTGCCGGTCTGAGGATCGGGGGTCCTCGTGTCCGCTCGGCCATTGTCGTTTCTGTCCCAGCTCAGGGGGAACGAGGGGCGCATGGGTGACAGGGCCGTCGTCAGGTCATCGAACCACGCCCGCATCGTTCGAACGCGTGGAAGGTAGCCACAGATGCGCGAGCCCAGGGCCTCGTGGTCGCCCGTGGCGAACACGCCACCGCCCGCGTCCATGAACGTTGCCAATGCATGGATCTCGGCGGGCTGAAGCGCGGGATTAGCTGCACTCGAGGTCTGGTAGGCGAAGATCCAGATGACGTCGTAGACCGAGAGGTTGGGGACGCTCGTGGCGAAGTTGAAGTTCTCGTAGTCGGCCTGTGGGTCGGAGCCCATGAAGGCAACTTCGACGTCGATTCCGGCAGCCGTGAGGGTGTCGGTGAGGATCGAGTAGTACGCGGCGTTGAAGCCGTTCCCGGTGTCGATGACGATGAGTGCGCGGATGGGCATGGTGTGCTCTTCGAACTGCAGTTGCGTGGGACTGGTGTCGCTCGGGACAGAGCCGACTTGGCGGTAGCCAGCGCCAGTGTGCAGGCCTCAGGGCCCTTGTCCAGACGCACGCCAACGTCGTCGGTGAAACCGAGTTATCCAAGTCTCGTGCAGCGACAACTGGCCCGAAACGGAACGTGTTGAAGAGCTCGAGTTTCTGGGGGCCTCCGTGTGCTCTCATGCCGAGCACGACAAGGGCCGAATCCAGCGTTCGATCACCACTCTCGTGCGGTGCAGATCGCCATCGCGGTTTCGGCGGCAGGCCGTCCGTCGCAAAGAACTGGTTGTTCGTTGGCAGCGACGACGGTGCCCACTGGGCCCAGGCACCGCCTCCTCGAGCCCTCTACGGGGCCTTCATGGCCAAGTCCATCACGCACGACATGAACGCATCGCAGTCGGGCGTCTTCAGGCACTTGTCCTGGTAGTACTTCCACGTGCGCTCGTCGTTGGCGCAGGCTTCGACGCCACCCTGCTTTTCGCGGACCATGTCCGCCATCTCCTTGCCCATCGTCTCCTCGGTGCAGGTGACGTAGCGTTCGGCGGCCTGCTCGCAGATCTTGGTCGCCTCGGCTTTGTTGCCGCAGGCGACCGTCAACGCGATCGTGGACAGGAATACGGCAACGTACGCGCGCATGGTGGGAGTAGGACGCGGCGCGGGCGTCGAGGTTGCAGCCCGACCAGGCGACTGCTTCGTCCCGCCCACGAAGTGACGCTCAGCCGCCGAAGCTGCTGGCCTTGATCTTCACGGTGCCGATGGGCGTCTTGTCGCCCTTGGCGGTCTTGGTCGTCAGCGGAGGGGACGGCGAGGGGCTGGTCGAGGACGATGTGCCCGAAGGATTCTTGGTGTCGGTCGCCTTCACGAAGCCGTGGGCCTTGGTGTCGTAGTCGGCGGAGAACATCTGGGGCGAGCCACCGGCCAGGTCGAAGTCCTGGGTGATCTTGCCCCGGTAGTTGTCCCTGAGCCGATGGCAGCGGCGGATCTCTTTTTCGGACTTGGCCTTGGCACAGAAGTCCTCGAGCCACTGCGGGACGATCTCGAGGACCTTGCCGTTGGCCTTCATCCAAACGGCCACGTTCCCGTCGACGACCTTGCGCTCGATCGCCGGTTGCGTGCCGACGGACCAGTCCTCGAGCGAGAGCCGGAACGACTCGTCGCCAATCCCGACGTCGAGGCGGATCCGGTCGAGCGCGTACCGGTCGGGGTTGCCGAACGCCTCGAAGACCGCCGAACTCACCTGCACGCGAACGGTGGGCATCTTCGGAGGCGTACCCGGGACGTCGAGCAGCAGCTCGTAGTTGCCACCGTTCATCGCGTGGGGAACGGCGATCTTGTAGCCGATGCCCGCGTGGTCGGACGCGTCGGCGCCCCACAGCGCAAACCAATCGTCCTGACCGATGGTCGTCGTCGCTACCGAGCGGGTGGCGCGACCGGGGTCGGCTCCCACCGCGTCGAGCCCGATCGTGTAGTCGACCATCGTCTGCAGCACTTGCAGGCGGTCCGTTCCGGGCATGGTTGCCGCCACCGACGCCGCGAGGCCGACGAGCATCTCGATCTCCGCCTTGGCCTGGGCCGCGTTGCCGCCGTCGTCTTCGACGAGCACGCTGACGAGCAGCGCGTCGCGGGCCGGGCCGTCGAAGATCGTTCGCTTCGTCAGTGCCTGCGCGCCCGGGGCCGCCGTCTGGCCGCTGCCGAGCACGATGGACTGCAACGTGTAGTCATCTCCGCCCGTGGGGTAGGCCATGATCGCGAACATCGTCAGCTCGTCGCTGCCGTCGCCGTCCTCGGTCGACAGGGTGACCAGTCCGGTCTGCTTCATCTCGTAGGCGCTCGGGGCCGGGATCCCCTGGGGCGGCAGGGTGATCACCTCCATCAAGCTCATCACCTTGGACCGGATGTCCTGCGAGGCGACGAGCTTGCCCAGCTGCGCCTTGCCCGGCGCGCTCTTGGTCGACGCACTTCCGAACGTCTGTTTGCGCGACGACGCGCTCGCGGCGTCGATGCGGCCCAGTAGCTTGGTGGCGGCTGCCTTGGACACGCCGTGCTTGGCGAGCTTGGCGGCGAGGGTCTTGTCGAACGCGCCGGTCTTGCCGTCGACGAACTGGCGCAGCAGCGCCGCCATCGCGGCCGAGCCCTCGGGATTGGCGACGGGCTCAACCGCGGCGGCGCGGGCCGAGGCGCGGGGGATCTTCGTGGCCTTGCCGGCCGTGCGAGGCTTGGCCTTCGACGTTTTGGTCGTCTCGGGCGCCTTGGTGGCCGGTGCCTTGGGGGCCGTCGAGTGCACCCGAGGCGCCGCGGCCGAGGCCACGAGGGGGCACAGGGCGAGCGACAGGAAGAGGGCGAGACGAGGGCGGGCGGATCTCATCGAAGTCATAGAGGCGCACCCGCGCGAATGTGACCCCTTCCGCCGTGGATTTGCCTCAGAACATCAGTCGTAACCCGGCCTCGACCACGCCACCGAGTCGCGAGGGCAGTCGGACGAAGTTGAAGAAGTGGAAGTAGAAGACATCCGCCTTCAGGTCGATGCGGATGTCGTCGAAGCGTGTCAGCAGGCCCGACTTGAAGGTCAGCTTGGCGCCGGTCAGCTGGTGGATGAACAGCGACAGCTCGCGGTCGACGCTCACGTAGCGCAGCGGCACGTCGTACCGCTCGCGGTAGAAGTACGCGGCGTCCTGAAAGTAGGTCCGTGACCGGGCGCGGAACTGCCAGTGCTTGGCGAAGTCGACCGTGTACGCCAGCGTCGCGGTGTGGCTGACGACCTCCCAGCTGTCGCCGTACACGCGGTACGCGGCGCGGATCGACGCATCGCGCTTGCGACCCACATAGTGCACCAACGTACCTTGCACGGCGGTCCGCACCCGCAGCCGAGGATGCCGCTCCAGCGGACAGGACTCGGCGAACAGGCACGCCCCGGCGGGGTCGGCCTCGTGACCGGGCACGATCCCGATCGGCACGTAGCGGTACGGGCTCGACTGAAACCCCGCGTTGTGACCCACGAAGCCGGCGACGCGGAAGTTCGTCTTCTTGCCGAGCACCTGCGTCAGCGCCACGTTGCCCGCGTGCGTGATCATGCGGTCGCGGAAGTTGTCGTCGTCGGCCCGAAACACCCGGTTATGGACGAACACGTAGCCCGCCGAGATGTTCGTGTTGCGTTCGAAGAAGTCGCGTCCGATCCCGGCCGAGCCGGTGTGGCTGGTCCAGTCGTTTTCGTCCGAGAACACGTAGCCGAGGTCGGCCTGCCACTTGCCGCGCTCGAGCCCGATCCCGCCGGTGCCCTGGTTGCGTAGCTCCTCGAAGCGGCCGGTCGCGGCCGAGACCACGTCGACCGACGCCGACGAGACGATGTCGGCGAGGTAGCCGGCCCGAAAGGTGACGCCGGTCTCGCCGGGGGAGAACGTCACGTCCGCGCTCGTGGTGGAGATCGTCGTGTGGTCGCTGTCGAGGTACACGCTCTCGCGCACCTCGGCGTCGCCACTGACGTTGGTCCGGACCGGCTCGTCGTCGAGCGTCTCGTCGAAGTCCTCGTCGAGGTCCGCATCGTCGGCGGGAGGCTCCGTCTCGTCGGCGGGAGGTTCGTCGTCGACCGGAGGCTCGTCGTCGACCGGAGGCTCGTCGTCGGCCACAGGCTCGACGTCGGCCGGCTGCGCGTACGCAGGCGTCACCACGCACTGCGCGAGCACGAAGGCCGCGATCAACCCGGCGCGACCGAGCGCACCCAAAAGGAGGCAACGAAACCGGGACGCGGCGTCAGTTGCATCCGCAACCGCTGCCGCCGCCGCCACGGCCTCCGACGCTGCCTTCCCGGTATTCGAGCACGTGTTCTTCCATGCCCTGTTCCCGGCCGTCTGCGTCGAGGTCCATGACGTCCGTAGCGAGGACGCGTCGTTCATGTGGCTTCACCCTTGCACAACCAACGGAAAGCACCGCCAGCAAGGAGAGTCCCGAGAATCGACCAAACGTCCGCATGCGTCCGAATCTTCCGTGATTTCCATATCACCTCGCGACGCGAGCCGACAAGCAACTTCACGCCCGTGAACCCGACATCGCCAACTCAGTTGACCCGTGATCACGCTCGACGATCGCGCGCCGCATCGGAAACGCCGAGTTCCGCCGGCGACACGACCGATCCGACGAGACGCGTCCGCACGTCGATGCGCTCCGCAAGAAAGTGGGCCGTCATGAACAAAATGCACAGCGCGTTCGCGGTCGGACTGCTCGCGCTCACGTCGGCGTGCCACGTCGACGACGAGCTCGCGCCCGATCTCGACGAGGCGTACTTCCGCTGTCGTGTCGAACCCGTGCTCGACCAGCGATGCTCGATGCTGGAGTGCCACGGCGACGAGGTGCGGCCGTTTCGCATCTACACGCGCAATCGGCTGCGCTTGGACGCGGACCCGGTCCAGCTCAACCTACCCATCACCGACGACGAGCTGGCCATCAACTACGACAACGCGCTCGCGTTCACCGCGGGAGCCCCGGAAGACGCCTATCTGGTGCGCAAGCCGCTCGACGAGGACGCGGGCGGCTACTACCACGAGGGCCGAGAGCTGTACGGCGACGGCGACGTGTTCGCGTCGACCGAGGACACCGACTACCAGATTCTGCTCGCGTGGCTCGAGGGCGAGGCCGAAGACCCCGCGTGCACCTACTTGGGCCAAACCGACGGCGCAGGAGACGAAGGACAATGATCGCACTGTGGGCCATCTTGCTCGGCTATCACTCGGCCGCGCTGTTCGAAGAAGACGCGTCGGCCGGCGGCGCCGGTGGGGTGCTGTACACCGGCTCGGTACTTTCGCAGGGCATCGACTGCTCGGCGTGCCACGTCGACGCACCCGGTCGCGCCACGCTCGCGCCGATCACCGACCCGCCCGAGCTGCTCTCGGCGCGCGAGTACGTGCCCGGGGAGATCTACGACTTCACGGTCCTGCTGCAGGACGAAAGCCGCGGCAAGGGCACCATGGGCAACTACAACTCGATCGGCGTGGAGGTCCTCGATGCCGAGGGCGAGCGCGTGGGCGGCTTCTTCGGCTTCGACGCCGACCAGATGATCACGCTCGCCGGCGGCGGCGCGCTGTTTTCCCGGGGCACGCGTGACCAGACCGAGTGGACGTTCTCATGGCAGGCGCCCGAGGAGGGCACGGGCTACGTCGACTTCTATCTGGTCGCCGTCGATGGTGATGGCGCCGGGGACAGCGACCAGACCGCCACCGATCCCCTCGGTGACGACGTGGTCGCCGGCGCGTTCCGGATCGCGGAGGCCGGCGTGGATGCGCCCCCCTTCGACCGACAGATGGAAGAGGAGGGCGACGGGATCCTGGGCAAGGAGCGCGACGTCACCGGCTGCACGGTCGGCCCTCGGACAGGCTCGACCGTGCCGCCGGCGTGGTGGCTGCTCACACTGCTCGTCGCAGCCCGCCGCCGCGGCGCAGGCCGATGACGGCGCCGAGGACCACGAACGAGGACAACGCGACGGGAAGCCACGGCACGGTGCCGCCACGGACGGGCGCGGTCCGAGCCGCGGCGGGGCTCGGCGACGAACCGCGTCCCGACGGTGGGGCCGCGGTTCCTCCCAGACCCCAGCCCGGCCCCACCATCGGGTCACACTCGGTGACGGCAGAGCCCGCGGGGCACACCGCGACCTTCACCGACGCGAAATCGTCGTCGAGCGTGTCCGCGTAGCCGTCGCCGTCGACGCCGGCGATGTAGAAGCGGATCCGCCCTCCCTCGGTCGCCGGCGCGTTGGCCGGGGCCGTCCAGAAGAACTCCGTGGCGAACGGCGCGAAGCCGTTCGGATCGGCGGGCGTGGGCATGTCGTGCGAGTTGCTCACGATCGCGTCGCACAGCCCACACGACCAGTTGCCCAGCGGTGGGTTCGAGGTCGGGTCGTTGACCCAATGCCGCGCCATGATCGAAGTCGGCCCGCCCGCTTCCATGCCGGGAGGCAGCGGCGTGCCCCCGCCGCCGGAGTTCTGGCAGCGGTCCGTGCTCAGGCACTGACCTTCCGCCGTCGCGCCGCCGGTGGCGTCCGGGCGTAGCCGACCCGCGGCGTTGCCCTGGTCGTCGGCGTACACGCCGTCCTCGCTCACCACCTCCGCGGTGATCTGGTTGCGGTTGTGCAGCTGCGAGATGAAGAAGGCGCCGCTGGCCGACTTCGGACAGTCGACCTTGTAGTCGGTGCCGCCCGGCCCTTGGTACGAGCCATCGGGCATCGTGTGGCCGCGGTGCTCGCCCACGAGCTGCACGCGGATCTTGTAGCGCTCGCCCGGCACGTAGCCGTTGGCGAACACGTCGTACGGCTCGAGCGAGCCCCCGTTGACGCGCTGCGACGAGACCGCGAGCGAGATCCGGGTGTCGGGCGGGAAGTCCTCGGCGCCCGTGTGGCAGCCGTCGCACGAGTACATGCTGCGCGGCGAGCCCGTGTAGTGGTTGCCGCCCGAGTTGCGGAAGTAGGGGCCGGCGAACTGGTCCGGAATGAACCAGGCGCTAGCGGCGGTGGAGGTCAGCAGGACGCCACCGAAGGCGGCGCAGATGGCCAAAGTCGTCTTCGTGTTCATGTCATCGTCTCCGGTGGGTTAGGGCAAGCAAGCGGTGGGGTCGCAGATCGGGGCGGTCTCCCCCGACGCGACGCAGTTGTCGGTGCCCTGCTGGGTGCGGCATTCCGGGCACGAGAACTGAAAGTAGCCGCCGACCGTGTTGTCCTCGGAGCCGACCACCGGTGGCGTCGGCACGGCATTGCAGGACGCAGAGTCGGTGGCACCGTCGAGCCACGACAAGATCGTTTGGTAGCGCACGTCGTTGGTGTTGGCCCAGTTGTCCACTGCGGCGTGCTCGAGTCCGGCGGGGTCGTTGGCCAACGGTTGCGTCAGCAGCTGCGAGTCTTCGGACGCCGCGAGGTCGATCGCGAACAGGCGCGCCGAATCGAAGTTGGTCGCCCACTCCAGCGCGGTCATCGGGTGTCGCTCGCACGTGGGGTTGCCGAGCTCGCCGCTCGAGCAGTCGTGGATGACCTCCTCGTCCTGCGTCCCCGAGTGGATCGGGAACTCGCGGGCCTGGAAGCGCGCGTACAGCCGCAGCTGCCGCGCTTCGGTCATCGGCGAGTGGCAGCCCAGGTTGGCGCAGCCCTCCTGGAAGACCGCCATCACCTGGCAGCGGAAGAAGTTCTCGTCGAGCGCCGGCAGGCCCGTCGTCGTCTCGCAGTCCGGGTCGGCGCAAGCGCGCGAGGCGTTGCCGTCGGGGGGATCGTTGATGTCCCACGGATCGCACGCCGTCTCGTCGCAGACGCCGTCGGGCGGCAGCATCCCCGTATCGCCCGAGTCTGCGGTGCCGTCGGGGTCGGGGCCGTCGTCGACCGTGCCGCCTCCCGGCCCACCGTCGCCGTCGCCCGGCGTCTCCGTCGGAAGACAGACGCCGCCGGGGCAGCCGCCGTCGTCCGATCCACCATCACCTCCGCCATCGCCGCCCGTGCACGCGAGGCCACCCCCGCCGAGCACGAGCAGTGCACCGATCGTCCATCCCAACTTCGTCGTCATGTCGATTTCTCCCAACAACTTTTTGCGTAGCGAGTCGAACGTCGCGCGGGTGGTTCGATCGCGGCCTGCGGAGCGCAGGACCGACAATGCGGCTCGTGTCCTCGATCGTGCCGCGCGAGCGTTCGCCTTCACGGCGACGACTCGTGCAACCGACATGCCACGGCCGTCACGACGACCTGCGATCGCGAGCTTGTCGAACGAAGCCGTGCGCAGACGTGGTCGCGGCGCGAGGGGGCACGCAAGGCGTGCCGTGAGGCGCCGAAACTCGGTTGGCAGCTACGCAAAATCGATCACCGCATTTTTTCTGTAATCGACTCGTTGCTCGCGCGACCGACGGGCGTCCAAGCACAGTTGCGTCTCGACCAGGAACCCGGTGTGCGGTTTTTTTCACCCGTTACGGCGCCGGCCCGGCTCTGCTCCAGCGGTCCCGCATGCCTTCGTCTCCCATCCACTTCCCCCGGCTCGTCGCGCTCGTCTTCCTCGTCATCCCCGCGTGTGGCGACGCCGACGCGAACGACGGCGACGCCGCGGGCGAAGACGCCGCCTCGGACGCGACCTCGAGTCCGCCCGCGACCGGCGCAGGTGAGGATGCCGATCCGCCCGGCACGACGAACGCGGGCACCGACGACGGGCCGTCCACCAACGACGCCGCCGACACCGATCCGGCCGACTCGTCCGGCACCGGCGAGCCCGCGACGACCGGTGAGCCCGAGGGGCAGGTCATCGTGGTCGCCGTGGGCAACTGGGGCCACCGCGGGATGACGACGGACGGGGTGACCTGGGACGACGTGATGAACGCCCCGCCACCGGACGGAGGCGATCACACTCCCGACCTGCTGCGCGGCGTGGGCTACGGCGACGGCAAGTTCGTGGCGGTGGGCGGCGACGCCAACGGGATGATCATGACCACGACCAACGGTGTGGACTGGGACGAAGATCTCTTTCCGCAGGGCGACGGCTGGCTCGGCGACGTGGCGTACCTCGACGGGATCTGGGTCGCGGTGGGCGGCAACGGAGTGGTCGTCCGCTCCGACGACGGCGGCGTGACGTGGTCCGAGAACGCGCAGCGACTGCAGTGGGCGGGCCGCACGATCCTCGCGGCCGAGGGCAAGTTCCTCGCGGCGGGCGACGCCGGCTCGCTGGCGACGAGCCCCGACGGCCTGACGTGGGACGAGATCACCGATCCCAGTGGGATCGGCTTTTCGATCGCCCACGGTCAGGACACGTTCGTCGGCTTCGCCAGCCAGTGGAACGGCGCCGGCTTCGACACCGCGTGCATCCAGTCGCCCGACGCCCAGGCATGGATGCCGTGCCCGTTCGGCTCGAGCTCGTTCGGCGCCCCGGCGGCCGGGGACGGCGTGCTGCTCGTGCAGATCGACGGCGGCTACGCGGTCTCGACCGACGGCAGCCAGTGGGACACGCACGACGCAGACTTCCCCAGCTCGCTCGTGTACGGCGACGGCGTGTGGGTGGGCCTGAGCTACCACCGCCGCTGGTATGCCGACTCGTACGCCGGCCCGTGGGAGAGCTTCGAAAACGTCGACGGCTTCCGTGACCTGGTCGCGGGTGCCATCTTCGAGTGACGCCTGGTCGCGGTCGCCTTCACGAACAAAGAGCGCCGACCTGACGGCCGGCGCTCTCGGGACATGAACGAGGGGTCACGCGCTGACCCCGACCCTGTCGAGGATTACTCCTCGACGGTGTACTCGACTTCGGCGAGGCCACCGACGATCACGCGGATCGTCGCGGTGCCCTCGGGGGCGATGAAGATCTGCTCGGACGACTCGGAGATGAGGTTGTCCTTGGCATCGTAGGCGGCCCACTCGTTGAGCAGCTCGCCCTCCTCCTCGTCGTAGCCGGAGGCTTGGACCAGGTAGCGACCGTCGCCGGACGGGATGATCTCCGCCTTGAGATCTTCGACGGTGAAGAACTGCGGGATCTCGCCCGAAGACGCCGCCGCACCGTAGAACAAGGTGTCGACGTTGACGTTGCGCCAGTCGCAGTGGACGTGGCCGGAGCTGTACTTGGCCACGTAGCCGGCCCCGAGCGAGTTGCACGTGTTGTACAGGGTCTGCTGGCTGACGTTTTGCCCGACCACGTCGAACGCGTCGCCGTACATGTGGCGCGACTTCGTGGCGCCGCCGACCTGCGCGTTGTAGGTGGGCGAGCGGTAGCCCGAGTTGACCGTCAGCGTGCCGACCTGGTCGCGAACCTGCTGGATCTTGGCAACCGCGTGGGGCTGCAGGACCTGGAACTGACCCTTGTGAGGCGCGCAGAACTCCGACATCTTGAAGTTCGGCGAGACGTTGATCGACAGGTCGGTCGCGTTGACGTCGATCCAGCGGATCGGCTTGCGGTAGTTGTTGTTGAGCGGCGCGGGGTAGTTGTAGTGGGTGCCCGCCACCGTCGGCACGCAGGTATTGCCCGAGCCGTCGGCCCCGGAAAAGCACGCCGAGATCCCGTCGCCGGGCGATCCGTCGCCCTGGTCGCCGCCGCCCTGGTCGCCGCCGCCCTGGTCGCCGCCGCCGCCCTGCCCGGGCTCGCAGTCGAACGGAAAGCCGCAGGTCTCCTCGACGTCGAGGCAGCAGTCGCCGTTGTGGGCGCACTCGTCGTCGCACCAGCATCCGCCGGGCGCCTGCCCGCCGCACTGACCGACACACGAGTTGGCTTCGGCACGATCGTTTTCACCGAGCTCGTCGGTCCCGTCGCGTCCACCACCGTCTTCGGTGGTGCAGCCGGTGCCCGTGGCCAGACCGCCCGCAAAGAGCAGGCCGGCGACCTTGCCCAGCGACCGACGGCGACGCCGGCCCAGACCGAGCAGGAGCAGACCGCCCAGGGCCATCATGCCGCCGAACGAGTCACGGCTGGACCCGACCGAGCAGCCCATCGCCTCGTCGTCACCGCGCTCGACGAACAGGCCGTCGCGCGGATCCTCGGTGGGATCGGAGGAGCGGTTGCCCGCGCCGGGGCCACAGGGATGCGAGCCCTCGGGCACGACGCGAATCGCATCGAGCACCAGCTTCTGGTTCTTCGTGCCCGTCCGGTCCTCGAGGATGATCTTCTGGCCGCCGCCCTGGGCGAACTGCAGCGTCGCGACCTGAGCCCACCCGTCGGCGGTCGTCTGGTCGAAGGTCACGGTCTCGGCCGTGCCGTCGTGGGTGATCTGGTACTTGGCCGTCTTGGCCGACGCGGCACCGGGCGCGATGTGGACCTGCACGTCGTACGAGCCGGCCTGCTCGAAGAACAGATCGATCTCGCCGTAGTTGTACACGGTGCTCGAGGTGGTGTTCGTCCACGTGTACGAGCCGTCGTGGCCGCTGTTTTCGGTGCGCCAGTACTCGGCCGGGCCCTGCAGCTGGTAGCAGCCGGTGCCCTCCGAAAACGACATGCCCTCGGGCGGGATCACGCCGCACGGCGGGCAGTCCACGAAGCAGCTGTCGCCGGTCTCGCCCGCGCCACACACTCCGTCGCCACACGCACCGGCGCCGCCGAACTGCAGCGACGCGAGCGCGGCCGCGTCACCGTTGAAGTGGTTGCGGTCGACGTTGCCGCTGACGCCACCGACCGAGCCCGACTCCGTGTACTGATGAAACTCCCAGTCGCTCCACTGCGTCGGCAGGTTCGGGCAGTTGTTGGTGTAGTGCGCGATCCAGAACGGGTAGTTCGAGAAATCGGTGGTCTTGACGTTGTCTTGCCAGAAGAAGCGCCCCGAGTAGACGATCGGCTTGACGCCGAGCGCTCCTTCGACGCGATCGACCCACTCGTGGATTGCCGCGGTGATCTGCGCCGGCGTCTTGCCACCGGTGGCCTCGACGTCGATCACGGGAGGGAGGTCGCCGGGTTCGAGCGCGCCGAGGTTCTGCAGGAGGAGATCTGCCTGGGCCGTGGCCGAGACGTTGGGTCGGAAGAACTGGTAGACGCCGACGGGGATCCCGGCCGCACGGGCCCCCGCCAGGTTCTCGGCGAACCGAGGGTCGAAGTTGGCCGTGCCGTCGGAGACGCGGATGAACGCGAAATCCGTCCCGGCCGCGGCGACGCCGGGCCAGTTGACCGCCCCGTTCCACTTCGAGACGTCGATGCCGTCGAGTTTCGTGCCCGCCGCGCACGTCGCGGCTTGGGTCGGGAGGGTCACCGTCAGCTCACCGCCGGCGTCCAGCCCTGCCCCCATCACGGCGTCCGGGGCCGGATCGCCCGGTGGGACCACCAATTCCTCGGCAGGGTGAAGGGACAACGGAGCGAGCAGCAGCAACCACGACAGCGACATAGGTCTTCCTCCCGTTCAAGGCGTTCGAGATCGAGCGGAATGGTTCCCAGAATTCGACTGCGTAGAAATACGTAGGATCCGCTGCGTAAAGACATCTAGCTGCGTTTTGGTGATGATTTGGTGTGGGCAGGGGTGGTGGCGGCGGGCCGTCACCGGGGACGACGATGAGGCTGAACACCGACACGAGCGACCGTACGGGGGGCCACGACCCTCTTGGCCTGTCGGGTCGCCTCGCGCTCGGGAAGGTCCTGGGCCGACTGCTCGGCCAGACCGAAGTGCCCACGGTACGTATTGGCCGGTATCAGCTGGAGAATCAGCTCGGGCAGGGGGCGTTCGGCGTCGTCTACCGTGCATTCGATCCGCAGCTGGGTCGGCACGTCGCGCTCAAGATCATCAAGCCCACCCGCTACCGAGATCTGTCGAAGGTGCAGGGCCGGATCCAGCGCGAAGCCAACGCGCTGGCGAGGCTGCGTCACCCCAACGTCGTGCGCGTGCACGAGACCGGACAGTCCACGGTCGACGACGAGGGCAACCCGGGCGTGTACCTGGCGATGG
This sequence comes from uncultured Pseudomonadota bacterium, assembly GCA_937896535.1. Lineage (GTDB taxonomy): Bacteria > Myxococcota_A > Polyangia > Nannocystales > Nannocystaceae > CALBMM01. Next base: position 16,308 of record CALBMM010000236.1, read on the forward strand.
AGCTCGTCGAGGGCACCACGCTGCACAACTGGGCCAAGGGCAATCGCGGCGACTGGCGCCGGATCATCAAGGCGTACCTCGTCGCGGGGCGTGCCCTCGCCGCCGCGCACCAGGTGGGGATCATCCACCGCGACTTCAAGCCGAGCAACGTGATGATCTCCAACGACGGCGTCATCAAGGTGCTCGACTTCGGGATGGCGCGCAGCGAGGAGACGACCGAGGTCGGTAGCGACACCGGTGGCTGGCACGAGAACGTGCCGACCGGCGCGGGCGTGGCCCTCGGCGCGGCCGAAGCCGACCTGACGCTGTCGGGCGAGTGCGTCGGTACGCCGCAGTTCATGTCACCGGAACAGCACGATGGTTCCGGCACCACGCACGCGGCCGATCAGTACGCGTTCTGCATGTCGCTGTACGAGGCGCTGTACGGCGAGGCCGCGTTCCGGGCCAAGTCGGTCGAGGGGCTCATGGAGCTCAAGGCCAAGGGCCTGCGGGGCCGCGCGCCCAAGGGCGCCGTGCCCCGGGCGGTCTTCGCCGTGCTGCAGCGCGGACTCGCACCCGAGCCCGGCGCCCGCTTCGCCGACATGGCCAGCCTGCTCGAGGCGATCGAGCGGGCGATGGCCCCGCGGCGGACTTGGATCTACGCGGCCGCGGCCGGAGCCGCCGCCACCGTCACGGCCGCGCTGGCGATCGCGCTAGCGTGAGCGCTGGCTACCGACGCGGACCGTCAAGCCCGACGCCGGCAGCTGGGCGGCCAGACAAAGTCGTGGCGCCGGCTCGCCCATCGCACGCCAGCCCGGGACTTCGCTGACCGTGAAGCGGGCGCCCTCGGCGAGGACCGAGAACCGTTGACCCCGCGGGGTGCGGACGTGGGCGCCGTGGTCGTCGAGCTGGACCGCGCACTCGGCCGGCACGTGGTAGCGCACCGAGGCGGGCACGTCACCGCGGCCGACCTCGTCGGCGACGGTGAAGCCGTCGTCGTCGCCGGTGATCGTGCGGGTGTGCCACGCCGAGCTGCGGTAGCCCTTGACGCCGCCGCGGACCTGACCGGCGTGCGTGACCCGGCGCAGCATCTCGGCGCGCGCGCCGATGCGGTGGCTGGCCCATAGCTCGTGCTGGTCCGGCTCGCCGATCCCCACGGTCGCCGTATTGTGCGCTCGGGTCGATCGGGCGTAGCGACGCTCGTCGCCGATCCGGTAGGTCCCCACGCCGGCGTCGACGAGGATCCGCTCGTCGTGCAGGCTCGCTTCGATCGAGAGCGCGTCGGCGTGCACGTGGCCGCATTGGTGCGGCAGGCCGATCCCCCCGGCGTTCCAAAGCAGGGTGAAGTCGCCCCAGCGACGGCGATGAAATCCCGCATCGGGGGCATCGGCATCGCCGGTGGGGATTCGGTATCCGGTACGCGCCGACAGTCCCGTCGGCGTCACCGGTGCGCCGAGCTGGCTGTCGCCCCACAGCGCGACGTCGCCGTCGGGATGCGTGAAGCTGGCGGTCGACGCCACCATCGCGCGCAGCAGCGGCTCGAAGCGCGCGTGCAGCTCGGAGCGCTGCCGGGCGGCGAGCGTGGTCACGATGTGCAGCTGCTCGGCGAGCAGGCAGTGGTACGTGGGCGTGCGCTCTCGGTGCACGCCGTCGGCACCGAGCTGCGCCTGCACCACCCGCAAGAAGGTGGGCGCGTGGCGATCGGCGAGACGATCGGCCAGCGGTCCCCGCACGCCGAGGCCCAACGCCGCCAGAGCGGCGAGGTTGGTCCACAGGTGGTTGCCGTCGATGTGCGTCTCGAGGTGCTCGGCCAGGTGCAGTGCCTGCGCGGCCATCGACGACAGCACGCGCTCGCGCTGGCTGGCGACGAGCACCGAGCCCTTGGCGTCGAGCCAGCCCAGCCAGTGCAGCAGTCGCATCGCGGTGGGGTACGGCTCCCAACCCGGACCGGTGCGATGCTCGTCGATCCACGCCAGGATCGTGGCGCGCCCTTGGTCGGGCGTGCACTCGGGCCGACACAGCCAACCGTGGTAGTGCAGCGTGTACGTCCACAGTGGATCGTCGTCGCGGCCGCTCCAGCCGCGGTCGATCGGGTCGTAGGGGGCGCGGCCCACGAGGGTGACGCGGCCGTGCGCGTCGAGGTCGCCCTCCGGTGACGGCGGCGAGAACCCTTCGGCGAACACGATCTCCCGCAGACCGTCGGAGAACGGGCGGCTCGGCTCACGGGCGGGGCCGCGCACGCGCTGGACGATCTGCCCCACGAGCTGGCGAGCCCGCAGGTGCCGAACCGTTCGCAGGGTGCGCCCGACGCCCACGGATCGGGATGCTATAGTGCCGCCCACCAATCGGCCAAGGTCGAGCGGTTCGAGGCGCGAGCGTTCGGCGGCGACGGGGAGCGAATGCTGCAGGCGACCTTCCTCGGCCACCAGGGATGGCTGCTGTCGACGAGCCACACCCGCGTTTTCGTCGACCCATTGTTGACGGAGGGCTTCGGTCACGGCGGGCTCGCGGGGCGGGTTCACCCGCCGCGTCGCTTCGACATGCCGCGCATGCCGGCGATCGACGCCGTGTGGCTCACGCACGAGCACGACGATCACTTCGACCTGCCCTCGCTGTGCTCGCTCGCTCGGTCGATCCCGATCTACGCGTCGAGCCGCTCGTCGGTGGCGCTGCACGGCGTGCTCGCCGACCTCGGGTTCACCGTGCACCCAGTGGGGCCCGATGCCGTCGTGCCGATCGGTGACCTGACGCTGCGCACGTTCGTGGCGGACCATCGGGCCACGCCGCTGGCCGACGAGTGGGACGTGCTGCCGCTGCTGGCCACGGACGCGGACGGGCAGGGGGCGTTCGCGTCCTCGGTCGACGTGGCGATGCCCGATCGACTGCTCGAGGTCCTGGCGTCGATGCCCGAGCGGGCCTGGGTGCTGGGTCTGGCCAACAACACCACCGACGTTCGCTTCGCCGACGACCTCGCGACACGCATCGAGCCCAGCGACGACACGGACGCGCTCGCGGCCGTCCTGCACCGTCGCATCGCGCGGGCGAGTACCGAGGCCGGCACGCCGGCGCACGTGGCGATCACCGGCGGAGGTTGGAGCCACCACGACGGCTGGATCGATCGCGTGGCTTTCTGCATCGATCCCGATCGCCTCGCGGCGGCGCTGGCGGAGTCGTCGCAGGCGCGGGTCTCGGCGGTCCGTCCCGGCGACACGATCGCGCTCGACGGAAGCGAGGCCCGCGTGCATCGGGCCACGTGGCTGCAGGCGCACCCGGATGCCCGGCCTGCCCCCGCGGCCGTCGAGCCTCCGACCGTCATCGTGCCGGCGTGCGGGCGTCGTCGATTGTCCGGGGACGGTCGCGAGCGTCTCGAGTACGGCCTCCGCGAGCTCGCACGGTACCTGTACGCACGTCCGCCTTTCGTCGCCGCGCACTCGCAGTCGATGCGCCATCCGTTCGGCGTGTGGCTGCACGACGAGGCCGGCGAGCTCGTCTACGCGTGGACCCCCACCGCGGGGTGCTTCGAGCGGGTCGACACCGACGACGCGAGGTCGGCCTTCGCCTCGGGGCTGCGGCTGTGGGCCACGGACCTGCTCGCCCTGTTCGAGGGCGAGCTGGGCGCCTCGGCCGTGTGCTACACGGGCCGGCTCCGGTACTGGAACCACGAGCCGGATCGATTGCGCGTCGGTCCGCAGCTGCTGTGGACCTTCGCCCACCCGCTGCATCGCCCCGAGATCGCCCGACGACTGTACGGTCGCATCGTGGCCGGATCGTGCGGATTGCAGTAGTTGCATCGTCGGCACGAGTCTGCGCACTATCGCGTCATGCGAGTGCGGGGTTGGTTCGTTGCGATGATGTGGTGTCTGACGGGGTGTCCCTCGTCCGCGGGAAGCGGCGATGGATCCCCGGGAGAAGATTCGTCGACGAGTGCGACCGGGCCCGGCTCCGCCACGGACGGCACGCCGCCGGCCGACGGCACGGGCACCGACGCGGGCCCCCCGTCGACGACCGGTGACGACACGGGGCAGGGATCGGGCGACGACGCGACCACCGGGCCCGTCGCGCAGTGCGGCGGCAGCAACCGCTGTGTCGCGGCCCCGCCCGCGGATTGGATCGGGCCCGTCAGCGTGTCCGAGGTCGCCATGGGCGAGACGCCGGTCGACTGCGGTGCCGGCTACCCCACGCAGGCGGAAGAGTTCTCCGCCAACTTCGTCGCCCCGAAGGCGGTCTGCGAGTGCGACTGTCAGGTCCCGGCCAATGCGGCGTGTGTCGCATTCATCGAGTCCTACAACGCGGCAGGATGCGGGGGGGCGGCAATCGACTCGTACCCGTTTGTCTTCGGCACGTGTTACGACAACCCCACCAGCACCGCGGACTACTGGAATCTCAATCCGGGCGTCTATGGCGATCCATGCACGCCGCAGGTCCAGCCTCCCGAGTTTCCGCCGCCCACCGAGGCCGACGTCGTGCGGATCTGCGGCACGGCGGACGCGGTGACCGCCGATGGTTGCGACGCCGCCGAGGTGTGCGCGCCCATTCCCACCGCGCCGCTGGCCCCGTTGCTGTGCATCTACCGAGAAGGGGAGCACGAGTGTCCGGCCGGCCCGTATGCCGACGCCTCGGTGTACTTCCGCAGCTACGACGACGAACGCGATTGCAGCCCCGCGTGCGAGTGTGGCGACGTGACCGGCACGTGCACGGGCGCGACCGCGACGTTGTGGCGCTACACCAACTCGTGCACGTCCAGCGGGCTCTGCAGCAACCCCCCGTGCGTCGACTACCTCACGCCGGGCTGCGACAGCACCAACCTGCCCGCCGTGGAGTCGATCCAGCTGACCGGCATTCCCGAGCTCAGCAACGAGTCGTGTCCGCCGATCGGCTATCAACCCGTCGGCGACATCGTGCCGACGGATCCGATCACCGTGTGCTGCGAGTTCTGACCGCGGCCGACCGGCCGAGCTACGGGTGCACGCGTGCGATCCACATCGGGGTCGTACCGTCGCGGTCCGGGGCGTCGCCGGCGATCACGAGGCCACCCTGGGCGGTCGGCATCACGGCCGTCAGTGTCGTCGCCCCGTCGTAGTCGCGGCTCCAGCGAAGCTCGCCGTCGGCGCTGAACTTCTCGACGAACCCATTGGCGGCGGCAATGTTGTCGCCCACGACCGCGATCGTCCCTGTCTCGGTGACCGTGATGGCGTGCGGTCGACGACCCGGCGCGGCCATCGGGTCGCTGACGATCCACTCCTCGTCGAGGTTCGCATCGAAGCGGCCCACCCACAGATGTGGCGTGAGCTGCCCGGCGTACGACACCGTTCCCGTCGCGTAGACCGAGCCGTCGTCCGCCACCACGAGGTCCGCGAGCGAGGAGGCGCCGCCGTCGGGGTTGGGGAACACCAGGGCGTTGCTGGTCTGGTCACCGGTCGCGTCGAACGAGAGCGCGTAGGCAACGTCGTCGTCGAAGATGTCGGCCGTGCCGCCGGTGATCAAGCGACCGTCGGGCATGAAGGCCGCATGCGAAAGGCTCAGGGGCGTCGTGTCGTAGGACCACAGCGTCAGGTTGTCGAACGCGCGCACCTGTATCTGGTGCGTCGCGACGAGGGCGACGCGGTCTCCGAGGGGACCCATCGCGCCCGCGACCAGGGGACCGAACGAACCGTAGAGCGTTCCGTGCCGACGCTCGTCGACGGTGTACTCGATGAAGCCGTTGCCGCTGCTGGTCGCGCCGGCGATGACCCATCCGCCGTTTCCCGTAAACGATCCCCGACTCGCCTGGCCCGGCTGTGACGGGCCGTAGCTGTACGAAGCCCCGGTGTCGTGGTCGAACGTCATGCGCCGCCAGTCCGGAGCACCTCGCGTCACCCCATTGGCGAACACCAAGATGCGTCCGTCGAGGTCCATGCCCATCGCGACCGGGTGGAGCGCCGACATCTCGGGCAAGAGCCAGCTGTCGCTCCACATCGGTGCGCCCGAGGCCCCGCAGGTGGGGTTGCAGCCGTCTTCGCCCACGTTGTCGTCGGACTCGCAGGTTTCCGGATCCTCCACGATCCCGTCACCGCAGTACCCGGCCCAGGCGACACAGTCCGGCATGCATCCCCCGTACGACCCGTCGTTGACGCCGTCGTCGCACGCTTCGCCGTCGTCGTGGTCGCGCTTGCCGTCGCCGCAATGTGGCGCGAGACGGCGACAGTCGCTGGCGCAACCATCGTACGACCCGTCGTTGAGTCCGTCGTCGCAGACCTCCCCGAGATCGACGACGCCATTGCCGCAGACCGGCGCCGCGTCGGTGCCCGTGTCGTCGACCGGGTCGTCGTGGGTCTGGGTCGTGGCCGCGTCGTCGCCGTGGGTGTCCTCCGTGCCGCCGTCCGTGTCCGACGGCCCCTCGCCGATGTCGTCGTCGTCGACGCGGTAGCACCCGGGCGAGGTCAGCGCGACGGCGGTGACGATGGCGACCAGGTGGAACGCAGGTGGGGTAGCGCGGCGGATCGAGGTCATCGCTCACCCCATCGACCGCAGATCCGGTTTGTTGCACGGGGTCGGTCGATTCTTGGCGGGGCAAATCGCGTTCTACGCGCAGATTCGCAGCGCGCGCTGCCGAACATCGAACGGGACTAAGATCGGGCCATGAACCTCGCTTCGGTCGGCTTTCGTGGGTTGCTCGTGTGTGCGCTGTCGGGACTCGCGTGCGGCGACGACGGCGGGTCGGGGGGGGACGAGGGCGCGTCGTCCGGCTCGAGCGCGGGGGACACGGCCACGCCGCCGACCACCGACTCGGGTCCCATGCCGACGACCTCGACGAGCGGGGCCGACACGACGGCCGGCCCGATGATGACGACCGACGTGGACACGACCGCGGGCCCCGACGACACGACCGGCGGCAATCCGGCGCAAGTGCAGGCATTTCGATTCACGCAGATGTTCGTCCGCGACCCGCACTTCTTCGTGCTCGGTCTCGGCGTGCTGTGTGTCGACGTCACCGACTCCACGCCGACCGGAGATCCTTCGATCAACGAACAGTTCAACGCCGCGATCACCGGTGACGATCCCGAGATGCCCGACGGCAACCTCGATCTGAACCTGATGCTGATCTTCCGGCCGCTCGATCAAGGCGACGGCGCGACCGGGCCCGTCGACTTCGCCAACGGCACGTGCGAGGTGCCGCCCACCATCGAGTGCGACATCATCGAGGGCACCAATCTCGACTCGACCACGTACACGGTGATGGAGCAGGGGACGTGTCTGCAGCCCGATCCCACGCACCTGTCGTCGAGCGGCTACAACCCGCCGCCGGGGTCCACGAGCGGACCTTGTTTCGTCGGCGCCCCGGCCGACGTCACGATCTCGACCACCGACTTCGATCTCCCGCTCTCGGATGCGGTGATCGCCGCGCAGTTCATGGACAATCCGACCAACGAGCTCGTCGCGGGCACGCTGCGGGGCTTTTTGAGCACGGCCGACGCCGAGTCGATCGTCCTGCCGATGGACGTGCAGATGCAGACCGGGGCGACCACGATCTCCGAGCTGCTGCCCGGCGGCAACGGCAACTGCGCCGGCCACGACGACCGCGACGGCGACGGATGGTTCATGTACGTCGACTTCACCGCGCAGCGCATTCCCACGTGGCTCGGGCCCTGACCGGCTCGACCTCGTCGCCGTCGGGTGACGAGGTGCAGCGTCGGCGGCGCGCCCGCCTTCTCGTCGCGGCGCAGGTCGGTTACGGTCGACGGGTCATGGGGCGAACGTGGTGGTCTCGCGGCTTGGTCGTCTACGGTCTCGCGTGCGCATGCGCGGCCGGGTCCGAGAATGAGCCCGAGCCGGGGTACGAGTCCGGCCCGTGCATCGCCGACGCGTGCCTCGGCGGACTCATGTGCGCGTCGGAGGTGTGCGTCGTTCCCGGGACCGTACCGCCCGGTGACGACGGCACCTCGGCGTCCCGCGGCGGCGAGGGAGACGGTGGCAGCGATGCGGCCGCCGACCCGACGACCACGACCCCGACGCAGGACGGCACGGGGGCGTCGACCGACACGGGCGCCCCGGCCAACGATACGACCGACGCGACGACCGACGCGCCCGTCACCACGACCGGCGAGGAGCCACCCGGGTGCGGCGACGGCTTCGTGCAGCCGGGTGAGGACTGCGAAGGGGGTGGCGTGCAGGCCATCGACTGCACCGCGCTCGGTCTCGGTATCGGCCCGGTGACCTGCGACGCGGCCACGTGCACGTTCGACACCTCGGCGTGCGAGCCGATCCCGATGCCGGACTGTCATCCTTTGGCCAACAACTGTCCGGCGGGATCGACCTGCTACGCCAGCGGCAACAGCTTCGTCTGCGAACCCACCGTGGCGGGAGGCGGCGGATGGTTCGACGAGTGCACGGGGCCGACTACGTGCGCGCCGTACTACGCGTGCGTGCCCGAGGCCGCGACGCCGCTGACGTGCGACTTCGATTCGTGCTGCGTCGCCTACTGCACCGTGGGCGCCGACAACTGCGGCGTTCCGGTGTGCGTGGCGGTCTACCAGCCGGGCACGGCGCCGCCCGGCTTCGAGAACCTGGGCGTCTGCGTGTTCTGAGACCGCGTCCGCGGCCCAGCACGCGGGATTTGCTGGCACTGCGGGGCGGCAGGACGTCACCCAGCCCTCCGCCTTGGAACTGTCCGCCCGTCTGCTTCGACACACCCAAGTCGTCGACATCGTTGGCGATCTGATCCGCGTGCGGGCGCCCGGGGTCGCGCTCGGGGAGACGGCGGTCGTCGACAACGTCGACGGGGAATCGTCGGTGGGGGTGGTGGTCGAGCTCGATGGCGAGCTGGCCAGCCTCCAGGTCTTCGGGGGCGGGATCGGGATCTCCTCGGAGGCGCGCGTGCGGTTCTTGGGTCACGCGCTGCGAGCGACGTGCTCCAAGAACATCCTCGGCCGGACCTTCCGAGGCACCGGCGAGCCGATCGACGGTGGGCCGGACCTGTCGGGGGAGAGCCAGGTCGAGCTCGCCGGTCCCACGGTCAACCCGGTCATGCGATCGCTGCCCAAGCGAATGATCGAGACCGAGGTCCCGATGATCGACCTGTTCAACTGCCTGGTGGAGAGCCAGAAGATCCCGATCTTCTCCACCGCCGGCGAGCCCTACAACGCGCTGCTGGCCCGGATCGGCTTTCAGGCCGATGCGGACGTCGTCGTGTTCGGCGGGATGGGCCTCATCTTCGACGACCTGCACTTCTTCCGCACCGCCTTCGAGGAGCGCGGCGTCTCGCATCGGACGGTGATGTTCGTCAATCAGGCCTCGGATCCGATCTCCGAGCGCGTGCTGATCCCCGACATGGCGCTCGCGGTCGCGGAGAAATTCGCCGTCGACGAGCACAAGCGGGTGCTCGTGCTGCTCACCGACATGACCGCCTTCGCCGATGCGCTCAAGGAGATCGGGATCTCCCGCGAGCAGATTCCGGCGCTGCGCGGCTACATGGGCGACCTGTACACGCAGCTCGCACGTCGCTACGAGAAAGCCTGCGACTTCAAGGGCGCGGGCTCGGTCACGATCCTCACCGTCACGACGATGCCCGGCGGCGACGTCACCCACCCGGTTCCAGACAACACCGGCTACATCACCGAAGGGCAGTTCTACCTGCACGACGAGATGATCGACCCCTTCGGGTCGCTGTCGCGGCTCAAGCAGCGCGTGATCGGCAAGGTCACGCGCGAGGACCACGGCCAGATCATGAACACGATGATCCGGCTGTACTCGGAGGCGCGCGAGGCCGACAAGAAGAAGGCGATGGCGTTCGAGCTCTCCGCATTCGACGACAAGCTGCTGCGCTTCGGGCAGCTGTTTCGCGAGCGCTTCATGGACATCGACGTCTCGATGCCTTTGACCGAGGCGCTCGACGCCTGCTGGCGCACGCTGGCCGATTGCTTCGAGCCTTCCGAGCTGCTGATGAAGGACAAGCTCGTCGCCAAGTACTTCCCTCGCCCGGCGGCCGCGGGAGGCGACTGAGCGCGGCCATGGGCGTCAAGCTCAACAAGGGCGAGATGAGTCGGCAGCGCGAGCAGCTGCGGCTGCTCGAGCGCTTGCTGCCGTCGCTCGATCTGAAGCGACGTCAGCTCACCGTACAGCGGGACAAGGAGCGCGAGGCTCATCGGGCCATCGAGGCGGAGCGCGTGGCCCTGCAGGAGCGGATCGGGCAGGAGCTGCCGATGCTCGCCGACACCGGCGTCGACTTGACGGGACTGGTCCGCGTGGTCGGCATCGAGCTCTCCGAGCAGAACGTGGTCGCGGTGCGTTTGCCCGTGCTCGGGGAGGTTCGCTACGCCACCGGCCACTACTCGCCGTTGGGGCGGCCGTTCTGGGTCGACGTGACGGTGGATCGTCTTCGGCAGGCGTGTCGACTGCATCTGCGGTCCGAAGTCGCCGCCGAGCGTTTGCGTCGCGTCGACGCGGCGGTGCTTCGGGTCACGCAGCGCGTCAACTTGTTCGAGCGTGTGCTGATCCCCCGCGCGCGCCGGACGATCGCGCAGATCCGACTGCACCTCGGCGAGTCCGAGCGGGCGGCGGTGGTGCAGGCGAAGCTCTCCAAGGCCAAGCGCGCGAGGGAGGTCTCGGCATGAGCCTCGTCCCCCTCCGTCACGTCACGATCTTGGGGATGAGCGCCGACAAGGCGGCCGTCGTCGCCAAGCTGCAGGATCTGGGATTTTTGCAGCTGCGGGCGCTGCGACCGGAGGACGTGCTGCCGCGCGAGGTCGAGGGCGGACCCTCGCCGCAGGCGCGGCAGGCCTTGGCGTTCTTGCGCGACGCACCGTGGAAGCGTCGACCCCGGCGCACCCCGGGTCGCGCGGGGTTCGACCCCGAGCAGGTTCAGCGCCGCACCCTCGAGCTACAAGCGCGTCTGCGCGAGCTCGAGGACGAGCGCGACTTTCTGACCGTCCGAATCCGCGACCTCGCGCCGTGGGGGCCCTTCGAGTTCGGGACGCTGGAGGAGATGGGCGGCCAGCGTCTGTGGTTTTACCGGATCCCGCTGTATCGGCAGGAGGAGATCCCGGACCACGTGCCGTACGAGGTCGTCCATCGCGACCACCGCTTCGCCTACGTCGTGGTGATCACCCCCGAGGAGCCCACGGACATGCCATTGCCGCGCGTGCACACCGGCGCGGTGTCTCGGGCCACGCTCTTCGATCGTCTCGAAGAGGTCGAGGCGGAGATCGAGGATCTGCAGGGCGAGCGGGCCGTGCTGACGCGTGGGATCGAGCTGTTTGCACGGTCGCTGGCGCGGCTGGAGGACGCGGCGGCCCGGCGCGGGGCCGAGCAACTCGCGCTCGACGACGCGCCGCTGTTCGCCCTCGCGGCGTGGGCACCGTCGGGGCGGGTCGACGAGCTGCGCGATGCACTGGCCGACTTCGACGTCGCGCTGCGGATCCGGGCACCCACGGCCCGCGACCAGCCGCCGACCATGTTCTCCCCCAGCGATCGCCTCGACGGTGCCCGATCGCTGGTCACCTTCTACATGACCCCGGGCTACTTCACCTGGGATCCCTCCGTCGTCGTGCTGCTGTCGTTCGCGGTGATGTTCGCGATGATCGTCGCCGATGCGGGCTACGGCCTGCTGCTCGGGCTCGTGAGCCTGCTGTTCGTTCGCGCCATGGGCAAGGGCATGCGACTGGTCGTGGCCACCGTCGTCGGCGCCACGGTGGTGTACGGAATGCTCGTCGGGTCGTACTTCGGGGTGATCCCCGGACCGCTGGGTCCGCTCGGTCGACTGCGCGTCCTGGACGCGGCCGATCCGGAGACGATGATGGCCGTCTCGATCGTGCTCGGCGTGCTGCACTTGACGCTGGCCAACGTCGCCGACGCGTGGCGGCTGCGCTCGGCCGCGTCGATCGCCCCGCTGAGCTGGGTGCTGATCCTCTTCGGGGGGTTGGTCGCGATCGCCTCGGCCACCGGTCGCGTCGACGGGCTCGTCGTCGTCGCCGTGGTGGCGATGGGCATCGGCGCCGTCGGCGTGCTGCTGTTCAGCGCGACCGGCGTGGGTCTGGGCACGCGACTGGTCCGCGGCCTGTTGGCGCTCACCGGACTGACCAACGCGTTCGGTGACGTGCTGTCGTATCTGCGCTTGTTCGCGCTCGGCCTGGCCTCCGGTTCGCTGGCCGCGGCGTTCAACGATCTGGCGATGCAGACGCGCGGCGCGGTCAAGGGGGCCGGCATCGCGATCGCCCTCGTCGTCTTGGTGATCGGACACGGCCTCAACTTCCTGCTCGCCCTCATGAGCGGGGTCGTGCACGGGCTGCGGCTCAACTACATCGAGTTCTTCAACTGGGGACTCAAGGACGAAGGCAAGCCCTTTCGGGCGTTTCGGCGCAAGGAGATCGAGCCATGGAACCAATCATCTTGATGCTGGGTTGGATCGGCGTGTTCGCCCCGGTGGCCCTCGGTGCCATCGGTAGCGTCGTCGGTTGTGCACGCGCGGGGCAGGCCGCCATCGGGGCCCTGCTGGAGACCGACAGCGGCCACGGGCGCTACATCGGGATCTCGGCGATGCCGTCGTCGCAGACGATCTACGGCATCGTCGTGATGCTGTCGCTCAATCGTCCGCTCGACGTCGGCAACGCGCCGGGCATCTTCGCGATCGGAACGCTCGTGGGCGTCGCGTTGATGCTCAGCGCGTTCGGCCAGGGCTCTTCGTGCGCGGCGGCGATCAACGTGTCCAAGAACAAGCCCGAGGTCTTCGGCCTTTCGCTGGCCCCCGCCGCCGTCGTCGAGGGCTTCGCCGTGTTCGCCTTCGTGTTCGCGCTCGTGTTGGCGGGCTCGCTGCCGGCGGCGGGAGGCTGAGCGAGGATGGCCGAGATCGAAAACGAACCCACGGAGGTCGCCGGCGTACAGCGCCTGATCGACCGCATCCGCGAGGAGGCGGTCGGCAGCGGCCGTACGCAGGCGCAGGCCCTGGTGGAGGCCGCGAAGGTCGAGGCGGCGGAGATCCGCGAGCGAGCCGAGCGCGAACGCGACGAGCTGTTGCGCCGGGCCCATCGCGAGATCGAGGTGGAGAAGCAAGCGGCGCGCGCGGCCGTGCACACCGCGGCACGCGACGTGGTGCTCGGCCTGAAGTCGGGCGTGGTGGCCAGCTTCGAGGCCCACGTCCACCGGCTCGTCTCGGATGTGCTGCGGGACCCCGAGCTGATACGGACGCTCGTGCTCGTCGTCGCCGGACGCGTGTCCAGGGAGGTTCTCGTCGGCAAGGACATCGAGCTACTCGTCTCGGCGTTGCTCGACGAGCGAACGTCGGACGACCCGATGCCGTCGGCCGTGCGCGACGGGATTCTCGGCATCTCCCACGACATGCTGCGGGAGGGAGTCCGCCTCCGTATCTCGCCGAAGGTGACCGCGGGCGCGAAGATCCAGCTCGTCGGCGAGCACGTCGAAGTGGACCTGACCGACGACGCGATCTCGCAGATGCTGCTCGCCTACCTCACCCCGCGCTTTCGCTGGATCCTGGAGGGGGCCGAGTGAGCACCACGCGGTACTACACGTTGGTCGCGTCGTTGCCGGCATTGCCGTACTTCGAGCGAGCGCCGCGCGTGCCGATCAACCGGGTTCGGCTCGACCAGCGTCTGCGGATGCTGACGCCCGAGGACACGCAGGAGCTGCGTCGCTGCGAGCGACTGATCGCCTGGCGTTCGCACGACCTCTCGTCCCCGGCGGCCGCGATCGCGGGGATCTACGAGCGACTGCGAGCACAGAGTCGCTACCCGTCCGTGCTCGCGTACGTCGACCACCGCCTGCAGATGCGCACCGTCATCTCGGCCCTGCGGGCTCGGCGGCTCGGCACGCCGTTGTCGGAGCTCGAGCGGCCGTGGGGTCTGGGCGAGCTCGTCCCGGTGATCGAGCGCCGGTGGGACGTTGCCGACTTCGGCCTCGCCGCGCGTCTGCCCTGGGTGCCGCACCTGCGCGAGTGCATCGAGCGCGGCGAGGCGCTCGAGCTCGGTCGCGCGGTGTTCGAGCGCGAGTGGAAGTTCCTCGTCACGGTCGCCGACGCGCATCCGTTCGCGTTTCCCGAGGTGCTCTCCTACGTGATGCGCCGCGACATCATCGAGCGCTGGCTGCGACGAGACGCCGACGTCGCGCGGCGGCGTTTTTCCACCCTGACCCAGGAGGCGTTCGATGAGCGAGCTCGACTCCCCTTCGGATGACACGCCCCGGATCCGGGCGGTCAAGGAGAGTCTGGTGACGGTCGACCTTCGCGGTCGTCCGGCACGACGCAACGAGGTGGGCCACATCGTCCTCGGCGAGGAGCGCCTGCGCGGAGAGATTCTCCGCATTCGGGGCGATCGCGCGGACATGCAGGTGTTCGAGGACACCCGTGGCGTTCGCATCGGCGACCCGGTGGAGCTGTCGGGCGAGCTGCTGTCGGTCTCGCTCGGACCCGGTCTGCTCGGGCAAGTGTTCGACGGCCTGCAAAACCCCCTGACCGCGCTCGCCGAGGACCATGGCTTCTTCCTGCCACGTGGCGTGGAGCTGCCGGCCCTGAGCGCGACGGCGAAGTGGGAGATCGAAGCGACCGTGCAGATCGGCGCCGAGGTCGTGGCGGGGCAAACGCTCGCCACGACCACCGAGGGCCCGGTGACGCACCGCCTGATGGTTCCGTTCGCCGAGGTCGAACCGCTGACGGTCGAGTGGATCCGCGCGGGGAGCCTGACGGTCGAGCAACCGTACGCGCGGCTGCGTCGGCGTGACGGGAGCATGATCGAGCTGACGTTGCAGCAACGCTGGCCCGTGCGCCGGCCTATTCCCCGCACGATGCTCACGCACGGATTCGCCGAGCGGCTGTACCCACGCGAGCCCTTGACCACGACACAGCGGATCATCGACACGTTCTTCCCGATCGCCCGCGGCGGCACGGCCTGCATTCCCGGGCCGTTCGGCGCCGGCAAGACGGTGCTGCAGAGCCTGATCGCACGCTACGCCAGCGTCGACGTCGTCGTCGTGATCGCGTGCGGAGAACGAGCCGGTGAGGTGGTCGAGACGATCACCGAGTACCCGGAGACGCAGGACCCGCGCACGGGCGGCTCGCTGATGGACCGCACGATCATCATCTGCAATACGTCGTCGATGCCGGTGGCGGCCCGAGAGGCATCGATCTACGTCGGCATCACGCTGGGCGAGTACTACCGGCAGATGGGGCTCAACGTGCTGTGCATCGCCGACTCGACCTCGCGCTGGGCCCAGGCGATGCGCGAGACGTCGGGTCGCATGGAGGAGATCCCCGGCGAGGAAGCGTTCCCCGCGTATCTGGACTCCACGATCAAGGCGGTCTACGAGCGGGCGGGGCTGCTGCGCGGGGCCGACGGTGCCGAAGGCAGCCTCACGATGATCGGGACGGTATCGCCGGCGGGCGGCAACTTCGAAGAGCCGGTCACCCAGGCCACGCTCGCCACGGTCAAGTGCTTCCTCGGGCTGTCGGCCGACCGCGCGTACCGACGCTTCTATCCTGCGATCGATCCGCTGCTTTCGTGGTCGCGCTACTTCGATCAGCTGCGGCCCTGGCTCGAGGACAACCTCGGCGAAGGTTGGGTGATGCGGGTCGAGAGGCTCGACGCGTTGCTGCAGCAGGGCGAGTCCGTCTACCAGATGATGCAGGTCGTCGGGGAAGAGGGCGTGACCCTCGACGACTTCGTCACCTGGCAAAAGGCCACGCTCGTGGACATGGCGTACCTGCAGCAGGACGCCTTCGACGCGGTGGACGTGTCGATGCCGCTGTCACGGCAAAAGGCCGCGTTCGAGCTCGTCGAGCGGATCGCCGCGGCGCGTATCCCGACGCAGGACCGCGACGAGATCCGCCGCCACTTCACCGAGCTGACCGGCCACCTCAAGAACCTCCACTACAGCCCGGAGGGCTCGCCCGAGTTCGTGGAGCACCTGCGCCGCATCGAGGCGATGATCGCGACCCCGGAGGGCACTCGAGCCGTGTAGACTGGCGAATGGGGGGCGTCGGTAGTGGGTGCGAGGAACCGGGGGAGGGCGAAGGGCGAACGGGCTGCCGTTGCGTTCGCGCTGGTGACTGGAGGTGGACTCGCCTGCGGTCCATCGCTGTCCGAGCCCGCGCCCGACGACGGTATCGATGTCTCTCCTGACGTTCGGATCACCGATCTGTGCGGTGGCGAGGGCCCGGTGCGGCTCGTACCGCTGGCGGACAACGAGACGATCTTCCCGGTAGTCACACGAGGCGATCGCTTCATCGTCGGGATTTCCGAGTGGGCCGAGCGCGTTCCATTCGGAGGCATCGACGCCGAGCTCGTCGGACGCAAGATCGTCTCGGTCGACGCTTGCGGGCGAGACATGCGGGTCGTCGCGGTGGGGATCGACCACGTGTTCCGTCCGGAGC
>CALBMM010000237.1 GCA_937896535.1 uncultured Pseudomonadota bacterium
GGGGGCGACGGGGGCGGTGTTTAGCCGCTCAGAATTACCCGGTCGGAGGACTAGTTGCCGGGGGCGTTGGGCCCGCCGGAGAAGCCGGACAGCGTCGCCGTGGCGACCGCGTGGTCGATGAGCGCCTGTGGCACTGCGTGGTGCCCGGAACACTCGGCGGCATCGCGACAAACGAAAAGAGGCGTCGCCCGTGGGCCGGCCGCCGACGGTCGTGGCGAACGGTCCCGGGCGACGCCGCTCGGGAGGTCGCGTCCGTCCGGCGTGCTCGACTCCCTTGCCGAGGGCACGCAGCAGTGGACGCGGGGAGGCCGCGAGATGGGTCGAAGCGGCTTCATCCAGGTAGTCGCGTGACCACCGGATCGGTCGCATCCGGACCGCACTTTTTCACACCGACACGTCGGGCGGCGTGCCCGCCGTCACGCCCCGGCGCCCGGAGGTTCAGCCGGTGGCTTCGGCGAGCCGATCGAGAAACGCCTGCACGTCGATCGGCGGCGGGACGTCGGTCTCGGCGAACTCTTCCTTGGCCAGGACGCCGTGTCCGCGCGCGACGTCGTACTCGCGCAGGCGGACCTCGAGGGTGGCGGCGTAGAAGTACCGGATCCCACGACGCATCGCGTCGTCCTCGGCGTCGATGTCCTGCAGCAGTGCGTCGCGCACGAGCTGCGCGGCGTGGGGCTCGTCGGTCATCAGCACGAGTCGCTCGAGATTGGTCGCGCCGATCCGAGCGCCCATCGCATCGAGCGGCTCGTTGCTCGGCCAAAACCGCGGCAGCGCGCCGGCGAGCGAGTTGGTCGCGGCCGCATCGCCCTTGTCCGCGGCGATGAGCGCCGCGACCTGCAGCAGGGAGGGCACGTGGGTCGGCTCCTTCTTCAGGGCCGCCTGGTAGTGACCGCGCGCCGCATCGGGCTTTTCCGACGCCGCTGCGATCTCGCCGCGCAGGAAGTGTGCCTGCGCCTCCTGCTCACCGTCGCCGAGCTCGGCGTAGCGCTTGACCGCCGAGCGGGCGTACTCGTCGGCGAGCTCGAGGTCGCGGGTCTCGAGCGCGATGACGCCGAGCATGTACGTGACCGCCGGATGGTCGAAGCCACCCTCCTTGGCCTGCAGCAGGAACGGACGCGCCGCGGTCCCCGAGAAGCGGGCCATCTGCACGCCCGCCCACAGGTACGCCAGGTCCGGGGTCAGGCTCGCCTCGGCCGCGAGCGTCGCGAGGTCGCCCTCGAGCGTCTGCTGCGAGAGATCGGCCACGTCGGGATTGGGTGCGCAGCGGTTGGCGAACGCGGCGACGCGGGCGCGGGCGATCCGACCCTGGGTCGCGAGCGCCTCCACGCCCGAGGCGACCGCGGCGTCGAGGTTGGTCAGCACCGCCTCGACCGAGATGTCCCCCGCGAGGATTCGCGTCTCCTCGGAGAAGTCGGCCTCGCGATCGGTCACCTCGCCGCGCTTGCCGTCCTCGAGTCGCCAGGCGATCCCGCGGATGCACACGGTGAAGTTCATCGCCGCCAAGTTGCCGCGTGCGACCGCGATCCAGTCGCGGCCGGCCCCGTCGGCCGCCTTCGACAGTACCTTGTCGGCCGACGCGGGCTTGCCGGCCCGCAGCAGCGCCGATGCTTCCTTCATCGCGTCGAGCGTCTGCTCGCCGACGTGCGAGTCCGCCACCTCGATGAGCGGCGTCAGGTCCTGCCACGATCCCCAGTCACCCATCGCGGTCGCCGAGCCGCTGGCTCCGGCGGGGATCTCGGTGGGCTTGCAGCCAAGGGGCGCGAGCGCGAGCGCGGCGGCGAGGATCCAGCGACGCATGAGCCGCGCAGACTAGCAGGACGGGGACAAACGCGTCGTCCAGGCCTCGAGCGCCGCGCGAATCGGGCCCGGTGCCTCCGTGCACACGCGGCGCACCGCGTGCGCGCCCAGCAGCGCCAGGCCCTCGCGCGGGAGGCGGCCGACGAGCAAGCGAGCCGGTGGCGCGTCGTCGACGAGCCAATCGGCGAGGGTGTCGCGTGGGATCTGGTACGCGGCGGCCGGCGTCGAAAGCCACGCTTCGGCGATCGCCCGCACCTGCCGCGTGCGGTGCTGCAGCAAGGGACCGGCGAGCACCGCGAGCTTGCGCCCGTCGACGCGAGCGACCTCGTGCGGCGAGGGGCTGCCCACTTGCGAGCCGGCGACGCCGAGCACGCTGCCCACGGCGGCGGCGAGCTCGCGCGGCGAAAGCCCCAGCTGCAGCACGGCGTCGGCCAGCGCGGCCGACGGACGCAGCGGCGACTCGTCCACGCAGCGCTGCACGAGTGCGTCGAACCAGGCCCAGCGATCGATCATCGGATCACCGGCGCCTCGGCTTGTCGCCCCGGTAGGAGAGCCGCGCGTCGCTGCGGACGGCGGTCAGGCCCGAGGCACGCATCGAGCGAGCCGGCCGTGGCCCCTTCGTGGCCATGACCCGCTTCCACACCCAGGCGGCGGCACCGAACGACAGCGCGTTGCCGAGGGCGAGGATGATCCCGCGAAACTGCGGGAACACCGAGATCGACGCCGCGGTGATCAGGAACCCGAGCGCGGTCAGCCCGAGGCCACGTTCGAGGAAGACGGCCAGACTCGCGGCGGTCGCGGCGGCGATGAGCATCGAGATCGCCAGGCCCATCGTGAAGTCGACGTCGCCGACCCAGCACACGAGGAACCCGACCGCGATGAGCCCACACGACGCCGCGATCGCGTCGATGATGCGACGGTTGACGAGGTTGCCGCCCTCCCAGCTGCCGCGCGAAAGCACGAGGGCCACCGCCATCGCCAACATCACGCCCAGCGCGTCCGGGTAGCCCGGGTCGTGGATCCCGAGTCGGCGCAGCGTGGTCAGCGTGACGATTGCGACCGTGATGACCGCCCCGTACGCGAGCGACAACCGCACGCGCGCCGGCGCCGACACGGCGAGGTCGCCGTCCTGACGCAGGCGCTCGAGGGCGGCGATCTCCTCGCGACGCTCGGTCGCCTTGATGACCGCTTGCCGCAGCCGCTCTTCGAGCGCCGGGACGCGCTTGGGCAGGTCGGCGAGCAGGCCCGCCGCCGCGCGCACGTTGCCGTTTTGCAGCTCGTAGTCGACCATGAGCTCGAGCAGGTGCTGCAGCCGACGCCTGGCTTGCTCGTTGTCCTCCCACTGCGCGAGCGCCTGCTCGAGGCCGAAGCGGGCTTCGGAGGCGAGCGTGTGGATCTCGACGGCATCGAACGTTTGACCGCGGATGTCCTCGCCGAGCAAGTCGACGAGCGCGGCGAGCCGTTGCTGCGCCCGGTCGGCGAGCGCGAGCGAAGCACGGTGACCGAGGTAGTCGCGGATCCTCGTCCGGAACTCGGCGACGTCGGCGATCCGCCGATCGGGGTCGGCCTCGGTCGCCGCGTTGCACAGTGCCGCGAGCTCCTCGGGCACCCACGGCGGATAGTCGAACGGCTCGGACTCGTACGCGGCCGCCAGCGTCAGGAAGATGTTGTCGCCGCGGTGGCGCTTCTGGCCCGTGACCAGCTCGTGCAAGATCGCGCCGAGCAGATAGACGTCGGTGCGCGGCGAGATCTTGTCGAGCTCGCCGGCGGCCATCTCGGGCGCCATGTAGCCGGGGGTGCCCGCGAGCTTGGCCTCGCTCTCGCCCTGGGGCAGGTCGCCGAGGGCACCGTCGAGCACGTGGGCGATGCCCCAGTCGACGACGTAGACCTCGCCGAACTCCCCGACCATCACGTTGTCGGGCTTGAGATCGCGATGGACCACGCCGCGCGAGTGGGCGAAGTCGATCGCGTTGCACACCTGCAGCAGGATCCCGAGGTGGCGTTCGAGGGCGTCGGGCGTGGGCGGTCGGTCCGGGGAGAACAGCCGGTCGAGCAGCTCGCTCCAGCGCGTGCCGTCGATCCGCTTCATCACGAGCACGGGGCGACCGTCCGGCCCCCGTCCCAGCATGTGCACGGGCACGATGTTGGGGTGCTCGAGCGCGCCGGTGATCATCGCCTCGCGCAGCAGCTGGCCGGCCCGGTCCGGGGCGCGGGGCTCCTTGATCGCGACCGGCCGTCGGAGCGCGCGCTGGATCGCCGACGTCACGACGCCCATGCCCCCGATGCCCAGGCGATCGCCCCGGACGAGGTCGAGGTCGAGGTCGGGGCCCGCGTCGGCATCGGCGTCGGCGATCGCGAGCGGGGGCAGGCTGGCGTCGGGCGTGAGCGACGTTCGTTCGACGGCGAGCGTGCCCTTGGAATCGAGCGTCAGCTGCTCCGCGGCGAGGCCGAGCTGCTGCAGGCGCTCGCGGTACGCGTCGTCCACCACTCGCTGCTAGGATACGCGCGCGGCCAATTGTGGCCAAAAGCGCGCCTGTAAGCCCCCGTCGCCGACCGGCGTTCCGCGGGTACCCGCGACCCGCGTCCGGAGAACTCACCCCATGCGCCTGACTCATACGCTCTGCCTGCTCCTCGCCGCCGCCACCCTGACCGGATGTGCCCGCTCCGACCGGGGCGTGGTTTCGCCCGCGCACACGACGCCCGTGGGCGCCTCGGCGGTGACCGTCACGGTCGAAGACGTCGGGGGCTACGCGCTGCCGACGTTCGCCCATCTCGGCGAGCTGTACGTGCAGGGGCAAAACGGAGAGGGCTACGCGATCCGTTTGACGAACAACTCGCCCGCGCGCGTCGAAGCGGTCGTCACCGTCGACGGTCGCGACGTGGTGTCGGGCCAGCTCGGCAACTACAACAAACAGCGCGGCTACATCATCGAGCCGTTCGGATCGATCCGCATCGACGGCTTTCGTCAGTCGCTGACGCACGTGGCCGAGTTTCGGTTCTCCGACGTGGCCGCGAGCTACGGCGCGCGCATGGGCACGCCGCAGCACGCCGGCGTGATCGGGGTCGCCGTGTTCTACGAAAAAGAGTCGCGCAACAAGAAGACCGGGCCGATCGCGGTGGGTCCGGCGCCCGCGCCCGAGCCGTTCCCCGGCCAGGTGGGTCGTCGTGACAAGCGCGGCGCCGACGTGGCGACGGCGTCCCCGGCCCGTGAGGCGACGCCGGCCGCCGCACCACCGAGCGATGCCGACTTCGGTGCCGCCGAGTCCGAGGCGCCCATGGCCGACGACGCGGTGGCTCCGTCGGCGGCCCGCTCGGTCGAAGGCGGTGGCGGATTCGCGCCGCCCCCGGAGCCGGTCAACGAGCTCGGCACCGAGTACGGCGAGTCGGTCGAGTCGAGCGTGCACGAGGTCGAGTTCAAGCGTCGCAAGAAGCGCAAGCCGGACGAGCTGTTCGCGATCCGCTACGACTCCGCCGCCGGCTTGCGTGCGCGCGGCGTGCCGGTCGACGGCACCACCGGACCGTACTCGGCCCCGGTCTCCGCGTTTCCGGGCACGCGGTAGCCCCGGGGGCCTGCTACGGTCCCGGCGTGCGACGCTGGGTTCTCGCGGCTTGGTTGCTCGTCGGGTGCACCGACGAGTCTGCGCCTCGCCACGACGATGCGTCGGCGTCGGCGGCCGTCGACGGCACCCAGCTCGTTGCGCTCGAGCCTCGCGTCGCACCCAGCGTCGAGGTGCAGGATGCCGGGGCCGAGCCGCGCCGGCGCTTCGTGGTCACGCCCGAGCCCGGCACGACCGAGCCGATGACGGTCACACTCGACTCGACGACACGGTTGCGCACCGGCGGGCAGGCCCTGCCCGAGATCGTGTCTCCCACGCTGTCGCTGCGCGGTCGCCTCGAGATCGACGCCGTCGCCGACGATGCGATCGTCGCGCGCCATCTCGTCGACGAGGTCACGATCGCCAGCGACTCGAAGGCACCAGACCTGCTCGTGCAGCAGCTGTCGGCGGCCAAGCCCGCCTTCGAATCGTATCGCGCAACGCTCACGCTCGACCCTCGTGGCGGCCTGCGCGAGGGCACCGTCGAGGTCGAGACCGCGGGCAACGACGCCGTCGCGCAGCTGCTTCACCAGCTGACCGACGCCGTGGTGCAGGCCCGGGTGCCGCTGCCCGAGACCGCGATCGGACAAGGCGCGCGGTGGACCGCGGTCTCGCGGATCGAGCAAGGCGAGTTGGCCGTGCGGCAGCGGGTGACCTACGAGCTGACGAAGATCGAGGGCAACCACTTGCACCTTTCGATCTCGGTCGAGCAGAGCCTGCTCGATACCCATGTCGCCGTGCCGGGCATGCCGGGGACCAAGGCGAAGGTCGAGCTGTTCCGCAGCCGCGGCCAGGGCGCGGCCACCCTCGACACCACCCACGTGCTCCCGAGCGAGAGCCACCTGCAGCTGAGCGTGAAAATGGTGATGGACGTCGGCGGTGGGCCGCAGGAGCTCGAGCTCACGCTGCGGGCCTCGATCGGCCGCTCCGCCGACTGAATCCGGAGGGTCAGCAGCCGCCGAGCCCGGCGACGTCTTCGGCCGCCATCAGGCACTTGGCCCAGGCCACGTACTTGATCCGCCCGCGCAGCCGCAGCTTGTCGTGGGCACGCTGCTCGCACTGCGCCTGGGTGGCGGCGACCAGGCTGGCGCGGGTCTCGGGCGCGAGCCCCTGCTCGGCCGTGTCGGACAGAGTGACCTCGACGACGTGGGCGCAGAGCTCGGTGGGTCCGGGGGCACGCAGCAGCGACCACCACACCGCGAACGAGAGCACCACGACGACGAGCATCGCGATCGACGCGATCCGCATCAGTTGCCGCCGTCGATCACCTTGAAGGCCGCGCGACGCTTGGCGACCTTCGCTTCGTCCGTGGGCGCCGCTTCTTCGGCCGGCGCGGGCTTTTCGACCGTCGCCGAGCCGTCGACCGTGCGTAGCAAGGGGGCCTTCGCGTCGGGAGCCGTGTCACCGCCGTCGCGCCCCTTCTTGACCGACTCGGGCATGTTCTGGTCGAGCACGATCCCACGGCCGGTGCTGCGGTCGGCGACCACGTACACGGCGCCGTACGGGAAGCTGCAGCGCGTGACGTAGCCCCCGAACGACAGGTCGGCGGCGAGGGTCTCCGGCTCGAACGTCAGATCGAGCGGATACGACGGATCGAGGTCGATGATCAGTCGCTCTTTCCACTGCTCGCGGATGAAGTCGGGGCAGACGACCCCGGAGAACATCGCGTTGACGTGGAGGCGCGGGCAGCGTCCCGCCGCATACAGCGACTCGATCACGCTCTGAACGGGGTGCACCACGGGCGAGTCCGTAGGGTAGCCCAGCCCCGTCGCGTTCGCGAGGAGGGGCCGCGGCGGGCCGAGATCTGCCGTCACGGTGGCAACCGTCGGCCCGGCCCGGGCGTGCTCAGGCGAAGGCGGCGTGCCCCGTCAGCGCCCGGCCGATCGCCAGGGTGTGGACCTCGTGCGTGCCTTCGTAGGTGAAGACCGTCTCGAGGTTGCACAGGTGCCGCATGATCGCGAACTCGCCCATGATGCCGTTGCCGCCGAGCATCGATCGAGCGGTACGCGCGGCCTCGAGCGCCATGCGGACGTTGTCGCGCTTGAGCACCGACACTTGCGTGGGACCGAGCTTGCCGCGCTGTTTGACGCGCCCGCAGTGGTAGGCGAGCAGCATGCCCTTGGTGATCTCGTTGTGCAGCTCGGCGAGCTTTTGCTGCGTGAGCTGAAACGACGCGAGCGGACGTCCGAACTGCGCGCGCTCCATCGTGTAGCGACGCGCGCGCTCGTACACGTCCATCGCCGCCCCGACCACGCCCCAGCCGATGCCGTAGCGGGCCTGGGTGAGGCACGACAACGGACCCTTGAGGCCCTGCACGCCGGGCAGGAGGTTTTCCTTCGGCACGCGCACTTCGTCGAGGACGAGCTCGCCGGTCACCGACGCGCGCATGCTCAGCTTGCCCTTGGTCACCGGGGCGGAAAATCCCTTCATCCCCTTTTCGAGGACGAAGCCGCGGATGACCGGCGTGCTCGAGCCGTGGTCGAGCGTCTTGGCCCACACGATCGCGACGTCGGCGATCGGCGAGTTGGTGATCCAGAACTTCTGACCGTTGAGGACGTAGTCGCCGCCGGGTCCGTCTTGCTTGGCGTGCGTCGTCATCGAGCCCGGATCGGAGCCGGCGTTGGGCTCGGTGAGACCGAAGCAGCCGATGAGCTTGCCGGCCGCCATGCCGGGCAGCCACTTGTCCTTCTGCTCGTCGGTCCCGTACGTGTAGATCGGGTACATCGCGAGGGCGGTCTGCACCGAGCAGAACGAGCGGATCCCACTGTCGACGCGCTCGAGCTCGACCATGGTCAAGCCGTAGGCGACGGGGTTCATCCCGGCGCACCCGTAGCCGGTGTACGGCGCCCCCAAAAAGCCCATCTCGGCGAACTCGGGGATGAGCTCGGTCGGGAAGGTCGCGTGCTCGTAGTGCTTTTCGATCGTCGGCTGGACACGGCGGCTGCAGAAGTCGTGCGCCGCCTTCCAGGTCAGCATCTCGTCTTCGTCGAGCAGGTCGTCGATCGGCAGCAGATACGGCGTCGCGTCGGGCATCTGGCCCTCGATAACACAAGGGCAGGGCGGTCGCCGTCCACCCTTCGCGTCGTGCGCCGACGCGCAGCCCGTGAGAAAACGTGCAGGTCCGTCCGTCCCACGCAGGGGCGGCGTGCGGCGCGGCACACGATCGGCGATCGGTCCTGGGGCAACGCGTCGCGGCTTGGCCAACTTCGAGGCGACCGCAGCGCCAGCTGCTAGCATCCGAGCCGATGAACCGACTGCGCGCAGTGATCCTCGGTTTGTTCGCGGCGGCCTGGGTGGCGACCACCCCGGCACAGGCATCGGCGATGGCGCCCGAGTCCGGCGGCTCGGCCAGCGCGAGCTTCAGCACCGACAAGGGGGGCTCGTCCAAGAGCAGCGGCGGCAAGTTCGACTGGCCCGAGCTCGTCGTCGGCGGCAATGCCATCTCGTTTCAGGGACCGCTGCAGATCGGCATCGCGGGTTACCTGCCGAAGGCTCGCTTCGCCTTCCAGTACGACCGCCAGATCCGACGCTCGCACTGGATCCACGTCGGCGCGGCATTCCTCGCCGACCGCGGCAACTGGGACAACTTCCGGATGGACAGCTGCGGTCTGGAGATGGGCACCGGCACTTGCGACAAGGGCGGCGTCTTCGGCTTCGACCTGTACGCGGGCTACGCCTACAAGTTCTACTTGGAGAAGCACCCGTACGTGGTGCCGATCGTGCGCGGGACGATCGGGTTTTCGTACTTCGGCCTGCCCAAGGTCGGCGGCGGCGACTCCGACCGCGAACAGTCGCGCACGCACTCGTGGACGCTCAACATTCGACCCGGTGGTGGCGTGCGGGTCTTTCCGTGGTCGCAGCTGGGCTTTGGCGCCGACATCAACCTGCCGCTGGGTTTTTTGGTCCACACCGACGTGCCGCTCGCCGGCGACGAAGACAAGCAGGGCCAGTTCCTCTTCGGCATCGAGATCTTGCCGCTCATCGTCGAGTATCGTTTCTAGGCCCGCGAACAGCATTCGCATCGTGGCCTCGCGACGAACGCGCACTCTAGATTAGAGCCAGAAAAAAGAGCATCGAAGATTACACATTCTTCCTGATGCGATGTACGCTCAGGGAGCCATGTCGAGCGATCGCATCCGCATCGTGGGACCCGACGAGGGCGTCGCCGAGGACGGCCTCGGCCGACTCGACGGGGTCCAAGTGCTGGCCGACCGCATCACGTCGCAACTGTCCGCCGCCGCGAACGCGGCCGAGCGGGACAGGGAGCAGTCGCGACGAGAAGCGGATCGTGCCATCGCGGAGCTCGACGTCCTCCGTGCAGACAACGATCGTCTCGAAGACGAGTTGACCGAGCGCACCGCCGACCTCGACGTCGCGCGTGACGAGCTTCGGGTCGCGCAGTCGGGCCTCGCCGACGAACGTGCGCGGGCCAACGGCTTGTCCGCCGACCTCGAGGACGCGCGGCGTCGTGCGGCGTCGCTGCAGGAGCGTCTCGACGGCAGCGAGCAGTCCGGCTCGGCCACGTTCCGCAAGGTCCGCGAGCTCACCGAGCTGCGCGACACGATGCTCGAAGAGCTCGAGCGGGCGCGGGCCGAGCTCGGACTGCGCGCGAGTCGGGTGGCGAGCGCGCAGGCGGACGCGGACGCTGCCCGCGCGCGGGCGGCGGACATGGAGCAGGACAATCAGCGCCTCCAAAAGGAGCTCGGGCAGCTCATCGACCGCGTCTTCGAGCTCGAGGACCTGCTCGTCGATACCGACTCCGGCGAGGTCTTACGCGAGGTCCAGCGCCTGCGGGCCGACAATGCGCGCCTGCAAAACGCCTACGTGCAGTCGCGAACCGGGGCCGAGGCGAACGTCGCGCCCGTGCCTGCGCCGCCGCTGCCGGTCGAAGATCCCGTCGGATTCTCGTCCGACGATCGGGCCCGCCTGGAGGCCGAGCGCGACGCGGCGCGCGAGGAGGTCGAGGCGACCGAGCATCAGCTGCGCGAGGTCTGGGCCAAGCTCGAGGACACCGCGCGCGCGCTCGACCAAAGTCGCGAGGAGTCCCTCGAGCTCGAGACACTGCGCGCCGAGCTCGGTCAGCTGCAGCGTCAGCGCGACGAGCTGTCGCATCAGGTCGAGCAGCAGCGCGACAAGATCCGTCAGCTCGCCACGATGGCCAGCTCCGAGACCTATGAGCGGGAGATGGCGGTGGCTCGCGAGTTGCTCGACGGCCTCGAGCGGCAGTGCGAGCGGGCCGAGTCGCGGGCCGCGGGATACAAGACCGAGCTCGTGGAGTTGCGTGCGATCAACGCCGACCTGCGCAAACGCCTGTCCGCGTTCGGCCGGCGCGTCGCCTCCACCCGCCCCCCGGGGCGCGTGCGCGATCTATCGGATCGCTGAAAATCGCCTCGGTTGACGCGGTGGGGGACCGCGCCCATGCTGCCGGGGTGCTCGGAGCCTGGCGCAACCTGTCGACCGTCCGCTACGGGCCGTTTCACGCCCAATTGGTCGTGATCCGGCGGTGCAATCTCGCCTGCGCCTACTGCAACGAGTTCGACGACCACTCGCCGCCCATCCCGACCGAGACCCTCAAGCGACGCATCGACAAGCTCGCCGAGCTCGGCACGCTCGCCATCGAGTTCACGGGCGGCGAGCCGCTGATGCACCCCGACCTGTTCGAGCTCATCGCCTACGCGACCCGAAAGGGGTTCGTGCAGCGCAAGATGATCACGAACGCGTACCTGATGTCGCCCGACAAGGTGCAGTCGCTCAACCGGGCCGGGCTGACGCACATGCAGATCAGCCTCGACGGCGCCAAGCCCAACGACGTGACCGTCAAGGTGCTCAAGCCGCTCAAGAAGAAGCTCGCCCACGTCCACGCGCACGCCGACTTCATCGTCACGCTGTCGGCGGTGATCGGGGCGGCCCCGCCCGACGAGGTGCGCGAGGTCATCGAGTTCGCCGAGCAGCACGAGTTCCGCCGCCGGGTCTTGCTCATCCACGACGGCGACGGCCAGTTCAAGCTGTCGGCCGAAGAGCACGACCTGTACCGCGAGGTGGAGGCCAAGCTCGGCGCGAAGTGGCGGCAGGCCGGCAACTACCGCAGCCGGTTGCTCGAGGACGGACGCGCGCCGTTCAAGTGCCGCGCCGGCTCGCGCTATCTGTACATCGACGAGTTCGGCAAGGTCAGGTGGTGCTCGCAGACCCGCGAGGTGTGGGGCAAGGACCTGATGGAGTACGGCCCCAGCGACCTTCGCGAGCAGTTCTACACGAAGAAGCTGTGCAACGAGCACTGCACCGTGGGCTGCGTGCGCAACAACTCCAAGATGGACGAGTGGCGGCGCCAGCACATGGAGCCGCCGATCCAGGCACGCAAGCTCCCCGTCGTGGCGTGAGCCGCGACCAGGCACTCAGAGCCAGGCGTAGCCTTCGCGCAACTTTTCGCGCGCGTCGCCCTCGATGATCGCGCCGTGGCAGATCACGATGCGGTCGAACGCCTGCGCCAGCACGCGGTCGAGATCCTCGCGGACTTCGTCGCGCTTGCGGTAGGCCAGGCGAAGCGGCCGGCTGACCCCGATCTTGCCGTGGATGCCGCCGAGCTTGAGGTACATGCGCGTGGGCCAGTGATCGGACGTGTCGAAGTTCTCGATGAGGTCGGTGACGACGAGCGAGCGCGTCTTGTCGTGCACGAAGACGGTCTCGCGAAGCAGCGTGCCGCGGATCGAGATCGGGCGCAGCTCCTCGCCCCACGGCGCGACGCCGTCGGCGAGCGCGGAGTGAAACGACAGGTCGGGGCGCTTTTTGGCCAGGCCCGGTGCACCGTGGAGCTTCGCGTCGCCGAACGCGGCGACCCACTCGCCCAGTCGCAGGTGGTGGTACAGGTTGGGGCCCACGATGTGCTCGACCGGGCCGAGATCGGAGACCTCGCCGCGCAGCGCGTCCGTCAGTGCGACCGGCGAGTGCACCCACAGTCCGCCGGAGGCGAGCCGGACGACCGTCATGCGCGTCCCGAGGTGGAGTCCCAGGAACTTCTGCGGAGCGTCGAGCACCCAGATCCCCTCGTCGACCGGCTGCAGCAACGTCATCGCGGATCTGCCTACCATCGACCACCACGGGCCCGCCAGATCGTCGCGCCGGTGGGGTTGACGCCCGCCGCGGCAGCGTGTCACCTCGCTTCTCGACGGTGACCCAGCGCCCCGCAAATCCCGAGGCCGCGCGGCACGAAGAGGTAGCCCTGCGCGCGAAGCTGGCGCGGGCCGTCGGCAAGGCCTGTCCGCCGTGGGCTCGCCCGCACGCCGAAACGATGGTGGAGGCCGCGATGGCGGGAGTCGTGCAGGCTCGCGCGTCGCGTGGCACCGCCGGGCCCATGGCGGCGACGCACCTGTGGAAAGTGGCGTGCGTGGCGACGCTCGACGAGCTCGACCGCCGTCGCGCCGGCAATGCGGACGTCGCGAAGACCGATCCGCTCGGGCAGGAGATCGCGCAGGCGCTGCGCGGGCTCGCGTCGTCCCGTCGCGGCGCCGTGGCGCTGTACCTGCAGGGACATCCCGTGCCCGAGACGGCGCGGTTGCTCGAGTGGGCGCCCAAGCGGACGGAGAGCGTCGTCGACCGCGGGCTCGCCGAGCTGGCCAAGGGGCTGCAGCGACCGGGGCCGCGCGGCGCCACCGTGCCGGGTCACGAAGGGCGTTGGATGCGGGAGTCGTTCGCCACGGTGACCGGCGACGGTGAGGCTGGGCTCGGTGGCCGCGAGGTGGACGAGATCTGGACGGCGGTTCGAGGTGACCTCGGCGGAGAGCGCGTCGCCACTTTGGCCGAACGCATCACGAAGGACCCGACGTTCGCCGAGGTCTGGCGGGTCGCCATGGCGTTCGCCGACAGCGCGGCCGCGGATGAAGAGGAGACGGCGGACGCGTTCGAGGCGCTGTCCGGTGCCCACGATCTCGGCGACGAGGACGAGGGCGACGACGAGGCGCGTGCGTCCGCGCCGAGCCCGGCCTCGCTTCGCTGGATCGCCGTCGGCGTGGCCGTGGTGGCCGCGCTCGCCGTCGTGTGGTGGCTGCGGTAGCCCTCAGCGGCGCGGGGCCAGCAGCGTGAGGGTGGCCGGGTCCTCGCCCACGCCGACGACGGGCGGACGCCGGCGACTGCAGTGGCTCGACCACATGCCCATCGTGTAGCCGCCCGCATCGTGGATCACGAGGAGGTCGCCGGCCTCGATCGCCGGCAGCGAACGGGCTTCGGCGATCACGTCGCCGGCGAAACACAGCGGCCCGACGATCGTCCACTCCGACGACGGACCCGGCTTGGGGGTGCCCTCCGGGTCGAGCACCGTGATCTCGTGCCACCACACGTCGGGCTGGTACGCCGTGCGGACGAAGAGGTCCGCGCCCACGTGGATCGTCGCGAGCCGTCGACCCGGCAGCGACTTGACGTACTCGACGCGGCTGACCGCGAACCCGCACCCCGCCTGCACGGCGCGCCCGAGCTCGGTGACGAGTCGGACGCCCGGCGCGAACAGGCGCGGGCACGCGGCGCGCAGGGCCGAGACGTAGGCGTCGAGCGTCGGCGGGGTCTCGCCGTGACCGTAGTCGGCCGGCAGGCCTCCACCGATGTCGAAGCGAGCGAGCGCGCGCCCGGTCGCGGCCTCGATCGCGGTCGCCACGTCGACGAGCCGTCGCGCCGCCTCGACGAGCTGCGACAGCTTCACGCCCTGCGAGCCCACGTGTGCGTGCAGACCATCCAGCCACGGGTATCGAACGAAGCGTTGGGCCAGCGCTTCGGCGTCGCCGAGGTAGGGCAGGCCGAAGCGGGAGCGCACGTCGGCGACGCTCGTCATCGCAATCGAGCCCGCCCCGACGGCCGGGTTGATCCGAAGACCGATCGCGGCCCCCGGCGGGGGGCGCAGCGCGTCGAGGCGGGCGAGCTCTTCGTCGTTGTCGACGTTGAGCACCACGCCCAGCGCGAGCGCGTCCGCGAGCTCGCGCCGCGTCTTGGCCGGCGAGTCGAAGACGATCGCGGCAGGGTCACATCCCGCCGCACGCGCGAGCTCGACCTCCTCCCACGATGCCGCCTCCAGCCCGAAGCCGGCCGCCACGACGTGGCGCAGGATCGCAGGCTCGGGGTTGGCCTTGATCGCGATCGCGTGCAAGGCGTCGGCGGGAAACGCTTGCCCCAGCGCGTCGAGTCGGCCGTCGAGCCAGTGCATGTCGTGCACGAGGACGGCGGGTGCGTCGTCGTCGAGCCAGCCGGCCTTCAGCAACGCGCGCACGCTCGCGGCGATCCGCGGACGCGGCAGGCGACGGGTCCAACCCTCGGTGACGACCACCGATGCGACGCTACACCCGCGCGCGGGCGCCGGTACCGCGGGGGGAAGAGGGCACGGCGCACGCGGGCGCGCGCCCGATCGTGAGTTCACCAACAGGTCTGCGCGGTCGGCCACGCGTCCACGCGCGAAGCGTGGTACGCCCCCGGATCATGATCGGCACGCTGCTCAAACGCGTCACCGTGCGAACCCTCGACGCCGTCGTCGAACGTGGCCGTCGATCGACGCGCGCGCCGGTGCGGCAAGTCGCGTCCGTGCTCGACAGCGTCCGTGGTGCCGTCGGGCTCGACGAAGTGGGACGCGCCGAGAACATCCCGGCATGGACCGGCGACCTGCCCGACCAGCCCATGTGGGACAGCGATCGCAGGAAGCTGCGCAAGTTCCAGCTCGACAAGGGGATCATCGCCGACGAGGCCGACGACGCGTCGGCCAAGGCCAAGGCCAAGGAGCCCGAGGCGCCCGTCGTCGTGTACTTCAAGCGCGGTTGTCCCTATACGCGCGCCGCGATGGATCTGCTGCGCGAGCGCGACATCCCGTTCGTCGACAACGACATCACGATGGACGAGGCCACGCGCGGCTGGCTCAAGATCGTGACCGGTCACTCGACCACGCCGCAGATCTTCATCCACGGCGAGGCGATCGGCGGCTACGAGGAGCTGCGTGCGCTCGACCAGTCCGGTGAGCTCGCGCGACGACTCGGCTCCGACGAGGAGCTCGGTCTCGACGAGGCGGCGCTCGAGGTCACGGTCGCCGATCTCGGCGAGCGCCTCGACGATGGCCAGGAGGTGCTCGTGTTGGACGTGCGCACCGACGCCGAGGTGCGGGCCGGGATGCTCGCCCACGCCGTTCACATCCCGCTCGACCAGCTCGGGGCGAGGGCATCGGAGCTCGATCCCGAAGGCGTGTGGATCGCCTACTGCAAGTCGGGCAAGCGCTCGATGGCCGCCGCCACGCAGCTCCGCGCGCAAGGGTTCCGCTCGGTGGTCAGTCTCGCCGGCGGCATCGAAGCGTGGCGCGCGGCGGGTCGCGAGGTCACCGGGTACGGCGACACGGCGGCTCGCCGGACGCCCAGCCGCGTCCGATTGCCGGTCGTGCATCCCGAGCGCTCGCCGTTCGAGGGACTCTCGGACGACTACGCCGGCGACGTCGCGGTCGAGCTCGAGGGCGACGAGCTCGTGGCCCGGGTGCGAGAGGTGATCGACGAGTGTCGGCCGATGGTCCAAGCCGACGGCGGGGACATCGAGCTGCTCGACGTCACGGCCGACACGGTCCACGTGCAGCTGACGGGCAACTGCATCGGCTGCCCGAGCTCGCAGGCGACGCTCAAGCAGGGCATCGAGCGGAGGCTGCGGAGCCGGATCCCGCAGATCAAGCAGATCCAGTCTCCGCAGCTTTGATCGCCGCTACGGGAACTCGGCGTCGTACCGCTGCAGCACCACGTCGCGGTTGACGAAGGTCGCGGCGGGGTCCGAGCTCCAGACGCCGACGATCTCGTCGGGTCCGCGCACGGCGACGTCGGGCTCTTCCTGCAGGCCGAGGGTGGTCGGGTTGACCGTGAACTCGGCCCCGGCCGCGGCACCGTTTTGGTCGTAGCGCTGGGCGAAGACTCCGGTGAGCACGCCGTCGTCTTCGGTCTGCCACACGACCACGAAGTCGCTGCCGCCGTTGAGGGCGACCGCCGGGTTGTTCTGTGAGCCGACCGTGGTGCTGTTGACGAGGAACTCGCCGCCCTGGGGCGCCGCGTTGGCGTTGTAGCGGCGGGCGAAGACGTCGGTGCTGACCCCGGCCGCTTCGTCGGCCGACCACGTGACGACGAAGTTGCCCGCGCCGTTCATGCCGATCGCCGGACCCTGCTGGTCGCCGATGGTCGTCTGGTTGACCGCCTGATCGACGGCCGTGAGCGCGGCGCCGGCCGCGTTGAACTGGCGCAGGAACACGCCTTGCTCGTCGCCGTCCTGGCCGCCGGCGGACTGCCAGACCACCACGTAGTTGCCGAGGTCGTTGATCTCGACGACCGGGATGTTCTGGTCGTTGCCAGTCGTGTTGTTCGCGGTCACGAGCGGACCGGACGGCGTGCCGTTGGCGAGGAAGCGGCGGCAGCGGATGTCGAACGTGGACGCCTGCTCGTCCCAGCACACGACGAAGTCGCCGTCGCTCTCGGTCGCCACGTCGGGTCGACGCTGGTTGTTGGTCGCGGCCGGTGCGACGACGATCTCGGCGCCGACGGCCGCGCCGGTATTGTCGAAGCGCTGCGCGAAGATGCCGTTGCCGTCGGCATCGGGACCTTGCCACGTGACCACGAAGCCGGTGTCGTAGGCATCGACCGCCGGGAACTGCTGGCTGCCGAGGGTGGTGGTGTTGACCAGGATCTCACCGGTCTGCGCGACACCGCCCGAGTCGTAGACGCGCAGGTAGATCCCCGAGCCGTTGCCGTCCTGGGCCGGCGACGCGACGGGGAAGCTGCCCCAGACGACGACGTAGTACGAGCCACCCGGTGCGGCCGCCACGGCGGGCTGCGTCTGGAAGTCGGGCAGGGTGGTGTTGACCGTGGCCTCGGCACCGACGGGGCAGGGCTGGTCGCAGTTGCCCGCGCAGTCGATCCCCGCCTCGGTGCCGTTTTGCACCCCGTCGGTGCACGAGGGCGCCTGGCACAGACCGAGGATGCATACGCCTTCGGTGCAATCGCCTCCGTTGCCGCAGTTCTCGCCCGGGACGCACGTTGCGCCGCAGGCACCACCGCAATCGAGGTCGGTCTCGTTGCCGTTCTCCACCCCGTCGGCGCACGTCGGGGCGACACACACGTTGCCGGTGCATACGCCTTCGGTGCAGTCGGCCGCGTCGTCGCAGCTCTCACCGACGATGCAGTTGGCACCGCACGCGTTGCCGCAGTCGATGTCGGTCTCGGTGCCGTTTTGCACGTTGTCGGAGCAGTCGGGGGCCGAGCACACGCCGAACTCGCACACCGCCGAGACGCAGTCGCCGCCGTTGCTGCAGTTTTCACCCGTGGTGCACGTGGGTCCGCACGAGCCACCGCAGTCGAGGTCGGTCTCGTCGCCGTTCTCGACGCCGTCCATGCACCCGGCCCCGATGCAGATCCCGTTCTCGCAGTTGCCGCTGACGCAGTCGCCCGGCACCAGACACATCAACGTGTCGGCACAGTCGGGGCACTCCGGTCCACCGCAGTCGACGTCGGTCTCCGACCCGTTCATGACCAGGTCGGTGCACGTGTCGTTGACGCACAGACCGTTGTCGCAGACGCCGTTGACGCAGTCGCTGCCGAACAGGCAGTTGGAGCCGTTGGGGCAGACGTCACACGAGCCGCCGCAATCGATGTCGGTCTCGTCGCCGTTCATCACGTTGTCGTCGCAGCCGGGCTCGACGCAGGTGCCCCCGCTGCAGACGCCGTCGACGCAGTCCGAGCCCACGTCGCAGCTGCCGCCGAGGGGGCACTCCGGACACGTGGCGCCGCCGCAGTCGACGTCCGACTCGTCGGTGTCCTGCAGGCCGTTGCGGCACGAGGAGGGCATGCAGACGCCGTCGAGGCAGAACTCGCCGCCCTCGCACTCGTCGTCGCCCTGACAACCCGTCGCGGCGC
>CALBMM010000238.1 GCA_937896535.1 uncultured Pseudomonadota bacterium
CGGTGCGGTCACCAGCGCCGTGCCCGGCCGCGCGAGCACCTCGTCGACCCCCCGAGACAGCGCCGCGATCTGGCTGCGGCCGCGGTCACCGCCGGCGATGATCAGCACGCGGTCGCCGAGCTTGGTCCACCCTTGCGCCGCCCACGGCTGGGGCAAGCGCTCCGCCCACGCCGCGAGCACGGCGGGGTCGGCGACCACCCGGTCGTCGGGTCCGAGCCCGTCCTCGGCGCAAAGGCGCAAGATGAGCTGCGGCCCGACCCCCTCCGGGTCGCCCTGCGTGACGATGAGAGGACGAGGCTGGTCGGGCTTCATGGCACCGCGCGGCCGGGCATCGTAGCATTGCTGCCGCATGCCGAAACCGCGGCGAGGACGGCGATCGAGGCCGCGTCTGGGGCTCGTTTCGGCTTCGTGGGCCGCTTGCGTGGTCGCAGGCTCGCTCGCGGTGCTCTCGCCGGTGGACTCGAGCGCGGCGCCGCAGTGGGTGGGCGCGGCGCCCACGAAGCGACGCAGCCCACCCCGTGCGCCCGCCCATCCGGACGCAGCCGGCACCGTGGGCGCGGCCGCATCGGTCGACAACGCCATCGCGCCGACCTCGGCCAGCCCACCGGTCGTCAGCGACGGCGTGACCACCCGGCCCGATCACGCGGCCGGACAAGCCCTCGTCGGCACTGCCCATGCGCTCGCCCAGCCTCGATTCCGGGACCGGCGGCGCCGCATTCCGACCACCCGCCGCCCCGCCGATTTCGGCGACACCCTGCGGCCGGGCGAGCACTTTCGGTTCGACGTCACGTTCGCCGGCAATCCTGCGGGCCTCGCCGAAGCCGAGATCGTCGCGGTGGAGCCCGATCCGCGCGGCCCACCACCGGCGGGCGCGCCGAAGATCCGCATGGAGGGCCACGCGCGGACCTCGGGCGTCGTCTCGGTCATCGCGACCGTCACCGACGACATGGTCACGTACGTGGACGCGCGCACCGGCGCCGCGATCTCGAGCGAGAACGTGCTGCACTACTCGGGCTGGGCGCCGCGCAAGTACAAGCACCGCGTCACCGAGCACACGTACGAGGGGCGCGGACAGGTCCGCATCGTCGACACCAAGGACGACGACGTCGCCAAGAAGCTCAAGCGCGTCCCCCTCGACACGTTCGACCCGCTCTCGGCGATGGCCTGGGTGCGATCGCTGGACCTCGAGGCCGGCGAAAGCGCCAAAGCCCACGTCATCGACGGCACCACGCTGTTGCGGATCGAGATCGAGGGCAAGGGCGTGGAGAAGATGGACATGCCCAGCATCGGCGTCGCGATGGGCCTGGGCCGCAAGGCCTACCGCATCGACGGCACGATCACGCGGGTCGATCGCTGGGACCAGGCCGTGCCCGGCAAGCGCGTCTTCTCCCTGCGGGCCTGGCTTTCGGACGACGAGCGCAAGATCCCGCTGGTCATGGAAAGCGACATGTGGGTGGGCGCGATCCGTCTGGTCCTGACCGCCTACGATCCCCCACCCACAAAGACGGCCCCGCGTGTGGGAAAGCCGGCGACACCCTGAGGGGCCGTCCCGGGCCGGGCGTGTCCCCCGTTGCGCCATCGGGCCTCGGCGGCGGCAGGCTGGGCAAGGTACAATCTCGCGGCGCGGGACACGTCCACCCCGCGCATCCCGACCAAGATGAGCGAGCGCGAGCGCTACCGCCCCCTATACAAGCTCGATTCGGGCGGCATGGCCGAGGTCTATGTCGCCGAGGCCGAGTCGATGGCGGGCTTCAAGAAGAAGGTCGCCATCAAGCGCATCCTTCCGGACCTGCTCAAGGACGACAAGTTCGTCCGCATGTTCCTCGACGAGGCGCGGCTGTCGCTGCACCTCAATCACGCCAACATCGTCAGCGTCTTCGACATCGGCAAGAGCTCGTCGACCTACTTCATCGTGATGGAGTACGTCGAGGGGACCAACCTCAAGACGATCCTCCAGTACTTGCACCGCAAGCGCATGGTCTTGCCGGTGCACATGACGGTGTGGGTGCTCAACGAGGTGCTCAAGGGGCTCGACTATGCGCACTCGCTGCGTGACCCGGAGACGGGCAAGAAGCTCGGGATCGTCCACCGCGACATCTCCCCGCCCAACATCCTGATGTCGTGGAACGGCGAGGTGAAGCTCGTCGACTTCGGGCTCGCCAAGGCCTCGACGCAGCTCGAGTCCACCGACCCCGGCGTGGTCAAAGGCAAGTTCTCGTACCTCGCGCCCGAAGCGGCGCAGGGCCTGGAGGTCGACGCGCGCGCCGACATCTTCGCCGTCGGCATCCTCGCGTACGAGATGCTCACCGGCAAGCGTCTGTTCCTCGGCGAGAGCGACTACAAGACCGTCGAGGCGGTGCGTCAGGCCAACGTACCCAGCATCTCCGCCCAGAACCCCGAAGTCACCGGAGAGCTCGAGCGCATCGTTCGTCGCTCGCTCGCCCGCGAGCCCAACGAGCGCTACCAGCTCGCCTCCGACTTCGCCGACGACCTGCTCGGCTTCCTGTTTTCGCGCAGCATGAAGGTCTCCGCGCGCGATCTCGCCGACGTGCTGTCGGAGATCCGGGAGACCGCGCCTCCGCTCGAAGAGGCGACGACCAAGAGCGGCAACCTGATCTTGCGTCTCATCGACGACGAGTTCGCCGAGATCCGCTCGCTCGACGCGGTCGACTCCGGGCCGCAGACGGGCTCGCTGCCGCTGCAGTCGCTGTCGGAGCCATTCGGCTTCGATCCGTCCGCGCCGCTGCGGCTCGACGACTACGAAGACGTCCCGGCGCAAGACGCCGACCAGACCCCCGTGCCGGCCCCGGGTTCGGCACCGATGAACCAGCCCAAGGACCGGTCGCCGGCCCCCTCCCCTCCGCCGCCGCCCACCAAGTCGGGCTCGTCGATGCTGTGGGTCATGCTGCTGCTGTTGGTGGCCGCTGGCGGTGGCGCCTACTACTGGCTCGTCGTGCTCGGCAACCTGTCGAAGTTCACCGGCTGAGCCGCCGCGAGCATCGATGCTGCAGACGTACCGGGGCATCTCGCCGAAAGTCGACCCGACCGCCTATGTGCACCCCACCGCGGTGCTCATCGGCGCGGTCGAGATCGGCCCGGGGTCGAGCGTGTGGCCCAACACCACGCTGCGCGGTGACGACGGCCCCATCGTCATCGGCTCGCAGACGTCGATCCAAGACGGCACGGTCGTGCACATGACCCGCGAGCAGTCCCAGGTCTCGATCGGTGATCGTGTGACCGTGGGCCACGGCGTGATCCTGCACGGCTGCACCGTGCACGCGCAGTGCATCATCGGGATGGGCGCCACGTTGCTCGACAACGCGGTCATCGAGGCGGGCTGCATCATCGGCGCCGGCACGCTCATCCCTGCGGGCAAGCGGATCGCGGCGGGCCACGTGGTCGTCGGCAATCCGTTTCGGATCCTGCGGCAGGTCCGTGACAGCGACCGCGAGTTCATCGAGTTCTCGTGGCGCGAGTACGCCGACCGCACCGCCGAGTACCGGGCGGCGGCCGCGTCGGACGCGGGCTGACCGTGGCACGGTGGCGGTTTTCCATCGATCGCGGTGGCACGTTCACCGACTGCATCGGCGAGGACCCGACCGGGCGGTGCCACGTGACCAAGGTGCTGTCGGGACCCGACGCGCCGCTGCGGGGGATCCGAGCGCTGCTCGGGCTGCCCGACGATGCCCCGATCCCGCCGTGTGACGTGCGGCTGGGCACCACGCTGGCCACCAACGCGCTGCTGGAGCGACGCGGGACGGCGTGTGCGCTCGTCGTCACGCGAGGCTTCGGCGACATCGTGCGCATCGGCGACCAGTCCCGCCCCGAGCTGTTCGCCCCCACGATCGTGCGACCGCCGGTGCTGTACGACGCGGTCCTCGAGGTCGACGCCCGGGCCGACCCCGCCGGTCGGGTGCTGGCCCGACCCGATCCCGCGACGACACGCCCCGCGTTGGCGCAGCTGCACGCACGAGGCATCGGCTCGGTCGCCATCGTGATCCTGCACGGGCATCGTGCGCCCGACCTCGAGCGCGAGCTCGGCGAGTGGGCGCGCGCCGTGGGATTTTCGCGCGTCTCGCTGTCGCACGAGGTCGCGCCGGAGACCGGCCTGCTCGGCCGCGCCGACACGACGCTGGTCGATGCCTACCTGACACCGGTGCTGCAGCACTATCTCGCCGACCTCGCGCGGGCGCTGCCCGGCTCGCGACTGCGGTTGATGCAGTCCAGTGGTGGGCTGACGTCGCCCGCCCGATTGACCGGCCACAACGCGATCCTGTCGGGCCCCGCCGGCGGCGCGATCGCGTGCGCTGCGATCGCGCGGCGCTGGGCCCCCGCGGGGGTCATCGGTCTGGACATGGGCGGCACCTCGACCGACGTATGCCGGGCCGTCGATCCCACCCGCACCGGGGAGGACACCGCGGTCGCGCACGCCTACGAGACCTCGATCGCCGGCGTGCGCGTGCGCAGCCCGATGGTGCAGGTGCACACGATCGCGGCCGGGGGTGGATCGATCTGCCGCCTGCACGACGGCCGCCTGACGGTGGGACCCGACTCCGCCGGCGCGACCCCGGGCCCGCTGTGCTACGGAGATCGGCGGGCGCGCGCCCTCGCGCTGACGGACGTCAACCTGGTTCTGGGGCGACTGCACCCCCGGCGTTTTGCACTGCCGCTTCAGCCCGACCGCGCGCACGCGGCCCTGCAGGCGATCGCCGATGCGGTGGGTGATCGAAGCGCCGCGCAGATCGCCGAGGGGTTCTTCGACGTCGCGGTGGAGCAGATGGCCGGCGCGATCCGGCGCGTGTCGATCGAGCGAGGGCACGACGCGAGCGCGCACGGGCTGGTCGTGTTCGGCGGGGCCGGGGCGCAACACGCATGCGCGGTGGCCCGGCGGCTGCGCATGCGCACGATCTGGCTGCACCCGCTGGCCGGCGTGATGTCGGCGTGGGGCATCGGTCTGGCGCCCGTGACCTGGCACGGGGCAGAGGCGATCGGACCACTGCCGCTGTCGCGGCTGTCGACGGCGCGGGCGGCCGCCGGTGCGCTGGTCGAGCGGGGACGGGCGCAGCTGGCGGTCGACGACGGCGTGACGCCGGACGCGGTGCACGAGCTGGCACTGGTCGACGTGCGCTACGTCGGCACCGACGTCGCCATCACCCTGCCGCTGGGCGAGGACGAGGCCGACGATCCGACCGCCTCGCTCACGGCGCGCTTTGCCGAGCGCTACGCCCAGCGCTTCGGGTTCACGCGACCCGACCGCGCGATCGAGCTCACCGCCGTCCGCGTGGAGCTGACGGCCGGCGGCACCGACCCCGAGACGGGAACGTCCCTCGACGATGCACCCGAGGCGCGCTCGAGCGTGCCCACGACGCAGCGGCTTTGGCACGGCGGACGCTGGCACGACGCGGCCGTGATCGACCGCGAGACGCTCGCCCCCGGGGCCGCGCTCGACGGGCCCGCCCTCGTGCTCGACGACACGGCCACGACCGTGGTCGAGCCCGGCTGGCGGCTCACGATGCACGCCGACGGCATGGCCGTGCTCACCGACGAGGCCACGCCCCCGCCACCACCCGCCGACACGCGCCGCGACGAAGTCCGGCTGTCGCTGTTCGCCCACCGCTTCATGTCGATCGCCGAGCAGATGGGCGCGGCGCTGCGTCGCACCGCGGTCTCGACCAACATTCGCGAGCGTCTGGACTTTTCCTGTGCGGTCTTCGACCGCGACGGCGGGCTGGTCGCAAATGCGCCGCACATGCCCGTGCACCTCGGGGCGATGGGCGAGACCGTGGCCGCCGTCGCGCGGGCCCATCCCACCCCGTCGGCGGGCGATGTGTTCGCGTCCAACGATCCCGCGCTCGGCGGCTCCCACTTGCCGGACATCACCGTCGTCACCCCCGTGTTCGTCGACGGCGTGCATGCCTTCTTCGTGGCGAGCCGAGGCCACCACGCCGACGTCGGTGGACGCACGCCGGGCTCGATGCCCCCGCGAGCCGCGACGCTCGCCGAGGAGGGCGTGGTGCTGTCGGCACTGCCGATCGCCCGCGCCGGTCGATTCGACGACGCGGCCGTGGTGGCCGCACTGTCGGCCGGTCCGTACCCCGCCCGCGCCATCGCCGACAACGTCGCGGACCTGCAGGCGCAGATCGCCGCCAACCAACTCGGGTCCCGACTGCTGCAAGCGCTTTGCGCCGACGCAGGCACCGACGTGGTGCACGCGTACATGGGGCACCTGCAGGACCAAGCCGCGACCGCGGTACAGCGGGCGATCGCG
This sequence comes from uncultured Pseudomonadota bacterium, assembly GCA_937896535.1. Lineage (GTDB taxonomy): Bacteria > Myxococcota_A > Polyangia > Nannocystales > Nannocystaceae > CALBMM01. Next base: position 6,269 of record CALBMM010000238.1, read on the forward strand.
CAGCTGCCCGACACCGACGCGGAGTTCTCGGACACGACCGACGACGGCACCACGATCGCGGTCCGGCTGCGCATTCGCGGCGGCACGATGGACGTGGACTTCACCGGCACGTCGGGCCGCCACGCCGGCAACCTCAACGCCCCGCGCGCGGTCACGATCGCCGCGGTGCTGTACGTGCTGCGCTGCCTCGTCGACGAGCCGATTCCCCTCAACCGTGGCTGCCTGCGCCCCGTGACGATCACGATCACCCCCGGCTCGCTGCTGGACCCTCCGCCCGACGCGGCCGTCGCCGCCGGCAACGTGGAGACCTCGCAGCGGGTCGTCGACGTGCTGTGGGCGGCCCTCGGTCGATCGGCGGCGTGCCAGGGCACGATGAACAACCTGACGTTCGGCGACGAACACTTCGGCTACTATGAGACGATCGGTGGCGGCGAAGGAGCGCGCGAGGGTCACCACGGCACGGGCGGCGTGCACACGCACATGACCAACACGCGCATCACCGATCCCGAGATCGTCGAGTCGCGATTCCCCGTTCGGCTGCAGCGCTTTTGTCTGCGGCGCGGCTCGGGCGGCGACGGGCGCTTCGTGGGCGGCGACGGCCTGGTGCGCACGTTCGAGGCGCTCGCGCCGCTGACCGTCTCGATCCTGTCCGATCGCCGGGAAGTCCCCCCGTTCGGCCTGCACGGGGGCGCACCGGCAGCCCCGGGGCGCAACCGGATCGCGGGCAAGGACGTGCCCGGCCGGGCGCAGGTCGAGGTCACGGCCGGCGACATCTTCGAGATCGCGACACCGGGCGGTGGGGGCTACGGCTCACCAGCGCCCGAATCCTGAGCTTTCCGCGCCTGGTGCCGCGTGCGACCGGCTGATAGCGTGTCGGCCGCACGATGCTCGAGGCCCTGATCCCGTACATCCACGCCCCCGAGCGGACCCTCGTCGAGGATCTGCCGCTCATCGGGCCGTTGAAGCTGCAGCTGTTCGGGCCGCTCGTCGCCACCGGTGTGATCATCGGTTGGCGGCAGTGCCTCAAGTACGCCAAGAAGAAGGACATCGACGAGTTTCTGTTCCGCGACTACCTGTTTTGGATGCTGGTCTTCGCGTTCGTGATCTCGCACCTGGTGTCGGTGATCTTCTACTTCCCCGAGCGCATCAAGGAAGACCCCATCGTGCTCGTGCAGGTCTGGAACGGCCTGTCGAGCGTCGGCGGCTTCTTCGGCGCCTTCATCGGGATGATGTGGTACCTCAAAAAGCACAAGCAGCCGATCATCGTGTACGCCGACGCGACGATCTACGGGCTGCTCGTGGGCTGGTGCTTCGGACGTGCCGGCTGCTCGGTGGTCCACGACCATCCGGGTCGCGTGGTCGAGCCGGGCACGTTCCTCGCGGTGGGCGAGTGGCCGGACGGTACGTGGCGCTACGACCTCGGGCTGCTCGAGTTCATGTTCGCGCTGACCCTGATGCTGGTGCTGTACTTCGGGGTCGACGTGCACAAGAAGCGTCCGGGCTGGCTCGTCGGCGTGGTCGTCACCGCCTACGCGCCGTTCCGCTTCGTGCTCGACTTCTTCCGCGCCGACGAGATCGCCAGCAAGGTCATCCAGACGCCCGACGTGCGCTACGCCGGTCTGACCACCGCGCAGTGGTTCACGGTGGCGTTCCTGCTCGCAGGTCTGTGGCTGCTGTTCGGCCGCAAGGAGCGACCGGCCGATCACGACTACGCCAAGGACAGCGAGCGGATCGCGCGCGAGGAAGCCGAACGCGCGAAGGAAAAAGGTAAGGACGCGGCCAAGGCCAAGGCCAAGGCCAAGGACGACGACGACGACGATCACGTCTCGGCCGAGTCTGCCCGCGACGACGACGACGGCGACGAGGCCGCGCTCGACGACGATCGCGCAGATGACGAGGACGCCGACGACGACGCCGACGCCGACGACGACAAAAAAGCCTGAATTCGGGCCCGCAGCGGGCCCACGCCGGCGACCAGCCCCGACCATGCGAGGTCGCGGGGGCGGTCGCCGGTTTTTTTTGTTCCCGGCCATGCAACCCGGGCCAACGAGCATCGTCTTGTCGATGAACGCTGCAGCTGATTTTCGAAGAGGCCTGATTCTCCATCCCTTTCCCGGCCGACCGGCGGGGAAGTGACTCCCAGACCCTTCGATGTCGGTGCAGCCGAGGCGGACCTGCGTCCGCCGCCCAAAACCTCATCTCCATCTGCCGCGCCCGCGCGCGGCCACGCCACCGTCTTGCCCAAAAGAGACCACGTCATGACCCGCATCACGCTTCTTGTCACCCTTTGCGCCGCCTTCACCCTGCCCGCCACCGGCTGCGGCAAGAAGGACAAAGGCACCACCAACCCCGACGAAGCCACCGAGACCGAAGGTGATCCGCTCGCGGAGCTGCAGAGCATCCCCGGGCAGATCCAAGCCGAGGTCGACCTCGTCTTGCAGCCGATCACCGATGTCGATGTCGTCATCGACAAGATCGCCGCGATGCCCAGCGAGCTCGGCGTCGATGCGGCGGCCCTGCGCGGCCTCGCGAGCGCCAGCTTCAAGGACGGCAAGGCCGAGGTGAACCTCGACCTCGAGGCCGACGCCAAGGCGCAGATCGAAGCCGTCCTCGCGACGATCCAGGGCATCGCCGTGGGTCTGAAGGAAACGCCGGAGCGCGCCAAGACGGCCGCCGCCAACATCGTGCAGCTCGGTGGCAAGGCGACCGGTCTCGTCACGAAGCTGACCGCCAAGTATCAGGCCAAGCTGTCCAACCCGTTCACCAAGGCCGAAGAGAAGGCCAAGATCCAGGCCGAGCTCGACCTGGTGGTCAAGGTCGACGCCGACATCAAGGCGACCGTCGCCGACGCCAAGCAGACCGTCATGGGCGTGCCCAAGCTCGGCGCCGAAGCGGTCGCGAAGATCACCAAGGCGTTCGTCGCCGGAGGCGGAGACGCCGAGGCGTCCGCGGGCTGAGTCGAGGCCGCATTCTTTTCACTCTGTCGCCGGCGCGACGTGTCCCCCCGCCCCGTGGAGATCGGGCGAGGTCGGGCCCGTCGCGCCGCCTTTTTTGCGCGACGTCCGTGGGGCCGCGCGCGCCCGGCGGGGCCGTTGCGCCGCCACGGGGGCGATTCGCCCAACGATCGCGCCAATCCGCGACCGTGACCCGTCCGACCCTCACATGTGGTTTGGGCGAATTGCCTGCGACCTATGGCGGTTGTCGGCCACGGAGGGAGACGCTAGCTTCTGGCAACGATGTGGGCGCGACGACATTCGTTGGCGGTTCTCGGGGCGCTCGCAGCGCTCGCGACGGTTTCCTCCGCCGAGGCCAGCGACGCTCGGCCTCGCTCGACGGTGGTCTGGCCCGAGGACGCCGCGTGCGGCACGGTCGTCGATCGCTCGCAGGACCCGGTCGTGCACCTCGAGTACGCCGCATCGATGGACGACCTGGTTCTCGACCCCGGCGAGATCGAGACGGGACGTCGCTTCCAGTTCTTCGCGATGTGCCGCGACAACGGCCCGCAAGAGCCCCTGCCGCAGTGGATCACCTTCGACGACGTCACGGCCGCCGGCATGACGATCCCGAAGTTCGATCCCATGACGATCATGCCGCAGCAGGTCCTCGACGATGCGGCCTCGGGCTGGCCCGGTTGCGCCGAGCGGATCAACGCCGACGATGCCCGGATCCCGATCAGTGCCGCCGACGCGGCGGTCGGCGTGGACTGGGACACCACGGGCGTGCCGGCGGGCGTCTACACGATCCACGGCTACACCTGGGACCCGACGATCAACATCTGGTCCGACCGCCTCGGCTTCGTGAAGGTCCACGACGGTGATCCCACCGCGGCCGGACCCGCCGTCGCGGTCACGACCCTCGAACAGATCCTGTACCTCGACGAAGTCGCGCTCATCGAGGGCTGCGTCGACGCCTCCGACGGCGCGACGATGGACGTGTACTGGACGCGCAGCCTCGAGGACGACTGGCAGCCGTACATGACCGACGAGCCGGTCGTCGGAGATGCGTTCGCGTTCGAGTTCGATCCACCCGAAGGGGTGATGGGTGAGTCGGTGGTGCTGCGCGTCGACGTCACCGACGGCGGCATGACCCATACCGGCTTCATGCAGGAGCTGGTGGTCGTGCTCGAGCAGAACAACCCCGACGCGTGCACCAACGGCGGCGGTTTCATCGGCGAGCCCGGCTGCGCCGATTCCGGGGGCGAGGACGCCGACGGCAGCGGCACGGCGGGCGACGCCTCGGCCACGTCGGGAGCGACCGGCGACGGCGACGAGACCGGAGCGACCTCGAGCGCCGACACCAGCGGGATGGCCGATGGTGGCGATGGCGGTGGCGGCACGTGTGCCTGCCGCTCCAGCTCCGGCTCCGGCTCGGGTGCCGTCTGGCTCGGCCTGGGGCTGCTCGGGCTCGCGGCGACGCGCCGCCGACGCTAGGCCGATGGCTTCACGCTGCACGATCGTCGCGGCGACATCCGTCGGGCTCGCGCTGACGACCCTCGCGACGCCGGCCGCGGCCACCGACAATCGGCCGCGCTCGGTCGTGAGCTGGACGCCGGCCGCGTGCGCGACGTTGGTCGACCGCAGCGTCGACCCGGTGGTCGACCTCGCCTACACGCCGGCCTTCGAGGAGGGGCCGCCGGAGCCCGGTGAGGTCGCCGACGGTCGTCGCTTCCAGTTCTTCGCCACGTGCGAGGCACTCGACGCCAACCACGTCATGCCCACGTGGATCACGTGGGACGACGTCGATGCCGCGGCCGCCGCGATCGGCAAGTTCGACCCGCTGACCGTGCTCGCGGAGCAGGTGCTCGACGACGCCGCCTCGGGCTGGACGGACTGCGCCCACCGCATCACCACCGACGACGCCCGGATTCCGATCACGAACGCCGATGCAGCCGCTGGCGTCGACTGGGACACGACCGGCGTGCCCGCCGGGGTGTACATCGTGCACGGCTACACCTGGGATCCCACGATCAACATGTGGCAGGCGCGCCCGGGCTTCGTGAAGGTCCACGACGGCGACCCCGCGGCCGCCGGCCCGGCGATCGCGTTGACCTCGACGTGGCTCGAGCCGATCTACGCCGACGAAGTGGCGCTGCTGCAAGGGTGCGTCGACGCCTCGCCCTCGGCCACGCTCGACGTGTCCTGGTCGCGCGACAACCCGGTGCAGTGGGTGCCGTATCTGCGTGGCGAGCCGGTCGACGGCGACGCGTTCGCGATCGAGTTCATGCCGCCGATGGACGCGGTGGGCGACTCGCTGCTGATCCGCGTGGACGTCCACGACGGGGACCGGACGTACACGGCCCACATCTCGGATCTACTCACGGTGCTCCAGCCCCCCGCGGGTGGCACCTGCGAGGGCGGCTTCGTGCCGGGGCCCGACTGTCCCGACACCGACGGACCCCCCGCGGGTGACGACACCGGACCGAGCGGGTCGACCTCCGACGGCGCCACGTCGGGCACGACCTCCGACGCGGCGACGGGCACGTCGGTCGCATCCGGCGGCGCGGACGGGGCGACTGGAGACGACGGCTCGTGCGCGTGTCGTGCCCACGATCGGCGCTCCGGACCCGCCGGTGCGTTGTTCCTGCTGATGGTCGCCGTGGCCCGTCGCGGCCGCGCCCGTCACTGAGCCGCGGCCGCGACACGAGCTCGCCCGACGGCGGCCGGCAGCTGGTACCGTAGACCCGTGCGCTGCGTCGGTGTCGTGCGGTTCGCGGGGGCAGCGGGGCTCGCGATGGCCTTGGCCCCGGCGAGCGCCCACGCCGAGACGGTCTGCGGCACCGTCGCGGAGTTCAACGCGGCGATGGCCGCGGCGGGCACCGCGTCCGTCGACGTCACGCTGACCTTCGACGTGGTCGGCGTCGCGCCGGCCGACTTCCACAACGACAAGGGCTCGCTCGCCCAGATGCGCAATACGGCCTGCGACGGGCTCCAAGATGCGGCGATCAAGGTCTACGGGACCTCCGAGCCGCTGAACACGATGCACCCACCCGGCACGCTCAAGCTCGAGTACGCCAACACGTGCTGTCCGGGCGCCTGCACCGAGCAATGGGCCGAGCCCAATCCTTCCGCCGCGATCTTCGTCGACGGCAGCGAGCAGTGCGGCGTCACCATGTTCGTGCGCCCCACCGAGGTGGGCTACCGCCTCGCGTGTGACGTGGGCACGTTCGACGCGGTCGGCGGCAATCCGGAGGGCAACGTCGTCGATCAGATCGCGGTCTTGGCGTACCTGCTCGCCGACGGTGGGACCACGTGGGAGCTGACGAACGCGACCGCGAGCAACGAGCAGGTCTGCTGGGAGGTCCCGGTACCGCCGCCCGGCGGTGGCGACGGCGGCACCATGACCGTGCCGGTCCTCGAAGACGTGACCGCTGCGCCGGCGTATCCGGACACCGTGTTCCCCGATGTCGCCGATCTCGCGGTCGAAGCGGGCGATGCCGCGGCGTATCTGAAGTTCGACGTCCCGCCGATCGACGGGACGATCACCGCGGTGCGCCTGACCATGCACACCGCCGGGCCCTCGGCCGACGGCGACGGGGGTGAGGTGCACGTGGTCGCGGACTCGGCCTGGTCGGAGTCGACGATGACGTGGAACACCCGCCCGTCCCACGACGCCACCTCGCTCGGACGGATCGGGCCCGCCGCGGCGGACGTGTCCGTCTCGGTCGAGCTCAGCGGCGGACCGGACGTGATCGATCCCGCCGGCGGCCTGCACAGTTTCGCCGTCGTGTCCCCGCCGACCGACGGCAACGGCACCCACTTCGCGTCCAAGGAAGGTTCGGCGGCCAACGCCGCGTCGCTGACCATCGAGTGGGTCGCCAGCGCCGGCGACGGGGGTGGCGACGACAGCGGCGGCGGGGGCGGGGGCGGCGACGACAGCGGCGATGCGGCGAGCGGTTCGGACGGCGACACGACGGTGGGCGACGCCGACGGCACCGCTCCCCTGCCCGGCCTCGGCGACCGCGGCGACGACGAACGCGGCTGCGCCTGCACGAGCGCCCGTCGATCCGCGCCCCCGCAGCTGGTCCTGGCCCTACTGGGTCTCGTGCTCGGATACCGACGCCGGTGTCGACCAGTCCACCGCCTCGTACATCGCGCGTAGCCGTCGTGCCCGGCTCGGATTGACCGCGCACCACTCGATCGCGCCCCGCAGGTGCGCTCCGAAGTCGGCCACCGACCCCTCGGTTTGGCTCGCGGGGCCATGCCGGGCGCAGTTGTGGAGGATCGCGCGCAGGCGATCGTACGTGGGTCGCGAGACGTTCGGGTGTGCGTTGACGACCAGGCCCGAGACGCACTGTCGCTGACTCGCGGTCCAGAACCGAGTCTTGCGGCCCTGCACGGCGAACCCTCGGCGGCCACGATCTCGCAGATCACCGAGAAGCACCCGAGACGGTCGCGGCGCAGCC
>CALBMM010000239.1 GCA_937896535.1 uncultured Pseudomonadota bacterium
GGCCGAGGACGAGTTGGCCGAGGACGAGTTGGCCGAGGACGAGTTGGCCGAGCTGTTGATGGCCGAGGGCGCGACGGCCACGGGCGCGATGGGCGAGGGCGAACCGAGCGAGGCCGAGCTGGCCGAGGTCGAGCTGGCCGAAGACGAGCGGGGCGAGTTCGAGGTGGGCGAGGGCGAGCCGACCGAGGTCGAGATGGCCGAGGTCGAGATGGCCGAAGACGAGATGGCCGAAGACGAGCTCGGTCGCGACGAAGAAGTGCCGTTCGGGGCCGTAGCGCCCGATCCGGCCCCTCTGGCGTCCGAGCCCACAATGACGCAGGATGGCGGCGATCTCCCGGCCACCGAGTCACCGGCGGCCGACGACGACCCATCGACCGATGGCTGAGGGCAGCGCCAGCACGAAAAAGCGACGACGTCGCCGCAAGAAGGACCACGAGGACCAGGACGGCCCGGCGGCGGCCACCGTGGGCGATCTCGTGGCCGCGCTCGACGACGCGACGGCGCACGAGCGGGAGGGCGACGAGGGCGACGAGGCCGACGAGGCCGACGAGCCCGACGCCACGGGCGAGGACGAAAAGGACGAGGGCACCGCCTCCGACGCCGACGAGGCCGCGGGGGGCAGCGATCCCGGCGAGGAAGAGGCCGGGGAGATCCCCGAGGGCGTGCAGCTGTCGGACACGCTGCCGATGGCGCCCGAAGACGATCTCTCGCAGGTCGAGGGCGAGGCGTCGGAGCGGCTCGTGTCGATCGTCGAGAGCCTGCTGTTCGCCGCCGAGCGCCCCCTGACCGTCAAGGACATTCGCCGGCTCCTCAAGGATCCCTCGGTCCGCCAGATCCAGCTCGCCGTCAAGGCGCTCATCGGCCAGACCGCGGAGCGGGGCGTGGTGCTGAGCCAGGTCGCGGGGGGCTTTCGGCTTCGGACCCACCCCAACAACGCCAAGTACGTGCAGCGGATGCTGGCCGGGCGTCCGGCTCGCCTCTCGCGCTCGCAGCTGGAGGCACTGGCGGTGATCGCCTACCGCCAGCCGATCACGAAGGCCGAAATCGACCACGTGCGTGGGGTGGACTGCAGCGCCGTGCTTCGCGTGCTGCTCGAGCGCGACCTGTGCCGCATCGTGGGCCGCAAGGAAGAGGCCGGACGCCCGATCCTGTACGGCACGACGGTGGAGTTCCTCGAGTTCTTCAACCTCAAGAGCCTGCGTGACATGCCGGACCTGCACGAGTTCCGCGAGCTCACCGAGGACTCGCGCGCCACGCTGCGGGAGCGCTACGGCGACGATGCCGAGGAGATCGAGGCCGAGGTGCTCGGGCAGCAGACGCTGGGACTCGACGTCGACGGCGACACGAACGCCGACGACGATGCGCTGTCGGGCGACGACGACGACGACGACGGCGCGTCCGCGAACGCCGACGACGATGCGCTGTCGGGCGATGCCGACGACGACGGCGCGTCCGAAGATGCCGACGAGGCGCTCACCGATGTCCCGACCGCAGCGGAAGGGGACGACGAGCCCGACGGCTCGACCCCGGACGAGTCGGATGCGCCCGAGGAGACCGACGATGGATCCGACCACGACGACGAGGCCGACGACGCCGCAGATGCGTCCCCCGAGGATGACGACGATGACTGATTCGGCGCCGACCGACGACCCAGGGGTCCGCCTGCAGAAGGTGCTCGCCCGCGCGGGCATCAGCTCGCGGCGCGGCGGCGAGGAGCTGATCGTCGCGGGCCGCGTGCGCGTCAACGATCAAGTCGTGACCGAGCTCGGCACTCGCATCGATCCGGGGCGCGACAAGGTCACCGTCGACGGCAAGGCGATCCAGCTCGAGACCGCGGTCTACATCCTGCTCAACAAACCGGACGAGGTGGTGTGCTCGGCCGAGCCGAAGGTCGACGAGCGCGGACGCACGACCGTCGTCTCGCTCATCCACGGCATCACCCAGCGGATCTACCCGGTGGGGCGGCTGGACTACCGCACGCGCGGCGCACTGCTGCTGACCAACGACGGCGATCTGGCCGCGAAGCTCACACACCCGCGCCACAAGGTCCCCAAGACCTATCACGCGAAGTTCCAAGGCAAGCTCGACGAGTCGGAGCTCGAGCAATTGATCAACGGCGTCACGCTCGAGGACGGCACCAAGACGCAGCCACTGGTCGAGCTGGTCATCGTCAAAGAAACCGACGCCAACACGTGGGTGCAGCTGACCCTGACGCAGGGCCTGTACCGTCAGGTGCGCCGCATGGGCGAGGCGATCGGCCACCCGGTGCTCAAGCTCATTCGCGTCGCCTTCGCCGACATCACCACCGACGGGGTGGAGGAGGGGAAGTGGCGGCATCTGCGCGAAGACGAGCTCGCGCAGCTACGGGCCGCCATCGCCCCGATTTCGCCCAAACCGAAGGGTCGCCGTCGTCGCCGTGGGGGCAAACGCGGCGGCCGTCCGCCCGCGTGAGTCGTCCAACGGGCGGGACTCCAGGCCTTGCAGGACCCGGCCGGCTTGTATAGGTTCCCGCCTCCGCCGGACACGCCGCCGAGGACATTCATGGCCAAGCTTTCCCAAGTTCTGCGCGACAAGAAGCGCGACAAGCTCATCGACAAGTTCGCTGCCCGCCGCGCCGACCTGCGCGCGAAGATCAAGGACGTCAACGTCGGTGACGACGAGAAGCTCGCCTTCGTGGCGCAGCTCAACGCGCTTCCCCGCAACTCCTGTCCCACCCGCAAGACCCGCCGCTGCTTCGTGTCGGGTCGCTCCAAGGCCGTCTACCGCAAGTTCGGCCTGTCCCGGATTGCGTTGCGCGAGCTTGCGCTCGCCGGCGACGTGCCCGGCGTCATCAAGAGCAGCTGGTAACCCCCCAGCCGCGAGACGAAAGAAGGCGTGTCATGAAGAAGGGCGTCCATCCCAGCTACCACCCCGTTTTGTTCGTCGACACTTCGAGCGGCGACGAGTGGATGTCGTACTCGACGCTCGGCTCGGCGGAGAAGCGCGAAGTCGACGGTGCGGAAGTTCCCGTCATCCGCCTCGACATCTCGTCGGCGAGCCATCCGTTCTGGACCGGCAAGGCTCGCCGCGTCGACGCCGAAGGCCGCATCGACCGCTTCAAGCGTCGCTACGCGAAGAAGGCGTAGCGAGGAGCCGTCGACCTGGGCTCGACCGACCCACGGCGCATCGCGACGAGCGAGGCGCCGTTTTGGCGTGGCGCGACGCGCGTCGACGGGGAGCTTGCGCAGCGGATTCTTTCCGCTGCGCTGGCGACCGGTGGCGACTTCGCCGATCTGTTCTTCGAGTACCGCCGCTCGGCGAGCATCTCGATGGAAGATGGCCGCGTTCGCACCGTCGGCGGTGGCGTCGACTGTGGGGTCGGCGTTCGCGTCGTGCTCGGCGCAGCGGTCGGCTACGCGTACGCCGAGAGTCTCGAGCCCGAGCAGATGCTCGCGGCCGCCAAGACGGCCTCGCAGGTCGCGGTGGCTGGCGGCGGCACTGTGGCCGTCGCGGTCAAGCGCAAGCGACTCGCCGACCACTATCCCGTCGCCGACGAGGTCGTCGACGTCGAGGGGGCAGCTCGCGTCGCGCTGCTGCGGCGTGCCGACAAGGCCGCACGCAAAGTCAGCCGCAAGATCGTCCGCGTCGACACCTCGCTGGTCGCGGTGCACAAGGAGATCCTCGTCGTGGGCAGCGACGGCACGATGGCCTACGACATCCAGCCGATGGTGCGCATCGGGGTGTCGGCGGTCGCCAAGTCGCGTAGCCGCACCGAGACCGGATCGAGCGGCGGCGGCGGCCGACGCGGGCTCGACTACTTCGACGAGGTCTCGCCCGAGGACCACGGCCAAGAAGCCGCCCGCATCGCCATCGTCAATCTCGACAGCCGTCCGGCGCCCGCCGGATCGATGCCCGTCGTGCTCGCGCCCGGCGACTCCGGGATCCTGCTGCACGAAGCGGTGGGCCACGGGCTCGAGGCCGACTTCATCCGCAAGCGCACGTCGATGTACACCGACCGCGTCGGCAAGTCGGTGGCCTCGCCGTTGGTCACCGTGGTCGACGACCCGTCGCTGACCGGCAGCCGCGGCAGCATCAACATCGACGACGAGGGCGTGGTGCCACGCGAGCACCGCCTCATCGTCGGCGGCAAGCTGCGCGGCTACATGCAAGACCGCATCAGCTCCAAGCACTTCGGGGCCAAGCCGACCGGCAGCGGACGGCGCGAGAGCTTCCGCGAGGTGCCGATGCCGCGCATGACCAACACGTTGATGCTCGCCGGCGAAGACGACCCGGAAGACATCATCCGCTCGGTCGACAAGGGGATCTACGCCAAGAAGTTCTCCGGTGGGCAGGTCAACATCTCCAACGGCGACTTCGTGTTCAGCCTGACCGAGGGCTACCTCATCGAGAAGGGCAAGCTGACCGCGCCGCTCAAGGGGGTCAACCTCATCGGCAACGGCCCTCAGGCGCTGACGACCGTCAGCCGGGTCGGGCACGACTTCGAGCTGTCGGACGGGATGTGGACGTGCGGCAAGGACGGGCAGAGCGTGCCCGTCGGCGTCGGCATGCCCACCGTCAAGCTCGACAAGCTCACCGTCGGAGGAACGAACGTCGGATGAGCCTGCCGCGCAGCAGCGAGCGGATTCTCGACGAGCTGGCCGGTCACGCCGAGCTGGCGCTGGCGGCCGCCAAGGCAGCGGGAGCCGAGCACGCCGAGGTGGCGGCGGGCCAGGGACGCGACCTCGAGGTCTCCGTGCGCGAAGGCTCGGTCGAGCTGGTCAAGGAAGCGCAGTCGCACGGGCTGAGCATCCGCGTGATCACGGGCGACCGGGTCGCGACGAGCAGCACGACCGACCTGCAGCCCGATGCCCTCCGGCGTTTCGCAGCCACGGCGGTCGAGATGGCGTCGATCAGCGAGGCCGACCCCTTCGCGCTGCCGCCCGATCCGAAGGAGCTGACCCGCACCTTCGTCGACCTCGACCTGTTCGACGTGCGTACCGACCGGATCACGGCGGCGCGCGGGGTCAAGGAGGCGATGCGCGCCGAGAAGGCCGCGTTCAAGCAGGACCGTCGCATCACGGCCTCGGAGGGCGCGAGCTTTTCGCGGTCCAGTGGCCACTCGGTGCTGCTGACCTCGGGTGGGTTCTGCGGACGAACGGCGGGCACGTACCAGTCGATCGTCGTGCAGGCCATCGCCGACGATGCCGACGGCAAGAAGCGCAACGGTGCGTACTGGACGGGGTCCCGCTTCCTCGAGGAGCTCGAGCCCGCGGCCGAGGTCGGACGCGAGGCGGCACGTCGCGCGGTGGCCAGTCTCGGCGCCACGCAGCTGCCGACGGGCGTGTATCCGATCGTGTTCGACCGCGAGGCCGCCCGCGCCATCGTGGGCCTGGTGGCCAGCTGCGTCGTCGGCGATGCCGTCTACCGCCAGCGCAGCTACCTCGGCGAGCGACTCGGCGACACGATCGCGAGCGCCAAGGTCACCATCGTCGACGACCCGCTGCTGCCGCGTGGGCCGGGGTCTCGCGCGTACGACGGCGAGGGCCGGCGCGCCCGCAAGAACACGATCGTGTCCCGCGGCGTGCTGCAGTCGTTTCTGCTCGACAGCTACAGCGCCCGCAAGCTGGGCCTGAAGCCGACCGGGAGCGCCGGCGGAGGTGGCGGCGTCCCGCACTGCAGCACGAGCAATCTGTACCTGAAGGCCGGTCGGGTCGACCCCAAGTCGCTGCTGCGCGGCATCGACCGCGGGTTGTACGTCACGCGCATGATGGGCTTCGGGTTCGACGCGACGACCGGCAACTTCAGCCGGGGGGCCGAGGGATTCGCGATCGAAAACGGCGAGCTGGCCGGACCGGTCGGCGAGATCACGATCTCGCGCAATCTCGACGAGCTGCTCAAGGGCATCGACGCCGTCGCCAACGATCTGCAGATGCGGACGTCGGTCGCCTCGCCCAGCTTCCGCGTCGACCAGATGACCGTCGCCGGTCGCTGATCGGCCTCGTGGGGCCACAGGCGGCCGTTTTCCCGCGTTTTCGGCGGAGTCCTGCGATCGGCGCATCGTCGTGCCAAACTGAGGCGTCACCGTGTCGGGCCCCAAACAGGAGACCTCGATCGGGCCGCCCCCGCGGCGCCCGGCCGACGGTCACGATCGTCCCGGACCGGCCCAGACCGGGGCCACGGCGCCGCCGCCCGGATCCGGTACGCCCGCGGTGATGCCGATGCCGGCGGTGGTCGTGCCCCCGCCGCCCGGCGGGATGCACGACCCGGCGGGCGCGTATCGGCCGCCCCCGACGGTCCTGCCGGCCGACGAGCGGGTGACCGTGCCGATGCCAGCGCGGTCGCCGGCGTCCGCCGGCATGACGCAGCCTCATCCGGTCGTGTCGCCGATGCCGGCCACGTCGATGCCGGCGATGCCGCCGGTGCCCTCGCAGCCCCCGGCGATGGCGCCGGCCCCCCTCGGCACGCCCGGCCGGTACCCGACCAACATCCCGACGCGTGCCGACGGCAACGCCGGTCCGCTGACCTCGGCGGCGGGGCCGATCGACGACGGCCGGCCCACGGTGGCCGACTCGCCGTCCGAAGGCACCGATCGCAACGCGATGAGCTGGCAGGGCCCCTCGCCGGACACGGCCAATGCACCGCACCTGGGCGTGGAGTCGGCCACGAGCGTGGGCCTGGCCATGCAGCCCACCCCGGGCTGGGTGTGGCTGCTGACCCCGGCGATCGCGATCGGGGTGACGGGCAGCGCCGCGATCGTCCGCGGCCGCGCCAACGCCGGACCGCCACCCGCCGCCGCGCCGGCCGACGACGGCATCGATCCCGAGCTGCTGTGGCTGGCCGACGTCAACGAGACCGACCCGGCGCGCGTGCGGCCGTACGCGGCGCGACACGCCGCCCTCGACAAGCTGCAGGGGACCAAGCACGCCGCCCACATCGATCGTCGACTCAATGTCGCGCTCGACCTGCGCCAGGCGGTCGACAGTCCGGAGCCCTGCCGCGTGTACGCCGACGCCCTCGCGGCGGTCGCCGCCTCGCCCGAGCCCTACTTCAGCGCCGAGCTCGTCCGCAGCACGGTGCCGACCGGCGACGATACCCGCTGCGAAGGACTCGCCGCCCGACGCGACGCGCTGCTGGCCGATCTCGGTCCGTAGCCGCTCAGGTCCCGTCGAGTCGGGCCAACACGGCGTCGCGCTGGGCGGTCAGCGTGGTGCAGCCACGCCCGCGCGTGGGGATCGCGGCGTCGCGCACGGTGGGCCGCAGGCCTCGGGCGTGGATGCGGGCAATCTCGTCGAGCGCACGCGCGTAGGCCAGGCAGGGCGCCTCGGCCTGCTCGGCCTGCAGCAGGTCGAGTCCGAGATTGAGTCGTGTGTCGACGCGCGGGGCGAGGTCCGGGTCGGCCGCGAGCGTGTCGAGGAGCGCGTGCCGTTCGGCGTAGGGCAGGGCGAGGGCAGGGTCGGTCTGATTGACCAGTGGCAGCAGGCGCGCGTGGTCCAGTGCCGGGGCGGCGACGGTCTGGGCCGTTTCGTCGGGCGCCGTCGCCAACCACGTCGCCGCGACGGCGAGGCCCCCCAGCAGGAATCCGGCAGCCAGCCAGCCGGCGGTTCGTCCGCCATTGGAGGGCGCGCGGGCTTCGGTGTGGGTGACCACGTCGCTGCCCGAGACGAGGTCGGTCGGCGGTGTGCCGAAGGCCGCCGCCGAGACATCCGCCGGGTGCCCGCCCGAAGATGCCATCGCGGCCGCGGCCGCGGCCGTGTTCCATGGATACGTCGGCTCGCCGAGCACCTCGGTGAGGTAGCGACGAAACGCGTCGGCGGAGGTGTCGAGCGACTCGGTTCGGGCGAACGTCTCGAGCTCGCGCTGCAGCTGCAGGGCGGTGTCGTAGCGAGCCTCGCGATCGCGCTGCAGGCAGCGCATGACGATCGCCTCGAGC
This sequence comes from uncultured Pseudomonadota bacterium, assembly GCA_937896535.1. Classification (GTDB taxonomy): domain Bacteria; phylum Myxococcota_A; class Polyangia; order Nannocystales; family Nannocystaceae; genus CALBMM01. Next base: position 7,910 of record CALBMM010000239.1, read on the forward strand.
TGGGGTGGGTAGTCGGGATCGGTCGCGCTCGGCGGCTCGACCGGCATCGTGGTGATGCGGTTCATCAGCGCGAGGTCGTTGCCGCCGCGAAACAGCCGCCGCATCATCGTCATCTCCCACAGCACCACGCCGATCGCCCAGATGTCGCAGCGACGATCGAGGCGCTCGCCACGGCACTGCTCGGGGGACATGTACGCCGCCTTGCCCTTGCGCACGCCGACGCGCGTGACGTTGGTGCGTGCGGCGGCCTTGGCGATGCCGAAGTCGACGACCTTGATGTGACCGTCGAAGGTCACGAGCACGTTGGCCGGGGAGATGTCGCGGTGGACGATGTCGAGCGGTTGGCCGTCGAAGCCGCGGTGCTCGTGGGCGTAGTGCAGGCCCGCCGCGATCGAGGTCGCGATCCGGATGACGACCCCCAGCGGCAGCCGTCGATCGAGCTGGTGCGACGCCCGCAGAACCGCGAGCAGGTCGCGGCCGTGCACGTAGGGCATCACGAAGAAGTAGTCGTGGCCGGCCTGACCGAAGTCGAAGACCTGCACGATGTTGGGGTGCTCCAGCGTGGCGGCGATGCGCGCCTCTTGCAGGAACATCTCGACGAAGTCGGCGTTGCCCGCCAGCTGCGGCAGGATCCGCTTGAGGACCACGAACTTCTCGAAGCCCTGCAGACCCCCGCGGCGGGCGACGAACAGCTCGGCCATGCCGCCGGCTGCCAGACGCGTGACCAGCTCGTAATCGCCTACCCGCTGGCCGGGGACGAACTTTCCGCTGCCTTCGCTCACCCTCGGCCCGAGCGTAGCAGGCCGCCGAGGCGCAGCCGAGCACGGGCGTGCGCGGAGGGGCCGGCGACGAGGATCCCCCGCGCGTGCGCCGGGCGGTCGGGTCGGTAGTCGAGCGGATCACCGCCCAGATCGGTGACGACGGCCCCTGCGCCCACGGCGACGGCGTGGGCTGCACACGTGTCCCAGGTCTGCAAGCGGCCCGGTGCCTGTGCGTACACGTCGGCGTCGCCGCGGGCCACGAAGCCGATGCGCAGCGCGACCGAGCCGACCTGGCGCGTGTGGCTGCGGCCCACGCCCAAGCGACGTCGGATCTGGTTGGCGCGGGAAAACGGCGGGGCCCAGCCGGTGGCGAGCACGGGCGCGGACGCCGGGTCGCGCAGGTGCAGGCGGGGCGCGAGCGTCGGGTCGTCCGGGATCGCATCGGCGTCCACGCCCCAGGCCACGGCCGCCCCGTCACAGATCGCATACGCGGTCCACCCGCGCGCCGGCTGGGTGATCACGCCGAGCACGGGGCGTCCGTCGACACACAGGCCGATGCAGATCGCCCAGCCTCTGCGCCCGCGCAGGTACTCGCGCGTCCCATCGATGGGATCGACGTACCACACGCGGCCCTTGCTGTCGGGGTCGGGTGGGGGCGATTCCTCGGACACGACGCGGTCGTCGGCGAAGGCCTCGCGCAGTCCGGCCGTCAGCAAGGCATCGACCGCGAGGTCGGTGTCGGAGACGGGACCGGCACCGCCCGGTTTGTTGCGGACGGAGGTCGGGCGGCCGAATCGCTCCATCGCGAGCGCGCCGGCATCGGCTCCCAGCCGCAGCGCGGTCGCGAGCTCGTCGGACCAATCGGTCACGGCGTGCGCCCCCATCGCTGCGCCAGCGCGTCCGCCTGGGACGTTCGACCTTCGCGGAGCAACGCTTGCACGACCTGACCGTGTCCCTCGACGAAGGCCGCGGCCAGATCCCGCGACCACGGATGACCCGGCGCATCGGTGGGCGAGGGGGCGTCACCGATCCGATCGATCGCCGCCTCGTGGGCCGCGACCACGGCGTCGGCGTCCGGGGGCGGCCCGTGGGGACCGACGATGCGCCACAGCACGCCTTCGGGCACCCGCGGCACCTGCGAGGCCGGTCGCGAGAACACGTTGGCGAGGTACACCGGGGTGTCGCGATGCTCGGCGTCCTCGTACAGCGCGCCGACGAGGGCCAGCGGCTTGTCGCGGTCGGGCAGCCACGGCACGCGCTGCCGCAGCGCCTCGCGGTACCAGGGGTGGGCCAACAGCGACGCGTCGACGTACAGCACGTGGCCGCCTTCGCCGAGGACCTGCTGGGCGAACAGCACGGGGAACGTACGGTGGTCGTCGGTGCCGAACACGATCGCGGTGCGATCGGGGGGTGGCGAGCGCAGCACCGCGACCGCGTACCGCTGCACCACGTCGTCGGCGGAGGGCATGCCGTGCGCGGCCGAACGCGCGAGGTTGGCGAGCGCGAGCACGGCGAGGGCGGCGGTCGCGACGGCGCGGGGGCGGGCGCGATCGAGCCGACGCAGACCGCGGTCGATCGCGAGCGCCAGTGGCACGGTCAGCAGCACGAGCGTCAGCACGTCGAAGCGCTCGAGGATCCATGCCGCGAACGGGCTGCTCGGATCGAGGTTGAAGGCCGCCGGCAGCCCGAGCGCCGACAGTGCGGCGGCGGTGCCGAGGCCGAGGGCCCGTGCGCCGAGGCGAGCCCGCGCGGGACCCCACGCCGCGGCGACGAGACCGACGAGCACGAGCGCGCCGAGCCACCACGTGCTCGCCAGGCCGGCCGTCGACGCGGCGCCCAACGACGCCAGCGCGCGCGACCACTGAGCGGTCACCGACACCGGGGTCTCGTGCAGCGACAACGACCACGCTCCGTAGTCGGCCCGGGTCACGTGGTGCCACAGCCCCGCGAAGGTCTCGGGGTGTCCCCACCGCCACGCACCGTCGTCGCCCACCATCAACGTCAGGTACATCGTCAGGCCGGCCGCCGAGCCGAGCAGACCCCAACCCGCCGCGCGGGCGATCGCCACGACGTCGCGCGAGCCGGCGCCGGAGGGCCACGCGGCCGCGACCACGCACGGCACCAGCAGCACCGCGGTCAGGTGGTGGCTGACCGCCGCGCCGATGGCCAGCCCGAGCCAGCCGGGGTGCACGCCGCCGCGCAGGCACAGGCGCACGACGACGGCCGCCGCGAGCACGAGCGGTCCCCATACCTCGGCGTCGGCGGTGTGCAGCACGACCGTGGGGCTCACCGCGACGATCCCGATCGCGGCGACGGCCGCCACGGTGGTGGTCACCCGCGCGAGCGGAGCGACCAGCAGCGTCCAGCCGGCCACGCCCGCGGCGGCGCAGGGCAACGCGGCCGCCATGGCCGGCGAGATCGGGAGGACCAACAGGATGCGCGCGAGGCCGCCGAGCACGCGCATCCACGGGTATCCGGACGGGTGCGGGATGCCGCCGCGCAGCATCACCGTCGACAGCTCGCCCGCGTCGCCCGCCTGGATCGTGCGGGGCAGCGCCCACAGTGCGACGAGGGCGAGCGTGATCGCGACGCCGGCCACCACGGAGCGCGGCACCGGCTGCGCACTTGGTCCGACCGTGCCTTCACCGAGTGAGGACATCGTCGAGCGCGAGCATGATGGTGCGGGAAGGAGTGGCCACGAGCGACTGCGGTCGCAGTCGCGCCCGGATCGCGTCCACGACGGTGGGCGCACCACTGAGCGCGCCTTTGGGCACGAGGTCCAGCCACGTGGGATCGTCGGCATCGACGGCCACGCTGCCCTCCGGCCACGGGGCGAGCACGAGCGTGCGATCGATGCGGTCGAGGATCGGCTGCCACCACGGGCTCGGCCGCTCGCACAGCGCGGCGAGGTCTTCGTCGCTCCACGTGTCGGCGACCGTGATCTCGACCCCGTCGGCCAAGCGCACCATCATGGCGTGGCTGGACGAGCGGCTCGCCGACGCGATCGCGCCGGCGTCGCCTTCGAGCTGGTGGATGTCCGCCACGGGGGCTCGCAGCATTCGCACCGCGGTCGCGGCGTCGGGGCGCGCGCTCGGGTCCTCGGCGGTCAGCGCATCGGCGAGCGCGAGCTCGGGCGAGTCGATGCCGTCGGGCGGGTCGGCGCGCAGGTTGCCCGACAGCAGGGCCCGAAGCAGCGCCCCCGCGGCGTACATGTCGCCGGCGATCGACGCCCGACCCGAACGTCGCAGCTCGGGGGCGGTGAAGGCCATCAGCTCCTCGAGGGCGCCGGTGCGGGTGGCCGCCAGCCCCGACAGATGCGGGATTCCAAACGGCGGCACGAGCGGGCGACCGAGCGCGTCGGTGACGATTTGGCTGGGCAGCAGCCATCCGTGCGCGAGCGCGCGCTCGTGGGCGGCGGCGAGGCCCTCGAGCAGGAATGCGACGAGGGCCCGCGCGCGGGCGGGGGCGATGTCGATGAGCCCCGGCGGGCGGATCATCGTGCGCAGCGTGGGCCCTTCGGCGCGGGGCAGCACCACGAGGCCGGCCTCGGCCTCGACCCGGATGACCGGGCGGATCGCCGGATGGCCGAGCGAGGCGCCCGTCATCGCGGCCGTGGCGAACCGTCCGAGGGCGGCGGTGATCTGGGGGTCGACGGGGCCGGCGTCCGCCCCTTCGGTCAGCAGCAGATGGATCTCGACCTCCTGCAGCGTACGGCGGTCGAAGCCGACGTAGGCCGAGCCGATGATCCCGCCGCCGTGCACGCTCGTGACGCGGTACCGTCCCGGAAGCGTCTCCTCGCTCGGCGTCGCGCCGCTGCGCTCGAGCACCAGCTGCGCGGCCAGGTCGTGGCCGAGGGAGACGAGGGCGCGCGCGAGCAACGATGCGGTCGCGGGATCGTCCTGGCCGATCCGCATGCGCAGCTGTGCGAACCGAGCGGCCCCTTCGGCGTCACCGAGCTCCCAGGCCAGCTGTGCGGCCAAGGCCAGCCCGCGTGCGCTGTGGGGCGTCTGTCCGTCGTCGTGCAGCGCCTCGAGGGCCTCGCGGGCGCGACCGGCTTCGCGCAGCACCTCGGCGGCCCCGACTCGATCGCCGCCACGCAGGCGCGCGCGGGCCTGCGCCGCCGGGTCGTCGTCGCGCGCCTCGAGCAGGCGGGCCACGTCCATCGGTCGGCGACGCCGCTTGAGCTCGGCGATCGCAGAGTCTTGGTCGGCGGGGCCCGCCTCCTCCAGCGCCGACAGGGACGCTTCGATCGCTTCGTCGTCGCCGTCCTCGAGGGCGGTGCGCAGCGCGTCGACCCACGCCGCGGCGGCCGCGTAGGCGCGGTGGGCCGCGGCGAAATCCCAGATCTGCTCGAACAGCTGGGCCGCCTCGAGGGCACGGCCTTCGTCGCGCAGCTGCGCGGCGACCTCGGCGTGTCGACCCTCGCCGATCGCCTGTCGTTGCGCCGCCGACAGCGTGATCGACGGACCCGGGCTCACAGCGGCTCCACCTTCGTGTCCGGTGGCGGGGGCAGGGCCCGTGGATCCGGCGGACGGGCCAGCGGCCGCACCAGACCCAGGGGCACCCACCAAAACTGGTGCATCGCGACCCCGTCGGCGGGACCGCTGCCGAGCGCGAGCAGGCCGAGCCCGTCGAGGGCCGCACGCGGGCGGGCGCGCACTTGGGCGGCCCACGCCTCGGCCGATTGCGTGTCGCAATCGGCTCCGAGCTTCGAGGCCAGCTCCTGCTCTCCTCCGAGCTCGCCGTGGATCACCAGCGCGGCCGCGGCGCGGCACGTGGCGGCGTGCGCCTGGTCGACCGCGCGCGCGAGGGCGGGCGTGCGCTCGGCCCCGGTCAGCACGGTGATCTGCAGTGCGAGGTCCTGGCCGAACGGCACGACGCGGCCCGGGGTCATCGCCAGCGCCGGCTCGACCTGCGCGCGGCGGGCCCATCGGGTGGGCTCGACGACGCCCAAGTGCGTGACGGCGCGGTCGAGGTCGGCATCGTCGAGGTCACGACCGGCCATGCGACGCACGAAGACCTCGCAGTCCAGCGACGCCTCCGCGAGCGGCGGCTGCGACTGCGCCCACGTCACGATCGCATCGCGCGTGGCCTCGCAGCGCGCGGCGTCGACCGGCCGAGGGGTATCGCGGGCGGCGTCGACCTTCGGTCGCATCCCGGCCAGCCGGTGTGCCATGACGACGAGCGCCGCGAGCGTGTCCGAGGGGCTCGCCTCGAACAGCTCCTCGTCGCCGAGCACGACCCGCAGACGTTCGGCGCCCCACTGTGCGGGCAGCCGCCTTACCGCCGCCGGGTCGTTCGTCGGGCGCAACCGGCCGTCCCAGCCGGCCTCTTTGGCCGCGTCGATCTGCCCGGCGACGGCGTCGAGGTGATCGGCCATCGCGTCCGCGGCCGTGGCGGCGCGCTCGGCCGCCGCGGTGATCGCCGCGTCGCCGTCGGCGATCTTCGGCAGGCGGCGCAGCGTGGCGGCGAGCGCCCGCGCGTCGTCGCGACCGGCGGGCAGCGACGCCGCACTCGCGCCGCCCAGCGCACCCCGGGCCGCCTCGAGCTCCGTGGCGAGGGCGTCGAGCGCGGTCGGGACGTCGACGTCGGCCTGTCGGCGCGCGAGCACGCCTGCGACTTCCTCGACGAACGCGCGCGCCTCGTGCGGGTACGCGCTCGGATCGGTCCGCACGGCCGTCTTCGCGCCGAGGCAACGATCGATGCGGGCGAGCGCAGCCTGGACCGCCCGCAAGAGCATCCCGCGCTCGGGCGAAAGGGCGAATACCGACAGGTCCTTGGCCTCACGGGCGGCCGCCGACAGCTCGCTGCGCAGCTCGGCGCGTCGCGGACCCGAGGCGCCGGGGGGCACGAGTGGACCGCGACCGAGCCGGAACGCGGCGACCGGATCCCCGGCGTCGAGCGCGGGGCGGGCCACCGTCAGCAATCGGTCGAGCGCGGCGTCGTGGGCGGCCTCCCGGGCGGACGCACCCGCGTCACGCTTGGGCGAGGCGTCCGCCGCATCGCTGGCCGCGACGTCGGTGTCGCCCTTGTCGACGTCGGCCGGGCAGCCCAACAGCAGGGCGGCCGCCATCCACCATCGCCGTCGCCTCGCGTTCACCGCGGCAGCGTAGCAGCAACCGACGATCGGGCGCACGGCCCGGCCTACAGGCCGGGGGCGGGGTAGGGCGCGACGAACTCGCGCACCTCGCCCCGCAGCTGCTCGCAGAACGCGTCGTCGGGCTCGCCGTTGGTTCGCGCCGCCTCTCGTACGCCTCGATCGATCAGATCGGCGACGGCGTCCATGTGCGACGGCTTCATGCCGCGCGAGGTCAGGGCCGCGACGCCGATGCGGACGCCGGACGGATCGAACGGCTTGCGCGGGTCGAACGGGATCGAGTTGGCGTTGAGCTCGATGCCGCACCGGTTGAGCACGTGCGCGGCCGAGCGGCCCGAGATCCCGCGATTGGTCAGGTCCACGAGCATCAGGTGGTTGTCGGTGCCGCCGGTCACGAGCGTCATGTCGCGGGCCAGCAGCGCCTGCGCGAGCGCCTGCGCGTTGTCGATGATGTCCTTGGCGTAGACCTTGAAGTCGTCGGTGGCCGCCTCCTTGAACGCGACGGCCTTCGCCGCGGTCGTGTGGCAGTGCGGTCCGCCCTGCAGACCCGGGAAGACGGCGCGGTCGATCGCCTTGGCGTGCTCGGCCCGCGACAGGATGAGGCCGCCGCGAGGCCCACGCAGCGTCTTGTGCGTCGTGGTGGTGACGGCGTCGCAGTGCGGCACCGGCGATTCGTGCTGGCCACCGGCGACGAGGCCCGCGATGTGGGCGATGTCGGCCACGAGATAGGCGCCGACCTCGGCCGCGATCTCGGCGAACTCGGCGAACGGAAGCTTGCGGGGGTAGGCCGACAGTCCGCACCAGATGAGCTTGGGCTTGTGCTCGCGCGCGAGGTCGCGGACCTGATCGAGATCGATGCGGTGGTCGGACTCCCGCACGCCGTACTGCACCGAGCGGTAGTAGATGCCGGTGGCCGAGACCTTCCAGCCGTGCGTGAGGTGGCCGCCGGCGGGCAGCGACAGGCCCATGGTGACGTCCCCGGGCTCGCACAGGGCCAGCAGGACCGCGAGGTTGGCGGGCGAGCCCGAGTAGGGCTGCACGTTGGCGTGCTCGGCTCCGAACAGCGACTTGGCCCGGGCGATCGCCAGCTCCTCGAGCGGGTCGATCACGTCCATCCCCTCGTAGTAGCGCTTGTGCGGGTAGCCCTCGGCGTACTTGTTGGTCAGGCTCGCCGCGCTGGCCTCGAGCACCGCGGCCGACGCGTAGTTCTCGGAGGCGATCAGGCGCAGGCTCTCCCGCTGGCGCCGGTCCTCGGCGGCGACGAGCTCGGCAACTTCGGGGTCGGTCGTCTTCAGGTCCGGCATGGGCGGCAGTGTCGGGGGGACATCGCGCGGCGTCAATCGGGCGGTCGCGTCGGCGACGCACCGTGGCTATCCTGCCCACGGTGCAGATTTTTCCCCCGAAGGCGCAGTTCGTCGCCGACGCCGATGCGACCTCGCTCGCGCCGGTGTGGGGCCGCGTGCTGTGCGACGACAAGACGCCGGTCGGTGCGTACGGCCGCTTGCGCTCGCTGTCGCCGCGGCGGCTGCTGCTCGAGAGCGCCGTCGGCGGCACGACGTGGGGCCGCTACAGCGTGGTCGCGTTGGGCCATCGCGCGACCGTGGTCGGCCGCGTCGACGACGACGGGCAGCTGCACATCGAGGTCACGCCCGGTCCCGGGTTCGGGGGCGAGGTCACGGTCGGCACGGGTCTCGCGGCGCTGCGGGCGGTGATGGATCGCTATCGCGCGGTGCCGCAGCCGGACCTGCCCAAGCTGTGGGGCGGCCTCATCGGCGTGTGGGGACACGACGTGGTGCGCGCGTTCGAGCGGCTGCCGGCGCCGAAGGATCGCGAGCCGTCGGCGCTGCCGGCGGTGGAGGCGATCGTCACGGACGCGGTCGTCGTGTTCGACAACCTCTCGCTGACGGTGCACGTCATCGCAGGCGCCTGTCCGGCCGAAGACGGCGGCGCCGCGGCGGCATGGGAGCGCGCCGCCGGTCGCGTCCGCGAGATTTCGGCCGCGTTGCTCGGCGGTGCCGGGCTCGACCGACTCTCGCTGCGCGACGAGGTCGACGCCCCGGCCGTGCCCGCTCCGCCGTACACCACGCAAGGGCACATCGCCGCCGTCGAGCGCGCCCGCGAGTACATCGCCGCCGGCGACATCTTTCAGGTCGTGCTCGCGCAGGCCTTCGAGACCCCGCGCGACGGCGTCGATCCGCTCGACGTGTACCGGGCGCTGCGCATGTCCAACCCCGCGCCGTACATGTACTTGATGGAGCTACCGTCGGCGACGTTGGCCGGCGCCTCGCCCGAGGTGCTCGTGCGCGTCGATCGAGACACGCGACAGGTCACCGTGCGGCCGATCGCCGGCACGCGCCCGCGCGGCGCCACGGTGGCCGAGGACGAGGCGCTCGAGGCCGAGCTGCTCGCCGATCCCAAGGAGCGCGCCGAGCACCTGATGCTGCTCGATCTCGGCCGCAACGACGTGGGCCGCGTGGCCGAGGGCGGGTCGGTCCACGTCGCCGAGCGCTTCGCCATCGAGCGCTACAGCCGGGTCATGCACATCGTCTCCGAGGTCACCGGCACCCTGCGGCCCGAGCTCGACGCCCTCGATGCGCTCGCGGCCACGTTCCCCGCGGGGACCCTCAGCGGCGCGCCCAAGGTGCGGGCGCTGCAGATCATCGACGCCCTCGAGCCCCACGGGCGCGGGTGGTACGGCGGCGCCGTCGGCTACCTCGGCTACGACGGCGGGGCCGACTTCGCGATCTGCATCCGCAGCCTGGTGGCCC
>CALBMM010000240.1 GCA_937896535.1 uncultured Pseudomonadota bacterium
GCGCGCGCGAAGGGGTGGCCAAGGTCGTCACCCCCGTCGACCCCGGCGGTGAGACGCTGGTCTCGACCGAGCGGGACGCGGCCCTCGTGGTCGTGTCGTTGGCGGGGACCGAGGCCGGCCAGCAAGCCGCGGTCCCGGCCGTCGCCGATGCGCTGCGCCATCCCGAGGCGCTGGTGCAGGTGGGGGGCGAGCTCGCCGGACAGATCGAAGGTCAGAAGATCGCCGAGCACGATCTGGTGCGCGCCGAGCTGACCACGCTGCCGATCGTCGCGTTGCTGCTCTGGGTGTTCTTTCGTGGAGCACTCGCCGCCATGCTCCCGCTCGGCGTCGGGGCGCTGGCGATCGGTCTGACCACGGTTTCACTGCGCGGGCTGACCCTCGTCATGCCCGTGAGCGTGTTCGCCCTCAACGTCGTCACGTTCGTCGGCCTCGGGCTGTCGATCGACTACTCGCTGTTCGTGGTCCAGCGCTTTCGCGAGGAGCTCGACGCCGGGGTGGATGTCCCCACCGCCGTGCGTCAGACCGTCGCCACGGCGGGCAAGACGGTCACGTACTCGGGCATCGCCGTCGCCGTGAGCCTGCTGTCGCTGGCGTGGATCCCGATCCCGCTGCTGCGCTCGATCGCGATCGGGGGCGCGATCGTGGTGGTGATGACGCTGGCGGCCGCCCTGGTGGTGCTGCCGGCCGCGCTCTCGCTGCTGGGCAATCGCCTGCGCACCCGCAAGCGCCGCTCTCGACCGGAGGGCAGCGCGGGGACGTGGCACCGGATCGCGCATGCGGTCATGCGACGCCCCGGGTTCGTCGCCGTCGGCCTGCTCGCGATCCTGATCGCCGTGGGGGCGCCCGCGCTGCGGATGCGCACCGCCGTGACCGATGCCGCGACGTTCCCCGACGATGCCGAGGTGCACCAGGTTTCGGTGGCGCTGCACGAGCACTTTCCACAGTTGGGCAACAGCAGCGTCGACGTTCACGTGCAGCTCGCTGCCGAAGGTGCGGCCGCGCGACGCGAGGAGCTCGGGCAACTCGAGGCGAGGCTGGGCGAGATCGCCGGCGTGCGTGCCGTGGTGGGCCCGACGGCGGCGCGGCAGGCCCTGGCGCTGCCGCCCGAGGCCGATGCGGGGCTGCGAGCTCGGGCGAGCGCGGTCGCGGCCCAGCCGTTCGTGCACGACGACGCCGGTCATCTGCGCGTCGTTTCGGACTACGCCGCCGGCACGCCGGAAGCGGACGAGATGATCGATGCGATCGTCGCCGCGCGGGGAGCGGGGCAGACCGTGTCCGTGGCCGGGGCGGCGGCGGCGGCCGCGGAGGCGCACGACGCGATCGAGGCGCGGCTGCCGTGGGCGGTCGCGTCGGTCGCGTTCGCGACCTTCGTGATCCTGCTGCTCGGCTTCGGGGCGGTCCCGGTGGCCCTCAAGGCGATTGCGATGAACCTGCTGTCGCTGGCGGCGAGCTTCGGCGCCCTGGTGTGGATCTTCCAGGACGGTCGCCTCGAGGGGCTCTTGCAGTACCAGTCGCAGGGCGCGATCGACCCGCTGCTGCCGCTGCTCGTGTTCGCGATCGTCTTCGGCCTGTCGATGGACTACGAGCTGTTCCTGCTCAGCCGCATCCGCGAAGACTGGGAGCAGACCGGGCAATCCCGCGGATCGGTCGCACGTGGCGTCCAGCACACGGCCGGCCTCATCACGAGCGCGGCCTTGGTGATGATCGTGGTGATGGCCGGCTTCGCGACCAGCCAGCTCCTGTTCCTGCGCGAGCTGGGCATCGCGATGGTCATCGCCGTGGTCGTCGACGCGACGATCGTGCGGGCGTTGTTGGTGCCCGCGACGATGGCCCTGATGGGCAAGTACAACTGGTGGGCGCCCCGATGGTTCGGCAAGTGGTGGTCGGGGACGCGGCTGGGCGTGCGTGAGGGGGTGGCCGGCGAGACGCTCGAGGCCACCGCGACTGGGCCAGTTGGGGCTCAGAAGCGGCCCGAGAGCACGGCGCCGCCGATCGTCGGCGCGAGGGTGACCCGTCGACGCTCCCGCGCATCCGGGGGCCCCGACGCGGCGGCATAGGCGGCGTGTGCCCGCTCGGTCGAGCTCGCGATGCCCAGCTTCAGCGCGCCACTGGCCATGAGGCCGATGCCCGTGCCGAGGGTCGTGTACGCCCACAACCGTTGGACGGGGGCCCGCTCCCACGACGGCGACAGCAAGATCGCCGAGCCGAGGCCGGACAAGGTCAAGCCGCCGGCGAGGTAGCCGGACCCGACGACGAGCCGCCACGTCCTCGCGGTCGCGCGCGCAGCGGACCAGCGTGCCTCGAGGCGTCGGCGCGCCGGCTCGTCGGCGGGATCGCGGCGCAGTGCCTCGGCCTCGGGGCTGGCCGCGAGTCGTTCCATCGCGGACGGGCGGGCGAGGGCGTACACCCCCATGGAGACCTCGGCCGTCCCGAGCAAGAGCTGGGCGAACGCACTTCGCTTCATCACCGGCGAGAACGCGCCGGAGGCCAGTCCCCAGCTGCCGATGCCGACCTGCGCCGCCCCGAACCCGGTCGACAGCGCCCCTTCCCACAGACGAGCGCGTCGCGACGTCTGGGCGAAGTGGTAGACCATGCGCAAGGCCAAGCGCCCCTCGTGCGGCTGCCCCTCGGGTGGTGCCTCGGGTGCATGCAGCCCGAGCGTCAGCGCCAGCGCGACGGTGCTCGCGATGATCACGTGGGCGTGGTCTAGGCACGCCGCGCCCACGTGCCAGGGCGGATCGACGTGCAACCGACGGCGAGATCGAGCCAAATCTTCGGATCGCCTCGACCACCGCGTCGGCTCGGCGAAGTCCCGGCGGTCCAACGCCTTGCGCCGACACCGTGCAGTGCCCGGCGTCGTCAGTTCGGGCGAGACACCAGCGCGCGGCCGACCTGCGACGCGACGTCCCGTAGCGGATCGTCGCTGGTGTACTCGACCGTCACCGCACGGGAGGCACGCTCGCGCAGGGCCTCGCCGAGGACGAACTCGGCCAGCGGTCGCTCCACGGCGTGCTCGTGCGCCCCGATCATCTCGACATCGCGCAGCTGCGGCTCGACGCGCACCAGCGTCCGGCCCTCGGCGGTGTCCAGGCGCGCCCAGACCTTCGCCGTCCCGCGCGCGACGTCGACGTCCAGCAGCGCCCGCGCGAGGGGATTGAGCTGCGGCAGGTCGAAGGTCTCCAGGGCGAGCTCGATCTGCATGTCCGGCAGGCGCGCGCCGGGCCGGTACGCGCCCGAGACGTGCAGCGGGGCGTCACCCATGAGGCTCGCGTCGACCTCGAACACGGCGCGGCGTTCTTCGGGCTCGCGCCGACCGCTGTGCATGCGCGCGATGTCGGCGTCCACGTCCGAGAGGTAGGCGAGCGCCGCGGTCGTGCCGATGTGCCAGAACTCCACGCGCCCGTCGACGACGTGCAGCGTCTCGGTCGGATAAGGAAGGGAGGACACCTTGTCCGGCCACTGCGGGTCGAACTCGATCTGGCTGCTTTCGTCGGTCGGCCCCTCCACGAAGGTGAGCGTGGGGGCCCGCAGGGTCACTTCCTTGAGCGGCGGAAGGTCGTCGCCGTCGTCGCGCACCACCGACCGGTCGATGCGGACCTCCAGCTCTCGCGTGTAGAAGAAGGGCAGTGGCACGGACATGTGGTCTTTGAGGATGCTGATGTCCCGGAACCGCAGCAGACCCGCTTCGAGATCGATGTCGAGGCCGCCGACCGTGGCGAAGTAGCCGTCGAGATCGTCGAGCCGTCGATCGTAGCCGCGACGAATGATGTCGCGCATCAGCCCCGCGGTGTGCTCGACTCGCAGCGGCGCGTCGGGCCGGCCCGCGTCACCACGCGGGGGACGCTCGATCGGGATCGTCCCGTCGGCGCCCGCGAGCATCTCGGCGAACACGGCTTCGGTCATCGGACGGCGGGTCTTTTCCCGTGTGCCGTACAGCTCCAGTTCGGAAAACCGCGGGGAGATGTGGCCGGTCAGGCCGTGGATCGAGGTCAGCTGTCCGGTCAACGACAGCCGCCCACGCTGTGCGTCGACCCGAAGCAGCGTGCGCAGCAGCGGGTTGAACGGGGGGATCCGTAGATCGGTCACGACGAGGTCGGCCGTCCAACGCTCGGCCGGGTCGTCGAACGACAGGGCTCCCTCGGCGCGCACGCTGCCGCCCGTGGCGACCGTCGCGTCCACCTCGAAGCGTCCGGTCATCGTGTCGTTGGCCCGCGGTGCGGTCTCGCGCAGGTGCAGATCGATCGCGCGGAGGGTGATCGTCATGGCCTCGGATTCCGACGGCCGCACGCGCACGGCCACGGTCCCGTCTTCGACGCGGATCGAACGGATCCCCGCGAGCGTGGGTGGCTCGCCATCGCTTGCGGCCTCGCCGAGCGCGTCCACCTGTACCCGGGGTCGACGTAGATCGACGTGCATCCTCGTGTCTCCTCGCAACAGGTCCCGCCACGAGGTGTGAAGGTGGATCGCATCGATGTCGGAGGTCAGTTGCCGCGACGAGGTGGGCGTGCTCGAAAGGTGAACGCCCTGGAGCGTGATCGAGGGCTCCCACACGCAGATGTCCACGTCGTCGACGTGACCGGACAGGTCGGGCCGGCTACGCAAGCGTGACTCGACGATCCCTTCGATGACCCACGGCGCCGCCACGCGCGACAGCACGAGCGTGGCCACGACGATCACCGTGATCCACACCACGCGAGGCCAGGGTGGGGCGAGTTTTTCGAGCCGTTCGATGTCGAGGTCTCGAGAAGCAACGTTGGTGCCAACGACAGACCGCGCCCCACGAGCCCTGGGGGCCGTCGTCGGTGTGCTGGCGCGCTCGCCCGTGCGGATGTGCCACACCCGGCGGACGCGTGGACGAGGCGGTCGCCGAACCGTCTGCGTTGCCTAGGCCGCCTTACGATGACTCCCCACCCGACCGCGACACTCGTCGCGTGCCTGCTTTCGTCGGCGCAGCCGCTGCCGTCGCTGCTCGTCGGCGACGTCGGCGAGGCGGCCGCCACCACGGTCCAGAAGGTCCCGGAGATCCCCGACAGTCGGCTGGAGCGTCGCCTCGAGGGAATCTACGCCGAGGTGGATGGGCTCGAAGCGGTCGCGGTCGAGGTCAACGCGGGCGTCGTCAGCCTCCGTGGCGAGGTCGACTCCGTCGCGAAGCGTGACAAGGCCGTGCAGCTCGCCGAATCGACGAACGGCGTGGTCGACGTGGTGGACGACACGAGGACCCCCTCGGGGCTGTGGGCGCGGATCCGACCGGCGCTGCGGGGGCTGGAGGCGAAGCTGTACGGGCTCCTCGCCCGTCTACCCCTGCTGGCCGTCGCCGGGGTCGTGGTCGCGCTCTTCGTGGTTGTCGCGCGGGTCGTGGCGCGACGCGACCGGATGTTCGGCCGGGTCGCGCGCAACCCGTTCGTGCGCTCATTGCTGCAGCAAGCGGTGTCCTTGACGATCGTCGTCACCGGCATCGTGCTCGGCTTGGAGTTGCTCGATGCCACCGGCGTGGTGGGGGCGATCCTGGGGGCCGCCGGCATCGTGGGGCTCGCGGTCGGCTTCGCCTTCAAGGACACGGTCGAAAGCTACATCGCGTCGATCTTGATGACGCTGCGGCAGCCGTTCGATCCCAACGACCACGTCGTGATCTCCGAGCACGAAGGCCGAGTCGTGCGGCTGACCTCGCGCGCGACGATCCTGATGACCCTCGACGGAAACCACGTGCGGATCCCCAACGCCGACGTGTTCAAGGCCACGATCATCAACTACTCGCGCAACCCGAGGCGGCGGTTCCAGTTCGACGTGGGGGTCGGCACCACCGACGACCTCATCGAAGCCACCTCGTTGGCGGTCAGGACCCTCGAGAGCATGG
This sequence comes from uncultured Pseudomonadota bacterium, assembly GCA_937896535.1. Classification (GTDB taxonomy): domain Bacteria; phylum Myxococcota_A; class Polyangia; order Nannocystales; family Nannocystaceae; genus CALBMM01. Next base: position 5,855 of record CALBMM010000240.1, read on the forward strand.
AAGGCGTGATGGACGACCCGCCGCCGGAGGCCCAGGTGCTCGAGCTCGGCGACTCCAACGTGCAGGTCCGCGTGTTCGGCTGGGTGGACCAGGCGAGCTACGATTTCCTGCGCGTGCGCTCGGAGGCGGTACGCCTGGTCAAGACGGCGTTCGACGACGCACGAGTCTCGATGCCCGAGCCGACCTACAACGTGCGGCTGTGGGACGAAAAGCAGAAGTTCGGACCTCAGAAGGCCGCGACGCCGGGCCCGGTCAAGGCGCCTTCGCCCCCGGTGCGCGCCGACATCCGACGCGATCGCCACATCGAAAAGCAGATCGAGCAGGAGCAAGCGCAGCAGCAGGACCTGCTCGACGCCCACGCCGCCCGTGAGTAGCGTGCTGGACCGGGCTACTTCACTTCGCGGACGGCCTCGAGAAACACGTCGGCTTCGACGAATGTCTTGAAGTGCGCGGCTGGCTCCGGCGAGGGCTCACCCTTGCGCAGCTCGTCCATGTGCTCCGACAGCTTGGTCTCGGAGTCGAACACGAGCACCGAGGGCAGGGCGAGGCTGGCGAACGCCTCCTGCATCAGCTCCTGCTCTTCGCTCGGATCGGTGACGTCGATCTTGATGAGCGCGAAGTTGCGGGTCAGCAGCGGCTCGACGTCCTCGTGGTGGAACGTCTGCAGCTCCATCTCGCGGCACGGCGCGCACCACGAGGCGCCGAAGTCGATGATGACCGGCCGGCCTTGCTCTTCCGCTTTGGCGATCTCGGCCTGCAGGTCGTCGAAGGTCTCGACCTTGTTCCAGTCGCCGGGGGGCACGTACAGCAGGTTGTTGAGCGCCACGATGCCGCCGAAGACGGCCAACGACACGGCCACGCCCTTGCGCATCCGTTGGGCCCCGTCGGCCTTGAACGACAGGTGAATCGCGCCCAGCCCCACGCCGACGAGCACTGCCGTGATGCCGATCCACAGGCCCCAGCTCGGGTGCAGGATGAAGTCGCCGAGCGCGGGCGACAGCGGCAGCAGGAAGTACCAGGCCATCACCAGCAAGGCGACGCCGAACACGCTCTTGACGTGCTCCATCCAAGCGCCCGGACGGAACAGGCTGCCGCCCAGGGCCACCGCGAAAAACAGCGTGCCCATCCCCAGTGCGTACACGAACAGCAGCGATCCGCCGTAGATGACGCTGCCGCCTTCGGCCGAGGCCTTGGCGATGTACGCCAGCAGCGACAGGAGCACCGGACCCGTGCAAGGCGCGGAGATGAAGCCGGAGACCAGGCCCATCAGGAACGCGCCGACCGGGCCCGCGCCGCCGACCGAGTTGAGGCGGTTTTGCATGCTGGTCGGCAGCTGGATGTCGAACGCACCGAACATGCTCGCCGCGAGCGCGACGAGGATCGCGACGATCGGCAGCACGACCGCGGGCAGGGCCAGCCATGTGCCGAAGCGCGCGCCGGTCAGCGCCACCGTCACGCCCAGTGTCGTGTACAGCACGGCCATGCCCAGCACGTAGGCGGTCGCCAGCATCAGGGCGCGGCCCCGGGAGACCCCCTTGGCGCCGAAGACCGCCACCGTGATCGGGATCAGCGGATACACGCACGGGGTCAGGTCGACGAGCACACCTTGGCCGAATGCCCAGGCGTACACGCCGAGCCCGCCGGACCCGACGTCCGGCGCGGCAGCGAGGAGATTGGACAGGGCAGACATCGACGGCTCAGTGAAAAACGCGCGGCGCGGCCCCGCGTTACGGCGGGTCCACTCCAAGACAATGGCCCAGCAGCTGGACCTCTTCAAGCTCGGCTGCGGACAGCGCGCCGCAGCACGTGTCCTCCTCGCCAGCGATGATGTAGTCGGCCAGCAGGTTCACCGGCAGGCCGAAGCAGCACGCGGTTTGCCCGTCGGTGCGGCACTCGGGCAGCGACTCGCAGGTGTTGGCGTGTGGCTCGAGGCATTTGACCCGGATGCCGGGGTTCGGATCGGTGTAGTCGAGGATGAACTCGGTCCGATCGAACAGGTTCGTCCCGATGAGGCCGTCGGGCTCGATCGCCTGCGGCGCCACGTCGCGGCGCAGCGTCAGCACGAGGGGGTGGGTCTCGGGGAGGATGTGGGTGGTGATCCACCGGCTGGAGTCGGGGGCGCCGATCTCGGGGTCGAGCGCGGTCTCGCCCACCGTGACGATCGAGCGTGCCGAGTAGTCGGCGCCGTGGTTGGAACCATCACTTGCGTCGGAGAGACCCGAGAACGGCGGGGTGGTGTCGCGGATATCGTCCACGCGATCCGCGGCGAGTCGCCAGCGATCGCACTGTTGATACAGCCCGTGTCGACGGCGATCGACGCGCTCGCACGGTCCGGCGTCTCGGGGCTGGCGCGAGCCCGACACCAGCGAGACCGCCCGAATCGCGATGCGGGGCAGCGGCTCGTCGATGCCGGCGTCGGGCCAACCGGCGAAGAACAGCTGCCCGTCGTTGGCGATCAGGCACGCGAGCGAATCGTCCGTGATCTGATCGCAGGTCGGCAGGGTGCCGACCTCCCCGAACATGCGCTGGGCACTGTCGGCGAACAGGACCAGCCCATTGACCGACGTGGCCACGAGCAGGCTCGCCGGCCGGCCCCCCAGGACCGAGGCGTCGGCGTCGACGCACTTTTCCTGCGAGCCGACGAACTTGCGTTGACCGCACTTGCCGGGCGTGAACGGGTCGTCGCTGCGACCGTAGACGGTCGTGCAGGGCGGAGGTGCAATGCAGGCGTCGAGCACCATGCGGGTGCTCTCGAGCGCAATGTTGCCCTGGCCAGGACTGAGATCGTAGCCGGCGAGCTGGCAGTCGTCTCCGTCGATCTCGCAGCGGTCCTCGATGTCGCGGCCGAGCAGCGAGCCCGGAAACTGCAGTGGCAGATACGCGCGGCCCTGGTCGGCGAGGTCGGACTCGGTGCCGGGAAACTCCGAGAACAGCCGCATCTCCGGCCCGCGGTCCAGCGGCTTGCGCAGCACGACCGCGAACTCGTTGAGCAGGTTGCCCCCGAGGACGCCACCGGGATCGAGCCGCACATCTTCGTCGCCGGCGTCCCAGGTCCAGCGGTCCGTCCCGGCCCCGGGGGCACGCAAGAGCGGCACGTCGTGGAAACGAAATCGCGTCACGGCCCGGTCGAGCGATTCGGGCGGGATCGGGTCGAACGCCAGTCCCTCGGCGCTGCGGATCTCGATGCACTCCTGGTCGATCGACGCGCTGCCGTCGGTCACGGCGTCGTCACGGATCGTCGTGATCGGAGCCAACGAGTCGACGAGCAGCTCCACGCACTGCCGATCGCCGGACGCGGGGCAGCCCCCGGCGGCCAGCTCTCCCGGACAGCCCTCGTCGATGAACGCGACCCGCGGCAGCGGTGACATGTCACCGGTCACCAGCTCGATCGGCGCACCGAATCGTCCCTCGGCGGTGATCGGCTCGGTCCGGCACCCCCCGAGCGCAGCCACGAGGGCGAGCCGGGCCGACAGGCCGATGGCGGGCGCGGGTCGCATCGCGCCGCGATGATAGCCGAAGGCAGGATCGACGACGCCCCCGCGCGGCGAGGCCGGCGGGGGCGATGGGCAGGGTCGAGGCGAGGCGAGGACGCCTACGGCTTCTTCTTGGCCGACGTGTCGGCCTGGGCGAGCTCGGACAGCTTCGACTCGAGCCGTCGAAGGATCAGGTCGATCCCGCCTTCGTTGTGGAGCTTGCGGAACTCGTACTTGTACGTCTTCGCGAGGCTCACGCCCTCGGTGATGATGTCGCGGACGTGCCACTTGCCGTCGACCTTGTGCATCACGTAGTCGATCTCGACGGTGTGGGTGATGCCTTCGTCGGTCGTGTAGGTCACCAGCGTGCTGACCTTGCTCGCCTTCTTGCGCGTCTTTTCCTCGATGTAGACCACCGTGCCGCGGTCCTTCTTGTAGACGCGCTTGAGGTAGTTTTCGCGGATCAGGTTGGACAGCAGCTTCTTGAACTGGTCGCACTGATCGCCGCAGCGTTCGGCGTAGCGCGACGGGCCGCCCAGGGCCGCGGTCGCGATCCACTCGTAGTCGAGCAGCGAGTCGACCTGCTTTTGCAGATCGTCGGCGGAGGCCCCCTTGTCGACGAGGTCGGTGACCACGTCGTGGGACTCGCGGAACGCTTTCATCGCACCGGAGGATTCTTCTTCGGTGGCCGGGGCGGCTTCGGTGGCTTCGTTGGCCATCGCGAGGCTGGGCAGCGCGACCGCCATGGCCAGGCACAGAGAGGGAAGGATCTTGCGTCGCACGGTTGTTTTTCCGGTCGGGAGAGGCGAGGGGTCGGCTCGCAGTGTGGCGGTCAGACGCGCTTTGCGCGGGCGCTATTCAGTCCAAGGAGTCTAGCAGGCGTGGCGTGTATCACGGTGACGCCACGGTGCCATCTGCCGTCGCGGGCGCGCCTTTTGCGGAGGATGCGCGAGCCAAGGGCGTGCCCACCGCACGCGACAGCCGGGCCAAGGCCTCGTTGTGGTGGTGGATCGCTTCGGCTTCGTCGAAGCGCTTCTGATACCAGCCCTCGAGGGCGCGCAGCAGCTTCTCGGAGTCGCCGCCACCCACGGTGTCGCGGATCTCGAGGCTGACCACGAGCTTCCACGACAGCTTGGTGGCGTCGGCCGCGTCCTCGATGCGGTGCTGGGCCTCGACGAGGTCGGCGTACGCGGTGGCGACCTCCTGGCCGAGCAGAAGCCGCGCCGCCTCTTGCGTGTGCTCGGCCGCACGCAGCTCGGCCCGGGCCTTGCGCAGGTCGAAGACCATCCCGATGTTCCACCGCCACTTCATCGCGAGCGCCGCGGTGAAGCGGGAGTAGTTGAAGCCGTCCTGGTAGTACAGCTGACTCATGTCGCGGTCGGCGGAGGTCGACCGTGCGAGATCGACCCCGAGGGCGATCCCGAAGTCGGGCAGGAACGCGGAGCGGGCGAGGCGCTGCTGGGCGGCCCGGGCTTGGATGCCGGCTTGGGCCATCTTCGCCTCGGGGCGCGAGGTCGCCGCCAGCTCCTGGTATTCGCGCATCGTCTTGAGGCCGCCGTCCACGTCGTCGACGCGCAGGCGCTCGGCCTTGACGTCGAAGCCCTTCGGCGCCGCTTCGCCCGCGAGGGCCCACAGCGCCGCGAGGGCGACCGACTCGAGCTTGAGCGCCTCACGCATCTTCTGCTCGAGCTCGATCTTCGCCAGCGCGACCTTGATCGCGTCGTTGGGGTCGCGCTCGGACTCGGGGCCTTCGTCGTCGACGTCGGCGTCCCAGTCGTCGGCCCCACCGAGGTCCTCGCCCACCCGCTTCTCGGCCCGGTCGAGGACCTTCTTGGCCTCCTTGAGGACGATCTTGCCCTCGCGGGCGGCGAGCAGCCCCACGTAGGCCCGCTCGACGAGCAGGATCGTCTCGGCCTCCGTCGCGACCTTCTGCAGCTTCTTGAGGGCGACCCCGGCCTCGGCGAGCTTCTTGGTGTTCTTGATCTTGCCGAAGGTAAACAGCGGGATCACCGAGTCGGCCGAGAACGCGACGCGCACGCCCGCGCGCGACAGCTGACTGAAGTAGCCGCGCACCGTGTTGACGTCGATGTCCGGATTGTCCGAGGCGCGGCAGAACTGAAAGTCGAACGACTCGGTCGTGCCGTTGTCGAGCAGCACGTCGTCGCACTGGACGTTGACGCCCGGACTGAGCGTGGTC
>CALBMM010000241.1 GCA_937896535.1 uncultured Pseudomonadota bacterium
GGTGCCCTCCTGGTCCTTCGAGCACAGGTGTTGGGCATAGAAGATGCCGGGGAGGTCGTAGCCCAGGTGCGGATCGCCGGCCAACAGCGGACGGCCCGACGCGGTGTGCCGTCCGGCCACCGCCCAGTTGTTGGAGCCGATGCCGCGCAGCCGACGGATCCGGCGCAATCCTTCCATCGCGCGACGGAGCGCGTCGATGTCGACGGGGCGCGCGATCGCGGCCGGGACCCTCGTGGGAGCCGACGACGTGGACGTGGCCGGGGCGACGCCGCCGGGCCGCGCGTCCCGGTCGAGCCCCGCGAGCTCCGCCGCCATCGTGTACGTCTCGCGCGCCGGCTGCAGGTACTGCACTGCGGCGAGGGCGTCGGGAAACAGCTGCTCGGCGATCGCAGCGAACACCTCCTTGTCGAACGACAGGTCGTTGCCGAAGCCGGTCATCGTGGCGATCGTCAGCACGTCGGCCGGGGACCAGGGCTCGGGCAGGAAGTCGAACTCGCCTTCGCCAGTGCCGAAGCCCCACGGCGGAGGCACCTGTCCGCTGCGGACTTCCTCGACGCGGGCGTTGACCCCGTCGACCCACGACGAGACCAGCACGTAGGTGGCCTCGTTTTCGGCGGCCATCTTCTCCGCGTGCTTTTGTCCCCAGCCGGGCCAGTCGAAGATCCGCGCGAGCTCGTCGTCCTCCACGCCCGACTCGCCGAGCACTTCGGCGGTCGTGCCCCGGGCCAGCCGGCGCATCATCTCCATGTGGAAGAGGCGATCGCGGGCCATCTGGTAGCCGCCGCCGTAGAACACGTCCTCGTCGGTGCGGCCGAACACGTGCGGGATGCCCATGTCGTCGATGACGACGCGCAGGCGCGGTGCTCGGGGTTGCAGGTCGTCGGCGCTGCATCCCATACCGATCAGGGTTGCGCCCAGGGCGAGCGTGGCGGCACGGCGCTCGAGGATCGTCAGGTTGCGCATCGCAGACTCCCCCGTCGGTGGATGCACGCGTTCACGCGAGGCTCTTCGATGGATCCTCGACGCGTCGTGCATCACCCGACGACGTGGGCAGTATAGGGGCCGACGTGGAATTGTCTCGCGTCAATTGTCGCGAATTCGGGGTCGGATGGACGATTGGGCAAGTTGCCCAATCCGGGGGCCGGTTGCCAATGGCACTTCGACAACTCCCGTCGCGACATCGCGCGACATCATGGTCGAGATGGATTGGCACGCATCTGGCCTACGTGGTCCTACATGGGCAACGTCCAACCTCGATTCCCGATGCTCGCGGTCCCCGGTGCGGCCGCGTGGTTCTTGCTGACCACCACCCTCGCGTGCGGACCCGGCGAAGACGACGGCGAGCCGTTCGTGACGACGGCGGCCAGCGGTGGGACGCACGGGGATGGTCGTGCCGACGCCGGCGACGATGGCGACGACAGTGACGGTGGGGCGGACGACGCGGCCGACGGCGGCGACGATGCATCGTCGGACGGCGGCGACGACGACGGCCCACCGCCCGCGGGCTCGTGCGACCTCGACATGGACGTCGCCATTCGGGTGACCGTGAACGTGACGTGGGACGGCGGCCTGGCGGTCGTGGCCGGCGGCGGGGCGATCAACGTATGGCTGCTCGGCCAGCTCGACCCGGTCAGCGGCGGCGTGCACCTGACCGGTACGATGTGCCGACTCGAGCTGCCCGACTTCCAGACCGGAGCCATCGCCGGCGGAGAGACCTACGGCACGATGTTCCCAGACTCGGCGTGGAGCTCTCCGACGCTGCCGGCGATCGACGCTGTCGCGACGCTGTCGTCCGCCGATCCCGGCGCGACGTTGCATCTGGCCGAAGGCGGCGTGGTGCTCGGCGCCCAGATGAACGATCCGCTGGGCGACCCGTGGCCGTCGGAGTGGACCGGCCTGATGACGATGGACCACGACGGCGACGGCTCGCCCGGCCTGACCGCCGCCGCCAAGACGGGGGGCAACTACGCGTTCCCGCGCATCGACATCCTCAACTCGGCGGCGCGTGCCGAGGCGCTGTACATCGCCTCGCGTACGATCATGGAGTTCGACGGGGTGGTCTCCAGCTGCGACGCCGCCGGCGGCGACGTGATGATGACGATGGAAAACCACGCGGTCGGCTGTCGCGTGGCCGGCGGTGGCGAGTGCAGCGACGGTCAGACCGGCACGCTCGACAACAACATGCCGGTCTTTCAGGTGCAGACCGGCGTCTTTCAGCTGCAACGCATCGCCGACGGGGGGACCTGCGCGGACGTCTTCGCCGCGCTCCCGTAAGGCGTGACTCAGTCGGCGGCGCGGTCGAGCGCCGTGCGCAGCGGGCAGCGACCGTCGATGGCCTCACCGCGGCGGTAGATCGCAAGCAGGTGGCGCGAGCGTTCGGCGAGCATGCGCCGCACCTCGCGACGCATGCCTTTGACGCGAGGGATCTTCATGTCGTCGTAGCCGGTCGTCGCGTGGCGCAGCCAGGCGATCGTGGCCGCTTCGGCCCGGCGCTCCACCGGGATCCGCTTGGTGCGAGCGACCGTGCCGCTGCCGACGGGCGTCGCATGACGGGCGATCGCCTCGGCGAGCTCTCGGCCGAGGGTGGCGTAGCGCGGGGCGAATGCGAGGAAGGTTCGCACCGCCGCGGAAAATTCCTCCACGTAGCGGGACTGCTCGACCTGACGGCGCTCGCGACCCGCCGCGAGCTTGGCGGCGTGCTTGGGGTCGGCGCGCTCGACCTCCAGCACGGCGCGCAGCTGCTCGATCGTCTCGGCCGGGGCCCACACACCCTGGCTGAACACTCGCCGTCCGCGTTTTTTCTTCACGACCCACGCCGGACCGGCAGCCTTGACCCGTCGCGTGAGCGCGGCGTCGCCGGGAGGCAGCAGCGCCCAGCCGGCGGGGATGTCGAGCGGCTCACCTCGTTCGGTGCGCACGTGTCGAGGATCGTCGGTCGTCCACAGCTCGCGGGTCTTTTCGGACACGGGGCGCGGAGGATACTCGATCAGGGCGCGAGGTCTTGGCCGAGCACGACGACGGCCGTCGACCAGCCGTCGTCGGAGATCCCCTCGATCGGCAGCTCCTTTTCGATCGCCGCGTCGATGTCCTTGGCGAGCGCCTCCGCCCCGGTGATCTCCTTGCGGAAGTAGATCTCGGAGTGGGCGACGAGCGGCTCGCGCAGGGACAGCTGCGCGGTGGGCAGGCCTGCGGCTTCGAGCTGGCGGGCGACCTCGCGGGCGACCTGCTGGCCGGCGCCCGCTTCGACGACGCGGATCTGCGGACCCACGGCGCGCAGAAACCACCGACCGTTGCGCATGTCGTCCTCGCGCTCGCTCGGCTTGGGTCGCGCGACGGCCACGATCACCACGCGGCGGCCATCGGGGGACCAGTGGTAGTAGACGCGTCCGGTCAGGCGCGTCTCGGGCTGCTCGGTCGTGATGCGCTCGGCGAGCTCGGCGTAGCGAAACGGCGGGCGGATCGACAGCAGCGGCCAAGACAATCCGTCCTTGCGCAGCGTCGTCACCATCGAAGGTGCGCGCTTGCGCTCGGCGTCGGCGGGCATCGGGTTGACGAAGCCGCTCCAATCCAACGTCAGGCCCTTGGGGACGGTGCGGACCGACAGCACGGTGCCGGCCGGCGCTTCCTCGTCGAGCACGGTCTCGATCGTGGCGCCGTCCGGTGGCGTCGCCGACGGCGTCGGATCGACCAGCTTCAACGCGGCGGCGCGCGCCTCGAACGCTTCGGCCGGCTCGGCCTGCTCGGCGAGACGCCGCAGCTCGCCCCGACGCCGCGTTCGGATCCGACCCGCCCGCACGGTCCCGTACGACTCGACCATCGCGCCCGTCACCGCGTCGTGGACCTGCACGAGCTCGAACGGCTCGTCGTCCGGGTCGAGGTAGCTGGCGCGGAGGACGAACCGGCGGCTGTCCTCGCTCCAGCCGACGAAGGTCAGCTCGTGCGCGGCAAAGCTCGGTTGCTCGCGCAGCGGCACGACGAGCTCGATCGCGGTCGGCGGGTCGACGGGCCGTGGCGGCGGGATCGGAGGGGGCAGCTCGGGAGGGACCGGCGTGGAGGGCAGGGGATGGGGCGGCGTACCGTCGTCGCCTTCGGGCATCGTGTCCGCTTCGTCCGGCGACCCGTCGTCTTCGGCACCGGCCGGTGTCCGCGGGGGAGGATCGTCACCGGCGAACGGCCCGCCGGTGATCGCCCACCACACGGCCCCCCCGAGGATCGCCGCGATCGCGAGCGCGGTCGCGATCCACATCGCGAAGGGACGCGTGGTCGGGGGCGGCGCGACGGGTACTTCACCCGGCAACTGCTCTCGCGACAGATCCGCCGCGAGATTGTCGGCCGCGAGCGTCGGCTCCATCGACGCAGACCTCGGCGTCGATGTCTGCGCGTGGGTCTGCGAGTCGTCCGCGCCCTGTACGACCGTGGTGCCGTGGGCGACCGGGCCGACCAGGGTCGCCGACGGAGGAATGACCTCGTCGGGCAGCAACCCGGCCGCGTCCTCGGCTCGCGGCGAGATGCCCAGCGCACGCTCGAGCGCGGTGAAGGCCGTGTCGGCGTCGGCGAGGCGCTCGCTCGGCTCGCGCTCCAAGCACGCGGCAAACCAGGCGTCGAAGCCGGGCGGAATCGATGCCTGCACGCCGTACTCGGCCGCGCGGGCGGAGGCCGGATCGATCTCCTTGAACAGCTGCTCGACGAACAACGCCTGCACCCGCGAGTCCTTGACGTGCGCCGCTCGCCAGTAGTGCTCTCCGGTCAGCAGCCAGAACGCGATCAGTCCGAGCGCCCAGATGTCGGTCGCCGGCACCGGACGCTGCGCGTTGAGCTGCTCGGGCGCCATCCACATCGGCGAGCCCACCGTCTCGGTGTCGGTCGCGCCGGATTGCTCGGTCTCGACGACTTTCGCGATCCCGAAGTCGAGGATCTTGATCGTGAAGGGGCTGCCGGCCCGCCGCGCGCGGGCGACGAAGATGTTGGCGGGCTTGAGGTCGCGGTGGACCACGCCGGCGCGGTGCGCCGCGGCGAGCCCGTGGCACAGCTGACGCAGCACGACGAACGTCTCGACCACCGAGAGCGGGCCGCGGTGCTGCACGAGCGATCCGAGGTCGGCACCGTGCAGCAGCTCCATCGCCAGCCACGGGCGCTCGGACTCCACGTCGATTCCGGCCGCGATCACCTCCACGATGTGCTCGCTGTCGATCGCGGCACCCACGGTCGCCTCTCGCACGAACCGCTCGCGGCTCTTGGGGTCGGTCGCCAGGCGCGCGTGCAGGAGCTTGAGCACCCGAGTCTTGCGGGTGCTCATCTGCTCGGCGCGATACAGGGTGCCCATCCCACCCTCGGCGAGCTGGTCGAGAACCTGGAAGTCGCCGGCAAAGACGCTGCCGGGCGACAGGCGGGCCGCAGAGGCCATTGGACCCGATGGTAGCGTGGGCCGCGGCGGCGCGCTGGCCTCGGTACCGTCCTCGGCATAGGCTAAAGGGCCACATGACGGTCACGGCACTGCTCGGACCGACCAATACCGGCAAGACGCACCGCGCGATCGAGCGCATGCTCGAGCACGAGTCGGCGATGATCGGGCTGCCGCTGCGGCTGCTCGCCCGGGAGGTCTACGACCGCATCACCGCGCAGATCGGCGAGCGACGGGTCGCGCTGGTCACCGGCGAGGAGAAGCGCATCCCCAAGCATCCCTCGTACTGGGTGTGCACCGTGGAGTCGATGCCGCTGGATCTGGAGGTCGACTTCCTGTGCGTCGACGAGATCCAGCTCGCCGCGCATCGGCAACGGGGTCATACCTTCACCGACCGTCTCCTCCACGCGCGCGGGACCAAGGAGACGTGGTTTCTCGGGGCGGAGGCGATGCGGCCGATGCTCGAGGAGCTCGTGCCGACCGCGACCGTCGCCCGGCATCCGCGGCTTTCGCAGCTGACCTTCACCGGCGTGCACTCGCTGGCGTCGTTGCCGGCGCGCACGGCGGTCGTCGCGTTCTCGGCCGACGAGGTCTACGAGATCGCCGAGCAGCTGCGCCGACGACACGGCGGGACCGCGGTGGTGCTCGGGGCACTGTCGCCGCGCACGCGCAACGCCCAGGTCGCCATGTACCAGGCGGGCGAGGTCGACCACATGGTCGCCACCGACGCGATCGGCATGGGGCTGAACATGGACGTCGACCGCGTCGTGTTCGCTTCGCTCGACAAGTACGACGGTCGAGAGGTCCGCCCGCTCGACGTCGCCGAGCTCGCCCAGATTGCCGGACGGGCGGGGCGGTACACGACCGACGGCGGGTTCGGAGTGCTGCGTCCGCTCGAAGGGCTGCCACCGCGGGTCGTCGATGCGGTCGAGCGCCACCGCTTTCCGGACATTCGGCGCCTGGTGTGGCGCAGTCGCGACCTGGACTTTTCGAGCCTGCCTGCGCTCGTGGGCAGTCTGCGGGCGCGCCCGAAGCGACGCGCGCTGCGGCTCGTCGAGCAGGCCGACGACTACGAAGCGCTGCTGCGGCTGTCGAAGCGCCCGGAGATCGCGGCGAAGGCGACCGCGCCGGAGATGATCGAGCTGTTGTGGGACGTGTGCCGGATCCCGGACTTTCGCAAGCTGCTGCTCGACAGCCACGTGCAGCTGCTCGCCGAGATCTTCGAGCAGCTGTCGTCGCCACGGGGCAAGATCGACACCGAGTGGATGGCGGCGCGGATCCGGCGGCTGCGTCCGACCGACGGCGACATCCCCACGCTGATGAGTCGGATCGCGTTCGTGCGAACCTGGACGTACATCACCAACCATGCGGCCTGGGTCGAGGATGCGCTCCATTGGCAGGAGGTCACCCGCCAGATCGAGGACGACCAGAGCGACGCGCTGCACGAGCGGCTCACGGAGCGCTTCGTCGACGCGCCGGCGAGCGAGATCGTGGGCGGCCCGGCGACCCGTCGACAGGTCCGGCTCGAGAAGAAGACGAGCGCGCGTCGCAAGGACGCGATCGCGGGCTCGCCGTTCTCGGCCCTGCTGGCGATCGAAGACGCGCTGCCGGACACCGCGGACGGGCCGCTCGAGCAACCCGCGACCGATCGTTGGGTGCAGGCGTTGGTCGAGGCGCCCCATGACGCGATCGGCTTCGACGACCAACTTCGGCTCGCGTTCGACGACGAGGTGGTCGGACGGCTGCGGCGAGGCGCGGATGTCCTGCATCCACAGATCGTGGTGCGACCGCGCGCGCCGATCGGGGCCGGGGCCCATCAGCGGATCGAGCGGCGTCTGACCGCGTGGCTGCGCGACGCCGTGGCCGAGCTGCTCGCGCCTCTGCCGACCGACGACGGCCTCGGCCCGCACGCCCGCGGCATCGTCTACCAGCTCAAGATGGGGCTGGGCACGATCTCGCGCAAGGCCGCGGCCGATCAGCTGCGGCAGCTTTCCGACGACGACCGGGCTCGGCTTCATGCTGCCGGCGTGGTGATCGGGCGGCGCGCGGTGTTCGTGCCGGCGATGGCCCGCCACGGACAAGCGCGGCTGCGGGCGGCGCTGTGGCGTGCGCATCACGACGGGCGCGGGTCGGCACCGCTGCCGGTGCCGGGGGCGGTCAGCGTCGCCGCGACCGCCGAGGACGCCGCGTTCTACGAGGCGATCGGATTCGTGCATGTGGGGCCCCGAGCGATCCGCCAGGATCAGCTCGAGCGCGTCCTCGCCCGGCTGTCGTCGCTCGGCGCGGGCCCCTTCGAGGTGCCCGCCGAGATCGGGGCATGGATCGGCTGTGCGCGGCGACCGTTGGCCGCGGTGCTGTCGGCCCTCGGCTTTCGGCGCGACGACGGCAAGACCGATCGCTGGTGTGCCCCGACGAAGGGACGCGGCCGCAGACGCGGTCGCCAACGCGCGGCGCGTTGATCAGTTCAGGTACATCGTCTCCCACACCGGCTGGAACGCCCAGCCGCCGTTGCCGTCGGAGGGCGAGGCGCCGCCGGCCTGAGTGGAGCTGTGCCCGTTGTCGGTGGGCGCCGAGGTGACGAGGCGATGGCTGCCCCCGTAGGGCGGCTTCATGTCGTCGACCACCGTGGGCGCGCCGGGGAGCATCATGTCTTCGAACGACTGCAGGTGGCCGGCGTGCTGGTCGTCGCCCGTGTGGGTCAAGCCCCAGAAACGATCGATCGGGGTCATCGGTGCGCCGAGCAACCACGCTTGGCCACTGTCGAGCGGGCCGGACAGCGACACGACGCGGTCGACGACCCGATTCATGCCGATGATCCCCGAGGTGCTCGCGCCGTGCGAGATTCCGGAGATCACGATCTTGTCCCAGCGTGGCGCATCGCCTTCGACGAAGTACTGCCAGTCGCCGCCGGGATGCATGCTCTGCAGGTACTCGAGGCCGCGGGTGACCCGGACCTCGATCGAGTCCGGCGGCGCGATGTCGATCACGTCGGTGTGGTCGACGCCCTCGAACGCTTCGAGGCGACAGCCGCCGATGTCGTCGCCGCAGTTGCCGACGCCGTAGTCGGACACGTAGCAGACCGACAGCACGTGAAACCCGAGGCCGGCGAGCATCTGCTGGTGGGCCGAGGATCCGCACGTGGTGGGCGTGCCCGCGCCATGCAGGTACACGACGAGGCGCCCGACCGGGGTGACCTGCGTGTCGAGGTAGGCCAGCTGCGTCGCGTCGTGCGTCGACACCTCGGGGTCGGCGTCCGACGGCACGAACGAAAACGAGTACAGCTGTGGATCGGACACGTCGACCATCGGACCAGGATCGACGCCCGCCGTCCCCGAGCTCGAGTCGGCGCCGTCGTCGGTGGAAGCGCCCGAGGTGCTCGTCGTGTCGCCGCCGGCCCCGGTGCTGCCGCCCCCGTCCGTGCTGTCGGACGGAGCGGGTCCCGTGTCGGTCCCGCTGCTCGCGCTCGGGGCGGTCGTGCTCGAGCCGCCGCCGTCGTCTCCGCTGCCGTCGTCTCCGGAACAGCCCGCGACCGCGAGCACCACCACGAACTCCCACGCCCTTTGCCGCATGAAGTGAGTGTCGGTGCCCGACGACGCGCGGGTCAATCGTGTTATGGACGAGACCATGCGACGTGTGGCGTGGACATGGGCGCTCGCCCTCGGTTGTGCGCCGAAGATCGCCGACGTGCCGCCGTCGACCGTTGCGGACGTGGTCGACGACACCGCTTCGGCGCCGTCCGATCCGATGCCGCCCGAAGAGGTGGCGGCGGCTGCGGTGCCCGAGGACGTCACCGAGGCGGCGGCGCCTGAGTCCGCGCGCGAGCCCGTCGCCGCGCCGGATCAGCCGCCCGCGCCACCGCAGGTCGAGCTCGCCGACGTTCCCGCGTTCGCCCGACTCGACTTCGCGGTGCGATCGTTGGGCAAGCGACGCGCCCGCATTCATCGCTTGGGCACGCTCTACGCACCGGCCGCCTTGACCCCGCTGAGCCCGCCGAGCGACCGCGGGGTGCTGCTCGAGGTGCCCGTGCTCGATGCCGACGAAGGTGGCACGCCGCGACGGCCGCGAGTGCTGTGCGAAGAGGACACGGTGCGCGTCGGTATCGCGATCGATGTGACCGACCTCGACGTGGCGCCGCGCGCGAACGTGTTCGTGCACCCGTACCCGACCCGACGACAGGACGAGCAGGCGAAGACGCCCGGCCTGCGCCTCGCCGGCGGTGCGCGCATCGAGACGCTCGGTACCGAGGACGGGTCGACCCGGCTGCGCTACGCGGGCCTGTTCCTCGTGGCGACGGGTTGGGTCGACGACGACGAGCTCGACGTGGTCTATGTGCCCGACGAGCTGCCCGACGACGACCGACGCAACGGCGAGATCGTGGACACGGTCGACGTGCTCGACGCGCCGCAGGGTGAGGCGATCGGCCGCATCACCAAGGACTCCACCGTGGCCAACCGGCTGCTCGTGTTCCACTTCGGCCCGGGGCGCGACGACCACACCCTCGTGCGCTACCACGACCACGACGCGTTCATCGTGGGCTGGGTGCGCACCGACGCGCTGGATCCGTTCCCGACGCAGCGCTTGCGCGGCGGAGGCTGGGGCGGCGGCTCGGGCTCGGGCAGCTCGCGTCGCGTGGTCGCGCTCGCGCGCGGGACGTATCTAGTGCCGCTGGACACGTCGGAGGTCGTCGGGGTCGTGACGTCCGACTACGACGCGGCGTGCACGGCCGACTGCGACGGTCCGTTTCCGCAGGTGCGCGAGTGGGTGTGCGGGAGCGCGATGAATTTGCGCGCCGTCGCGCCGGACCTCGTCGCCCACCACCGCGGCGCGTGAGCTCCGGTATCGTGTCCCCATGACACGCGTGCAGGACCTGCCCAAGATCGCCGACCACGGCTGGCTCGGTTCGTTCGGCAAGACGACCGCCGAGCGGCTGGCGATGCAGCGAGAGGTCGCGGCCGCGACGACGCCGCTGGTGCGAGGCCGGATCCTGCATCTGCCGCTCGTGCTGCCGGCGCGACCCGAGGCATGTCACGAGGTGCTGGTGACCAAGGCGCGCAGCTTCGAGAAGTCGCCGGGCCTGCGAGTGCTGCTGCACGACCTCGCGGGGCAGGGGCTGTTCGTCTCCGAGGGCGAGCTGTGGCGACGGCAACGCAAGCTCATGGCGCCGATCTTCACGCCCGCGGCGCTCGGGCAGTTCGCGGACGCGATGCGGCGCACGGCCGATCGCGCCGCCGACGAGCTGCAGCCGGGGCAGGCGATCGACCTCGCGCACGAGACGACGCGGATCGCGATGACGGTCGTGGGCAGCGCGTTGTTCGGCGTCGACACGTTCGACGAGACCGACGCGCTCGGCGAGGCGCTGACCACCGCGCTCGGCTGGGTCAACGGCGCGCTCGCGGCCCCCGGCATCGCGCTGCACATCATGATGATGGACGCGACCGCCGACCTGGCTTCACACACCGGCGGCCGGGTCAAGGAGTGGCTCGAGCGGATGCGCGACACGTTCGAGTCGCCGTTTCTGATCCCGGGCTCGCGCAGCGCCGACCTGCGCGCCGCCATCGAGGTGGTCGACGCGCGGGTGCAGGAGATGGTGGCCGAGCGCCGCCGCGACGGCTCGGAGCGACCCGACCTGCTGTCGCGGCTGCTCGCGGCCCACGACGCCGACGAAGGGGCGATGAGCGACCGACAGGTCCGCGATGAGGCGGTCACGCTCTTCGTGGCCGGCCACGAGACGACGGCCACGAGCCTGGCGTGGTCCTTCTACTTGTTGGCCCGCCATCCCGACATCCTCGCGCGCGTGGTCGCCGAGGCCGACGCCTTCGGCGACGGACCGATCGATCACTACGACCCGGAGAAGCTGGCGCTGACCACTCGGGTGTTCCGCGAGGCGCTGCGGCTGTATCCGCCGGTGATGATGTTTCCGCGCCGGACGCTCGAGGAGGTGGAGATCGGCGGCACGATGCTGCCGGCCCGACAGATCGTGTTCGTGTCCGCCTACGCGCAACATCGGCGCGCCGACGTGTGGGACGACCCGGACGCGTTCGATCCGGATCGGTTCCTGCCCGAGCGCGAGGCCGCGCGACCGAAGGGGTCGTACCTGCCGTTCTCGGCCGGGCCGCGGTTCTGCATCGGCATGCACTTCGCGATGATGGAAGGCCCGATCGTGCTCGCGACGTTGCTGCGGCGCTTCCGCTTCGAGATCGACCCGCGCCTGACGATCGTCGAGGACGACTTCGCCACGTTGCGCCCCAAGGGCGGCGTGCCCGCGATCGTGCGCGCCCGGGCGTGACGGGCCGCCGCGATCTGCGGTATGTCCCGACCGTGACCGAAGGCGCCAGCGCGATCCGATCCGTGCCCCGCACCGGGGTGATCTTCGTGACGACCGAGGCGCACAAGCGAGGCTTCACCGGAGACGATCCGGATTGGTGCAACCTCGGGCAGGGCCAGCCCGAGACCGGCGAGCTCGAAGGCGCGCCGTCGCGCGTCCAGGGCGTGACGATCGACCCGCGCGACCGCGACTACGCGCCCGTGGGCGGAATCATGGACCTGCGTGCGGCCGTGGCGGACATGTACAACCGGATCTACCGGCGCGGCATGAAGTCGCAGTACACGGCCGACAACGTCAGCATCTGCGGTGGCGGGCGCGCGGCGCTGACCCGCGCGGCGGCCAGCCTGGCGCGGGTCAACCTCGGGCACTTTCTGCCCGACTACACCGCGTACGAGGAGCTGCTGGACATCTTCCGGGCGTTCACCGCGATCCCGATCCTGCTCGATTCGGAGCGCGGCTACGCGTTCTCGGTCGACGAGCTGCGCCGGGAGATCAACGGGCGTGGCCTCGGCGCGCTGCTGCTGTCCAATCCGTGCAATCCGACGGGCAAGCTGGTGCGGGGCGACGAGCTCGCGGGCTGGGTGCGCACGGCCGGCGAGCTCGACTGCACGATGCTCATCGACGAGTTCTACTCGCACTACATCTGGACGCCGACCGGCGACGAGCTGCCGGTGGAGAGCGCGGCGCGCTACGTCGAGGACGTCGACCGCGACCCGATCGTGATCTTCGACGGCCTGACCAAGAACTGGCGCTACCCCGGCTGGCGCGTCGCGTGGACGGTGGGCCCCAAGCACGTGATCGAGGCGGTGACCTCGGCGGGCTCCTTCCTCGACGGCGGCGGCAGCCGGCCGCTGCAGCGTGCCGCGATCGAGCTGCTCGAGCCCGAGCGGTGCGACGCGGAGGCGCGGGCGGTGCACGAGACGTTCCGTCGCAAGCGCGCGTGGTTTCTGCAGCGACTCGGGGACATCGGGGTGGAGTTCGATCGTCCGCCCGAGGGCACGTTCTACGCGTGGGGCAACCTCGCCAATCTGCCGGCGCCGCTCAACGACGGCATGGCGCTGTTCGAGGCGGGGCTGGAGCAGAAGGTGATCACCGTCCCGGGCGTGTTCTTCGACGTCAACCCGGGCAAGCGTCGCACCGCCGCCACGTCGCGCTTCCACAGCTACACGCGCTTTTCGTTCGGGCCGCCGCAGGCGCAGCTGGCCACGGCGCTCGACCGCATCGAGAAGATCGTCGCGGCCGCGCGATGACCAAAGTCGTCGTCCGGGCAGCGACGGCGACCGACGATGCGTTCGTGGCCGCCTCGTTCCGCAACATGTGGCGCGACATCGGCATCGCCGATGCCGACATCGTCGACGACCCCGAAGGACGCATCCTCGCGTTCCTGGAGCGCGGTCGCGCCGAAGCCGAGCTGACGGGGGCGATCGCCGAGCTCGACGGGATCGCGATCGGCTGTGCCGTCGCGCAGCGCTTCGCCGGCCTGTACCCCGACATCCTGCGACCGCAGCTGCGCAAGTACGGCTACGTGTGGGGCGTGTACGTGCAGCCGACCCACCGCCGCGGCGGCCTCGGCCGTCGGCTCACGCAGGCGTGCGTGGATGCGTTGAAGGCCCGTGGCTGCACCCACGTGCTGCTGCACGCGGCGCCGATGGGCAAGGGCGTGTACGAGCGCATGGGTTTTGCGCCCAGCAACGAGATGAAGCTGCCGCTGTCGCTGTGACGCGACCGCCTCGCGTGCCGCGCACTCTCGACTCGCACGGACGCCCACCGGCGGATTCGTCGCTGGTCCGGCGACTGCGGCGGCGATCGGTCGCGTCGGCATGCCGATGCTAGCTTGCCCCCATGACTTTGCTTGACCCTTGGCTCGAACTTGGACGGTTGCGTCGATCGGTGTGGATGGCAGCAGGGTTGACCGCGTTGCTGGGTGGCGGTTGTACGGACCGGGCGTTCGGCCCCGACGACGCGGGGGACGGCCTCGGCGACGACGGCGACGACGGCAGTGACGACGGGATGCCGAGCACGGCCGGCACGGATGGCGGGTCCGCCGAGGGAGACGGCGACGACGAGGCCGATGTCGGGGACGACGGGACCGAGGACGAGGGCTCGGGCGACGACGGACCTCCGCCCGTCGCGGCGTGCGTCGAGGATCCGATGGTGTACGGCGACACGGTGGTGTGCCTGCCCGACGACGGCAACTGTGGGTCGTGTGGCGACGCGTGCCTCGCTCAGGCGTCGGCCCAGCTCGACGCGACGGGCGAGTGGGCGTGCGGTGGCTGGGAGTTCGAGGGCGTGTCGTGCAGCGAAGTGCTCGGCGACCAGTGCTGTCGGACCGTGCACATGTACGACCTCGGCTGTGCCGGTCGGCCGTTCGAGGTGCGCGGGGAGCATCGCGTGGCCGAGTCGATCGCGCGACCGGACTGGGGCGCCGAACTCGTGCCCGAGACCCTCGCGGCACTCGAGCCGGCGCAGCGCCGCGCGCTCGCGGCTTACTGGCGCGACGTCGGGCTGGCCGAGCACGCGTCGGTCGCTTCGTTCGCACGGTTCTCGCTCGATCTGATGACGATGGGGGCCACTCCTTCGCTGCTCGCGCAGGCGCAGCGTGCCGCGGCCGACGAGGTCCAGCACGCTCGCCTCGCGTTCGGGCTCGCCTCGGCGTACGCGGGCTCGCCGGTCGGCCCCGGCTCGTTCGACCCCGGCGCGCCGGCGCTGCGCGACGAGATCGAGATCGTCACCTCGGCGATCGTCGAGGGATGCATCGAAGAGACGCTCTCCGCCGCGCTCGCGACGATCGCCGCGGCGCAGACCGAGGACCGCGTGGTCGCGACCGTGCTCCACAAGATCGCGCGCGACGAAGAGCGCCACGCGGCGCTCGCATGGTCGTTCGTTCGCTGGGTCGCCGACGCACGCCCGGACCTGCACGGGGTCATCGATGCGGCCTTCGAGACCGGGATCGCCCGCGCGACCCGACCCGACACCGCGTCACGGGGGGCGATCGGGTTGGCCCGCCACGGCGTCCTCGATGCCGCGACGCGGCGCGCCACGATCCGCACGACGTTGCGTGAGGTCGTGCGCTCGGCTCACCGCGGTCTGCTCGCCGACGTCGCGTGAATCGACCGGCCCGCCGGCCGGATGGAGCGATGGCATTGTGCCGGGGATGCCAGTCGCTCCCCGTGCTGCGTGGCTGTTCGCGTGCCTGTCGACCGCGTGTGTGCGACACGAGGCGCACCGCTGGGACCCCGACAATCCCGGCGAGTCGGGCGTGCGTGCGCCGGCCAGGCTCGACGCCGCCCGGGAGTGCGCGCGACCGATCGCCGGACAGCGCGCCGACGTGCACCTCGAAGCGTGCGCCGACGCGCGGGGCGAGCTGTTTCGTGTCGGGTACGTCGAGATCGACGACCAAGGACGGGCGTGGGACCTGCAGCAGATGCACGGGATGCTCGCATTCATGGATGCTGCGCACGACGACGGTGCGCTCGTCGTGGTGTTCGTTCACGGCTGGCGCCACGACGCCGGCGTCGACGACTCCAACGTCGCCGATTTCCGTCGCGTGCTGTACACGCTCGCGCGGGCCGAGCGGGACGCCGGGACCGGCCGCGCCGTCCGGGGCGTGTACCTGGGCTGGCGCGCGCGTCCGTTTCGGACCACCCCGGTACTGAGCTTTTGGGCGCGCAAGAAGGGGGCGCACCGCGTCGGTGATCGCGACGGGGGCCTCGTGATCGACCACGTCGGCGCGCGCATCGAACGGTGGCGGGCCAAGGAGATGCACGGGGGCGGGGCGTCGAGAAGCCGTGCGCTCATCGTCGGCCACAGCTTCGGGGCCGCGGTCGTGCACTCGGCGATCCACCGTCAGCTCGAGCGACGGATCCTGCGGGAAGCCACGCTGCCCGACGGGGCGGAGCCCGGCCTCGCCTTCGACCTCGTCGCCCTCGTCAACCCGGCGTTCGAGGCGGGACGGCTGCGACCGATGTACGAGCTGTCGTCGACCCAGCCCGCCGACTCCGACGATACGCCCGCGCTGCTGGTGGTCACCACCAAAGCCGACTGCAATACGGACCGACACTTCCGCATGGGCATGAGCGGAATCCGAGGCGAGGGCGTCTACCGCGACGAGACCGAGAAGCAGCAACGCCGGACCGGCGCGGGCCACTGGCCGTGGCCCGTGCGGCACGAGGCCGAGGCGATCGTGTGCGGGGAGGCGTCGTCGACCGATCCGTTTTCGCCCGACCGCGTGCACTTCGAGGGCGGAGAGGGGGACGTCGAGCCGACCGGCGCGCCGCCGAGAGCGGCGTCGGGCGAGCGCCGCCGCGCGTCCGGCTGTCGGTACGTCGTTCACGACCACGACACGACGTGCCGCTTCGTGCCTTCGGCCGCGGTCGACCCGGTCGTGGTCGTCTACGACACCGAATCCGAGCTGATGGACCACCACGGCGATGCGTTCAACTCGGCGTTGTGGACGTTCGTGTGGAGCGTCGCGGGCGAAGTGCTGCGGGTGCCACCTCCGGCGCGCGAGTCCTCACCCGCGCCGAACGTGTCGCCTCCGACCCCCAATGCCCCGACGCGCGACGACGTGACCGACCCGGACCCGGAAGCGACCTCGACCGCTGCCGACCCGCCGACGCACTTGGGTGAACGTGGCTGATAGAACCTCGACGGTGGGCCGGCGCATCTGGGGCAGCGCGTTGCTCGGGGTCGAGGCGGCGCTCGCCTGTGGCCACCGTCTATCTCGACGGCGTGCCGGTCATGAGCGCCATGCTCAATCCGCCCGCGTTCGACGACAACCCGCTGACGATCGGCTTCGACGTCAACAACGGCGCGCCGGCCCTGGCATTCGAGGGGGCGCTCGACGACCTGCGGTCGTACGGACGCGCGCTGGACGACACCGACATCGCCGCGCTCGCCGGCTCGTGACCGATGCGGTCACCGGTGCCGTGCCGGCTCGTCACTCGCCGGGGCAGGTGTACGTGAGCGCGTCGTCTTCGTTCGTGCAGAAGTCGCTGCAGCACGAGGCGTTGCTGCAGCCGCAGCAGGTAGTGATGCAGCTGCAATCGGGCGGCTGACACACCGGCGGCAGGGCGAGGCACTCCGCCGTGGGGGCGCTGCCGCCGAGCTGCGAGCAGTACTCGTCACCGGTGATGCAGAACGAAAAGCCGCAGTCGAAGGCGCCGGCCGGCGTGGCGCACCCACCGAGGAAGTCGACGTCGATGCCGGCGTCCTGCGCGGTGCAGCGCGTGTCGTAGACCGTGCCGTCGCACCCGCACACCGGACGTCCGTTGCCGATGTCGCAATCCGAACGCGGCGCGCACTGACCCTCGAGGCCCGAGACGCCGCAGCTGTCGTCGACCCAGCGGCAGTACTCGTCGCCGGCGCACTCGGCCGACGTGGTGCAGGCCGCCGTGGACGTGCCGGTGCTGTCGGCGGGGCCGTCGGAGGACCCCGGTGAGCTGGTCGCCGGGTCGTCGGTCGTGGTGTCCGCCGGTGTCGTGGCGGTCGTCGTGGGATCGGGTGCGTCCGCGGCCGAGGCGCCCGAGGTCGTCCCGGCGGCACCGTCGTCGCCGCACGCGAGCGGCCACAGCAAGAGCCCGAGGGCTAGCCGGGATGCTCGGCGTGCCATTTGCGGGTGAACTCCGTGGCGCGGCGGTAGCTTTCCTTGACCTCGCCGACGAGCATCTTCTCGACCTTGCCGCCGATCAACGCGACCTTGCAGTTGCAGATCCCGTCCCAGATCCGGCGACATTTGTTCGGTCCCAGCGACTGCACGCGGTACAGGCCGGTGTTCTCGATCTTGTCGGGCAAGATGTTGGAGATCGTGACCGTCTTCATCTCGCTCTTGGCGGCGACGTAGACGTTCTCCTCGCGATAGGTGATCGCACCCTTGACGAACTTCGCGACGATCGCCGGCACGTCACGGCGCGGCGTCAGCTGCTGCTTGCGGCGGATCACCAGGCCGGGTCCCTCGCCCTCGCGCTCGAGCTCGAGCAGCTTGTACTCGATGTCGAGCGTCCCCCACATCGCTTCGTTGTACTCGGGAGAGAAGAACACCTCCCAGTAGCGGTCGGCAGAGACGTCGAAATCGTCTTCGATGCGGTATTCCATCGCGACCCGCACTTTGCCGCCGATCGGTGCGCGGCCACAAGTCCGGCCCTGGCCGGCGGACTACGCTAGTCTTCGCTGGCGCACGCGCCCACGAGCTCCGTCGGGGCCGGGCGGACCGTGAGCGGCCCCCAGATCGTGGCGACGACGTACGTGCCGTCCCCGCGGTCGGCGACCTTCGACGCCTTGGCCACGCAGCCCACCAGCCGGGTGGACGCGGCGTCGGTGAGGAACGTGCCGGCCGCGAGCTCGACGCGCGGCAGGTCCAGCGCGTCGCCCCACTCGCGCGCGGGCGAGCTCGTACCGTAGCCACAACCGTAGGCGTGTCCGTAGTTGGGCTGGTGAAAGTCGCGCGTGGTCACGAAGCCGATGACGCTGAGGTCTCGGTTGCATCGCGGGGTGTACTGCACGAGCCGGCGACCGCCGCGGGCGGGGGCCAGCGCGCGGACGACCTCCTCCGCGTCGAGGCGCTCGAGCACGTTGCCGTCGGCCGTGACGCGCAAGGTCGTCGCGCGCTTGGACGTCCACCACGTGTCGTCGTCGTCGTCGGCCTTGGCCTTGGCCTTGGCCTTGGCCTGGTCCGGCGACGGACGGTCGAACATCACGACCGTCCCGAGGCGATCGGGCTCGACCCAGCCGCGCCGCGTCACGTTGCCGTCGTGGTACGCGACGCGGACGGCCGTCGGGGTCGACGCCTCGACCTTCACCCATGCGCCGGGGTGCAGCACGACACGACCGCGGCGAGGCGGATCGGGGATCGCGTCGGTGGGGCGGCGACGTAGCGGGGCATCGGCGACCACCACGGGGGTCGCGTCGTCGTGGCGAACGAACAGCAAGAGGCGAATGCCGTCGTGCTCGGTCATGACCAGGGGGCGGGGGCCGTCGACGAGGACGCCCAAGCGCTGCGACGACGGGAAGGCGTGCTCGTCGGCCAGACCGAGGTCGGGACCTTCGGGGACGAGGCGGACCGGTCCCCGACGCCGGACCGCGATGCGTCCCGGTGTCGACGTCCACCCGATGTACGACTTTGCGAGCGCGGATCGGATGTCCGCCGTGTCGCCGGCGAGCGTGAGGGGGGCGGGCGCTTCGACGATCGGCGCGGCCGGCTGCGCCGCGGTCGTCGGCGCAAGCGTGGGGGCGCGGGCGGAGACCGGGTCTCGTTGGGGCTCGACGGTCGGCGCGGGCGATGGCGCGGCGGTTCCACAACCGAAGGTGGCCAGCCCGAGGACCATGGCGAGAGCGCGGCGCATCAGGCGTAGGACGCCTCGCCGCGCAGAAAGTTGCAGGGTTTCAGGGCGCCGACGATTCCTCGTCGTGCATCGCCTTCTCGCGCAGCGCGGGGTCGCGCAGGAAGATTGCCAGGGCGATGCCTCCGACGATCTCGCCGTACCACAGCGTCGCGATTCGACCCAGAAGCGAGCCGGCCACGGCCACCGCCTCCGTCGCCCCCGCGACCATGCGCGTGATCGCGAACACGAGACTGCCCTCGGTCGCGAGCAGGCCGCCGGGCAGCAGGCTCAATGCGCCCACGATCGTCCCCATCGACCACAAGAAGGTCGCCAGCGACAGCGACACGTCCACGCCGGAGAAACCGTCGAGCACGAGCCAAAAGCCGATGCACTCGAGGCCCCAGCCGGCGATCGACAGCAGGGTCAGCCACGTCATCGGGCCCGGGCGGTGCAGGATCGCGCTGGAGTCGATCAGACCGCGGCCGCGCCGCGCGATGCTGCCGACCTTGGGGAGCCGCTCGAGCAGGTCGAACACGGCGCCCGACAGCCGAGGCGAGCCGAGCACGAAGGCGCCGGCGAGCACGAGCGCCGCCGTCACGATCACGTACGGCAGGTACTGCGCGTGCTCGGACAGTCCGACCAACGACAGGATCACGAGCGCGCCGAGGTCGGCGAGGCGGTCGGCGACGACGATGGGGGCGGTGCGGGTGAAGGGGATGCCGTCACTGGCCTTGAGCAGGGTGCTGCGCAGAACCTCGCCGACCTTGCCCGGCGTGATCGACATCGACAGCCCGGCCAGATAGATGACGAGCGAGCGCCGGTAGGTCAGCTGCGGTGCGTCGCGACGCACGTCGAGCCAGCGCAGCGACAGCTCCCACTTGGCGAAGCGCAGCAGGTAGTTGCCGCTCGACAGTGCCAGCGCGGCCCCGAACACCCACCACGGATAGCCCTGCAGCGTCGCCGCGACCGGCTCGATGTCGAACCAGATCACGGCGGCGACGTACAGCACCACGCCGGCCGCGACCGTGTACAGCGTGCGCCGGAGCAGAACGCTCAACGGTTCCCCTCGCGGCGGTATTCGTCCCAGGCCCTGGCCAGCGAGCCCGGCGTCGTTCGACCGCGCGCCGGGACGGCCGGGGCGGTGCGCCACAGACCACCGGCGGTGCGCCGTGCCCAGGGCGTGTCCACGTGCGGCGCGGGGATCGTCGGCCACGGGGACCTGGCCGCCGTGCCGCGGACGCGCACGTCGCCGGTCGGCGCGGTTCGGCCCACCTGGGCGGCGAGCCAGCGGTCCGCGCGGACGACGTCGTCGTCGGCGGCGTGGGAGTACCCGATGCATCGCTGCACCTCGACGATCTCGTCGTCGTCGGCGTGGGCCCACCACGTGGCATCGACGACGACGCCCACGTGACTGAACAACAGCGGCGCCCAGCGTGCGCCGAGCTTGCCCGCGACCGCGGCCGGGTCGCGCGGTCGCACGCCACCGAGACGGTGGGCAAGCGCGGCGAAGGCCGAGCCGACCGGGCCGGTGCCATCGGCAGCTTCGCGGCAAGGGGCGACGATGCAGGCGCGCGCCCCGATCCACGCATCGCGCACACGAAGGGGAGCGAGCGCGCCCGGCAAGGACAGCTCGACGAACGGACCCTCGTCTGCGGACGGATGCGGGCCGACGCGCGGGCTCGGTCCGGCCACGCTCAGCCGCGCGGTGGCGCCGAGCGCTTCGAAGACGCCGTCGGCCGTCCACGGTGCGGGGGCGTGACCGGGTCGGTCGTCGGCGCCGAGCCACACCACGATCGGCTCGCGTCCGCGAGGCGCTTCTGCCTCGACCGCGTCCGTGACGGCGCGCGCGGCCACCGTGGGCGCACCCACCTCGACCGGCTCGACCCAGACCCGCAAGGCCATCCCGCGGAGGATACCCGACAAGGTCGCCTCCGCTTGCCGACGCGGCGCACATCGGCGACGGTAGCGTCGATGACCGACGACGAACGCGTCGCGTGGATCGGGCGGGTGCGGGTGCCCGGGCGCTTGGGCGAGCACACGATCCGGATCTGGACCGACGGCGCCGCGCCCGGCCCCGATGCCGACGTCGAAGTGATCGCCGATCCTTTCTTGGCGGCGCATCCGCGACACGGCGATCCGAGCCTCGACGCGGGCGTGCTCGCGCGGGAGCTGCCCGTGCTCGCGGACGGTCCAAGTGGCAAGCTCGTCGGCTTCGAGCTCGCGCCGCCGGTGCCGGGGGGCAAGTTGCTGTGCGTCGGCCGCAACTACAGGGCCCACGCCGAAGAGTTCGGCAACGAGGTCCCCGAGGACCCGATCCTCTTCTTCAAGCCGTCGTCCGCCCTGCTCGCGTCCGGCGCTCCGCTCGATCTTCCACGCGGCTTCGAGCGCATCGACATGGAGTCCGAGCTCGTGGCCGTGATCGGCAAGACGGCGCACGCCGTGGCCGAAGAGGACGCGTTGCAGCACGTGGCCGGCTACACGCTGGGCAACGACGTGTCGTGTCGCGATCTGCAGCGCGGCGACAAGCTGTGGACACGCGGCAAGGGGTTCGACGGCTTCGCGCCGTGCGGACCGTTCGTACGCCTGACCCCGGCCGGCGAGCCACTGCCGGGGGCGGCGCGCGTCCGGGGCTTTCTCGACGACGGCCTCAAGCAGGACGCTCCGATCTCGGACATGGTCTTCTCCCTGGCGTTCGTCATTGCGTACATCTCGAAGGTGATGACGCTCGAGCCCGGCGACCTTCTGTACACCGGCACGCCGGCAGGAGTTGCGCCGCTGTCTCCGGGGCAGGTCGTGCGGATCGAGCTGACGGGGTTCGACTTGGGCCGGCTGGTCACGCCCTTGCGCTGAGTTGACACGCGCGCGCCCGGGTCCAACCATTGACCTGGTGAACGGCTCCGTGAACATCAGCGCCATGAAGTGGATCGTCGGCTTGGACCTTCGGCCCCAGAGCCAGGGAGCGATTCGGTTCGCGCGCTGGCTGGCCGAGTCGTCGGACAAGGACGCGCTCGTCGGCGTGCACGTGCTCGAGGAAGCACACCTGCAGCCGGCGCTGCGCTACCACCATCTCGACGAGCTGATGGGCACCGCGCGCGAAGTGGCGGCGAAGGTCGTCGACGAGTGCGCGGCGACCAAGGTCCTCGGTGGCCTCGAGATCGTGCAGGGCGTGCACGCCGAGCGCAGCCTCGAAGCGGCCCGCGAGTACCACTACTGCGACGGCATCATCGTCGGTCGTCAGGCACCGCGCGAAGGGCACCGCTTGCTGCGGCTCGGCCGCGTGGCCCGTCGCCTCCTGCGCAGCCTCGACTCCCCGGTCATCGTGGTACCGCCCGACTACGATCCGCCGAGCCCCGGGCCCGTCGTCGCCACCACCAACCTACGCGAGGACGCCGAGGAGGGGATCCGCTTCGCCGCCTCGATGGCCGAGCGTCTGAAGCGTCCGTTGCTCGTTCTGCACATCGTCCCGTACGCCGACGACTACGGCGCCCACTACATTCCCGAAGAGTCCCGCAAGAAGATCGCGGCCCAAAAGCAGGAGGAAGGCGAGTCCAGCCTCGCGGCATGGCTCGCCAAGATCGGCGTCGACGCGGCCGAAGAGGTCGTCGTGCAGGGTGGCGTGGTCGAGCGCTCGATCGAAGCCGCCACCCAGCGCCAAGCCTCGCTGCTCGTGTCGGGCTCGCGGCTGCTGTCGGCCCTCGAGCGCCTGCTGCTGACGAGCATCGGCTCCGAGCTCGCTGCGACCGCCCCGTGCCCGGTCGCGGTCGTTCCGCCCCGCCTCGCGGCCGGCGTGTAACGCAAACCGGACGCCTCGTGCGGCGTCCGTGTCGAGGTCGCCACGGCCGGCATTGAGGATCGCGGTGTCGTCTCGCATAATGGAGGCGATGGGGGTAGAGGCGACGACGCGTCGGGTGGGCAGCCGAGTCCCGGCCCGCGCGAGCGCGCCCGTTGGAGCCTCACCGGGGCGCGTTCGTGTTCCACAGCCGGCGTTGCCCTCGCTGCTCGGCAATCGAACGTTCACCGCGCATGTCACGGCCGGGGTGGACCGCAAGCTGCCGGCCCCCGTCGTGCAGCGCATGTGTGCGTCGTGCATGCAGGAGAAAGAGCGTGCGGCGATCGTCCGCCGTCAGTGCGCGTCGTGTCGCGACGAGACGACGCCCGTCCTGCAACGTCTCGCCGCGGGCGGGGTGAAGGTGGGGCGCAGCGACGATCCCCTCGAGGCCGACGCCGATCGCATCGCGCGTCGCGTCGTCGGAGGCGGGCCAGGCGGCGTGACCGAGACTGCGACTTCCTCGTCGGGCTCGCACGGGCGGGGCGTGGTCGGTCCCGTGACACCACGCCGGCTGACGACCGGCGGGATTCCGATCCCCCGCACGGCGAGGGCGTTCTTCGAGCGCCGGATGGGCCGTGACTTCGGGTCGGTGCGCGTGCACGCCGATGCGGAGGCGCGCCGGGTCACCGCCGCGGCCGGTGCCTCTGCGTTCGCGTATGGCAACCACGTGTGGCTGAGCTCCACGCGCCAGCTGGGGCGAACGTTCACGCTGGCCCACGAGCTGGCCCACGTTGCCCAACAAGGTGGCGCGCCACCGCTCGGCCAAGGTGTCGGCAAGTCGACCGTTGCGGCTGTACGCGGCGAGGCGCCTGTCGTGCGCCGAATCCCCGTGACGCGTCGGGAGATCGCGATGTCGGTGAGCAGCCCCGGCGGACTGGCTGCGCTGCCGTACGGGGTCAGCCTGTACAACTTCGCGATTGGGGGAGACGCGCTCAAGGCCGAGCACCGCCCCTTGCTGCAGGAGCTCGGCCGCCTTCACACGCGTTTCCGCATTCGGTTTCACTTCGCCGGTCACACCGACTCCACGGATACGGAGCAGGTCAATCTCGCGCTGTCGCACGCGCGCGTCACGAGCGTGGTGCACGGACTGGCGGGGACCAGTGTCGGATCGGGCAGCTCGTCGTTTCACGGCGAGCAGGTCCCCATCGCGCGCAACTCGACGCCGACAGGGCGTAGTCGCAACCGTCGCGTGGACGTGGTGTTCCTTCCGCCGCCGGGGATCGTCCCGCCCACGCGCCGCCCAACGCCGCCCCCGGGACCCCCGCCGACCCGCCGTCCCCCCCCCCGCCACGACCCGGCGGTCGACAGCTTCTGCCAACAGCACCCGATCGTTTGCACGTTGTTCGGTGCGGGGGCGACCGCCATGGCGCTGTGCCTACAGAACCCGGGGTTGTGTGCCCTCGCGCCCGCGGCCGCCGGGATCGTCGTGACCGCACCCGGGATCGCGGCGGCGGCTGCCGCGTCCGCCGGTCCGCTGGCGTTGCTGGCGTTGCTGGGGCTCGGGGCCGTGCTGCTGCCCGCGTTGCCCGGTGGAGGGTCGGGCGACCCGCCGTCGAGCGATCCGGACGAGGACGACGAGCCTCAGTGCGGCGACCCTCGGCTGCCCTTCACGGTGGTGCGCTACGGGGTCGGCCCCAAGGCGCTGTGGGTCGAGGCTGACCCGCTGACCCGATGCCCGCCGACCGATCCGACGATCCGCGGAAGCGTCGCCGATCGCAGTCGCTCGACATGGCCGACGGGGTGGGACTGCATCCCCTCGTCGGCCACGCGTCACTACCGGCGGGCCCACCTGCTGCACGGCCCCGGGAACCGAGCGGCGGCGCTGTCGGGTCGTCATCTGCACGGACCCGGCAACCGCATCTGGAACATCACGCCGGCGGCGGGTCCGATCAACGACCAGATGCGATCTCGTGTGGAGCAGGATGGCTTCAATGCCGTGCGCCGCGTGCACGACCAAGACCAGGTGCTGTTCTACCGCGTGCAGGTGGAGCACTTCACCGGTCCGTACCCGCGCTCCTACTTCGCCGAGCGGGTTCGCATGCGCGTGGGCACCAAGAACCCGCTCACGGGTGCGCGCACGTACACGCACCCCGAGCAGGTCATCTCGACGACGAGGCAACCGCCCAATCCGAGCGATTGTCCAGGCGCCGCGCCGCTGGTCCCGGTCCCGTCGCCCACGACACCCGCCCCGGCGACCGGCGGGGCGACCTCATCGCTGGAGCCGGTGGGCCCGCAGCTGACCGAGGGCCGAGGCTCGGGCCGCTTGCTCCCGCGAGACCTGCGGGGCCTGACGGCGGGACAGCGGATCAGCATGGCGGCCTGGGATGCGTTCGTCACGCTCGAGCCGCGGGCGCGGGTGGAGCGACTGGAATACGACGCGTTGCGCGAGCACTGCCGCATCGGCCCCACGGGACCGGTGGCACTTCAGGCATGGCTCACGGCGCTCGCCGACATCGCGCGCCGACGCGTCGACGTGCTGTATCGCGTCGGCTCGCACCCGCATCGCCTCGCCGAGGCGCGCCTCATCGGCCCGTGCCCACCGGCACCCGGCTCCGGCCGGTTGTGATCGCGCTGACGGCCCGTCCTAGGGGTTGGGTAGCAGCAGGGTTGCGGTCTGGTTGTTGATCCAAACCGTCAGCAGCACGTCCGCTGGGCGCGTCTGGCCGGGAAGGTAGTTCGCTTGGAGCCGATAGTGGATCCGGTCGGTCGGCGAGGAGTGCCGGACCATTCGTTCCAGTCGCATCTCGAAGTTTCTCATCAGGATGCGGTTCGTGTCCTGGTTCAGTGGCAGCACCATGCGTCCGCGCCGACCTCCGATTCCACCGAACATTCGTGCGAGCGCGTGGCCGGCGTCGTCGGTGGAGTTGCCGAGCCCTCGCACGAAGCGTCTCGCCGCGGAGTTGGTGTGCGTGCCGGTGCGTGCCCCGACCGCGCCCAGATCTGCGGCGACGATTCGCCCGGTGTACGACATGACCCGGCCATCGGGCGCGACGATGAGGCGACCGAAGCCACCTCCGGGATTCTCCACGCGGATTCCGACGTTGCCGCTTCCCAGCGCGCGCTCGTGTTGGACGTGTCCGCGTCGAGTGGGACGCGTCACGATGACCGTGCGGTCGAGCTCCGCGTTGTGTGCCGGGTCGGTGATGCACAGCGTCGGGTTGGTGTGTCGGCACCAGCGTCCGTGCGCGGAGCGGCGGTAGGTGTGTCGGCCGGCTCGGATTTCCAGCACGTCGCCGCGCCGTGTCACGCCGCGGACGTAGCGACGAATCTCGTGCCGCATCACGCGTAGCAGAGCGCGGATACGTCTCGACGCACGTTGGACCAAACGAAGGACTGGTCGAAGGCGCCGCATCATCCGCTGCACGCGAGCGAGCCCTCGGACGCCACGCAGCGCGAGCCCGGCCCCCGCGGTGACGAGTGAGATGAGGATGTCGACGAAGAAGGGGCCGAGGATCCGGCCGAGGTTGTAGGTGAACTGGATCGGATTCTGGCGCGACAGCCCTACGATCTGGGTGGCGAGGCCGGCGCCCACCTCTTGGCCCAGCGCGCCCGCGAGACGGGGGTCTTCGGACACGAGCATTCGGAGGGCCTCGGCGGCAGCTTGGAGGGCTTCTCCGGGGTTCATCAGCGTCTCGACCAGGCTGCGCAGCGACTGCCAAACATCGCCGAGGGCCCCTACGACGATCCCCGACGTCATGACGACCGGCAACGTCACGTTCAGCACGACCGCTCCGGCGAGACGATTGCGGAGACGGCGGATGGTCGCGTCATCGATGCTCGAGCGTCGAAGCCCGGTGGCGATGCCTTCGAAGAACGCGGCGACGTTGTGGCCGATGTTGTCCAGCAGGTACATCTGGACGGGGCGCGCCCGCTCCCCGTTGAGGAACTCGAGGAGGCCACGCCCGACCAGGAACCTCGTGGTCAGGTCTCGCCATGCGCCCGAGCGTCGGGGCGTGCCCATGCGAATGTGCCGAAGTACGAGCACCGGCACGGTTCGCAACGCAGCCTCCTGGTGCAGGACCATGGTGCCCGAGCCGGTCGTCGCTTGGCGGTGTGCTCGGTCGAGGTTCTGTGGCGTCGAGAGTCGACTGATCCACAGCACGAGGTCGTTGAGGATCGCGCTCGCGCGTCGCGTGTTCGCGGGCTCGCCCGTTGCGAGATCGATCGCCTCGGAGAACCAGCGTATGCCGTCGTCGGCACGGCCGAACCGGACCCCGGATCTCGGGCCCGTCATGCGGAGCAAGCGCTGGATCCGTGGGCGTTGGCTGGCCCGTTGATCGACGACGTGGGCCAGCTCGTGCGCGAGCAAGTGCAGCCCCCTCGGCGTGTTCGGTCGATACTCTCCCGCACCGACGACGATGCGGTCGCCGATGGCGAATGCCCGAGCGTCGAGGCTCTGTGCGGCGTGCTCGGCCTGGTCCCCCGTGTGAACGCGTACCGTGTCGAGGGGTTGCCGGAACCGAGCCTCGAAGAACCGGCGCGTCGCGGAGTCGAGCGGCCGAGACGGCGCGCGGAGGGCTCGTCGGACGGCGCGCGGAGCCGATGCCGTGGCGGCGCGAATGGAGCGGGCGCTCGGTGGCGCGGGGGCGACTCGTGCGGCGTCGGGGAGAGGACTGTGCAGCACGTGTCTGGCGACCCGATCGGCCGAGGCTTCGGGGTCGCTGCACCGACGCGGTGCGCGCGGTGATCCGATGGCGCGGGCGAACGCTTGGTTGCCCATGATGCTCGGGAGCGCGCGGGGACGCGGGCCACGTCCCCGCGACGGCGCCGCGCGATCGGATGTGGGGCGGGAGTGATGGACGAGCGCCTTCATGTTCCCGACCCGGGCTCAGGGTGTGTAGGACACCGACTCGCCGAACAGCAGGCTCGACAATGCGGACAAGATCGACGCATGGGCACTCGCGACTTGCTCGCGCGTCCTCGCCGGGACCCCACGCCCGTTCGGCTCGGCGAGCTCCCAGGATCTGGCGAGCACGCGCCGCATGTACTGCAGTCCCATGGCGACCGCGGTGGGACCGGGCGGGCGGCCACCCGGGGCCCGCGGGACGTGCGTGACCCAGAAGTCGAGAACGCGGCGTCGGCTCGGATTGGCCACCAGTGCCTGGACGCTAGGGTCGAGGATCGGTCGCGATTCGACGGCTCTCGCGTCCAGACTCCGAAAATCCCCAGGGTCACCGGTGGGGACACGCCTCAGAGAGGCGTGGAAGAACGCGTGTTCGAAGTACGTCAGTCGCAGCGGCATTCTGGAGAAGTCGCGCTCGATCGCACGCGGCGAAGGCCGCCCCATCGACGGTCTCGTGAGACCGAACCGTCTGCGGTCCCGAGCATTCGCGGCGGAGAACACCTCGCGCACGATTCGGTGCTCGCGCTCGCGAACCGAGCCCTCCTCCGCGACGACGCCGGCGATCTCTCCCATGATCGACGAGGGCGCACCTCCGCCCGCTCTGGAGACGAGCGCGACTGCATGGGAGGTCTCGTGCGCGACCTCCTCGATGAACGTGCTCGGGGGTCGAGGGTGGATCCAGATCACGTCGTTGGCCTGACCCGACGTCGGTGACTCCGGCTCGAAGAACGTAGCCCCGTCGCCGAAGGCCACCTCGATCATGCGTCGTCCCGTGAAGCGACCACCCGTGATGCGGCCACCTCCCGCCGGCCAGGTGTCACGCATGCCCAGAGACCCGGTCCATGCGTAGTGCTGGTTGAGGATTCGTACGTTCTCGGCGAACGTGGGGGAGTTCCGCAGGAGGCCGACGACGGCATCGGGAACGCGGTGGCCGTCGGTGAAATCTTCGAGCGCTCGTGCGAACTCCCCGTCGGGTTGCACGCGAAGCAGCTGCAGCGAGGTGGTCGCCTGCTCGCGTTGCTGCGCGACGTGGGCCAGTTCGTGGCGCATCAACGCCGCGTCGTTTCGCGATTGGTCGCGACGGAGCCAGATTTGGTTTCCCGACGCGACGGCGCGAGATCCGAGGGTTGCATTCAGGGCGTGCGCGGCGACGTCCTGGCGGATGCGAACGTCGCGGAAGCTCGTACCGAGCTGGCGCTCCAGCGGCGCGCGGATCCGGTCGGGCACCGGGGCTCCAGCTTTGCCATCGGTCGAGTGCAGCGCCCCGCGCGGTTGGAGCCGTCGAGTGGAGCCCGTTGGCCGCAAGGGGGCACCACCGCTGCCGATGCGGTGGGCGTCGCGCTCTAGAGGTCCGTCACAGCGACCGATCGGCGTCCGCAGGAGCTGGGCGACGCCATGGTTGCCGAGCGCACTCGAGAGCGGACCGAGTGGGCCCGCCCGTCGCCCTTGTCCCCGACCGGTCCGAGCCGTCGTCGACGCACTTGGCGACACGAGCGAGCGACTGGGATGCCGCCGCGCCGTGAGTCTCGGGTGGGGGATCTTCGGGGCCGACATGGTCTCCCCGTCAAGGTGTCGTCAGCAGTGCTTCCACGCGCATGCGCGCGAGCACGTTCGCGTCGATCGCGACTTGGAGGATTCCGAGTGCACGTTGGACGTCGAGCGCGTCGTCCTCGTCGAGGGCGCCGTCGCTGCGACCGATGACCTCCGCGGGGGCGGCCTGCAGAATCTCCAGGATCGGCTCGTCGCGCAGCGGCTCGAAGCGGGCCAGCGGCCGGTAGCGTTGCAGCAGGAGCGCCTTCTCGACGAACTCTCGTAGCCGAGACGGGGGCAAGCCGGGCACGTCGTCGGCGGGATCGCGACGGGCGAGGTCGCCGACGGTGGTGATGCCGACGGCGCGCAGCCGTGCGTAGTACGCCGCGTCGATGCCCTTGAGATAGCGAAGGGGCCACCGGTCGCCGAGTCCGGTGGACGGGGCGGGTCCGGCATCGGTGACCCCGAAGCTGAGCACGAGCTGTCGCTCGAGGATGTCGCCATCGGCGAGCTCGAGCGGAGGATGCACGACACGGTTGATCATCGTGCCGCTGCCGAGGTCACCGGAGGCATCCCCACCGAAGACGCCGAACTCCGTGGGGACGGCGTTCAGGCGCTCGGCACGAAACGCCGCGCGGACCCGAAGATGGCGGGTGGGACGCGCGCGGACACGGCCGAGGTCGTCGACGAAGGCCATGTGCTCGAGGTGCACGCGCCGCCGGTGGAACTCCGCGGCGAGCGACACCTGATCGGGATTGGAGGGCACCTCGCCGTTCCCGATCGCCCACCACAGCACGCCCGCGGTTCCGGGGTCGCCCATCATCAACGCGGCGACGAGCTCGTAGCACCCCGAGACGATCAGATTGGATCGCCACGGGAGCACACGTCGCCCGCCCGATGGCGACACGACCGTATCCTGGTAGTGCCCCTCAGCCACCGCCGCCCAACCGGACTTTGGTGCACTCACGAATCGTCACATTGTCGACCAGGTGAGCCGCGCCGTCGGCACAGCCCCGCTCGAACCAGAACTCCAACTTCGCCCCATTCGCGAAATCCACCGTTTCCGCGTCGGGCGCCGCGCCAGCGTTGATGAGTATGCGTCCGCCCGCGTGCTCCATCGCGAAGGTGTAGCTCTTCGTTCGTTGGTTGTACGCGAACTCCAAGTGAACCGGGACACCGGGCGTCAGCGTGACGGTCTCCTCGCGAGCGCCGGCGCGTACCGTGACCCGATTTTCACCTGCTCCGGAGATGTTGACCTCGGCGCCCGTCCTCCCGATGTCACCCAGAAGGTCTTTGAGGCGGACCTGAAGGGTCGTCTGGTCTCCGAGCTCTGGGAACTGAGCGTCCCACTCGGCCGAGATTTCCTCTTTCGAGAGGCCGGGGGTGGAAACGAAACGCAGGTACCCATCCTGCACCTCGGACGGACACTGGTGCCGGACGGCCTTGCCTCCGGTGGCTTCGACGACGCGGACCGTGTCCGTTCCATCGGCGTACTCGATTCTGTTTGCGCCCAGTGCGGCAGGGGGCGGCTGGTCGAGCGCATCGTTTGTGAAGGTTGCGGAGAGTTTCGTCGAGCAGCAGCCTGCGAAAGACAGGCTACTACCGACGGCGAGGACAAGCCGAAGGATGTTGTTGGGGCTCATGGTTGAAGTCTCTCGGTGGGGTTGGTGAAGCGACGTTCGTTGTGCCGCTCTTGGGTCTCTAGATGATCAGCAGATAGACGTTGGCTTGAACCGAAGGGCGCGAGACATACAGCGCCAACGAAATCGCGGAGCTGTTCCACGCCGTCACGCGCAGGTGCGTTTCCTCGTCTGCGCGGCTTGGTTCGCTTCCCACGGAAACGAGGCGAGTCATCTGGACGTCGGCCGATTCCGGCTCTGCGTAGTAAATCTTGGTGCCGACCTGTCGAATGCTCGTCGCGCCCGCGTCCGTTGTGCGCGATGCGATGGCGCTAAATGGTCGGTGATAGTTGGGTCCCTCGAGGTATCCGAGCGCCACGACGAGGTTCGCTTCGGTGCCCGTCGTCACTTCGCGCGGTTGAGTGCCCGCCGTCGTGACCTCCCAGGATACGTCGACGATGCGTCGGCGAAGTCGCGCTTCCAGGGTCCCGACGCGGCCGTTGAGGGCGTCGATCTGGGCCTGCAACGGGGACGGATCGAAGCCGCCACCGACCGTTTGGAGTCGCGGAATCCTGGGGCGCTGGTCGGTGACGACGGTTGCGATGCCGCCCCCCGAGACCGCGCGGTGCACGAGGACGGCCAGAGGCGCGTGGACGTGTCCCGCAGGCGCCGGCGGGAGCGTGGCGGTACCCGCCGCGACGCGGACCTGCCAGGACGTCATCAACCGAACCGAGGTCTGTTGGCCGACGTCGCTGCGGTTTTCGAGGTCGGGGTCGTCGGTCTGGCCGACGACCGTGGGCCTGGTGAGAACATCGAGATAGACGAGATCCTGGCGACCTGCCGTTGGGGC
This sequence comes from uncultured Pseudomonadota bacterium, assembly GCA_937896535.1. Lineage (GTDB taxonomy): Bacteria > Myxococcota_A > Polyangia > Nannocystales > Nannocystaceae > CALBMM01. The sequence goes on from CALBMM010000241.1 coordinate 31,717, forward strand.
CGTTGGCGGTGTCGTGCTCTGGGCGCTGTAGCGAACCGTGGCGGGATTGCGGATCTGCATGCCGTCGACGACGAGCACGCCCGGTCCCACGATGTCGAAGTCGTTGTCGGCGTCGACCGCTTCGATCGAGAAGGCGTCGCTACCCTCCCGCACACCCACGCCGATGAACTCCGCGGTCAGCGTGCGCAGCATGGCCAGCGGGAAGTCGCCGAGTAGGTTGAGGTCGCGGTCGAGCACGGGCACGCCTTGCTCGATGCGTGCTCCGACGTAGCCCTTGTCGAGGGCGTCGCGGAGGTAGTCGTCGGGGTTTGTCGAGAAGCTCATGGCGTGTCTCTTGGCGGTTGGGGTCAGGAGTGGCTGAGGCGCTCGAGATCGGCGTCGACGATGCGGTAGCGCAGCTCGAGAGGGTCGGCCTCGGTGTCGACGGTGCGTCGCTCGGTGAAGCGGGGTTCGACGGGCTCGGTGTCCACGGTGTGCATCCACACCACTGGGCGGTCGGTGAATCGGTCGCGCGCGCCGGCGGCGGGGTCGGTCGTAGTCAGGCTCAGTGGGATCACCCAGACGAGCCGGACGTGCTCGGGCCGAAACGGCTCGACGAACAGCCGCATGCGCTCGACACGGCGCGCAACCTCGGCGCTGCTCTCCGTCGTCGAAGAAAAGAACAGACCGACCGTATTGCCGGCGAACCAGTCCTCGTTGTCACGCTCGGTGTCGTAGGTGTAGTGGGCGCGGTCGTCGAACGTGCCGAGATCGGAGAGCAGACCCGTGTCGGTGGTATCGACCGTCCTGGTCCAGTACAGCTGCTGACCTCGACGCTGGGAGCGGTAGACCAGTCGCTCCGTGCCGTCGGAGGCCACCGCAACGGCGGGTTCTTGGTGCACGCCCACGCCATCGACGACGAGCTCGGCCGCCGATGCGCCGTCCAGTGGCAGGCGCCACACTCGCCAGCTGCGCTTGGCGTCGGCATGGACCGGGTGCGGTCGGTCGGAGTGGAAGTAGACCACGGGCCCCCCGATGGTCCACACGAGCGCGGGCGCGCGATCGCGAAAGGGCGGCGCGACGTCGGTATTGCTGACGCGGTTCGCAGGCAGCCACGCGGCACCATCGTGGACCTGGTGCCATACGGCGGAGCGGTCGCCGTGGTCGCGCGACCACGCCAGGTGCACTTGACCCGTCGCCGCGTCGAACGCGGCCGTGGGTGTCTCGTCGTGGTGGTCGCTGTCGGACAAGCGCTCCGGGACGCTCGTCCATGCCGAGGGATCGTCGCCCACCAGGCGGCGCGTCCAGATCGCCCGCCGTCCCGATCGCGACGACTCCCAAAACAGCCACGTGTCCGCACCGGCCCGCACGGCGCTGGCGAAGCGGTCGACGCTCACGTGGTCGGTGACGCGCGTCCGGTCGCGCGTCGGGTCGTCGACACGAGGCATGACCACCGCCCCGGCGTCGGTCAGCCGCACGCGGCGGACGACGATGTCCATGCCACGGTCCTGACGCCGGACGGTCGTGAACAGGAGCACTTCGTCGGTGGTGGCCGTGGTGACCACGCACGGGTCGGACTCGGAGTCCCGGCTCGCGATCTCTCGCAGTGGCCCCGCGCTGGGGTCCAGGCGCTGCGAGAACACCCGCCACACGCCCTCGTGGTGCCGGTGACCGAACACCCACATGCGCCCGGATGCATCGAAGATCGTCGCGGCCCCACCATCGAAGCCGGTCGTGGTCGTGATCGGCCGGTCCGTCGACCACGTGCCGCCGCTGCGACGGCGCTCCCACAGCTCCGACAGCCGAGGCGACTGCGGGGCGTTCGTGAACGCGACGTTGTGGACGAACTCCTTGAAGCGAACGTCGAGCCCCGACGCGCGGGTGATCAGCGCCTTGATGCTCGGTAGCGTTCCGACGCCGCGGTACAGCTCGGGGGCGAGCGCGATGTCGAGGCGTTGTGCGAGCGCGCCTTGGGCGACATCGAGATCCCAGCCGATGTAACGAGCGAGCCGCGGCAGCAGGTCTGCACGGACTTCGCGAAGATCGTGTCGAAGGCGCAGGACCTCGGCACGGCTGCGCAGCTCGTCGAAGCCCGCGCCGAACGACTCGAGGAACGCTCGAAGTGGACCGTGGAAACGATCGCTGGCGCTCGGCTCGTCGAGGCGACGAAATACCGCGGGTAGCAGGTCGTAGAGCCGGTACTGCGCGTCCGTGGGACGGTCGGGGTCGCTCGCGAAGCCGTAGCGACCCGTGACGGCCACCGCTGCCGTCAGCGCGGGGTCGGGCCGCAAGGCGCCGTCGCGCTCGGCGAAGCCCTGGTAGTAGTACTCGCGCTCGGGTGTGATCTCGGTGAACGTGGTGCTCGGGGTGACCGGAAGGCGGTCGTAAAGGATGATGTCGCGGCTGCGGATACCCGTGTCGGCGCTGGTCTCCTCCGTGACCTGGAGCGCGAGGTGCTTGCCGCGCTCGCCATCGTCGAGCTCGATCGTGGTCCCGACGGACGGATCGGGATCGGGAATCCGGCGCGCGAGCGCGACCTGGTGCCGGGAGCGCCCGGCGAGCGTCTCGCTGGTCCCGTCGAGATGCTCGCAGATCGGGAAGTGGTACCTCAGCTCGACCGGATCGGACGCTGCCGCCGGGTGCAGCCACGTCGCGACACCAGGTCCAGGTGCGGTGGGCGACCACGTCAACGACGCGAGCTCGGCTCCCGTGCCGTCGAGCATGCGAAGCTGTGACGCGTCGCCCGGGGCCGCGCCGAGCCGCCGGTCGACGCTCGCGACGCCGCTGACCACTTGCGTGGTGTCGCCGGTGCCGTCGTGGAAGGCTACGACTGCGCGCGAGACCGCATCGGGTCCGGCTCCGGCCGCGAAGTACAGGCGCAGCTCGAGCTGGCGGAGGCCCCCTTCGGTCGGTGCGTTCGTGACAACGAAGCGCCAGCGCTCGCGTCGCGACCACAGATTGCCGGCACCGTCGAACAGCTCGGCGCTGTCGAACACCGTGAGACCGTCCTCGGGCGAGGACGGGTATTGCCCGCGCCGCCGCACCAGGACCACGCGCGGCAACGAAGCCAGCGGGGCCTGCTGATGCATCCCGAGGTCCACGCGACCACCGCGGGCGCTGGACGTCGCGCGGAGACTAAACACTCGTTTGGCCTCCGGTGATCCGAGTCCACACGATTCCACGCGTGACCGGCAGCTCGAAGGGGCGCAGCTCGATGCGCCCCCCGCTGGGGAGGTCGGGGACGCCCGGGACGTCGCGCGGACGCAGCAGGTCCACGTTCAGACCACGGACGCCCTCGACGGCCTCGACCGCTTCGTAGATCTTGCTGATGAAGAGCGTGGCGCCGAACTCCACGCGCTCGAACGCAAACAGCGCGGCCACGGCGTTGCTCGCCGCTTGCTCGACCTGGTCGCGGAAGAACGTGGGCTCGATGACGAGCTCGCCCTCGATCTCCAGCTCCACGTAGATCGGATCTCGCACGTCGACCACCGTGGTGAGCACGCGGCGACCATCGAGGTGATGACGCAGTCCTTCCTTGAACGTCGCACTCGGCAGTCCGCCCCCAGCGGGCGCCACGTACATGTCCACCCGATTCCAGGCTCGGGAGTTCGCCTTGGCCTTGGCGGCACCGTACCGGATCGCCTCGGCCTCGTAGTCGCGCGCGGTGACGGCTCTGTTCTGCGCCCGGAACTGGTCGGCGGCGCGAGTGGCCGCGATGCCCAACCCCTCGCGCTCGCTACCGCCGCTGGCGTGGGCCTCGTGGCCGCTTCGGCGCAGGTCGGAAATCGTGGCCGTGCGGTCACCGAGGGCAACGATCGTGTCCGCCGGGAGATTGCCCTGTGCGCCGCCTCCGACGTAGTAGCTCGCTCGCAGGTTGTCGATCGCGCGCGGCGGAATCATCCCGTAGGTACCGTCGCCGAACTCGATCCACACGCGCTCGTGCTCGTCGCGGCGAACCATGTAGTGACGGTCGGTCGGTTCGCTGTACAGCAGCGTCGGGACCCGCAACCACTGCACGTCGAGGTCGCCCTCGCGAACGTAGATGCGGATCGAGCCGTCGAGCACGGGCGTGCGCGCGAGGCGAAAACGCTGGGTCGGGGACGCGTCGGAAGAGCCGATGACCTCGCGATCCACGAGGGCGTCGATCTGCACGACGGGAAGCCCCGTGGTCACGCCCGGGCGACCCAGGCTCGCCGGGAGCCCCCAGCGCCGAAACGTGCGCGTGCCGATCTCGACCGTCATGACCTCCGGGGGCAGGAGGGTGTCGGTGCCGAGGTCAATCGCGAGGTCGGGCCCCAGATAACGGAACCGAACGACGCGGCCGGCGCTTTCGCGAGTGCTGTGGAACTCGGCGCCGGTGGGAATCGTCCTCGGGCCGCGCGCGGTGTCGGCGAACAGCAACTGAAGGTCCACCGACGCCGGCTTCGAGGGCTCGAGCTCGTACCCGACCAGACGCAGCAGATGAACCATGCTGCGAGGCTCGACCGCCGTGCTCGGGTAGCTCTCGTTGGCGATCCGGTCCATGTAGTACATGACCATGTCGCCGAGGTGAGCGAAGGCGTCGACGAGGGCGACGCCGACGTCGTTGGGTGCCTGCGACCACGCAGGGACGCGCTCCCGCGCAATGCGGAGCATCTCGTCACGCAGCGCGAGACCATCCTTGTGGGTGTAGTCGATCTGTTCGGTGGGCACGGCGTCAGATCCTCGTGGGAAGGGTGATGGTCATGCGTTGCGTGCGTTGGCTGCGACGGACCTGATAGACGACGTCGATGTCCAGCACGCCTTCCTCGCCCGGCGAGACCCGCAGATCCACGAGTCGGACTCGCGGCTCGTGCTCGACCACGGCCCGGCCGACCTGGTGGCGTACCAGCTGCAAGAATGCGGTGTTCATCGGCCCGTGCAGCAGCGCCCGCAGGCCTGCGCCGTGCTCGCGCCGGAGCACGCGCTCGTCGAGCTCGGTCTGCAGCAGCATCGCCAGGCTCTCGCGGAGGTGGATGTCACCTTCGGAGGTCGAGACGACGCCCGAACCGGAGTCGAAGCGAAACGGAAACGCGAAGCCCATTGGATCGTGGTCGGACACGGCTATCGAATCCTCCCGTTGGGATGGGACGAGTCCTCGAAGTAGACCTCGGCGTCGCTGGTCAAGCGCGCGACGAGTGCCTCGGCTACGCCGTGGGCAATGGCGCTGGCGAGCGCGTTGATCGATGCCTCGCGTTCCAACACGGCCGCCCGGTACTGGTCGGGGTGCTCTCGCTCGTAGTCGGCCGGCAAACTGGCTTCGGAAGCCTGCTCGACGAAGCTGCGCACGCTGCGGTGCGGCGTGACGGCCGGGTCCGTCTCGGCGCGGTAACCCAGCGCATCCTTGATCGCAGTGGCGAGTACGTTTGCGTCCAGGGGCATCGCTAGTCTGCTTTCGTCTTCTGCGTGAACCACGTGGCGTAGTCGGTGACCGGAGGTGTCGGCGGGCCGGTCAACGCCCCCATGTTTCCGCCGGAGTGCTGGTGGGTGCGCACGAACGCCATGAACGCCGGCGTGTCCATGAGAAGAACTTTCTTGTCCCCGCCGCCGCCTAACGTCACGGCGTCGGTACCGAGGGTCACGTTCGTGACACCGTCCTTGTGCTTGACAGTCACGCCGTTGCTGTCGAGCGTGAGCTCGTTGCCGTGCTTGTCCGTGATGACGATCGACTCCGCGTCGTCGTCGAGGGTGATCACGTGGCCGGCGGGCGTTCGGATGACCTTCTGCTTGAAGTCCGGGGCTCGCCCCTTCGAGGTCTGGGGCGGCTCGCCCTCCGGGTACCAGACGCCGACCCAGATCGGGCTGTTGACGTCGCCGGCGGCGAACTCGACCCACACGTGACTGCCTTCATCGGGCACGAAGAAGAACCCGGGCGGCAGGCAGGGCCGAGCGATCACCTCGATGGGGCGTGGGTTGCCGGCGTCGTCTTCTTCGAGGATGCCGGGCACGCGGACTTCGATGCGTCCGGTGTGCCCGTCGTCTTCGACGTCGTTGCGCAGGACGACGGCCGGGTACTTGCCGTACCGCGGCTGCAGGAGCGGATGCTCGTCGTCGCCGAGCTGGTCCATGTGCCGTGCCATCACCGCTCACACTCCAGCTCGGTGTGGTAGCCGCTGCCGTCGACGACGTGACGGACGCTCGTGAGGTACCAGTTGCCGGAGAAGCGGGCGCCCACGTCCTGGATGTTCGCGATCTGTGACGCTCGCAGAGAGGGCAGGCCACGACTGCGGCCGCGGGCCCGCATGCCCAGCAGTCGGTGCGCCACCCGATTGCTCCCGCGCTCGGACGCCTGCTCCGGGGTCAGAAACGGCGGCGCCTCGCCCAGGCGCACCGTGCCGAGCTCACGGATCATCGTCTGCTCGACCTCCTGGGCCGCGGCCCGTAGCGGCAACAGTCGAAGGGCGCGCTCCGGCGCATCGGCCTGCAGTCGCGAGAAACCGTCGTCGCCGCTGTCGTCGTGGACGGTCGGGGGTTCCGCCGTCGATTGCTGAACCTCGGGTTGCTCGGCGCTCTGGGCATCGATGGCCATGCGCGCGATGGGCAGTCGAAGCTCGGCGATGTCGACGACCGGCCGAAAGCTCAGCAGCAGATGGTCCACGTGCGCTCGCTGGTAGTGCATCGTCAACGCCGGCTCCTGCCGGTACAGCGTCTCGAGAGATACGAACCGCAGCACGTCCTCGTCGCCGCGCCGCTCGAGCAGCAGCTGACACTGAAACTCCTCCGCGAGCGCGAGCAAGAATCGCAGGTCGCTGATTCCCGGCTGGCGAATGCCGTTGATGTCGAAGTCCGGATCCCCCGGCACGTCGACCTCGACCTGGGAAAAATGCGAGCGCGCCACCTCCCGCACGACGTCGCTGAGACGCTGATTGGGGAGGCGTCGCGACCGCTCTCGTAGTCCGAGCCGAGCGCGTCGGTCGTGGGCCACCACCGAGATCGTCGGGATTGCGTCCTCGGGAAAATCGCCCTCGACGCGGGTGACGAACCCGCGGAACACGACCTCGTGATCGGTGGTGGAGCCGAGCTCGACCGTGACGTCCATGCCCTCTCGCACGGCCTGACTGAGCACGCGGTACGGGTCGGGGGCGCGGACCTCGAGGCGGCTCGGTCGTCCGGCTTCGTCATCGATGGTCAGCGTGTCGAGGTCGGCCGCGAGGTCGTAGGTGGCCGACGCACGACCCACGAGCACACGGTAGTAGTGGTGGCTGCTCGCGTTCATGGAGCACCCCGGCCGTTGGGGCGTGTCGTCACGCTCGGACCGAGAGGCACGAGCACGACGTCGCCGGGGCGGTAGTCGAGCGGGAAGCGGCCCGGGTTCGCGTCCGCGATTCGCCACCACAGGTCCGCGCGTCCGTAGTACCGCTTCGCGAGCAGGTCGAGGGTCTCTCCCGCGATCAGGCGATGCTCGATCGTCGGCGTCTCGTCGCCGGACGGGATGGGTCGCTGTCCGACGGCGACGCGGCCTTGCACCCGCAGGATGGGCAAACGGGCGTAGCGCGAGTTGGCGGAGACGGGCATCGGCGAGTTCTCGAGATCAGCCGTCGAGCGCATCCACGATGTCGGCGCCGACCTGGACGTTCTGCAGGCCGACGGCGAGCAAACGACGCGCGTGATCGAGTTGGTAGAAGGCGTTGTTGCTCTCTTCGATGACCGTGAGCGTGATGCTCACGTCGGCGCGCGTCGGCACGAGCAGCTCGTTGAACTGTGTCTCCTCGATGTCGAGCGAGGTCACCCAGCACTCGAGCAGGCGCGGACCGAACCCGAAGATGCACGTCGGTGGGGCGGGCAACGCACGTCCGCCGGCGGCCCGCATGACCTCATGGTGCAGGTCGAGCGCGTCCGACCGCGGGTACATGAACGAGCGTAGGGTGGCCAGCTGCGGCTCGATGCCTTCGATGCCGCCGGTCTGGATCGTGGGGTGAGGCTCGTTGCCGTGGAGACTGAACCGAAACGAGATCGTGCGGTCGTCGCCGCCGACGTAGGTGCGCTCGGGTGCATTGCCGGTCTGCTCGGCTCGCTCCGGGACCAGTCGCGAGCCCTTGTTGTCCGAGATCGTGGAGGGGTTGAACTGGAAGTACAGGACCAGCGGGGGAAAGACCTGCAGGCTCGCCAGGAAGCCACGTGCGACGGATTCATCCATGGGTCACCTCGTTCATCGGTCGACGATTCCCGAACGGAAGCGCTCGTCGCGGAGCATCTGCCGCAGCTCGAGCAGGAGCTGACGCGTGACCTCGGGCGCGAGGGCGATGCGCGTGGGTGCAGCAACCCCGCGAGAGTTCGTGTTCGTCCGCGCGGCGCGAGCCGGTGAGCCGGAGCGCTCGCGCGGGGCACTGGACGGAGGCGGGGTCGAGGTGGGCGCGAGACCGCGGGCGTCGAGCGCCCGGTCGACTTCTCGGCGAATGATCTCCGGCGCCAGCGTCGGACGGGACGCGTGATACTGCAGGGCGGGGGCGGGTGCCGGCGATACGGGGCCCAGCGTCGGTCGCGAGCTCTCGGCGTGAGGCGGTGCGGGGTCCCCGAGGTGGGGTGCCGCAACGGGAGTCGGGCGCGGGGCCGCCTCGCCGTGGACGCTCGCCTGGGCAGAGACTTGGGCGGTCGGGTCGGTCAGACTCGGTGTCACCGCGACGGAGGGAGCGGCCGCGGCCGCGACGAGGGCATCGCCGGCAGTGCGAGTGGGCCGCAGCCGCGTCCAGGGCAGCGTGCGGTCCAGCGCACCCGCGCTCGAGCTCATCGGCTGCGGTGCGGTCGCACGCGTCCAGATCGACGCCGCGAGCAACGGTGGCGTTGGGTCGGGCCGGGGCCTGGCGCCCTCGCCGTGTACCGCGCGGACGGATGCCGCGACTGGGGGACGCGTCGTGTCGAAGCTCGAACCTTGCACGGCCTCGTCTGTGGTGGCTCCGTGCGGTTCTTCGGGGGCGACACGAGACGGTTCGCGGGAGCCGGGCGCGGCGGTGTCGGCGGGCGCTGCCGCCTCACCGATGACGTTCGGCGCAAGAGGCCACACGAGGCTGTCGGCGTCGCCGACGATCGCTTCTGCGCGACGACGCGGTCGCAAGCCCAGAAACGGCGCGAGCGTCCACAACACGCTCGTGCGCGATCGTGGGCGTAGGCCGAGGCCTACGGTCGCGTTGAGAGGGTCGCGCGTCACGTCGTCACCTCGATCGTCCTCACTCGGACTCTCGCTCGCGGTTGTCTCGTTCGATTCTCTGACGAAGCATGTCGACGTATCGTTTTCGTTCCGAGATCCCCAGATCGAGGACATCGGTGGGCGACCAGTGCAGGTGAAAGGCTAGGTAGAACAACTCCTCGTGAAGTCGGTCCGCTCCACCTAGCCATCCCCGAAAAAAGAGGAGACATCCAAGAGCACTTCGAAGCCGTGCCCGCACGCGCGACACTCGATGTCCCGACGGAAGTCCGGACCGAGGGTCAGCTCGTTGATCGCCCGCACGATCGCGCGTCGGTCTCCGAGTGGAAGTGAACGCAGGATTTCGACACCCGATCCGCTGAGGACCGCGGGCCGCAACGTGCCGAACGAGCGGATGCACCGGAGCACGAGCGCATCCTGGGCGCGCAGCGGGTCCTTGCGCGCGAGCAGACCCACCAGCTCCTCGTCCACGCCGCGCGGTGCCGTCAGCTCGACGCGACGGTGGACCGTGCCCTCGGGGTCGAGGTAGCCGTCCGTCAACTCCACGACCGTGGGTTCGAGGCGCTCGCCCTCGCCGAGCTCGCGGATCCGGACGGTCGAGAGGTCCTCGGTGACACTGACGTTGGCTTGGCAGCTCGGGCAGCGGTACGCCGCGGTGAGCCGGTCGCCCAGGGTGAAGCGCCGCAGCTGCAAGAGCAGGTAGTTGCGGTCCGAGGACAGCAGCTGGCCGACCAACTTCGCATCGACCGCCTCGAGGTCGCCGAGCTCGACGAGGCAGGCGCCGAGCAGCGAGGTCACGAGCTTGCCGGGGTTGAGGTTCGGGTCGTACAGCAGCGACTCCTCGTGGCCGGTGATCTTGCGGAGCACGGCGTCGCGGTGCTCCTTGCCGGCACCGTCGCGGTAGCCGACCGGGAGTCGTACGTTGCACGTGGGTCCGCGGGGGGTGGTCGAGCCGAGCATCGTGGATCCTTACGCGGCGGGCGGCGGTTCGCGCCGCAGCGTGTCGACCGACATCACGATGGTCTGCTTCATCAAGTCGTTGCCGCCCGCGCTGAGGTCGGTGAACTTCGACGACTTGATCCAGGCGCCCTCGAACGAGAACTGCATCACCGCGGTCGAACTGTCGGCCTGAAAGACCGAGATCGTGCCGTTCTTGCGCTGCTTGGAGCCGACCGCGACACCGTCGGGACGGAACATCGCCTGAAACCACTCGTACAGATCGCGGTCGGCCGAGGTGCCGTCCATGTAGCGCTCGAGCGTGATGTCGTCGAACTTGAGCACGTGAGAGCTCACCTTGCGGACGACCCGGGAGCCGCCGTCCGGCTGCTCGATCGACTCGATGTCTCCGTCGCCGAGTCCCGCCACCCGCGTGAAGCCGGGACTGCTGATGCCGTCGATCGTGACGACGAACTGGTTGGACCGATACGCTTCGTTGAATCCTTCCATCTTGAGCTCCTGCGACTAGGCTTCGGTGGCGGTAGAGGCACCGAGCTGCTGCCCGACGCGGATGACGACCGTCTCGGCGGGGCGCGACGGATAGAACGTGATGTCGAGGTCGAGTCGACCCAGCTGGATGTTCGCCGGCGGGTTGTTGGCGGCGTCGATCTGGATCGTGAAGACCTCGTCGGGGGCTCCCGGACCGAACGCGCCTTGGCGCCACAGGTTCATGAGGAACGGACGAACCGATTCCAGACGCACGCGATCCCACAGTCGCGGGTCGTTGGGCTCGTGGGCCACCCAGCGCAACCCGTCCTTGAGCGACGTCTTGACGAAATTGAACAGTCGCCGGACGTTGATGTAGTACCAGAGCGGGTTCGTGCTCAGCGTTCGTGCCGAGTCCACGACGATGCCCTTGCCGACGAGGGGGCGAACGAGGTTGACTCCGTAGCGCTTCGCGAAGGTCGTGTGATCGATGTCGCTGACCTTCCACTGCGTATCGAGCACGCCGGCGAGCCGTGCGATGTCGCCGGCCGGAGCCCGCCACACGCCGCGTTCCCGCGTGATCCTGTCGTACGCGCCGAGCACGTGACCCACGGGAGGCACGAACTTCGGGTCGATCGAGTTGGGGTCGGAGACGGCCAGCCACGGCGCATACAGTGCGCCGTAGACCTTGTCGCCGCGCAGGGTCGTCGAAACGGGGTCCGTCGAAGGCGGCGTCGCCGTCTGCTGCAGATGGCCGACGTACATGCGGTCACCGAGGGCCTCGCAGTGATCGATCCCCGCCCGCACCACGGCCGTGGCGTGGGTCTCGGGGCAGCACAGCAGCTGGATCGGCTCTCCCTCGAAGCGGGTGATGGCGCTCTGGTAGGCGGCCACCTCCGCGCCAGCCGCGAAGGTTCCGTCCGTTCCGGTCGTGGTACCGGACGCGGCCGCCTCCCCGAGGAGGACGAAGTCCTCGTCCGTGGTCGAGGTGGTCGATGTCGCGGCAGGTGGGCCCACGTTGGGGACCTCGACCTTGATGTAGTTCGAGCTGCGGTTGATCCGGTCCTGCACCGCGGCACGCGAGGCAGCGGATCCGAAGTCCAGGTTCTCCCAGGTCTCCACGTCGCGTCCGTCGACTCCGGGGTAGCGGACGATGAGGTCGACGAGGTCGCCGGGCCCCGCGATGATGCGCACCGCCAGCTCGTTGCCCCACGCGCCCGGATCCTCTTCGTTGAGGCGGCCGGCGGTGACGGTGAGCGCGGTCGACGATGCGCTGCCCTCGGACGCGAAGTCGCGCGAGGCGGCAACGGCAACGCTTCCCGCGCTGGATGAAGGCAGCACACGTGTCACGTGGGCGATCGATCCGCCGTTCTCGAAGAACCCACGCAAGGCGTAGGCCCCGTAAGCCCCGTCCATCTGCTCGCCGAACTGGGTGACGAACTGGCGCCAGCTCGTGATCTCGACGACGCGTCCATCGTCGATGCCGCGTTTGCTGCGAATGATGAAGCCGGCCCGCGAAGTGGGCACCGACGGGAGCGCCGGGGTCGCGGTCCCTTGGGTTTCAATGACGTTGATTCCGATGTTGAAGGTCACGGGCGTCTCCTGGGGTTGCTCGGTGCGAGCGGGTCACTCCGGTCTGAGGTGGTCGACGTCGATGGACACGTCGTCTTCGTCGGGGCCGACGATGTGGCCGTCCGGCTCCGAGTCGTCGAGCGACATCGCCAGCGTCGCGGTGTACGTCAGCGAAGGTCGCGGCTGTTGATTGAACGCCACCCAGAAGTCGGGCTGGTTCTTGAGGGCATCCGGTTCCGCTTCCAACACCGGGAACGGGGGCAACTGGTCGGCGACCGATCCGACCCAGTAGCGGTCGGGAATGCTGCGGCGTGACAGCAGCACCCGCAACGTGTCGCTGAGCAGGCGATGCTCCGACAGGACGGGATTGAGCTCTTCGGCAGTGACGGCCCATGCCGTCAGGCAGTAGCGGCAGTCGATCCGGGCCGGAGGTCGCCGCCGTGCGGCGCGGGTGCGATCGGCGTTGTAGGTGACGATCGTGTCGGGGCGACGAAGGTCCCGGTTCTCACGCGTGTCGTACAGAAAGCAGTTGAGCGTCAGCCCGGGCTGCAGGCGCGTGCGCCACTCCAGGCTCGGCGGCGCGAAGTCGATTCGCGCCGTCGCGAGCAGCGAGCCCGGACGCGCTTCCCCCGACAGGAACGCGGCGATCGTCTCGTCGAGGTCGCGAATCATGACGCCTCCCGCGGCGACACCACGAAGGGGCGGGGAGTCGAGGGCTCGTCGTGAACCTCGAGCAAGGAGCCGTAGGGGCCGAACTCGGCGACCGAGCAGCTGTGGCCGATCTTGCCGAACTCGCGCACGGTGGCGCGCGCGAGGTGGACGTTGCCCAGGGCGTGCTCGTCCGCGGCGGCGAGGTACGCCGCGGTGAGGACGATGTTGTGGATGTGGCCCCCCGCGATCGAGAACGTGCGTGCGAAGAAGTCCAAGTCGAGGTCCGGGCATCGCGGGGCGGCCGGGGGCAGCATCGACTGCCACAGCCGGCGGCGCTGCTCGACGTCCGGCATCGGGAAACCGACGACACTCGACAGCCGCCGCAAGAAGGCCGCGTCGATGTTGTTTCTGAAGTTCGTGGCGAGGATCACCAGGCCGTCGAAATCCTCGATTCGCTGGAGCAGGTAGCTCGTCTCGAGGTTGGCGTAGCGGTCGTGGGAGTCCTTGACGTCGCTGCGCTTGGCGAAGATTGCGTCGGCCTCGTCGAAGAACAGACAGGTCGTCGCGCGGTCGGTCTCGTCGAAGAGGCGGGCGAGGTTCTTCTCGGTCTCGCCGATGTACTTGCTGACGAGCTTGGATGCGTCGACCCGGTACAGGTCCAACCCGAGGTCGTTGGCGACGATCGATGCCGCCATGGTCTTGCCGGTTCCCGGCGGCCCACAGAACATCGCCGCCACGCCGCGATCGGCGGCGGACTTGTCCCCGAAGCCCCACGCATCCAGTACCGTCGCCTCGAGCAGGACTTGTCGACACAGGTCGCGCAGTGCGGTCATCTGCGCCGCGGGCAGGACGAGATCGTCCCAGCGGTATCGGGTGCTCACGCGGTTGGCGAGTCGGTCGGTGCGCGGGCTCGCGAAGGCACGGCAGGTCTGCTCGACGTCCGAGGTCTCGATGTCACGGACGCGCGACAGCGCCGAGACGGACCTGCCCGCCGCGACGAGCTCGGCCGTCGACAGCGGAAGCTTCACCGCCAATGTATCGGCGGCCTCGGGGCAACGCGCGTGGGCCTCTCCCAGCGCGCTGCGCCACAGCTGCTCTCGCTGTCGGCGAGAGGCCGGGCCCAGCGCGACCGACACGACGGGGAGGGCAGCCATGCCCGCGCCGGTGGCCGATGCACCGAGGAGCGAGGGTCCGCCCGGCAGCAGATCCTCGCGTAGCAGCTCCGCCCACGCGGAGTGGGTCGGGTCCGCGAGCGCGTCGATGCCGTCGAAGTACAGCAGCGTATCGCCGCGCAGTCGCTCGCAGCGCAGACGTCGCGCCGCCGACTCCGGGGCCTCACCGGAGACCACGAGGCGGGGGACGTCGATGCGCAAGAGTGCGGACCCTTCGCGCGTCGCGACCGCACGTGCGATGGACTCACGATGGAACGCGTCGGCGCCCGTGATGCACACGCTGGCCGCGTCGCCGACGGCCGCCATCGCCTCGCCCGCTTGCTCGGCCGTTTCCGTGACCCAGCTGGTGTCGCCCGTTGGCCCACCGATGCCTCGTACCCAGCTCGGGAGCCCGGTCGTTCCGGAGCCGCCGAGCAGCAGGTCCAGCCCACGCTCGGAGACTCGGAGGGCGGTCGACAGTGACGAGGGCTGCGAATCGAGGGTGCTGCGCTCAACCAGGCCCCACTTCACCAACGAGCCGTCTTCGCCGAGCGAGGCACGACGCTGGAGGCGATCGGGGAGCCCGCGACAAAGGACGTTGAGCACCAACTCGACGCTCGGCCGCTTGCGCGTGATGTCGTCGTGCAGGTATCCGTAGATACGTTCGTAGCGAAGGTCGATCTCCGGTGCGAGGCACAGCAACAATGCGCCCTGCTCGAACGGATCGAGCCGAGCCCGTGCCACGATGCGTTGCCACCTGTGGGCGACCGAGGAGCGCTCGGCCGGTGCGGCGAACGGGGAGCACCAGAGCTCCGCCTCGAGCGCATCGCAGCGCTCGGAAGACGCGTCGGCAAACCCCACGCCTCCGACGCCGAGGGCACGCTCGACGTCTTCGACCGCCACGTACAACCCGCGGTACGGATCGTCGAGGTTGCGCTGGAACTCGGCCAGATACGCGTAGATCACCGCGTTGATGACTTCGAGAGCCTCGATGAGCTCGGCGTATGCGGTGGCCTGCATCGATCCTAGGCTTTCGAAGCTCGCGTCGAGGCGATCGACGGTCGTTGGTGCACCGTCGCGTTCCGCCCCGAGTTGCCTACGGCTGGGCCGTGCGAGTTCTGACTCGCGCGCGTCGAGTTTTCGTCGGCGTGACGGGCGACGAGCTCACCTCGTCGAACGTCGGTCGCGCACGACGAGTACCGGCCAGCGGGCCGGTTGCCGCGTCGCACTTGCATCACCACGCTCACGGCGGGGATGTGGCGCCGACGCGCGAAAACGTTCCCGTCTCATTTCCCCTCTCGGGGACGCCGACCTACCGGAGCAGGCCGAGCACTTCTTGCTGTTCGCCCGGCGTGAGCTGGACGTTGGGCAGCGCGCGGTACAGGCTGCCCATGTCGCGGCGCGGGCCGTCACCGTCGTGCGGGTCGTGGGGGATGTCCCCGGTGTTCGGCGGCGGCTTGACGAACCGGGCATCGATCGCGATGACGAGGCGGCCCGTGCAGGTGCAGGGGTTTTGCGGGTCGACGTGGTAGCAGCGCGGGGTCAGGTAGTCCTCGACGCGCTTGCGGGCACGGGTCAGGCGGACCCGGTACGCGCTCTCCTTGATGCCGAGCAGCTCGGAGGCCTCGGCCGGCCCATAGCCGAGCAGGTCGGTGAGCACGAACGAGACGCGCACGCCCGGCGGCAGGCAGCACAGCGTCGCCGTCAGGCACGTGCGCTTGAGCTCCCACAACATGAGATGGACCTTGGCCGGCTGGCCGTCGAGCGCCCCGCCCGACAGGTCGATGGGTCGAGTAATGTCCGAGCGCAGCACTTGGTCGAGCTTGTCGAACGAAAAGTCCGACTTGCGGCCGAGCGTCTCCTCCACCTTGCGGGCCATCAGGCCCAGCAGGGCGTCGGCCGGGTTGGCGGTGGCCAGCAGCTTGTCCTCGCCGGTCGCCTTCGCGTCCTTGATGAGCTGCTCGAGGTGGGCCCGCGCGTCGTCGCGCGATCCGGACATGTGGTACGCGAACGCGTACAGGCGGGCCAGCTCGGTTTCCAGTAGCTCGTGCAGCGAAGAGGGCTTGTCGGTCATCGGGCTCCCGGGGGCTGCGCACATCGTTCCATGAACCGACCCGCGCTGCCAAGCCGCACGCCCGGTACGTAGCGACTACGACCCCAGTCGCGCGTCCAGGGCGTCCCAGAACCGGGCTTGCATCGTTTCGTCGCCTTGCAGCGCGTGCAGACGATTGACTTCTTGGAAGCCGGTCGGGCTCGTCACGTTGATCTCGGTCAGGTGGCCACCGATGACGTCGAGGCCGACGAAGAACTGCCCCTGCTCCCGCAAGAACGGCCCCACGGCCGAGCAGATCGCGCGATCACGGTCGGTCAGATCGGTCAGCTCCGGCCGGCCGCCCGCGTGGAAGTTGTTGCGGACCTCGTTCTCGGCCGGCACACGCAGCACTGCGCCGATCGGCTCTCCTTCGATCAGCAGGATGCGCTTGTCGCCGATCTTCGCGTCCGGCAGATACTCCTGCGCGACCGTCCAGCGGGCGCCGTCGTGGGTGGCGAGCTCCAGCAGACTGCCGAGATTGGGGTCGTCGTGGCGCGCGAGCAGAATTTCGCGACCGCCGAATCCGTACACCGGCTTGACGATCATACGTCCACCGAGCTCCGCCAAAATCTCACGTAGCTGTGCCGTGTCACGGCTGATGAAGGTCTTGGGCGCGAGATCGGCGAACCGCGAGATCACCAGCTTCTCGTTGATCTCCCGCAGACCGCTCGGTGCGTTGACGACCTGTGTACCGGCGCGATCGAGCAACCACGTCGCGGTCAGGAAGTTCTCGTCGACCGGTGGGTCCTTGCGCATCACGACGACGCCGAAGTCCGACATCGGGCGGCGCTGCGTCGGGCCGGCGTACGCCATCGGTGAGCCGGGCTCGTGGCTGGTCGGCGACAGCAGCCGTGCGTCGGCCCAGGCCTGATCGCCGCGTAGGCTCAGACCCCGCAGCTCCACGCCCCACGGTCGGTGACCGCGACGCAGCGCCTCGGTGACCATCACGTAGGTGCTGTCGGCGGTCGGCGAGAACGTCGTGGGCGGGTCGATGACGAACAGGACCTCGAGGGGCATGGCAGGGGGAGGGTAGCGCCACCGGTGAAAACTGGCGGCGGTCGGGTCGGCCGGGATAGTCTGGGTAGGCAAAAGGACTACATGCCCGAACGAGACTCGTCCGGTCGGCCCACTCGGGGTCGCCTCAAGCCATCGTCCTGGGCACGGGTCGATCGCGTGCAGCTGATCCGGCGTGAGGTTCGCGAGGTCCTCGCGCCCAGCGCCATCGAGGTCCTGCTCGGTCACGCCGAGCGTCAGGTCGAAGGCGGCGCCGAGCTCGGCGACAATGCCCCGGCGTCGGGCCGGGTTTACGCGACGCTGATGGTCACGATCGACCTGCAGCGGTGCGCGCGATTCTTCCGCGAGCCGGCCGACACGGCCACCGCCGAACGGGTGGCCGAGTTGATGGCCGACAGTCCCGCGCTCGATCGCAAGCTCACCCGCATGGTCGCGGGCGAGCTCGCGGCGCTCGCGGGGTGCACCCCCGAAGAGCTCGATGTGTCGCTCGACCGGACGATCCGCGCGGATGGAACGATCCTCTATGTCGACGGCGACGCGATGGGCGTGGTCAAAGGCCGAGGCAAGCGGCGCGCGCGGGGGTAGAGTCGATGCTGGTGACGAGCCTACAGCCGCCCGCGCCGCGTGGCGACGATGTGTACTCGGTGCGCGAGGTGGCGCGCCTGTTCGCCGTGCCCGAACGCCGACTGCGCTACTGGTCGCAGACGGGCTTCGTGTCGCCTTCGGTGCGCGACGGGGCCCGGGTCTTCTACAGCTTTCGCGATCTGATCGCGGTGCGCGTGGCCAAGGGGCTACTCGACACGGGCATGCCGCTGCGGCGCGTGCGACGACAGCTCGCCGCGCTGCGCACGAGCTTGCCGGCGATCGACGATCCGCTCGCCGATCTTCGGATCCGCTGCGAGGGCGACCGCGTGGTCGTGGCCGAGGGCGACAAGCGCTTCGAAGCCACCGGACAGCTCGTGCTCGACTTCCAGTTGCAGGCGCTGCGCGATCGCGTGGCCGAGGTGCACGCGCTGCCCTGGGTCGACGACGACGACGACGCCGAAGAGATCGACGAGTCGCCGCGCACCGCCTACGAGTGGTTTCTGCACGCGTGCGAGCTCGAGGCGCAGTGGGGCGGGGCGCCGGCCGACACCGAAGGCTTCGAGGCCGCCCGCGAGGCCTACGAGACCGCCCTGGACCTCGATCCCGCCCTCGCGGCGGCCTGGACCAACCTGGGCAGCATGCTCGCCGAGGTCGGTGATCTCGACGGCGCCGAGGGCAATTACCGTCAGGCGCTCGAGCACGACCCCGAACAGCCGGAGGCCCACTGCAACGTCGCCGAGCTCGCGCTGCGGCGTGGCGATCCGGAGGCCGCCATCGCCGGGTACCGACACCTGCTGCGCACGGTCCCCGACCACTTCGAAGCGCACTACGGCCTGGCCCGAGCGCTGCTCGAGGTGGGCGGTCGCGTGCAAGCACTCGATCATCTGCGCCGCTTCTGCACCGCCGTGGAGGCGATCGCGGAGTCGATGCGCGATCCCGGCTTGCAGGTGCGCCTCGATAGTGCGGCCGAGTACGTCGAGCAGCTCGAGGCCGAAGTCGAAGCGTGAGCATCTCGGGTCGGGAGCGCTGCCTCGAGATGCTCGTCGAGCATCTCGGGCCCACGCGCGTCGGCCGTGACATGGGGCTGAGCCGATTGTCGTCGCTGGAGGACCTGCGCTCCTCGGTGCCGATCGCCGATCCCGACACCCACGAGACCGAGATCGAAGCGCGACTGGGCTTCGGACCGATCGATGACAGCGACGAGGTCGCGCGGGTCGTCGAGCGTGGCGACGTCGAGCGCGCGCGTGTGGTCGATGCCTGGCGCGCCCAGCTGCCCGAGCGCGCCGCGCCCCGGGTCGCCCTGTTATGGGGCCACGCCGCCGATCCGTGGATCGATCGCATCGTCGCCGACGACGTGACCTCCTGGGCCTCCGAGCTGTTGCGGGTGGACCGCTTCGAGTCGCACGAGCTGGCGCTGGAGACCCTGCGCAAGTTCGAGCCCGACGCGATCGTGGTGCCGAGCCTGCGCGCGGTCACGTGGCTCGAGAGCGGCTTTCGTCGCCCGCTCGAGCGCGCGCTGAGCAACTTCTCGCTCGCGCTCGCGTCCTTCGACCACGACTCTCCACTGCGGACGCGCCGGCGCACGGGCAGCGCCGGGTGGGTCCATCGGGCGGGTCGGCTGGGCATCCCCACACGCCGCGGGCCGGCGCAGGTCGTCACGCTCGCCACCGGATCGACGATCATCGAGCTGTTGCCGTACTCCAATCCCGAGGAGGACGCGCGTCGCGTGTACGCCAAGCAGACGCTGCTGCCGGAGCAGGCGGTGCTCGGGGCGCGGTACGAGCTCGTCGTCACCTCGCCGCTGGGGTTCTTGCGCCTGCGCAGCTCCGAGCACGTGCGCGTCGTCGGCTTCGACCCGCCGACCCCGGAGGCACCGTTCGCTCGCCCACGCGTGATCCGGTTGATCCCGGCGCCGGCCGACGTGGCACTCGAAGGCTGCACGGTCGCGGGCGCGTGGTTGACCGCGTCGATCCGCCAGGCGCTGCTACGCGAGGACCCGGCGCTGGTCGCCGCGGCGATCGGACCCGACCCGAGGTCGATTCCGTTGGGCGATGCCGCAATGCAGACCGGATCGATGCGGCTGCCGGAGGAGTTCAAGGAGACCGAGCTGGCGTGGCTGGCCAAGACGGGCGCGCACCGGGTGGAGGTCAGCCGACCCCGAGGATTGCTCGTGAAGGTGGAGCTTCAGGGCTTCGTGAGCCGAGGGCTGACCGATCGCCTCGCGGAGCGGATCGACGAGAGCCTGCAGCGACGCTCGGCCAAGTACGCGTACCTGCGCCAGCGCGACGAGCTGCGTCCGCCTCGTGTCATCGTGCTGTCGCCGGACACGCGACGCTCCGAGCGCGACCGCAAGGTTCGCGAGTTGCTCGGACCCGTCGCCGACGCCGACGTGCGGGTCGTCGGGATGCAGTGACTCACCCGCCGCGCTTGCGGCCGCCCTTGGCCTCGCGCTGCAGCTCGATGCTCAGCCGGCGCGTGCGCTGCGGGACGAGCTGAATCTGCTTGGTCGCAAAGCCCGGCGCCTGCACCCGCACGGTGACGGGCTCGTCGGACTTGCGCACCGGGATCGGACGATCGCTGCGCTGCACGTCGTCGACGAACACGAGGGCGTCCTTGGGGGTGGTGTCGATCAGGATGAGGACCTCCTCTGCCGCCGCTTCGCCCTCGCCGCGCACCGCCTCGGCCGCGCCCTCGGTCGCGCCGAGGAGCGCGTCGCGGTACGACCACGCCACACCGGCACCGAGCACCACCACGCCGACGACCGCGATCGTGCCCCACGGCAACGGTTTTCGGTACGCGGGGGGCAGCGACCTACGGGTGTCGAAGGGCGTGTCGAGCTCGAGCTTGGCGTCCGTGCCCACGACCTCCTCGCGGGGAGAGGCGCTCGAACGTCCGGCGACGCGCGGCACCGGCGGCATGAAGTCCTGTGGGCCCGTCATGCCGTCGTGGACGCGCCGTGGTGGTGGCGGTGGCGGCTCCGGATCGAGCTCGGCGTCCTCGTCCTCGATGCGCGGCGGGCCGAAGGCCGGGTCCGTCGCGCCCGACCGCACCGGCGAGACCTCGCCGCGGGCGAACGGCGCGAGGGCGTTGCGCATCGACATCGCGCTCGCGTACCGATCGTCGGGCTCCACCGCCATCGCCTTGGCGATCACGTCGTCGAGTGGCGTCGGCACGTCGGGCACGCGAGCGCTCGCCGGCGTGTACCTGCCCTGGAGCATCCGCGCCATGGTGGCCGTCGACGTCGGGCCCTCGAACGGAGGCTTGCCGACCACGAGCGTGTACAGCAACGAGCCGACGGCGTGGATGTCGGTGCGCGCGTCGACCTTCTCGGCCCGCGCCTGCTCGGGGGACATGTGCTGGGGCGTGCCCATCACGTGCCCGGTCTTGGTCGCGTTCGGGTCGTCGGGGTTGTCGCCCGCCTTGGAGATTCCGAAGTCGAGCACCTTGACCACTTCGCCGCCTCGACCGTCGTCGGCGAGCATCACGTTGGCGGGCTTGAGGTCGCGGTGAATGATCCCCTTGGCGTGCACCGCCTGCAGGGCCGCGAGCACGTCCATGACGATGGAGGCGGCGCGCTCGACCGGCAGTCGCTGCTTGCGGGCGACGACGTGCGCGAGGTTGTCGCCGCGCAACAGCTCCATCACGAAGAACGGCACGCCCTCGTGCTGCCCCATGTCCGTGACGTCGATGACGTTGGGGTGCCCCGTCGCGGACGCGGCTCGGGCCTCGCGCAGCACTCGGTTGACCATGTCGGCTCGGCCGGCGAGCTCGGGGGCGAGCACCTTGATCGCCACCGGCTTGTCGAGCAGCTGGTGCGTCGCGCGGTACACGAGCCCCATGCCACCCCGCCCGAGGATCGCGTCGAGTCGGTACTTGTCGTCGAGCACGGTGCCGACCTCGAGCTCCTCGGTGGTCGTCGACTCGCCCCCTGGATTGCCACGGGCCCGGCCGGGTTCGGTTCGCTCGGCCATCCTAGAAGACGCAGCTCATCGTGGCCGAGCCGGTGGCCGTGGCCGGCGTCCCCTCGATGTCGAGCTCGACCTCGAAGTCGTAGGTCTGCCCGCACAGCAGGACCTGGCAGCCGTTTTGAGGCTGCATCGATCCGGCCACTTTCTGGAGCCCGAAGATCGTCAGCTGGCCGGCGTTGACCGGACCGAGCATGGTCGGCACCACGTTGATCGTCGACACCTGGGCGCCCCCGGAGGAAAACGACGCGCCCACGACATCGAGCGTCGCCGGGGCCGCCCCGTCGTTGTCGGCGACGATGTCGAACGTGAACACCACCGGGTCGGACATCTTGATGGGCTTGCAGTCCTGCGACAGCTGCAGGTCCACGAGCGTGACGTCGACCATCGCCATGCCGCCGCCCGAGTCGGTGACCGAGCCGGAATCGGTCGCGCCGCCGGAATCGGTCGCGCCGCCGGACCCGGTCGCCCCCCCGGAGTCGGTGGCCGAGCCCGCGGAAGTATCGGTCTCGCCGGCATCGGTCCCGGCCGGCCCCATCGACGTCGAGGTCTGGGCGGCCGACATCGACGACATCGTCGTCGCCCCGTCGCCGGCCGTCGTTTCGCCGCCCGGCCCACCGTCCGCCACCGTCGAGCTCGCCGAGGCATCTCCGCCTCCGCCGCTGCCCCCCGAGAGCAGGCCGCTGCCGCCGTCGTCGCCACACCCGCCTACGAGGGCGCCGGTCAATCCGACGGCGCACCCGATCGCACCGAGTTTCGATCGCACGGCGGGATCATACGACGGCCCCACCACGACCGGCAGTCGTTTGTTCGACGCCGCACGATGCGACCCGGTAGTAACCTTGTGCCGACATGTCGCCTCGCAGGGTGTTCTTGCTCGTGTCGTTGTTCCTCGTCGCCGCGGTGGCTGCAGTCGCCGTGAAGTGGCCCGGGGCCGTGTACGCGTACGTGCTCGTCGGTCCGTTCGTCGGTCTGGGGCTGTACGACATGCTCCAGACCAAGCACACGATCCGCCGCAACTTCCCGATCATCGGTCATGGCCGCTACCTGCTCGAGGCGATCCGACCGGAGATCAACCAGTACTTCGTGGAGTCGAACCTGTCGGGCACGCCGTTTTCTCGCGAGGATCGATCGATCGCGTACCAGCGGGCCAAGGACGTTCTCGATTCGGTGCCCTTCGGAACCGAGCACAACGTGTACGCGGCCGGGTACGAGTGGATGGACCACTCGCTCGCCGCCACGGAGGCACCACCGCCCACGCGCATTCGAGTCGGAGGCAAGCACTGCACCGAGCCATACGAGGCCTCGGTCTTCAACATCTCGGCGATGAGCTACGGGTCGCTGTCGCGCAACGCGATCGAGGCGCTCAACCTCGGGGCGAAGATGGGCGGTTTCTTCCACAACACCGGCGAAGGCGGTGTGAGCCCCTATCACGAGCGGGGCGGTGATCTCGTCTGGCAGATCGGCACGGGCTACTTCGGCTGCCGCGCCGACGACGGGGGGTTTTCCGCGGAGCGGTTCAAGCAGACCGTCGAACGCGTCCCGACGATCCGCATGATCGAGCTCAAGCTGTCGCAGGGGGCCAAGCCGGGGCACGGCGGGATCCTTCCGGCGGGCAAGGTCACCGAGGAAATCTCCAGGATTCGCGGCGTGCCGATGGGCAAGGACGTGCTGTCGCCGCCGTGCCATCGCGCCTTCTCCGGGCCCACGGGGCTGGTGAAGTTCATCGCGGAGCTGCGCGAGCTGTCGGGGGGCAAGCCGGTCGGCTTCAAGCTGTGCGTCGGGCGACGCGCCGAGTTCTTCGCGATCTGCAAGGCGATGATCGAGCTCGACATCACGCCGGACTTCATCACCGTCGATGGCGGCGAGGGAGGGACCGGCGCGGCGCCGCTGGAGTTTTCCAATCGCCTCGGCGCGCCGCTCGACGACGGGCTCAAGTTCGTTCACGACACGCTCGTCGGCTGTGGCCTGCGCGACGGGATCAAGATCATCGCGAGCGGCAAGATCCTCACCGGCTTCGACCTCGCCCGGGCGCTGGCCTTGGGCGCGGACCTGTGCAACTCGGCCCGCGGCATGATGTTCTCGCTGGGCTGCATTCAGGCGCGGCGATGCAACAACAACACCTGCCCGGCCGGGGTGGCGACCCAAAATCCCCAGCTCGTGGTCGGGCTGGTCGTCGACGACAAAGCCAAGCGCGTGGCGAGCTTCCACCACGAGACGGTCCACGCCTTGTGCGAGCTCCTCGGGGCCGCGGGCCTGAGGGTTCCCGAGGATCTCACGCCGGCGCACATCAACCGCCGCATCAGCGGGGCGGACGTCCGCAACTACGCACAGCTGTACCGCTACCTGTTGCCCGGTGAGCTGCTGCGCACGCCCTTGCCGCCCGGGTTCGAGGGCTGGACGGATGCCTCGCCCGACCGCTTCGTGTAACCCGTCGCACACGCCCTCCCACCCCGTTTTCGGTCGGCGGGCGGCACCTGGTACGATGGTCGCTCGATGGGTGGACGGACCGCCGCGCACGATGATGCGCAGGGCCAGATGGTCGGGCCGTACCGGCTGCGCCAGTGGCTGGCGCACGGGGGCATGGCGGAGCTGTACCTGTCGTTTCGCCCCGACGCGCCCCACCGCGAGGTCGTGGTGCTCAAGCGGATCCTGCCGCAGTACACGCAAGACGATCACTTCGCGCGCATGTTCGAGCGCGAGGTTCAGCTCGCGTCGCGTCTGCGCCACGACAACCTCGTGCGGGTCTACGACGCGGGGCAGGGCGGGCCGCGCGACTGCTACCTCACCATGGAGTACGTCCACGGCCTCGATCTGGCCAAGGTCTTGCGCGAGCTCAAGCGCCGCAAGACGCGGATGGACGTCGGCGATGCCGTCTTCGTCGCGATGGGGATGTGCGCCGGGTTGCACCACGCCCACGAGCAGACCGACGCCGCCGGCAAGCCGCTGGGCATCGTGCACCGCGACGTGTCGCCGTCGAACGTGTTGCTGTCGTACGACGGCGCCGTGAAGGTCACCGACTTCGGCGTGGCCAAGGCCCTGTCGCTGTCGAGCTTCACGCAGGCCGGCACGCGCAAGGGCAAGCTCTCGTACATGTCGCCCGAGCAGGCGCGCGCCGAGCCGTTCGACCGACGAACCGACGTGTTCGCGATCGGGGTGGTGCTGTTCGAGATGACCACCGGCCAGCGGATGTTCAAGGGCGACAACGAGCTGGCGATCATCCACAGCATGTTGTTCTCGGAGGCACCGCGACCCAGCGAGATCGTCAGAGGCTTTCCGCCCGCTCTCGAGGAGATCGTGATGAAGGCGGTCGCGCCCAAGGCCGACGACCGCTACGCCACCGCGGCCGAGCTGCGGCGAGCGCTCGAGGGATTCGTTCGACACCGAGGCGGTCTTCCGCCCTCGCGCGGGAGCTTGGCGAGCTTGCTGTCGTCGGTCTCGCCGGCGCCGCCCCATCCCGGCGACGACCCGTCGTTCTTCGACGAGGACGTGGCCCGGCCGATCGTCTCGCGCGACGACGAGACGCGCGTCGAGCACCCCGACGCGCCGGGGACGGGATCGGAGGGTGGCGATGGGTTGCCTCTGACGGAGTGGAGCGCGCCCGCGCCGGTCAACCCGCCGTCGTCGCCCGGATCGTCACCCGGCTCCGCGCCGGGTTCCGCGCCCGGCTCCGCGCCGGGTGTCGTGGTCGCGCTGCCGTCGGCTCCGGCGATGTCGCCGATCCCGAGCGTGTCGCCGATCCCGGCGACAGTACCCGCGCCGGTGTGGACGCCCTCGCCCGTCGCCGCGCGTCCAAGCTCGACGCCCCACAAGTCTCGCACCGCGGTGTGGGTGGTCGGTGGGGCGGCGCTGGTGGCGGTCGCGATCTTGGGCGGGGGCCTCGTCGCGTCGTGGCTGAGTGCCGACGACACCGACGCCACTGCCCCGGCGCGATCGCCCGCGACGAAGTCGACGGCCGCACCGGTCGCGCTTCCGCCCGAGCCGGCGGTCGTCACCGACGAGCCCGCACCTTCGGCCGGCGACGATGCGGTGGTGATCGAGCCCCCGCCGCCCGATCCCGCGGGTGCGCCCGCGGCGACACCGGCCCCGGCGGCCGATCCGGCGCCCGAGCCGGACAAGCCGCGCGCTGGCAAGAAGCGCAAGGCGACGCAGCCGAAGGCGGGTGTGGGGGCCAGCGCAAAGCCCGACACGGCCGACCCCCCACCTCCGCCGCCGCGAAAGTCGAAAAAACGCGCGCCGACCGATACGCTCTTGCCGATCCTCGACGGCTGAGACCACGTCGCGGATCGGTCGCGCATGAGGACCGAGACCCGCCAACGCCGCGCCCGTGCGCGGTGCGCTGCATTCGTCGCCGCTGCGATCGCCCTGGCATCGTCGCCGGCTTCGGCGGCGCCACCGCGCAAGGTCCTGCACAACGACGCGGCGCGCGAGCACTTCGCCGCGGCCAAGGAGGCGTTCGAGCGCGACGACTACGCCGCGGCGATTCCCGAGCTCAAGGCGGCGTACGCGATCGAGCCCAACCCGATGCTGCTGTATTCGTGGGCCCAGGCGGAGCGGCTCAACGGCAACTGCAAGCGGGCGATCGAGCTGTACGGGCGCTTCATCGACACCGAGCCGGCCGAGGAGTCCAAGCAACTCGCCGAGGTCAACATCCTCGAGTGCGAAGCCGAGCTCGGCGACGGTCCGCCGCCGCCGCCGCCGCCGGCCAACGCCGACGACATGACCGATCCCGCCGATCCGCCGGACGCGGTCGCCGAAGATCCAGTGCCCGAGGACGAGGGCGAAGAAACGGCCCCGCCCCCGCCCAAGTCGTGGAAGCGCGACTGGGTGGGATGGACGCTCACCGGTTTGGGGCTCGCGACCGTGGGAACCGGCGGAGTCGTATTCGCGCTCGGTCGCCGTCAGGCCGTCGAGGCACCCGACGCAGCGATGGAGTCGGCATACTTGGCGGAGAAGGATGCGTCGCGTCGCAAGCAGCGGGCCGGAGGTATCGTCGCCGCGGTCGGTGGAGGCGTGCTCGTCATCGGGATCATTCGACTCGTCGTCGTCGGCACCCGTGCGCAACGGCGCGCCGACACGGCCCGTCACTGGGTGGGACCCACCACGGTTCGGTTCTGAGGGCGCGATGATGGTTCGACCGAGCTTCGTGCCGACCTCGGGAGTCCTCGCCGGGCTGGTGCTGTCGATCGCGGTGGGGGCGTGCCTGGAGCCGGAGCCGTTCACGTGCGTGCAGGACGTGCAGTGCGATGCCCACGGTCAGGCGGGGATCTGCGACCGGTCGGGAATCTGCATCTACGCGGCCGACGGCTGCCCGAGCGGCTACGCCATCGCCGACGGCACGTGCGCGATGGGGATGCTGCTCGAGACGGATTCCGGAGTCGGCGGTAACTCGAGCCCGGCCGATGGCGGTGACGGGGCGGACGGCGGTGGCGAGGACGCTGGCTCCACCACCGACGCGTCGGGAGCCGCCAGCGTCACCGACTCGAGCACGCCGGGGGAGACGACCAGCGCCGGCGAGACCACCGCAGAGCCGGTCGGCTGTGCATCGTCGATCGACATCACCGACCAGGGGGTCGTCGGGGCGAGCTCGACGTTCGAAAACTACGAGCCGTGGCTCTCGGTCGATACGGACCTGTCGACCTCGTGGTTTTCGACGGGGCCCGAGCCGGGCAACGCCCCCACGGACTACGTGTGGGCGACGGCGGCGGACCACTGCATCGACCGGATCCTGATCGTCGGCAACGGGCAGAACGGAAACACCAACTTTCGCACCGACTTCGGGTTCGAGTCGGTCACCGTGCGCGTGTTCGACTCGCTGGACAACCTGACCTTCGAGGAGACGCGAGGACTGCCGGGCACGCCCGACCCCACGACGACGGTCGAGATCGGAGAGGTCGGCAACCGCATCGTGCTCGCGCTGTTCGACCACGAAGACGAGGGCTGCGGCGGCTTCGCCGAGCTGCAGGTCGTCGGCGAGCTGTAGTCGGAAACGCCGCGCAGACACGTCCGTGGCCGGGGTGGCCGTCGCCGCCGGCGCGCGCCATGCTGTCGATCGTGCCGTCCTCCTCGACACCGCCCGCCAAGCCCTCCTCGCCCAGTTGCCGATCCGAGCCCGGCGCGATCGTGCCGATCGTCGACCACGGCAAATGCGAGGCCAAGGGCGATTGCGTGAACGTGTGTCCGTACGACGTATTCGAGGTCCGAAAGATCGACCCGGCCGACTACCGCGCGCTGTCGTGGTTGGGCAAGCTCAAGAACCGGGTCCACGGAGGCAAGGTCGCGTACACGCCGAACGCCGACGCGTGCCGCAACTGCGGGCTGTGTGTGCAGGCGTGCCCCGAGCGCGCGATCCAGCTGCGACGCGAGGACCGGCGCGACCGATGACGTCGAGCACTCGACGCGGGGCCGATCACGGCGGGGCGACTCGTCACCACCAGCCGAGCACGGGCGGCAGCAACATGTCGGCGATCTTGGTGGGGGCCGCGATGCCGCGGCGGCCCATGGTGGTCAGCGCGTCCTCGACCAGCGTCGCGCCCTCGGAGCCACGCGACAGCTCGCCGCGGCGCAGTCGCATCGCCGCGGCGTGGACCGCCATGCCCAGCTCCAGCATGCCGTGCTCGGCGTCGAGGGCGTGAGTCCGGGCCTCGTCGATGTCGCCGCGCGCGGCGGCCAACGACGCATCGATCGACTTGCCCATCGCGCGCGCCCACCGAGTGGGGAGCTTGGCCAGCGTCTTGGCGCCGGCCGCCGCCTGCGCCAGTGCCTCGTCGCGTGCGGTGTCGCGTGCCTCGTTGGCGAGCCAAGCGGCCGTGCACGCCCGCTCGTGCACCCAAAAGGTCTTGAGCGGCTGCTTGGTCAGCATCAGCGATCGCGTGATTTCGCCGCGGTGACGCTCGAAGGCCTCCCACGCCGCGGCCGGCTGATGGTCGTAGCGCGACAGTCGGGCGCGGGTCAAAAGCCGCACGTAGTTGTACGTGCTCGTGCGTAGCTGCGACGGAAAGGACTCTTCGCACTCGGCCAGGACCTGCCGCGCCCGCGCCACGTCGCCGGCGGCCAACGCCGGCATCGGGCCGAACGCGACCTTGATCATCAGGGCGGTGTGCAGGTCGTCGCGCTCGGCGGCGTCCTCGAGGGCGAGCTCGACCGTATGCTGCAGCGCCTCGAAGTCGCCGAGGTGATACAGGTCGTTGCTGAGCATCGTCCGCGCCATCATCAGCTCCCATGCGACGTGGGTGCAGCGCTGGCGCAGGATCTCCTCGGCTTCGCGCAGCTTGGGGAGGGCATCGACGAAACGACCGCGGTACAGATCGGCCGTGCCGGCGGCGAGCAAACCGAGCCCGAGGCCATGGGGGTCGTCGAGGCGCCGCGACAAGCCGAGCACGCGCGCGACGAGATCGTCGACCTCGCGGGCGGTGGTCGTGCCCCCGGTCGCGGCGTACAGCGCCTCGAGACCGAGGGCTCGGGCGACGCGGTGGGGCTCTCCGGCGTCGAGGGCGAGCAGCAGGTGCACGGCCTGGAAGTACTGGCCGGTCAGCACGTTCGTCTGCAGCAGACCCGTCGCGGCCGCGCGCGAGGTGTCGACCTTGAGCAGCACGTCGTCGGCGATCGACTCGGCGGGGCGCTCGTCGAAGGCCAAGCCCCGTCGCCACACGCGCGCGCGCTGCCAGACCAGCGACGCGAGGGCGACCCGGGGATCGGGGGGCGGTCGCAGCCCCACCGGCTCGAGCACCTTGCGCAGCTGCACGGTGCCTTCGTCGATCCGACCGCTTCGCAGCAGCTGCTCGGCGGCGTGGCTGCGCAGGCGAACGATCTGGGTGCGGTCGGCGTGGTCGCAGGCGTCGAGGTAGGCGGCGGCCGCCTCGGCACTGCGTCCGTCGGCCGCGAGGACCTCGGCCCGGGCGATCCTCAGTCGTTGCCGCGCCGCGGGGTCGTTGGTCGACAGCTCCAGCGCTTGTCCGTACAGCCGCGCCGCTCGCTTGAGCGCGAGGGCCTCGGCGGCGCGGTCGGCCGCCCGGGTCACGTAGCGTGCCGCCTCGGCCGACCGCCCGGCGGCGTGCAGGTGCGTCGCGACCATCTCTGGATCGGCCGCACGGCGCTGCAGCTGGGTGGCGAGGCGGCCGTGGCAGTCGCGGCGCGCATCGTCGGCGAGGGCGGCGACCACCGCGGTGCGGATCCGGTCGTGGAACGGCTCGATGGCGTCGGTCGGCCGGGGACCGTGCGTGCGGACGAGACCTTGCGCTCGCAGCAGCGCCACCGAATCGGTCGCCGCGTCGTCGCCCGCGGCGTCGGCGATGATCTGCCGCTCCACCGGGCCGCCCGCGACGGCACTGAGCTCGAGCAGCGCGCGTGCCGGGGCCGGCAATCGTGCGACCCGCTCGCCGATGACGGCGTCCAGCGACAGCGCGCCCCGGAGCTGCAGTCCCGCGGGACCGGCGAAGCGCACGAGCTCGGCGATGAACAACGGGCTGCCGTCGGCCTCGGCGACGATCGCATCGGTGAGTGCGTCCTCGTCGTCGCGCTCGGTCAACAGCTGCCGTGCCAGCGTGCGCGCGTCGTCGTCGGCGAGGGGCCCCACGCCGACGTCGTCCAGGCGCAGACCCGAACCGATCGTCGTCAACTCGGCTCGGACCGAAGCGAGGTGCTCGGCCGCGCTCGCGTCGTCGTCGCGGTACGTCGCGACCACGAGCATCCCGGGCCGGAACGTCGGGCGTAGCAGCGCCAACAGCAGCGCGCTCGTGTCGGCGTCGCTCCACTGCAAGTCGTCGATCACCAGGACCAACGCATGACGGCGTGTGAGCGCGTCGAGCAGCTCACCGAGGGCCGCCACGGCGCGTCGTCGAAGCTCCAGCGCGTCCTCGGGGATCGTGCCCGGCGTGTCGCCGATCCCGTGGACGTCCCGCAGCACCGGAAACAGGCGCGCCAACGCGGCGCCACCGACCACCGAGGCCACCGGGTCGCCGCGGCGTGCCTGCAGATGGAGGTGGCGGCGCAGGTCGTCGATCACCGTGTCGAAGCCCTTGTAGGGGACGGACTCTCGCTCGTAGCACCGACCGCGCAGCACCAGCGTCGTCTCCGGGAGCGATTCGACGAACGACTCGACGATGGTCGTCTTGCCCACGCCGGACGGCCCGTGGAGCATCACGACCGCGGCGCGGCCTTCCATCCCGGCGCGGGTGTACGAGAACGCGTCGCGCAGCACCGACAGCTCGTCGGTGCGCCCCACCGTGTCCGAGGCGGTCGGCAGCGTCCACTGTGGGGCGTCGGTGCGTCCGAGGATCGCCAGCACTTCCTCGCCCCGGGGGCGGTCCTCGGGATCGCGACGCAGCAGCTGCATGCACAGGTCTTCGAGCAACTCGTCGAGGTCGGGGACGAGACTCGAAGGCGGCGGCGGCGGCGGTCCCTGCTTGGCGATCAGCATCGCCTTGCCGAACGCGCCCGCGAACGGATACTCGCCCGTCAATGCCTCGTAGAGCATGACGCCGACCGCGTACCAGTCGCTCGCCGGCGTCAGCTCCTGGCCGGCGGCCTGCTCCGGGGACATGTACGCCGGCGTGCCGACCAGATCCCACTCGTGCGTGGCCGCGAGCTCTTCGGCCAGCCCGAAGTCGGCCACGAGCACCCGGTCGTCGCCTTCGCGGACCAGCACGTTGGACGGCTTGAGATCGCGGTGCAGCTTGCCGAACCCGTGCAGTGCGTGCAGGCCGGTCGCGAGCTGACGCAGCGCCTCGTGCAGACGGCCTTCGTGCAGCTCGGTGAACTCGTCGCCACGCACGTGCGACAGGAAGTCGCGCCCACGCACCAGCTCCATCGAAAAGTAGGCGCCGGACGGCTCGACGAACAGCTCGTACAGCGTCACGAGGTTGTCGTGCGAGACGTCGGCGAGCACCCGGAACTCGCGCTTGAAGCGGTACAGCTCGTCGGGGTCCAGACGTGCCAGGGTCTTGATCGCCACCGGTCGTCCGCCGGAGTCGTCCTCGGCCGCATACACCACGCCGTGCGCACCGGCGCCGAGCACCTCCGTGAGCGTGAACCGACCGCCGAGTCGCTGACCGACGGCGAGGTCGGCGTTGCCGGCCGCCTCCGTCAAGGTCGCGTCGACCTCCATCTGCGTCGGATCCACCACCGCCACCCATCTTACTGCCGACTCGCGCCGCCGACTCGCGCCACGAAAAAACGGCCCCTCCCGAAGGAGGGGCCGCCCCGCAGTGTGTGGCTGTCGGCGGTTCAGTTGGGGTTGTACGTGTCGACGGTCCAGGGGGTCGCCGAGGTGTCGACCGACAAGAGGCGCAGGGACGCTTCGGTCGTCTCGGGGGACAGGTCACCGGCGGCCACGATGAACGAGCGCAGGCCCTCGTAGGCGTCGACATGGAAGCTCGCGACGGGCGTGACCGTGCCGGCGGCTGCGAGGCCGATCTGGTAGGTGAACGGCTGAATCGCGAACGTCTCGGAAATCGAAGGCCACTTCAGCGCGGCCTGCAGCAGGTTGCCGCCCTCGATCGTGGTGCCGGTCACCAGCCCCACGTCGACCTCCGGGGCCGAAGCGGCGTGGACGATGTTGAAGATCGCGTCCTCGGGCGACTCCGGCGTGAAGTGGTTGCGGAAGGTGACCAGCTGCAGCGGCGGCTCGTCGACGGACGGGTTGATCTCGCCGGTCGCGATCGCCAGGTACTGCTCGCCGGCCTCGAGCTCGGGCGTCCAGTCGGTCGTCACCGCCGTGCCGGCGCAGTTGCTCGGCGACGCGTAGAAGTCGATCCCGTACTCGCCGGGCGGCACTTGCGTCCGGGCGAGGTTGCCGAAGGTGAGGTGGTTGGCCAGCAGCGTGTCGCCGGCGCACAGATCGACCTCGGGTGCGTCCGGGCTCGCGTGCAGTGCGTACACGACCGGGTTCTGCTTGATGAAGCCCAGCGAGCCCTCCGGGCCCACCGCGAGCAGGGCGAAGCCGTCGGCTTCGTTGGCGGGGCGGCCGAGACGGCCCGTCGCGATGACGAACACGTTGGCGCCGTCGGGTAGCGCCGGCGTGGTGAAGGCGGTCACGCGCTGGTCGCCCGCGCGGATTCCGACCTGCAGCGACTCGGCGGCGGGCAGCGGGACGCCGGCGCTGCCGGTGTCGGCGAAGCGGACGAGACCTTCGATCTCGGGCTCGGCGTCGTCGGCGACGTCGATCGCCACCGTCGGTGCATCCGCGCCGGCGTGAACGATTCGCACGAGCGCTTCGCCTCCGAGGCCGCCGTCCCACTCTTCGACGAGCGGGATCACTCGGAACGCGCTATCGCCTTCGCCTGCCAAGAGCCCGGCCGCCAGCGCCGAGACGGTGACGCCGTCGGCGAGCTCGAGCGCGCCCGTCTCGTACACGGGCGGCTCGAGGGCGGACGCACCGGCGGGGCGGATCTGGAAGTTGTACGCACCGGCTGGAACCTCGAGGTAGTCGGTGGCTTCGCCATAGGAGACGTCCGTCAGCACGGGGGCTTCGATTCCCTCGGCGTAGATGTCGACCGCCGGGGCGTCCGACGCCCCATGGATCACGCGCACCAGCGCGTTGCCGGCGGCGGGCTCGGGTGCTTGCGGGGCGCCGTCGTCCATGCCGTCGTCCATGCCGTCGTCGTCGTTGCCGTCGTCGGTACCCGCGTCGCCGTCGGTGTCGGCCATGCCGGGGGCCGGGTCCATGCGATCGTCGCCGGCCTGGAAGCAGCCGGGGACGAGGGCGAGGGTGGACAACAGGGACAGGGTGGTGGTGTGAAGTTTCATTGAACCTTGCTCACTCCTGGGCCAGACTCGGGCCCGTGGTGCGGCATCTGCGCCGCGTGAAAGACAACCTCTGCGGAGGTGGTGCGAAGCTGCTGCGTAGCCTTTGCGTAAGGACTAGAAGTGCCTAAAATGATTCAGGTAAAAGAAAACCACCGGCGAGTCTGGGCGGATGCGTCCCCCGTGGACAGCGGCGGTGGTTCTCTGGCAGTATGCAGGAGTCGCGTAGGGTTTCAAGAAGGTTTTTGCAGAAATTTTGAGTAAGGTTGCGCAAGGATGTCCAAGGCCGATTCGAAGGGGAAGTTCCGCATTCAGACCGTCGCCGAGATGACCGGCGTCCCCGCGTCCACGCTGCGCAGCTGGGAGCAGCGCTACGGCTTCCCGACGCCCGACCGCACCGCGTCCGCCTATCGCGTCTACAGCGATGCCGACATCGCCGAGATCGCCCGCGTGCGCGAGCTGTGCGAGCAGGGGCTCGCGCCGGCCGAGGCGGTCGCGCAGGTGTTGGACGCTGCCGGCTCGTCGGCGAGCGCGACGTCCGTCCCGGCCGCTTCGCCGCCATCGGTTCCGATCGCGCGGGTGGCCGACGCGGACGCGGCCGTCGCGGCGATCGCTGCGTTCGACCCCGCGAGTGCCCACGCGGCGATCCGCGGTGCGCTACTGGTCGGCTCGCACGCCGAGGCCTTCGCCGAGGTCGTCGCGCCGGCCTGGGAGACCGTGCGCAATCAATGGCTCGGCGGGACGCTCGGTCGCCATCACGAGCGCCTCGCCGCCGAGATCTTCGGTCAAGTCGCACGCGACATGCTGCGGCTGGGTCAGCCCGCCGCCCCCGCGCCGTGGGCGGTGGTCGGGTGCTTCGCCGACGAGGACGACACGGCCCCCGCGTTCGGAGCCGCGTTGACGCTACAGGGCCGGGGGCACCGCGTGCAGTTCCTGGGGGCGCGCACGCGGCCGAAGGTCCTGCGCGGAGCCGCGGATGCGCTCGACGCCGCGGTCATCGGCTTGTCGCTGTCGGAGTCGTTGTCGGCCCGGGGCGCCCGCGAGCTCGTGGAGGACTACGCGAGCGCGATCGGCTCGCGCGCATGGTTCGTGGTCGGGGCGGGGACCGAGTCGGTCGCGGCGCTCGTGGAGGCCAGCGGCGGACGCGTTCTGGACGATGCGGCCGACTTGCCGTGACCCCGCTCAGGCGTCGGCCGCCGGGAACCAGTGACGCGTGCGGTTGGCGAAGCGCACGAGCGACAGCATCACCGGGACCTCGATCAGCACGCCGACCACGGTGGCCAGCGCCGCCCCCGACGACAGGCCGAACAGGCTGATCGCGACCGCCACGGCGAGCTCGAAGAAGTTCGAAGTGCCGATCATGGCGGCCGGGGCCGCGACGTCGTGCGGAAGTTTCAGAAGCTTGGCGGCGCCGTAGGTGATCGCGAAGATCCCGTAGCTCTGGATGAGCAACGGCACGGCGATGAGCGCGACGCGACCGGGCTGGTCGACCAGGGTCTGCGCTTGGAACCCGAACAGCAGCACGACCGTCAGCAGCAAGCCGAGGATCGACGTGGGCTTGAGCCGCGCCTTCAGCGTTTGCAGGCGCGCGTCGGAGGCGACGAGCCTTCGGGTCCAGACCCCGGCGCCGAACGGCACCACCACGAAGATCACCACCGAGGCGACCAGCGTGCCCCAAGGGACGACGAGCTCGGTGACACCGAGCAGCAGTCCCGCGATCGGAGCGAACGCGAACACGAGGATCACGTCGTTGACCGTGACTTGCACGAGCGTGTAGTTGGCGTCGCCGCGCGTCAGGTGGCTCCACACGAACACCATCGCGGTGCACGGTGCGACCCCCAGCAAGATCATGCCCGCGATGTACTGCTGCGCATCGGCTTGCGGTACGAGGTCCGCGAACGCCCAACGGAAGAACACGATGCCCAGCGCCGCCATCGAAAACGGCTTGATGAGCCAGTTGACGACGAGCGTGAGCGCGAGACCCTTGGGCTTGCGGCCGACCTCTCGCAGGCAGCTCGGCTCCACCTCGAGCATCATCGGGTAGACCATCAACCAGATGAGGACCGCGACCACGAGGTTGACCCGCGCCACCTCGAGGTCTGCGACGGCGGCGAACGCTCCCGGGACCGCGAGGCCCAGACCCACGCCGACCGCGATCGCGGCGGCGACCCACACCGACAGGTACTTCTCGAAGACGCCCATGGCCGTGAACCGACGCGGGAAGTATCGAAAGGACGCACAAAAAGCGCTGCACGGTCACGAAACCGCAACGAAAACGGCGTCTTGCGCGACGTGAGATGAGGCCGGACAATTGACTGCGTCCTTTTCCGGCTCGTCCGTCGGGGCAGACATGAACGCCATCCGCATCCACCTGGCCATCCACACCACCGACCTGGGCAAGGCCGTGCAGTTCTACCGCACCATGTTCGGCGTCGAGCCGGTCAAGCTTCGGGAGCAGTACGCGAAGTTCTCCGTGGCATCTCCGCCGGTCAACTTCACGCTCAACGAGGTCGCCCAGACGCCCGGCCACCACGGGGCCGAGCACTTCGGCATCGAAGTGGAAGACACCGACACGGTCGCCGCGATGCAGGCACGCCTGGCCGCGGCCGGCATCGCGACCGCGGTCGAGGACGACGTGACGTGCTGCTACGCCAAGCAGGACAAGGTGTGGGCCAACGATCCCGACGGTCACCGCTGGGAGGTGTTCTTCGTCAAGGAGGACGCCGACAGCTACGGCAAGTCGATCCCCAACGTGTCGGCCGAGCCCTCCGACCAACCGTGCTGCGCCCCGTCATGCTGCAAGTAGATGCACCGTGCGACCCGGCCTGGGCCGCGCTCGTCGAGGAGGTTCGACGCTACGTCCGGCGGCGGGTCGACGCCCCGGACGTGGTGGACGACCTCGTGCAGGAAGTGTTCGTGCGCGTGCACGATCGGGCCGAGCAGCTGCGCGAAGGCGACAAGCTCGCGGCTTGGATCGGGCGGATCGCCGCCCATGTCGTCGTCGACCACTACCGGCGCAGCGGTCGGCAGGTGCCGCTGGAGGACGAGCCGGTCCAGGTACCGGACGAAGACGCCGGCCCCGACATGGGTCCGTTGCTGGCGTGGGTCGCCACGTCCGTGAACAACCTCGAGCCGGCGTACCGGGACGTCCTGCGCCTGACCGAGCTGCAGGGCATGACGCAGCGGCAGGCCGCGCAGGTGCTCGGTTTGTCGCTGACCGCGGTCAAGTCTCGCGTGCGTCGCGGGCGGGCGAAGGTGGAGCAGGCCGTGCACGAGTGCTGCCACGTCGAGCTCGATGCCCGGGGTGGGGTCGTCGACTACGCGCCCCGCAATCGCTGCCAGACCGCGTGCTGCGAGTGATCCGTTCGGGCCGGCGCTTCGGAGTCAGCGGTACGGGTCGTACAACGTGGCCGGGTCGAGCGTCGGGTCGTCGGTCACGACCAACGCCGCGACCCCCGCGTAGACGCGCCCGCTGCCGGTCTCGCGATTGCGCAGGCGGATCGTGTGGGTCCCCGCGTCGAGCGACAGTTCGAGCGGTACCAAGTCGCAGTTGCGCTCACTGCTGGCGCCGACGACCTGCCACGACCAGGTCGCGCCAGCGGGGAGGTCCGCCGCGCCGCAACCGTAGGTCCACTGGATCTCCGATCGCCCGTCGACCGTGACGAAGAAGGAGTCCGGGTCGTCGACGAACACGCCCGGGTTCGAGTCCCAGGCCAAGCCGTGAACCTGCACGGTCGCAGGGCACGACAGCGCGAAGGACCACGAGATCGATCCGGTCTCGGCCGCATACGAGCGCGCCATCGCGGGGTTGCGCGGCAGCAAGCTCGCGATCAGCAACTCCATGGGGGCCACGACCGTGCCGTCCTCGGCCCACAGCACCACGCCGGCGCCCTCACCGAGGCACGCGTCACCGCCCGACCCCGACGACGTTTCCGCCGAGTCGCCCGACTCCGACGACGTGACGTCCGCCGAAGCGCTCGAGTCGTGCTCACCGCTGTCCACCACCGCGCCCGAGGTCGGGACCGTCGCCGTTGCCGACAACGTGCTCATCGCTTCCGACGTCGACCCGGGCTCGGCACCACCGTCCCCGCCGCTGCCCGTGTCCGGCTCCTCGAAGCACGCCACGAAGACGAGTGGGGCTACCCATGGCCAAACCTGTCTCAAGGGTGCTTCGCCTCCGCGCCGGCGAGCGTACCACGTGAAGGTGAATGTGCGACATCGCGCGCCGCGCTGGGACCCGGGGATCAGCGTGGTTCGGGCTGAAGCGTCCGGCGCAGCCGCGACACGTCGTACTGGTGCTCGACGACGAGGCGCTCGAGCAGCTCGTCGTACAGGGCGGAGTCCATCTGCGGCGTGCGCGACAGAATCCACAGATAGTCGCGGCTGGGATGGCCGACGACCGCGTACTGGTAATCCTCGCCGAGCTCGATGATCCAGTAGTCGCCCCAAAACGGTCGGAAGAAGCTGACCTCGAGCTTGGCGTTCGTGGTGGGATCGACGACGCGCGCGCGGCCCTTCGCCTCGTCGAGCTTGCCGTCGAGACTCTCTTTGCGGCAGCGGTTGAGGACGTCGATGTCGCCGTCGTCGCGCAGCGAGTACGTGGCGGTCGTGGCCGTGCAGCCCCGCTGGAAGCGTTGGGGGTAGCTGGCGATCTCGTACCAGGTGCCCAGGTATCGATCGACGTCGACCTTCGCCACGGTCGTCAGCGGAGGCAGGTTCTCTCGCCGGGTCGTGCTCGCGGCACATCCCGCGACCAACATCCCGAGGGCGAGCCACGTTCGCAGACGGCTCATTCTCCGGGGGTATAGTCACCGCCGGGCCGGTCGCAACCTCGCCCCGCATTGCGGGCGCAGGGGCACCACTCAACCGTCGCGCTTGTCTTCGAGCTCCGTCCAGCGACTGGCGAGGGCCTCGGCCTCGGCCTTCGCCGCCTGCAGTGCCTCGAAGTGGGCGCGCTGTTCGGGCTCCGGCCGTGCATAAAAGGACTGCTGCGTCGCTTCGTCCTCCAGCGTCTGCACGCGAGTCTCGGCCTCGTCGACCTTCTCGAGCAGGCCTTCGAGCTCGATCCGCTCGGCGTAGGTCAGGCCCTTCTTCTTTGCCGGGGTGGGCTCCACCTTCGCGGGCTCCACCTTCGCGGGCTTGATCGCCTTGGCCGATCCCTCGTCCTCGACGGCAGGACGAGCGTCGCGACGCTCGGCCCAGTCCGAGAAGCCGCCCGGGTACTGCACGAGGTTGGTGCCCTCGAACGCGAGGATCGAGGTCGCGAACCGGTCGAGAAACCACCGGTCGTGGGTGACGACCAACGCCGTGCCCGGAAACGACAGCAGCGCTTCTTCGAGGGCCGCGAGGGTCGACACGTCGAGGTCGTTGGTCGGCTCGTCGAGCACCAACACGTTCGCATCCTGTCGCAGTGTGCGAGCGAGCGCGACGCGGGCGCGCTCCCCACCCGAGAGCACGCCCACCTTCTTTTGCTGGGCGGTCGTGTCGAACAGAAAGTGCTCGAGGTACGAGCGCACGTCGAGCTCGCGTCCGCCGAGCGCGATCCGGCTGCGCCCCTCGGCGACCACGTCGTAGACCTTGACGTCATCCGGCAGCCCCGTTCGCAGCTGGTCGAGCTGAGCGATCTTGGTGTTCTTGCCCAACACGACCTGGCCGGCGTCGGGTTCGGCCTGGCCGGTCAGCACGCGCAGCAGCGACGTCTTGCCGCAACCGTTCGGGCCGAGGATCCCGATCCGTTCGCCCTTGGACAGCCGCAGCGTCAGCCCTTCCACCAGCGTGCGCCCGGCCACCTTCACGGTGACGTCCTGCGCCTCGAGGATCGTCGAGCCGGAGCGGACGTGGCCGACCTCGATCGACGCGTCGCGGTCGGCCCTCGCCGGGGCGGCGTCGATCGCCGCGTGGGCCCGGTCGATCCGGGACTTGGACTTGGTGGTCCGGGCTTTGGGGCTTCTGCGGAGCCACTCGAGCTCACGGCGCAAGAAGTTGCGGCGGTTGGCGTCGACCCGCTCGGCGTGGGCCTGCCGCTCGGCCTTGGCCTCCAGGTAGTCGCCCCAGCCCCCGGCGTACGAGTGCACCACGCCGTCGGCGACCTCGAGCGTGCGCGAGACGACGCGGTCGAGCAGATATCGGTCGTGCGTGATGAGCAGCAGCGCGCCGCGGTAGCGCTCCGACAAGTAGCGCTCCAGCCACTCGATCGCGCCGATGTCGAGGTGGTTGGTGGGCTCGTCCATGATCGCGAGATCCGGATCGGCGACGAGCAGCCGGGCGAGGGCGACGCGGCGTCGCTCGCCGCCGCTCATCGTGTCGACGACGGCCTCGACGTTCGTGATCCCCACGTGACCGAGGACGGCCTCGGCTTCGTGACGCTTGTCCCACCCACCGTGCTCCTCGACCTTGGCCGCCGCCTCCGCCTGCTGCGAGACGAGGGCATCGATGTCGCCGTCGCCTCGCTCGAGCGCCGCCGAAGCTGCCTCGTGGGCCGCGATCGCGGCGCGCCACTGGGGTCGGCCGTCGAGCACGGCCTGCACGGCGGTGCGGCCCGGTTCGAAGCGCGGTTCCTGTCGCAGCACGCCCACGCGCAGCTGCGAGGCCCGCACCACCTCGCCGGAGTCCGGGACCTCGTCGCCGGCCACGATCCGCGCCAGCGTGGTCTTGCCCGAGCCGTTGCGACCGACCACGCCGAGGCGCTCGCCCGCCTCGATGCCGAAGGTCGCGCCTTGGAGCACGTCGCGCGTGCCGTAGCTGCGGCGGACGTCTTTGACGGTCAGGATCGTCAAGCGCCGGGAGTATAGAGGTGGCGCGGCCCGAGCGTGCGGACCTGGCGCGGCGGGCGCGAAACCCGGGTGAGCTCGAAAAACCGACGGCGGGGCTGCAACGAACGGCGGCGGCGGCCGATGGGGAGGGTGTGACCGCAGCACGGCAACGATCCCGGCCCGACCCGTCCATCCCCACACCGTTCCGCGACGGTACCTTCGCGCTCGGCGAGCCCGAGATCTTCCGTGTCGTGGACAACGACTATCCCACCGAGTACGCGGCGGCGGACTACCTCGCGGTCGCGACGCTCGGTCGGCCGCTGGCGGTGGGAAGCGTGCACTTGTCGATCCCGATGACGGAGACGCCGTCGCATCGCGACGAGCCGGCGGTCGCTTGGACGGTCCACGAGCTCGACCTCGCGATCATGCCCGGTCGCGGCGTGTGGTTGCTCGCGCCGTTCTTCGAAACGTGGCGTCAGCCGGTGCGCCACACCACGCGCGCCCGGGCGGTCATCGGACAGGTGCTGGGTCGCGACCCGGCGACGTTGCCGCTGTCGGTCGCCTACCTGCCGGTGCTCGGATGCGAGATCGTGGCTCCTCGTCCGGACTCCGTTGGCCCGCAGGAGGTGTACTCGCCCACGCTCTTCGCCGACCCCCTCGCCGGCTTGCGCCCCAGCGCGTCCCCGCAGGATGCCGACGCGCTCGTGGCGGAGATCCTGGACGCCGGCCCTTGGCTCGACAACAAGTCCGCGCGCCATCTCGACAGCGTGGATGCGATCCCGGCCTGGCTCGCCGACCTTCTTCCGGGCTACGACGAGATCGACTGACGCCTTGCTCCGCGCGCGGGCGATCCGGCCGCGTCAGCCGACCGGCATCGGGGCCGCGCCCGGAGTCACCACGTAGGCGGTCGCGGGGCCGTACGGAAACCCGACCGTCCGTGGCCGTCGGCGAATTCGGATGCGGGGACGCATCGACCGCGGCACGATCGTCGGATGAGCTCGTCTTGGATGGTGGTGTTGGCACTGTCCCCGTCGCCGGAGACGGCCGTCCCGCAAGAGGACGCGGTGGTCGACGAGGTCGCCGCAACGGACACGGAGCAACGAGCGCCCGAGGGACCCGACGCGGTGGGGGACGAGAGCGCCGCGCCGGACGGACCGGACGAAGTCCCGACACCCGAGGCTCGGACCTCACCACCCGCGCCGACGAAGCCCGTGGCCGTCGAGGCCGATGCTTGGAAGAAGGACTACGTGCGGGTCCACCCGCCACGCTACCGCGGAACGGGCTTGTTCATTGGCGCCGGGGCCATGATCGCGGCGACGGTCGGCTTTCAGCTCATCGACCTGTACACGTGCGGTGGGTGTGCCGGCGGATTCGTCGAGCGAGGCATGCTCGGCCTGGCGATTGGTGGTGCGACCGGGGCCGGCGTGATGCGAGCGCGCTCCGACGCCTGGTGGGACGCGGCGCGCGGGCGCACGCGGGATCCGAGACCGTACGTGATCACCGGCTCGGTGCTGCTCGGGATCGGTGGAGCGGTGGCGTTCGTCAACGAGGGCTTTTGGTGGTCGTGCTGGGCCGGTGGACCCGGGCCGTACTCGGTGCCCGACGAGTACTACCCCGCGATCGACGGCGACCCCGGCGTGGACGGGGAGCAGTGGTACGCGTGTCGCTACGGGCTGCCGCAGGCGCTGGCCGATGGTGCGGGGACGGTGCTCGCCGCAGGCGGGGCGCTGCTGGGTTACGGCTTGATGCTGCGCCGACGACAGGAGTTGTTTCGCGGGGCTCGGATCGTGTCGCTGACGCCGACGATCGCACCGGGGCACGCCCAGCTGCAGGTCGGAGGTCGATTTTGAGACCCGGGCTGCGGGTTGCACTCGCCATCGGTGTCGGGGCGCCGATCGCCTGCGCCGCACGACCCTATCCGCCACCGGAGCCACCGCAGGTCTGGGTGAGCCCGGCGGCGATCCGTGGCGAGGTGCCGGGCCAGGTCGAGGTCTGGATCCCGCGCGACAACCTCGGGGGGCCCCGGCCGATCGCACCGCGTCGGTGACCCGGGAGCGTCGGCGAGGCCCGCCTCGAGGGCCGCGCCATCACCCCAGGTGCTCGCCGAGTCGGCGGCACGCGTAGAACACCGAATCCTGCACGCGGCGCTCGGCTTCCATCAGCTCGCGGTCGAGGCGATGGAGCGCTCGAGCGTTCCAGTGCTCGCGCGATTTCCCGATCGGCAGGTGCTCGTGGTCGGCGAGGATCTGCGCGAGCTTGGCCAGGTCCCGGTCCGCCGCGATGGCCGGCACGTCTCTCGCGATCGTCAGCAGCTTGTCCACGCCGTCGAGCAGCGGGAGCCGCCCGCGCAGGATGTCCTCGATGCACAGTCGCAGGCGGATCTCGGCCGGGACCTCGTTCACGCCTCCGAGGGTAGGCCGACGCGTCGAGCCGTGCACGCCTGCGTCAGATCGGGGACGCGAGGGGTCAAAGTGGACCCGTGATCTCGTTCATCGCCACCCTCGTGTGCGCCCTGTCGCTGGCGCTCGGGCTGTCCGTGGAGGCCGATGCGTTCGCCCAAGGCAACGCGTCGACCTCCTTGTCACCGCCGGCGTCCCCGGCCGACGACTCCTCCTGAATCGGACTCGGTCGCGCGTGCGCGTCCGGCCGCCTCCGAGCCGGCTTGCCGAGGCGCCTCGCCGTCCGTAGGCTGCCTTCGTGGGGAGAGCGTCGCGGGCCGTGCTCGGCGTGTGGATCGGTCTGGTCGGAGGTTGCCTGCGGGCGCCGCTGTCCACCGACACCCTCGGCGACGAGGAGGAAGACACCTCGTCGACCGGTGAGGGGACCGGTGCGTCCGACGACGTCGATGGTCTCGGGATGTCGGGCCCGCTGCTGCCCTCGGGCTCGGGGGCCGACGAAGATGCCGGAGACGGACAGGCACCCTCGACTTGCCATCCGTCCTACGTGCCCTGCCTTCCGGTGGTCGACGATCTCGACTGTGCCGAAGTGCGAGCGCTCGACGCCGCCCCCGTCGAAGTGGTCGGCGAAGACGTTTACGGCCTCGACGCCGACCACGACGGCGTCGGCTGCGAGGGCTGACCGGTCACCGCGCGGTCGCAGGCTCCGGCCCTCGCGCCCGACGCCCGCGACCAAGCGGTGCCGATTCCATCAGCGACCCTTGGACGGGATCAAACCGCCGAGGAGCGAGCCGAACAGCGCGGCCACGAACGCACCCACGGTCAGCAGAGCGCCCGCCAGACCACCGGCCGCGTTCGCGGCGGTTTCGTTGATGACCTCGCCGCCGTTGAGCTCCGGCGACTTGGCGACCTCGGCGGCCACTTCGGCGGCGAGGGTGCTCGAGGTCGTCATGAAGAAGCCGATGCAAGCCACGATGGCGCAGGCGACGAAGGTGCCCACCACGCCGCCTTTGCTCATCTGCGTCTTCTTGACCGCGAGCACGGCTCCGACCGCGAAGATGACCGCGAACAGTCCCAGAGTTCCCAGCGTGCCGACCGAGACGATCATGTAGCCGGTCAGCGCCGCGACGACCGCCGTCCCGAGTCCGAATGGCCAGGCCATTGCGCTCGACATTTGTTGATTCACCGTTGTGTCCTTTCGAAAGTCGCGGGGGTAGCTCCGCGTTCGAGAGGGCAGGACGAACGTTCGCGAATCCGTCGCACGCTTTTTTTCGGGACGTAGCTCACGCCCTTTGGGGCGAGGGACGTCGCCGGCTTTGACTCAGTTGGCGGCGTCGCCGGAAAACCACGCGTCGATCATGCGGATGTCGTCGGGCGGCCGGGGGCCGAGCGCCTCGAGAGCGTCCGCGATCGTCTGCTCGTCCTGCGGCAGCGGGGCGCCGGCCCAGATTCGGGCGCGCGCCTCCACGTAGCCCACGACCAGCACCGCCGCGGGGCCGAGGGCCTCGGCGTTGGCGTCGAGCGCTTCGTCGAGCGCCGCCACGATCTCGAGCGCCTCGGTCCGCTCGCCGGTCCGCACCGCGATCTCGAGCGCGCTCAGTCGCGGGCGCACCGTCAGCACGTGGGTCGGACCGTACGCGCGGATCAACCCGGGCAGCCCGATCTGCGTGTACTGCTTGGCCAGCCGCAGCTCGCCGCGCTGCAGATGGTCGTGGGCGAGGTTGCCCGCGAGCTGGGCCACCGAAGGGTGCTCGGCGCCCAAGCTCTCGCGCGCC
The DNA here is from genome assembly GCA_937896535.1 of uncultured Pseudomonadota bacterium. Taxonomy (GTDB): domain Bacteria; phylum Myxococcota_A; class Polyangia; order Nannocystales; family Nannocystaceae; genus CALBMM01. Next base: position 75,973 of record CALBMM010000241.1, read on the forward strand.
TGCTCGTACGCCTTGATCGTGTGCGCCAGCGACTTGGCGCGCGACTCGTCGTGGCACGCGGCCTTGTCGGCGACGTCTTGGCAAGGCAGGCGGCTGTAGTGCATCGCGAGGTTGGCGTGCACGCCGTAGAAATCGGGGATGAGGGACTCGGCGCGGGTCAGCGCCGCAAACGACTCGGCCGCACGGTGCTCGAGGTTGAGGTACGCCCCCAAGCTGTTGAGCGCCACGCCGACGACGCGGACGTCGAGGCCGTCGACTCGCTCGGCGCCCTCGATCGCCGCTTGCAGCTCCGTGATCGCCTCGGGTCGATGCCCCGACTCGGCGCGCCGCATCGCGCGTGTCGTCTCGACCCGCGCCGCCGCGTCGCTGCGGCCGAGGCCGGAGACCTCGACGATCTCCCGGGCGCGATCGAGGATCTCGACGGCCTCGTCGTTGCGGCCGAGCTTGCCGAGGTTGGATGCGTGGTCGACGAGCACGTCCACGCGGTCGATCGCCGAGGTCGCCTTCTCGAGCACGGCGACCGCGGCAACGTACGCCTCGTGGGCGTCGTCGTGCCGACCTTCCCGCTGCAGCAGGTCGGCCTTGACGTGAAGGAAGGACAGGTCGGTGTCGGGGTCGATTCCCGCCCGCACCAGGCTCGCGCGCGCCGCCTCGAGCCACGGCTGCGGCGCCTTGGTGACGCGACCGGCACCTTGGCGCACGAGCTCGAGCTCCACCGCGGCGCGCAGCGCTGGCGGCACCTCGGCGGTTCCGTCTTCGACGCGCACGAGCACGTCGATCGCTGACTCGCGCGCGCCCATGCGATCGAGGGCGCGCGATTGCTCGAGCTGCAGACGAGCCGTCGACTCGGGATCGAGGGCGTCGTGCTGAAGCGCGGCCGCGAGCACCTGCTCGGCGGTGCGCAGCTGTCCGCGAGATCGGGCCGCTGCGGCCTGCGCCAGGGCGAGCGAGACGTGCTCGGTCGCTTCCGCGGTCGGCCCCGGGCGTGCCGGCCCTTCGACGACCGGCGGGCGCAGCATCGCCGTGGCCGGACTGGGCAACCCGACCCATGCGGCGGTAGCGAGCGCGGCCGTACCGGTCGCCGCGACGCCGAAGGCCCGCCAGCGGGCGCGACCCGGTCGCAGCGCGCGAACCAGCGCGAGCATCGAGGGGAAACGATCGTCGGCGGCCTTGGCTACGCCGCGGGTCAGTACCTTGCGCAGCCGCGGCTCGATCGCATCGGCCTCGCGCGGCGGCGTGGCGGAGGTCAACGCCTCCCACAAGGACACGCACCAGGCGTACTGGTCCGCCGCGGGGGTGACGATCCCGCCGCGGCGTTGCTCGGGTGCCATGTAGCGCGGCGTCCCGCCCTTGGGCTCGTGCGACTGCATCGACGGATCGGCCAGCACCGCGAAGCCGAAGTCCGCGAGCATGAACCGTCCATCGCGGGAGACGAGCACGTTGTCGGGCTTGACGTCGCAGTGAACGAGTCCTTGCGCGTGCACGGCTGCGATCCCGTGGGCCACGGCGAGGTACGCCTCGACGATCTGCGCCGGGCCGCGGGTGCCCTGCCACGCGCGCAGCGTCTTGCCGTCGACGAGCTCCATCACCATGTAGTGCCGCCCGGCGTGCTCCACCACGTCGAACACCTGCACGATGCGAGGGTCCGACAAGGCCGCCAGCGCGGTGGCCTCGCGCCGGATCTCCGGCGAGACGCTCGTGCGCGGCTCGAGGTGACGAAGCGCCTTGATCGCGACGCGTCGCTGCAGTTGTTCGTCCCACGCCGCGAGGACCAAGCCCATCCCGCCGCCGCCGAGGACATCGTGGACGCGGTAGCGACCCAGAGGAGCGTCGAGCAGGTCCGCCAGCGCGAGCATGTCCAGGCCAAGGCGGTCGTTGGGTTCGACGGGGAGCCGTCCGGTGATCCGCGATGCGCAGACTCGTCCGGCGGCCGCCATCAATGCTCGGCACGACGCGCAGCCGTCGACGTGCTGGTCCAGCTTCGCCCGGGCCTGGGCGTCGAGGCGGCCGGAGCACCACGCGGCGAGGGCCGAAGGCTCGATGCAGGAGGCGGGCACGCCAGGACAGACGGGCCGGCCTGGCCGTTGTTGCGCCATGAAGGCGCACGCGGCCACGGAGCCCTGGTAGCCTTCCGGTCTTGGTGGATCCCGAGGATCCCGAGGTCGAGCGCGTCTGGCGCGAGGAAGCCGTCGCGGCGGGTGACTCGACGGTCGCACAACGGGCCGCCCTGGGCCCGCTATGGCGGCGAGGCCGGCAGGCGTGGGGCTTCGAGGTTGCAGTCACCCCCTTCGCGCGGCACGTCGCGGCCGCGTGTGTGCACGCGTCCGAGCCCGGGGCGACGGCGGACGCGGCCGCCCTGCCGATCGAGGATCTGTATCTCGTCGTCGGGGTCGTCGAGCGACGACCCGAGGCGATCGCCCGGTTCCGGTCCCGCTTCGCGCCGGAGCTGTCGCGCGTGCTCGGCCGACTCGTCCCGACACGCGAGCACGACGACCTTCGGCAGCGGCTCGAAGCGCATCTGCTCGTGGGCACCGACGAGCGCGGACCGGCGCTGCGGAAGTACCGAGGACGGGGCGCGCTGACGAGCTGGGTGCGCGCCGTCGGCACGCACTTCGTGGTCGACGCCCTGCGCGCCCAGGCACGACAACCCGAGACGGCGGCGTGGCACAGTCGTGCCGACTCGCAGGTTCCTTCGGAGCTCGAGCGTCGGATCGCCTCGCACGGCTACGCGGCGGTGGTGCGCGAGGCGATGGACGCAGCCTTCGGCGCACTGACGATCCGCGAGCGCAACTTGGTGCGCTACAGCGTCTTTCACGACCTCGGCGTCGACGAGCTCGGGGCGCTGTACGGCGTCCATCGATCGACCGCCGCGCGCTGGTTGGCTCGCGCCCGCGCGAGCCTCGCCCGCCATGTCGAGCAGCACTTCGCGCGCCACGTTCGCGCGCCGGCCGACGAGGCCGCGAGTCTGCTGCGCAACCTCCACGGCCAGCTCGACGTCAGCATCCGCAGCTTCCTGGCCTCCACGGTCGAGGCGGAGCCCGACGACGAGGACCCGTCGGAAGAAAGCCCCGGGGCGTGATCGAAGGGGACCCGACCGGCACTACCGGCCGGGAGGCTTCCCTTGATCATGGTTCGAGCTTGGCTTTGTGTGACATCTGCGGCGACCGCCGCGCTCTTGACCTGGAGCTCGCCGAACGTGGCGCAAGCGTGCGGTGGCACGTTCTGCGACGCGGGACCGCAGTCGATGCCGGTGGACCAGACCGGCGAAAACATCCTGTTCGTCATCGAAGAAGGGACCGTCGAGGCCCACATCCAGATCCAGTACACCGGCAACCCCGAGCAGTTCGCCTGGATCGTGCCGGTCATGACCACCCCCGAGGTCTCGGTGGGATCGGACCAGCTGTTTCAAAACCTCCTCGATGCGACGGTGCCCACCTTCGTGCTCAACCAGCGCACGGAGGGCGATTGCGGCGGAGGCGGCGGTGGCGGCGGCCTGGGCTGCTCGGCGACCTCGGTCGAGCTCGCCGCGGACGGCTCGTACTCCGACGACGATCTCCCGGGCAACGAGGGCGAACCGGACGTGCTGCAGCGCGACATCGCGGGCGCCTACGAATACGCGGTGCTCGAAGGGGGCACGGTCGACGGGATCGCCACGTGGCTCGACGACAACGGCTTCGCGCGTGACGACGAGGCCCCCGCGATCCTGCAGGAGTACCTCGACGAGGGCTTCATGTTCATCGCGTTCAAGCTCGAGGCGGGCACGACCCTGCAGGAGATCCAGCCGGTGGTGGTGCGCTACGAAGGCACCGAGCCGTGCGTGCCCATTCGGCTCACTCGGATCGCCGCGGCCGAAGACATGGGGATCCGCGCATTCTTCCTCGGCCACGAGCGCGTCGTGCCAACCAACTACCGCCACGTCGAGCTCAACCCGCTCAAGATCGACTGGTTGGGCCTGGGCGCCAACTACCAGGAGGTGCTCACGCTCGCCGTCGACGAGGAAGGCGCCGACGGCCACGGCTTCGTGACCGAGTACGCCGGCGCGTCCGAGGCCGTGCCCAAGGACGGCCTGCACTCGTCGGCGTGGGACAGCGCGGCATTTCTGGAGATGCAGCCGCGTGACCTGACACAGCTGCTCGTCGATCAGGGCTTGCTCGCGTGCGGGATCACGGGGTGCTTTCCCACGCATCCGATGCTCGGTGCGCTCCTGCCGGCGCACTACCCGGCGCCCTCCGGCGTGCCCGAGGAGCTGTTTTACGCGTGCACGAGCTGCTACGCCTCGGAGCTCGACGACGTGGAGTGGGACAACGCGGGTTTCGCCGCCGACTTCGAGGAGCGAATCATCGTGCCGGGGGAGATGGCGATCGATCGTCTGTCGTTGCCGTACCTGACGCGGATGTACACGACGATCTCGCCCGGCGAGATGACGGCCGATCCGCTCTTCCACGAAAACGCCGACATGCCCGACGTCTCCAATGTGTGGACGGCGACGCGCGTCAACGTGTGCGACGGACCGGACCGGCTCGAGCTCGCCGACGGTCGTGAGATCGTCTTCGACGAAAACGACCAGCCGCCGGACTTCTCGGACCTGCCGAACACCAAGACCATCGCCGAGGTGCCGACCCGCGGTGCGCCGATGGCCACCGTGGACAACGAAAGTGAGATCGACGAGGAGCTCGACGCGTCCAACGCGGCCAACGACGCCGGCGGAGGCAACTGCGCCTGTCGTCAGAGCGGCCTGGCCGGTCATGCCCGTGGTGCGGGATGGATGGGCCTGATGCTCCTGCTGGGTGCGCGCGCTCGTCGGCGCCGCGCGTGATCCAGGCGAGCTGCGCACCTGCCGCGGCGCGCACTCGCGGACGTGGGTTGCCCCTGGCGCACGACGAGGAGGATTGTGTGATCCGGATCCCGACCTCGGCCGTCTTCGACCGCGAGACCCCGTCGCGCCGATGTCGGACCCGTGTCCGGACCGGTCGTCCATGGGTCTCGGAGAAGACTCCATGGCACGTTCACGATCCATTCTGGCGGCGGCGACCTGCTCGTTCGTCCTCGGCGCTTGCTTCACCCCCGACTCGGACCTCGGTGCGACCGAGACCGACGGCGGGTCCGATTCGTCGGCCGGCTCGGCCGCGACGACGGACTCCGGTCCCGACCCTTCCGGCGGTAGTGCGATGTCGGACACCGACGGTCCCGCCACCGCCACTGACACCACGATGCCCGGCATGGACGATGGGACGGCGACCGACGACGGTACGTCCGCGACCGACGACGGTGCGACCGACGACACCGGCTCGCCGCCGATGTGCGGTGCGGGAACTTCGTGTGCCCCCGATGTGCCGGCGGGTTGGTCGGGTCCGGCGATGCTCTACGTCGGGACCGACGAGCCTCCGACGTGCCCGGCCGGTGCGCCCGAGCTCGTGGTGTCGGCCGGGATGGACCTTTCGGCGCCCGCCGCCGATTGCGGCTGCGAGTGCGGGGCCGCGACCGGCTTCGACTGCACCGTCGACGTCACCGAGGCCGGCTCGGTGTGCGGCAATCTGGTGTTCAACCCGGAGACGTTCACGCTCGAGTCGGGTCAGTGCACGACGACCAGCACCAACGACAGCGCGTTCTCGACCAACTCTCCGTCGCTGGACGTCTCGGGCGCGCAGTGCGATCCGCAGGAAAGCGCCACGGTGCCGCCGGCGGGCTTCGGCACGCACGTCGCGGCCTGCCAGGCGACGAGCATGGGCGAGTGCGCCGACGGGTCTTGTGTCGCCGACGACGCCGGCTTCGACCAGGTGTGCGTGTACACCGGTGGAGACGTGGAGTGCCCCGCCGGTCCGTACACGGAGCGCGAGGTCGCGTTCAACAGCTGGACCGACACTCGCGACTGCTCGACGTGCACGTGCGACGACCCCACCGGGACCTGTGGCGGCACGGTCGCGTTCCGCTCCAGCTGTGGTGGCGTGGCGCTGCCGGTGCTGTACGGCACGGTCGACCCGCCGGGCTGTGGCAACGCCAGCCAGGACCCGCCGGCGATGATCTACAACGCCGATCCCGACGTGGAGTGCGCGCCGTCCGGCGGCGACCCGATCGGGCAGGCGACGCCGTCGGGTCCCGTCACGATCTGCTGCTTGCCGTAGCGGAATCGTCAGGCGGTGCCACCCAGCCGCACGATCGAAAGCAGCGCGCGAAACAGCGTCGGTACGTCGGCGGCCACGTAGCGCAGTGTCCTCGGGGCCGTCCGCACGGCTCCGGGGAGCAGCCCGGCCGCGTCGGCCTTGGCGGTGTCGAGGGTGTCGACCTCGAGCTCGTACGGCGCGGGCATCGTGTACGGCGAAAACCGGTCGCGTTGCTCCACCGCCTTCGCTGCCCCCTCGCGCACGGCTTCACACGCGCGCTTGGGGTGCAGCGATCGCGCGGCCATGCGGCTGACGGACCACTTGACCGTGACCGTCTCGATGTCGCCGAGCAGCTCGCGACACTGCGCGCAGGTGGAGGCATCGCCGGTCACCAGTCCCACGGGCGTCCCGGCGGCGCCGGCGACCAGGGCGTTGAGGGCCGCTTCGTTGACCTCGCGACCACCCACGCGCACCGACGAGACCACGGTGGAGCGGTAGGTGTGGTCGAGGATCGCGTCCTGGGTGCCCATGCCGCCGTGGTAGCCCACGAACAGCGCGAGGTCGTAGTGCCCGTCCTGCACGCCCTCGGCCATCGAGAAGCGCTTGAGGTTGCCGGTCAGGACCTGCACGCGCGGGTCGAGATCGGCGAGCACGAGGTTGGCCATGTCGCCGTGCGAGTCGTTGATCAGGACATCGGTCGCGCCGGCATCGAAGGCCCCGAGCGCGGCCGCGTTGGCCTCCGCGGTCATCAGGCGCCGGGCTTCTTCGTAGCCGTGCTGACCCCGAATGCACTGTTCGCGGCGGACGACGCCCGCGATGCCCTCCATGTCCACGGAGATGTACACGCGCATGGACGCAGGGTAACCCCCCACGCGCGTGCCGGGGCGGATTGGTATGCTCGTGGGGCGCGACGCGGCGGCGGCGCGCCCGCGAACGCGGTCGAGGCAGTTGCGATGGTCGAGGTCGACATCCACACCGACGGGGCGTGCAGTCCCAACCCCGGCACGGGAGGGTGGGGCGTGGTGATCCGGTCGCTGGTGCACGAAGGGCAGCTGCGGGAGCTGTCGGGGGCCGAGGCGGAAACGACCAACAATCGGATGGAGATGCTCGCCGCGATTCGGGGCCTGGAGGCACTCAAGCGCCCGTGTCGGGTACGCGTGGTCACCGATTCGCAGTACCTGCGTAATGGATTCGCCGCGGGGTGGTTGGACAAGTGGAAGGCCAACGGATGGCGAACGTCGACGGGCAAGGCCGTCAAGAACATGGACCTGTGGCGGCGGCTCGACGAGCTGTCGCAGACGCACACGATCCACTGGGAGTGGATCAAGGGCCACGCCGGCCATCCTCTCAACGAACGGGCCGACCGCCTCGCCGTGGCGGCGCGGATCGAGCTCGACGCGCAGATGTTCTGACCATGCGACGCAGCGCCTTGATCGTGTTCCTTCCCCTGGTGATGGTGACCGCGTGCGGCCGCAGCCCGTTCACCGTGGGCGGCGACGACGGCGTGGGCGGCGACGACGCGGCCGACGGTGCGGCGCTGGACACCGACTTCGACCCACCGGGCGACGACCGGGGCGATGGCGAGGGACCCTTCGACGAGGACGAGCCCCTGCAGCCCGACGAGTCCGGCTGCGGCAACGGACAGATCGTGCCCGGCGACATCTGCTTCCACGACCAGATCGAGTTCCCGTCGCGCATCGACCCCTGCGCGATCGACATCGGCGACCTCGACGGCGACGGTCACCTCGACGTCGCGGTGCCCAACTCGGACTTCGACCACGAGGAGTCACCGGACAACTTCGCGTCGGTGCTCTACGGCAACGGGTTCGGTGGCCTGTCCGAGCCGCTCGGACGGCTCGCGGGTGGTGACTTCGCGGTCGGGATCGCGGTGGGCGACATGGACGGTGACGGCCGCGACGACCTGGTGGTGACCAACAACGAGGCGGCCGAGGTCAACGTGTTGTTGGCGACGGACGTGCGCGACTTCGCGTCCCCGCTGACCACGGCCGCGGGCCTCGGGACGGTCAAGCCTGCCCTCGGTGATCTCGACGGGGACGGCGTCCTCGATGCGATCGTCACGTCGACCGATGCGCCCCAGGCTCGGATCCTGCGCGGGCGTGGAGACGGCACGTTCGACACGCCGTTCCAGATCGGCGCGGAGCTGAACGCGCCGTGGGACGTGAAGATCTTCGACCTCGACGCCGACGGAGACCTCGACTTCGGGGTGACCGATTCGGGGGCGTCGGTCGTCGCGCTGTGGCGCAATGACGGCCCGGCCGGCGTGGTGCGGCTGCCCGACGTCGGCGTCGGTCTGGCGCCGGTGTCGATCACCCCCGCGGACGTCGATGGCAACGGGACCATGGACATGATCGTCGCCTCGGAGCTGTCGACCCACGTCCGTCTCGGCGACGGCGAAGGTGGGTTCGACAACCACGAGGACGTCTACGGGGGTCTGTGGCCGCGCGATGCCGCCGTCGCCGACCTCGACAACGACGGCATCGTCGACCTCGCGATCATCGCTCAGGGCTCGAACGACCTGACGATCGCGATCGGCGACGGCACCGGCAAATTCGAGCCGGCGGCCCAGTACGCGCTCGGCGCGAGACCGTCGGGCATCGTTGCCGGCGACTTCAACGAAGACGGTGTGCCGGATCTGGCGGTCAGCAACCAGGACGGCGACACCGTCGGGTTGGTGCTGAGCAATCCGTAGCGGCGGCCGCCGTGTCATCGGACGGCCTCGACCCGCCAATGGAGAGGGTGGAGGCTCAAACCCATGGCTCACAAGAAAGTCGTTCCCGCCCTCATCGCCTGGTCGCTGGCCGTCCTCGGCGCGCTCGCCGGGTGCGAGCCGCAGGCCATCGACGACCTGCTGCCCTACGCCACGCACGGCGATCCCCCGCCCGACGCCTACGCGGATCCGAACTGAACGGCATGGCGGGCGGGAGAGCGTTCCTTGCCGGGACAACCTCCGTAGGCTGGACTTTCCTCTGCGCCCACGGCGACACCGGGCGCATCGGCCTGCCAGCGCGCGTTCCTGTCGAGAGGTCCGCGTGTTCGTCATCGCCGAGCGTGCGATCGCCAATGGGAGTGGCGCGGTCCGTCACGACCGCACTGGACGTGCCTTGGTCGGCACGGGGCCGTGTCCGCAATGAGGCGGGCACGGCTTTTTTCGAGCGCCCGGTAGGGCGGTGTAGCTCACCGTGGGGTGCGCTCGATCAGATCCAGCACCGCGGCGAAGTTCTCCTCGCAGGTCGGCACGATCTCCTCGGGCGGCAGGACGAAGCCGTCGCCTCGACGCGGTCGCAGCTCCACGACGAACGAGGGCGTGTCGCGCTCGGCGTAGACCCAGTCCATCATCGTGCCGCCGGCGGGGTACAGCGCGCCCCCGGACTTGGGGGTGTACTTGACCCCGTGCACCGACGCGAGCACGTCGGCGTACCGCTGCGCCGTCGTCGACAGCTCGGCGTGGTCGGGTGCCTTCTTCGTGGTGAAGCCCCACGGGTACAGCACCAGCTGCGAGTAGCTGTGGAAATCGATGTGCACCACGGGCTTTTCGCGGCGCATCAGGTCCCGCAGCGCGGCCGTCTCCGGCTCCGAGAACGCGTGCTCGCCGTGGTAGATCGGCGACGCAGGCTGCTTGGACGAGCCCCGACCGCCGAACGCGACCGGCCAGTTGCGGTTGAGATCCACGCCGTGGTCGCCGCGCCGGTTCTTTCGCCAGTACCGATCGTCGGTCCACGAGTATTCGTAGCCGTCGGGATTGACGAGCGGCACGATGACGACGTGGGTCGTGTCGAGGATGTTCTTGATGCGGTCGTCGGCACCGTAGCCGCGCGCGAGCCGGTCGGCGATGCACGTGGTGGTCATCACCGAGATCCACTCGCGGGCGTGCTGGCCTCCGTTGAACACCACGGTCGGCGCGTCCGTGTTCGTTCCCAAGTGTATCGCCCGCAGCTTGCGACCCTCGAGCGACGTGCCGATGTCCTCGACCCTCGCCCGGTCCGGGTACGCCAGCGACAGCATGTGCAAGTGCTCGACCACCGCCACGTAGGGCCGGTACTCGGTGAACCACTCGTCGGGGGTGGGCTTGGCGATCCGCGCGTCGCGTTCGACCTGCGCCAGTCGGGTGCGCTCGGCCTCGGCCACCGCGTCGATGTCGGCCACGAGCACGTCCCAGGCCTCGGTCGCGGGCGATCGTCGCCACGCGCTCGACTCCACCACGATGTCCAACGGCGTCGCGTCCGGCGAGTCGCTCCACAGATCGAGCGCCACCGCCAACGCCTGCTCGCGTTGCGCCGCGGTCGGGTGCAGCAATCGGATCGCCATGCGAACGGACGGATCGGGCGCCACGACCCGCTCGGCCGGGGCCGGCGTCGAGTGCACGCCCAGCACCGCCACGGTCGCGAGCGTGACCGCGCCGATCGCCGTGCACACCCACGCCCGCGCGTCCCGTCGCCCGAAGACCGCACAGCTCCAAGGCCAACTCGCGCGTCGCTTCACGTCGAGGAGTCTAGCAGCGCCATCGACGCGTGCTCGTGTCGACGAGCTGCAGGTCGAGCGGTGCCACGCCAGACATGTCGGACCTCGGGGCAGCCGTCGGCGGGAACGGACGGCGGGGGGACGTCGCGTCGGTCGTGCCTCGGAGGCCGGGCCACGCGCCGATGGCAGCCGACGTTGCCGCGACGAGCGTCGGCGGCTCTCGAACGGCTACTCCGGCGCGCGATCTCGCAAGCCCGACGCCGCGAAGCTCGCCCACATTTCGTCTTCGATCCGGGTGAGCAGACCTTCGGGGTACAGCTGCGGATGCGGCTCGAACAGGTCGCTGTGATCGCGACCTTCGACCACGACGACCTCGGCGTCCGAGCCCAAGGCCTCGAGCTCCGCCTTCAGCAGAATCACCGCGCGGTGCAGCCCGAACGTGTCCTGGCTTCCGACCACGATGTGGAGCTTTCCGGCCAGCTTCGGGGCCAACGTGGGCCACTGCTCGCGCAGGCGAAGGCGGATGTCGTAGGCCTTCCAGGCTTCGACGACGTCGTGGTCGATTCTGCCGGTGTCGCGATCGAAGACGGGCCTGGGTTGGCCGTCGTCGTTGCGCGGGCTGAAGACCGCGTCGAAGCTGTAGATCTGGCCGCCGATCGGCTGGCGCTGGATCTCCGAGCGTGTGTAGTCCTCGAAGCTGAGTACGGGCTTGCCGCCCTTGTGGACGAGCTGTACCGGATTGCCCTTCGGATCCCGGTACATGTCGTCGAACGCGTACAGATCGATGCCCGTGAAGTCGCGAAAATCCACGGGGTCGGGCGCGGTGCTCCACACGCCGCCGAACGCCTCGGGGTACCGAACTTGCAGCCACAGGCTCGCCCAACCACCGCTGCTGTGCCCGCTGACGAACCGTGCCCGCGGGTCGGCGATCGCCCCGTAGCGAGCTTCGATGGCGGGGAGGAACTCCTGGACGAGGGCGGTCCCCCACGGTCCCGTGTTCGCCGAGTCGGCAAAGACGTGATGGCCCAAGCGGTGATTGGCGTCGAGGAACACGCGGAGCATCGGGGGCGCGGTGCCGGCATCGACCCGCGACTGCAGCTTCATCGCGTAGCGCACCGCGCTCGACTTGCGGCCGCCGCCGAAGCCGTGGACCACGTAGTGCACCGCGTAGCCGTGATCGGGGTCGAAGTTCGGCGGCGTCATCACCATCGCCTCGATCTCGACATCGGTGCCGGCGAACTCCGACAGCAGCGCCGAGCGCAGCTCGAACGGCTCGACGCGCAGCGCCTCGGAGGGCTCCGCCCGCGCAACGCTCGGCGCCGCCGCGGGAGGGGACGCGGGCACCTGCGCCGGGACGGCCAGGGCAGCGGGCGGCTGCAACCGGGGCGGCGGTTCGACTGTCCGCGTCGCGCAGCCCACGACGGCAGCCAAGGTCAGGCACACGCGCGCTCGAAGCATTCGGGCGAGCAACGTAGCACGCCCTCGAACGACGCAGCCGCCGACGCGCGGCCCTCAGGCCCGCACGTGGCCTTCGAGGATCGATCGGTACTGCGCGTTGACCCGCAGCGCTCGCAGGTTGCCGTAGTGACCCACGACGACGCGGTCGACGAACACGAGCTCGACCGGCGGCTGGAACGAGCCCAGGTACTTCATCGACCTCGGCACGTAGCGCAGCGCCTTGCGCTGGATCGCCGAGGTGGAAAAGTCGTAGGGGTCCGGTCCCACGAGCGGCTCGAGGAACAGGTCGCGCCACTGCTTGATGAAGTCGTCGGGCAGCCGTGGCGTGCCGGGGACCCGGGCGCCCAGGCGCATCAGACCCTCTTCGATGCCGTCGTAGTCCTCGTCGAGGCCGGCGCGCACCGTGTCGCGGTAGGCGTCGACGATCTCGGGGTCGAGCTGCTTGACGCAGCCGAAGTCGTAGAAGACGACCTTGCCGTCGGGCCGGAACGCGAAGTTGGCGGGGTTCGGATCGGCGTGCAGCTTCTTGAAGTTGAAGATCTGGTCGGCGAGCACGCGAAAGAGCGTCGCGCCGATCTCGTTGCGAACGTCGATCGGGTACTGGCCGGCCTCCGATACGTGGTCGCCCGGCTCGTACTCGAGCGTGAGCACGCGCTGCGACGAGCGCTCCCCGACGACGGCCGGCACCACGACCTGCGCGTGCCCCTCGTAGTATTCGCGAAACAGCCGCACGTTGTCGGCCTCGTTGCAGTAGTCGAGCTCCTCGTGCAGGCGAGCCTTGAGCTCGGCGAAGACCGCGTCGATCGCCTTGCGCTGCATCTTGACCAGACCGCTGGCCTTGAGCGCGATCTTCAGGTGCGCGAGGTCGGAGTCGACCGCGTCGTCGACCCCGGGGTACTGGACCTTGACCACGACCTGGCGGCCGTCGTCGACGCGCGCGCGGTGGACCTGGCCGATCGAGGCGGACGCGAACGGCTCGCGATCGAACTCGTGAAACAGTCGCTCCGGGGGGGCGCCGAGCTCCTTTTCGATCTGCTCGGCGATGACCTCGAAGTCCATCGGCGGCGCCTCGCGCTGCAGCACGCCGAGGGCATCGGCGATCTCCTTGGGCAGCAAGTCCGAGGCGATCGAGGCCATCTGCCCGACCTTCATCACCGCGCCCTTGAGCTCGCCGAGGGTCTGGGCGATGAGCTCACCGGCCCGCTTGTGCTGCTCGGCGCGCTCGGCTTCGGCCGCTTCCGAGGACTGAAAGACCGACTTGATCTTCGATTTCGTGTAGCCGCCCGCGACGCGCGCGGTCATCGAGGCCAGTCGAAAGAGGCGCTTGCCCTTCGTCACTGGCCGTTCTGCCACGATCGGAGCCTGCGCCCGTGGCTGCATCCTGTCAAAGCCCGCGCGGACCGGACCGGAAATTCGCGCGCCGCCGTGCGTCTTTAGGTCCAGTAAGATGGTTGCACATGGTTGCGCGAGGTGCGGGGAGCACGATGAGCATGGCTTGTAGAGAAAGGGCGCCACGGCGCGTGATCTGGCTGTTTTCGGCGGCGGCGCTCGCGACGGGTTGTCCCGGTGACGGTGGAAGTGGCGACGGCGACACCGCGCCGACGACCGGCATCCCACCCGGCGACGGTGGCTCCAGCAGCGCGACGTCGACCGGGGGGACGACCACGCTCGATCCCGACGGCACGGGCGATGGCTCCGAAGACACCGGCCCGATGGGCCAGGCGTGCGACGCGAGCGCGCAGTGTCCGGGCGAGCAAGTGTGCGCCAACTCGGTGTGCACCGATCCCGACGGCATGTGCAGCGACGACGGCGAGTGCACCGGCGACACGTACTGCTGCGCCGAGGGCTGCTTGCCCGACGGTGAGCCGGGCGGCTGGTGCGTGCCCTTCGGCCCCGGCGAGGTCAACGAAGCGTGCCTGGGCGAGGTGGTGATCGGCTTGTTCGAGCCCGACGTGCAGTGCGAGTGGCTCGCGCCGCCGGCCGGTGACCCGTTCCCGAACCACATCAACGTGCTGACCACGCCGCTGGCGGCGGACCTGCCCCTCGACTCCGGGGTGGCGGGCGAGATCGTGATCGTGACCTACAACTGCCAGGACGGCGGCGCGGCGGCGGGTTGGGGATCGGACCCCAACTGCTTCGGGGTAATCCGCGTGCTCAACGGGCAGACGTGCGAGATCGTCGACACCATCGACGAACCCTCCGCGCGTGTCGTCGCGGCTTCGCCCCCGGCGATCGGCGACCTGGACGGCGACGGCAGTCCGGAGATCGTCACCCAGCGGGCCGTGAGTGGACTGGTCGCGTTCACGTTCGATCCGGCGCAGCAGCGCTACGTGACGATGTGGACGACGGTCGACAGCAACATCTCGAGCGCGACGCGCTGGGACGGACCGTCGATCCACGACCTCGACAACGACGGCTTCCCCGAGGTCATCTCCGGCTCGGAGGTGTACGAGGGCGCGGCGGGTGGTCGCCTCAATCCGGGGCAGGTCCTGCCCGCGGGCGGGGCCAACGTGTTCTCGGTCGTCGGGGACCTCGACGCCGACGGGGCGATCGAGATCGTGGCCGACGAGGTCTACCGCTGGAACATCGCCGGCAACCAATGGGAGCTCGCGTATCCCGGCGGGGCGGGCGGCCGCCACTACGGCTTCGCGGACTTCGGCACGCCGGGTCCCACGCCGGCGGAGTTCAATCCGAACGTGCTCGATGGTCAGGCGGAGATCGTGGAGGTCTCGGTCGGGGCGGTCGCCCTGTACACCTTGTCGGGCCAGCAACTGATGAGCGTGGGTGGCATCGCCGGCGGTGGCCCGCCGACGATCGGCGACTTCGACAACGACGGCCTGCCCGAGATCGCCTCGGCCGGCGGCAGCTTCTACCGGGTGTTCGACCTCGAGTGCGCGGCGGGAGCGGCCCCGTGCGCGGCGCCCTACGTGCGGTGGATCCAGCCGTCGCAGGACCTGTCGTCGAGCACGACGGGCTCGTCGATCTTCGACTTCGAGGGCGACGGCGCGGCCGAGGCCGTGTACGGCGACGAGTGCTTCACGCGGGTCTACGACGGGGCGACGGGCGCGGTGCTGTACTCGGCGGCGCGCACCTCGTGCACCTGGTACGAAAATCCGATCGTCGCCGACCCGGACAACGACGACAAGTCCGAGATCCTCGTCGGCTCCAACACCAACTGCACCGTCACGTGTCCGGCGATCGATCCGATCCACGAAGGATCGCGCTGCGAGACCGGCGAAGACTGCGACTCCGGCTCGTGCGTGGCCGGCTTTTGCCGCTGCGTCGACGACACCGAGTGTGCCGAGGGCTTGGTCTGTGCGACCCCGCTGCCGCAGACGCCCCCGGGCGGAAACACGTGTCGCGCCTCGCACCCGCCCGACATCGCGCTGTCGGGCGTACGGGTGTTGCGAGACCGGCTCGACCGCTGGGCATCGTCACGCAACCAGTGGAACCAGCACGCGTACTCGATCACGAACATCGAAGACGACCTGTCGGTCCCGAGCACAGGCCTGTGGCAGCAGAACTTCCTGGACCCCGCGCTCAACAACTACCGCCAAAACCGCCAGGGCGACGCGTTGGCCGAAGAGCTCCCGGACATCACCGGCGAGCTCGAGGACACCGCCTGTACCTTCGAAGGCACGGACGTCACGCTCGAGGGCACGGTGTGCAACCGCGGCCTGAGCACGGTCGCGGCCGCGCTGCCGGCCACCTTCTATCTGGGCGATCCGTCCGAGGGCAACATCTTGTGCGTCGCCTACACGGCCGAGCCCGTCCCGGTCGGCGAGTGCCGCGAAGTCTCGTGCCCCATCGACAACATGCTCTCGGGCATCGTCACGATGGTCGTCAACGACGACGGCATGGGCGGCGCCCTCACGGTCGAGTGCATCGACACCAACAACACGGACGTGGTCGAGATCGCCGAGTGCGTCCCGCCGGGATAGGTGGCGGCTGCCCCCGAGGCCGCAATCGCACCTGGCAACACCCGTCGATCGATCGAGACCGCGGTCGTTGGGGCGCTCGTGCCTCCGAATGGCATCGCCGGCCGGCCGGCCGGAATCTCGTCGTTCGGTAGAGATCACACGCGCTTGCGTCTTGCGGGCGCCGATGGCAACCCCGCGTCGTTCGACGCGGTGTTGCCATCTTCATCGGTGGTCTTGAGCTCGGTCCTGCGCTGAGCGAACCGTGACTCGTGGTGGTCGTCGTCATGTGGCGGCCACGGAGAGTCCCGATGATGACGAGTTCCCCCAAACGACTCATTGCGCTCACGACGTCGCTGTCACTGATTCTGGGTGCGTGCCAGACCTCGGATGCGCCTGTCGACATCGAGCCCGAGGTTCGACCACGTGCCGGTGCAGCGCCGCCGCCCGGCCTCGAAGCCGAGGTCGACCAGCTTCGCGCCAACGGAATCGCCTTCGGTCCGACCGCGTCGGTCGGTGCCGTCCGGAGCGTCGGATCGGTCGACCGGATGGGGAACGCCAATCTTCAGATCCCGATCGATCTCCCCGCAGGTCCCGCCGGACACTCCCCCGAACTCGGCCTGCACTACAACAGCAACCAGCGCGGCGGCAACGGGAATCTCGGACTCGGCTTCTCGCTGACCGGGTTCTCGTCGATCCGGCGCTGCGGCAAGACGCTCGATGTCGATGGTGTAACGCGCCCCTTCGAGTTCCTCGACGGCGATGCGTTGTGCCTCAATGGCAAACGTCTGGGGCTCGAAAAGGGGACCGTCGGCCAAGATGGCGCCGTCTACCGAACGTTGCAGGACGAGTTCGCGAAGATCGTACTCCACGGTGACATCGACGAGGTCGGTTCGTGGTTCGAGGTGTTTCACCGCGACGGTACGATCGACGAGCTCGGGCATTTGCCAGCGACGCTCTGGCGCGCTCTCGATGTCGATGACCTCGTGCCGTACGCGTGGGCGATCGACACGCGGCGCGACCGATTCGGGAACGAAATCGAGTACGCGTACCTCAAGCCCATCGTCAACGGCAGCGTCAGTGAGCTGCAGCCGATGGCCATTCGCTGGGCGGGGATTGGCGACAACGCAACCGAGCGGCGAGTCGAGTTCTACTACGAGGATCGCGCCGACAAGCTCGAGGGCTACCACTCCGGCGTCCAGTTCGGACACGAGAAGCGGCTGAACCAGATCCGTGTCGTCGCTCCCCGCAACGGTGTCGCAACGACATTGTTCAACTGGAACCTGAAGTACGAGGGGGACCAGCAAGGCGTCGCGTCGCTGACGAACCGAAGCCGGCTCGTTGCGGTGGAGAAGTGCTCGGGGGGCGGCGTCTGCTTCCCAGCGACCACGATCGACTGGGAGGTCCCGGAACCGTCGGAGGCGCATCTCGAGCCGGCGTGGCAGCCTGCACCGAGCCAGGCTATCGCCGACTCCCACGCCCGGCTTGCGAGTGCGCGACAACGCCTCGTCGGCGACTTCGACGGCGACCTCTTCGAAGAGGTGTTGTTCTGGAACGCACACGACTACCCCGGGACCGGGCTCGTCGAGTTCCGTACGTGGTTGAGCGACTACGAGAAGGACTCGTGGTCGCCCGATTGCGACACGAGTCCCCCGGCCGGTTGGTGTCCCGATGAAGATGAAACGTACACGGAGTTCTTCGCATCGATCGAGCCTCTCGCTCCTTCGCCGAATCCCTACGCCGCATCGCTCTTCGTCGGGGCGCATACCTCGGGCGCGCCCCTGCAGCCGATGGCGATGACGGCGACGGATGACGGGATCACGGACATCCTTTGGCCGCACCCCGGGCCGACGGACTACGACGAGCACGGGGTGCAGTACGCCGATGGCTTCGACGTTCTTCTCGGGCATGGCCTCGACGAGCTCCTCCCAACGTACGTCGACGATGGAACGACCCAGCACATCTACCAGTTCGCGCCCACGGACTACGATGGCGACGGACTGACCGACGTCTACCTGTGTCGAGGCGATGGCTACAAAAGTGCGACGTGGGTGCTCGCCCACAACGCCCCAGGGTTGGCCTTCACGTTTCACGACACCGGGGTCCGGTGCTCGGCGCATGACGAGCTCCATCTCTTGAGCCTTCGCGGTGGCCCGCCGAGCTTGCTCGTGGTGCCCGCGTACGATCCGGGCGTCGCGGCATTACCCGATCCGAGCAAGCCAGACTACACGGACGCGCTCGACGCCATCCCGGAGGCGCAGCGAACGGAGTACCTCGAGCTTGTGTACGAGATCGGTGGCGTCGGCACGCTCGAACCCTCTGGGTTGCCGCGCGACGTGTACCAGCGGCTCCACGATGCGGGCTGTTGGAACGGTCCGAAGCTGGATGCCGGGCAGCCACCGTCCGCTTCGGCGGGGTTCGGCAACGACAAAGTCGCCGACATCAACAACGACGGCCTACCCGACGTGCTTCGATTCGAGCTTGCCAACGGGGACACGTTCGCGAACCCCGACATTCTCGAGGGCCTTCCCGACAGTGTCGACGTGCATGGGTATCCGGCGTGGGCCGACCCGGCGATCGTCTTCGATCCCCTCTTCCCCTCGAATCCGCAGGAGCAGGAGATCGCCGACCAGATCGCGTACTTCGACCAGTACGGGTACCCAGCGCCAGTGATCTGCGAGGACGAGGCCCAGGACCCCATCAACGGTCGTGTCGTCCTTCGGCTCAATACAGGGGCGGGGTTCACCGCGCCGATCGATGTGTTCTCGTTCGACGGGGGCGCGCACGCCAACTACGCGATGAACTTCATCGGAGGGGTAATCGACGACGTCAACATGGACGGCTTCGGCGACCTCGCGCTGCCCTCGGGTGGCGTGGGTAACGGCGACGACGAGTGGCGCGTCAAGGTGGGCAACGGCAACGCCACGATGCTCGATATGGTGGGTTCGATCGGGCTGGATTGGCCGGCCTATCGAGACGACGCCACCGATTTCAAGGAACAGATCGAGGTCTTCGGACAGGCAGCGCTCCTGCGCGTACGCGACCTCGGAGAGGTTCCGGGATGGAAGCTGATTCAGCCGTACTCGCTCGTCGATCCCGTGCAGAGCCCGTACCAGGGGGAGGGCTGGGTGAGCCTGCCCGTCACCACGCTGGGTTCGCATGCGAACGTGTTCACCGGCCTCGAACGCGTGACGAGGATCACCGACGGCGTCGGCGCCGTCGAGACGTTCAGCTATCTCCCCGACGCGCAGCCGATTACGGGCACGTATCAGACCGGTGGAGCGTACCCGACCGTCGGTCCCCGCTTTCCCCATACGGTTGTGTCCACGCACGTCCAGCGGGGACGTCCGACCACCTACGATTTCTCGAGCGCAAAGGTCGACCGCCTGGGCGCTGGCTTCCTGGGCTACGAACGCGTCACGGCGACGACCGCGGGCCGCGTGACGGTCCAGGAGTTCGACTTCGGACGCGACCCGTCGGTCGCCGGGTACCCGTTCGCCGCGGCACCGGTGCGCACGATGGAGAAGGTGCTGGTTCCGTCCAAGGAAGGCGGCATGGACGCCCATCTCGTGTGCACCGAGACTGAGCTGACCATCGACACGAGAGGGCTCCTCTCGGGAGATGTTTCGTACTTCGCCTACCCGTCGACGGTCGTCGTCGACCGAGGCCTCGTCGCCGACGAGGAGGCCGAATGTGACGACCTCCTCGCGATCGATCGCTACCATCGCACCACGGTTGCGGAGACACGGGACGCCTACGGGACCGTGACATCGCGCGTCACCGAGGTCGCCGGTGGCGATACGACGACGCTGACGCGAACGCGGATCACCAACCTCGAGCCCAACTGGTTGATCGGGCTGGTTGGGCGCGAGACGGTCGAGAGTTGTACACCGTCGGCAGAGTGTCTGACCCGGACCGTCGAGCAGAGCTATGACCTGACGACGGGCATGCGGACGACCGTCGTTGTCGAGCCCAACGACGCGAAGCTACGGACGGTGGCGTCGTTTGTGCCCGACGCGTTCGGCAACGTGGAGTTCGCCTCGGTCTTCGCAGGAGGACAACTCCGCGCGACCACGACGGACTACGATGCGGACGGGGTCTATCCCACGAAGATCACAGACCCGAATGGGCATGTCTCGTACGTGGTGCACGACACCGCGTCAGGAGTTCCGTACGCGCAGGTAAGCCCGGAGGGGCTCACCTTCTACACGGAGTTCGACCAGTTCTTCCGGCCCAAGCGCAGCGAGGTGCGGTCCAGCCCAACGGGTCCGCACGATGGCAATCCGGTCACGACGACGTATCTGCCCGGCGTCGACCCGACCGGGTACAGCGCCTTGCGGACCCTTGAGACCTCCGCCAACGGAAAAGCGCTGATCGAGGACCGAGACGTCAACGACCGGCTACGACGCCGAGCTTGGCTCGGGATGGCGCCGGCGGGGACCTACAACCTCGGTGAGATTCCGGCCGGTGATTGGGTCTTCGAGACGTACGATTACGACCTTTTCGGCAACAAGGTTCAACAGAGCCTGCCGACGTACGAACCTGGTCCGCCGGACGGCCATGCGACCTGGGAGTACGACGACCTCGATCGCGTCACTCGCCGCTTGCTGCCCAGCGGCGAGCAGACCTTGTGGTCGTACGACCAGTTCGGGGGCTCTCCCGCGGGAACGAGAATCTCGGAGACCGATGCGGACAACCACACCACGGTGAGCCAGCTCGACACGCAAGGCCGAGTCGAACATGTCGAGGAGCCCAATGGCGCCTGGTCGTGTTGGACCTATCGACCCTTCGACAATGTCGCCACGATCGAACGCAACTGCTCGGCGTCCGGCGGCGCGTCCGGGGTTGCGCAACCGACGACGACGTACACCTACGACACGCTGGGCCGAGTGCTCACCGAGTCGGATCCCGCGTTCGGGACCAGAGTCCGCGCATATACCAGCTTCGGCGAACTGCACAGCTACCAGGACGGCAACGGCACGACGACGACGTACGGGTACGACTCGCTCAGCCGTGAAGTCTCACGCACGAGCCCCGATGGCGTCGCAACGACGACCTGGGACACCCAGCGGCTCGGCGCGGTGACCTCGCAGACGAGCGAGGACGGCGTCCAACGAGACTTTACCTACGACTCGTTTGGGCGGTTGCGCTCGGAAACGACGACCGCGGTTGTCGCGGGCGAGTCGTTTGCGAAGACGTTTGCGTACACCTACGGACCGGGCGGTCGCCTCGAGCTGACGAAGTACCCGATCGTCAATGGGGCGACGCAGATGCGCGTGCGTCGATACTACGACGCAGCGGGCTACGAACGCACGCTCGTCGACGATCTGACGGGGCAGGTTCTCTGGCAACTCGACGACGCCGACGCGAGCTCTCAGATCACCGGCGAGGGGTTCGGCAACGGGACACATACGGAACGGAAGTACGACGATCTCAGCCGACGACCGCTGTCGATCGAGACGTCACATCCGCTCGTCGGCATCGTCCAGGACATGACGTACCAGTGGGGGCCGGACGGCGAGCTGCACTCCAGGACGGCGCAGAACGGCGCGGGGCAGACCGAGACATTTAGCTACGACGAGCTGCATCGGCTGGAATGGTCGGAGGTGACGAATCCCTCGGCATCGCAGGCGACCGACGTCGACTTCGACCTGCTCGGCAACATCACCTACAAGACGGGCGTCGGCAACTACTCGTACGACGCCGATGGGGTGCTCACGGCAGCGGGGCCGACGGCCGTGGTGCACGACGGTGCGGGGCAGATCGTCACCCGCGGCAACCAGAGCCTCACGTGGGCGGCCAACGGCAAGGTCCGTTCGATCACCTCGGCCGGCAACACGCTGCGGATGACGTACGGACCCGATGGGGGCCGGGTGGTTCGGCACGAGTCCGACTCGGGAGACTCGCTCCTGACGCTTGGGGATGCATTCGAGGTACGGATTGGTCCGGACGCACGGCCGCAGGTGGTCAAGCAACGCGTCGCGGCGCCAAGCGGCCGGATCGTCGCACAGTACGAGCAGGTGATCGGTGTCGGCCCGCCGCCCGTCGAGGTCTCGTACTTCCACGACGACGCGCTGGGCTCGACCAATGCGCGTACGGATGATGTCGGCGCCCCGACGCTGTTGGCGTACGGGCCATGGGGCGACGCCCGTGACGCATCGGATTGGACCTTGCCGTTCGCGGGAGATCCCGCGGAGGCCGAGGTCGGCTTCACCGGCCACAAGGCACGCCTCGACGATGGCCTCATCGACATGCGCGGTCGGATGTACGACCCGAACCTCGCGAGGTTCATGAGCCCCGACCCGCTCGTGGTCTCCCCGCTGAGCGTGCAGGGCCACAACCGGTACAGCTACGTCGACAACCGCCCGATGGTCTTCACGGACCCGACGGGGTTCGCGAAGGAAGGGGCGGCGGACGATGACGACGGGCGCGTAGAGGTGGATCTTCAAGCGATCGTGAATCTCTTCCAAACGGTCTTCGAAGAGAACAGTGCCTATTTCACCTCCATCTTCTACTTGTATGCGATCAGCGCCGCCATGTCCTCGGACGACCCCGTCACCCTCGTGCAAGACGCTGCGGAGTGGGCCGTGGATCGCTACAAGCGACACCTCACCGGTTGGGCGGACGTTCTCTCGAAGTACGGTCTGACGTTGACCGAGGCTGCGGCGCTGACGGGCATGTCCGCGTGGGAATCGTACATGCACCTCCAAGAGGTGGGGATCGTTCAGTGGGAACTCGAGATCGCGCTGGCGAAGCTGGAGAACGTCGGGAACCTGGGCGTCGCGGTCTGGAAGGGGTCCACGCAGACCGGTGTGCTTCTCTCGCAGGGGGACTTTCGCAAGGCGGCGAAGACCCATGCTGAGACGGCACCGGCAGGCTGGGAGCTCTTTGGGATCGCCTACACGCTGCTTCGGCCCAAAGCCAGCTCGTCGTCCAATGTGACAAAACGCCCAACCTACTTCCGCAAGCAGACTATCCAGGATGCATGGGACGATGCGGTCGATGCTGCGGGGGGCGGAAAGACCTGTCCGACGTGCGGAAAGACCGTTACGGTCCCGCCGGGTGAAGGCACGAGAACGACGCCACGAGATTGGCACGGTGACCATGATCCAAAGTGGAAAGACCGCGATCTCTCCGGAATGACCAGGCAGGAGGTCCTCGATGAGTTCAACAGTGACGTCCGCCTGCGCTGTCCGACATGTAACGTGCGAGACAATCAATGAACATCCTCGAGCATCTTGAGCACTTTCTCGGTGAAATGCGCCGCGGATGGTCTGGGGACGGCGCGACAGGGATTCAAGTCGCTGAGTTCTCGGATACGCCCTGGGACGGCGCGACGACGCTGGCGACGATTGGGCTCAGCAGGCACGAACTTGCGCTTTCTCCGTTGAAGGCCGTGCGTGAGGAACTGGTCATGGTGGTTGAGCAGCGCAACCGGATCGAAGACGTCGCCCGCCTTCTCCTCCACGTCGCCGAACGTACCGCGATGGCGCATGACGGATTTCTACGCGGTCAGACCATTTCCGCAGACGGACTTGTGGTCGACGGTGGCGACATGGCAGAGCTGTACGCATCGATCCCGGTCGTCTTCCCCGATGGTATCCAGACACTCGCTACGACCGACCCACCCACCGTCGTTGTCTGGCTGATTCCCCTGAGAGCGGCGGAGAGTCATTTCATCGCTGTGCATGGATGGAGCGCCTTCGAGGATTGCCTCCAGCAGGGTGGAGTAAACCTGGCCGACCTCGACCGCGACAGTGTCGTTTAGCTCGCGTTTGTTTGCCAAGTTCGTCCAGATACCAACGGGGTGCAAGTGATCCGACCAAGCCTATTCATCTCCATGCTCGTCGTAGCAACGAGCGCCGCTTGCGGAGAGTCCGCGTCCGCGCCCGACCCGATCACCACCCGAACCTGCGACCAATCCGGCCCAGTCCTCCTCCGAGCCGGCAAGCCGTTCGACCCCGCGCCGACGCAGGTGCGTCGGCTCGCGCTCGAGAGGGTGCTCGACGATGGCCGGTTGCTGATCAGTGATGTCAGCCCAGAGGGTGGCGGTCTGTTCGTCGTCGAGGCGTGCGGGGGGGAGTCGATCGAGGTGCCGCGCGAGGGGATCGTGCGTGGGGGCGGGGCAGCGCTTTGGATCGAGGATGGCGAGCGGGTGGGGTACTGGCCCGTGGCGGCCGGTGGCGAGGTCGAGTGGACCGAGGGGGAGCGTGCGGTCGGGTACGTGGCGGGCGTGGGGCTCGCGGTGTGGGATGCGGCCAGTGAGGAGGTGCGGCTGCGGACGGGCCCGGATGCGGGCACGATGCTCTTTGCGCCGCCGATCCGGCTCAACGACAGCTCGTTTATCTCCCCGACGTACGCGGCGGCGGCCGTCCAGAGTGCCGGGACTGTGATCGGCGTGCTCGACCTCGACGACAGGCTCCATGTCGCCGATGGGGCATCGGCGGGACAAGGACTGGTGGTCGACGACGTGCTCGAGTTCGCGTTGTCTCCGACCGGGCGCACGGTGCTCGTGGAGCTCCGCCCCGGCGAACAGCCCACGATGCTGCGAGCCTATGATCGCATCAGCGGTGCCGTGACCGAGGTTGGCAATGAGCGGGCGGCGCCGGGCCACTTCCGGGGGCCGTACGGTGTGTTCGACGTGGGCGTCTACGATCCGGACACGACCAGCCTCGTGCCGTATCCCGCGGGGATCGACGATCCGCTGTACTACGGCGGGAGCATCATGATCGACGCGGGCGCCGGCGTTCGATGGGACGTGGCGACTGGCGAGACGACGGCGCTCGACGAGCTCGCACCCGAGCCGCGGACCTTCGGCCATGGGCCCGACTACGACTATCCTCCCTTTTCTCCGAGCGCGTCGGGCGCTGCCGAGCGCCGCCACGACATCACGGTCGTTCCGTTCGATGGATCGGCCCCTTTCGTGGTCGAGGTGGCGACACGCGTGTTCACGCTGCCCAGTGGCGCGACGGTGTTCCACAACGGCGAGCTCGGGGAGGACGTGCCGTTGTTCGAGCCACTGTACGCGGTCGGTGCCGACGGCGAGCCCGGCCTGCTCGAGGAGGCAGCCGGCGCGTTCTGGGTGTTGCCCGAGGGCGACCTCGTGGTCGAGGTCCAAGATGGCGAACGCTCGGGGCTGTACCGCGTCGGGTTGCCCTGACCGCCGCGCTTGGCAGCCCCGGTAAGGTCCCCTGACGCAAGAACGTGCAGCTGCGCGTGTCACACTCGGGCCGTGGGGGCTCCACCGGTCGTGACTGCGTCGGGCGTCTTTGGGTTGGTCGATCTTCGTTTGCCGGCCGGGACGCGGGAGGCGTGGCTGGGCTCGCCGGTCGTCATCCCCGACGATTGGCCGGACTCGCTGCGGACGAACACGGAGTATCTGCCGGACGCGGACGGGATGCTGCCGCGGGAGGTCTTCGTCGATGCGACCGACCTCGCCGCGGCGCTGCGGGCGACGGGCTACGCGGCCGGTGACGTCGCGGCGCACGAGGTCCTCGCGGACGGACGCGTGCGGCTCGTCGTGGCCGGTGAGATCGCCCATCCGATCGACGTGGCCGGCCTCGTCGATCGCATGCGCCAGCGCCACCGCGATGGGGTCGAGCACGGACAGACGAGCTTTGGGGACGGGGGCTGCGCCATCGAGGCGTACTTCGCCGACTACGATGCGTTCTGCTTCGCGTTCGACCTGTGGATGGTCCCGCTCGTCGCCGCCGCGAAGCTCGGCGCGACCGGGAGCGGCGCGTTCCTGTTCGACCACGACTGCGAGGAGCCGGTGTGCTTCGAGATCGAGCTCGCCGACGGGATCGTGCACGTGCGGGACGTCGATCCCCAGAACGCACAGGCAGAGCTGCTGCCCCGGTGGGATGCCCGCTGCGAGGCCCTGCGCGCCGACTACGAGCAGTGGTGCGAGGCGCACGGGCAGTCGTGACCTCGGCGGGGCGAGCCGGTCGCTGGGACACTAAGGTCGGTCGGTGTAGTCGCGCACGCGGCCGTCGCCCCACGCACACTCGGGGTTGGCCTGCGCGAGCTTGGCGAACAGCCACGACGCGAGCGCGGGCGCTTGGTCGCTGGGCACCACCAGCTTGCGGGCGATCCACTTGCCGCGCAGCTTCAGGTGAAACCAGCTGCGGGGGCGCATGCGAACGCCGACGACGTTGCCGTCGGCGACCGGGCGCGGGTTGAACTCGCGCTGGCCGTCGTAGGGAAAGGAGATGTACTGCACGCTGCCGGTCCCGGCGCGAACGATCTGCTCGCGGACGCCGACGATGTCGCCGGGGCAAGCGACCAGTGTTCGTCCCAGGCCCGACCGGGCGACCCGCAGGCGCTTGCGCGACAGCCACCACGCGTACGCGAGCACGAGCCCCAGCGAGCCGAACATCCATGGCGCGACCGTCTTGGCCTCGCCGCCGGGGTCGGGCAGCACCAACATGAGCACGGCCAGGATCACGGCCAGGGCCCCGACCGCGTACATCAACAGTCGCCCGACGGTGCTCTCGCCGCGGTCGATCCCATCGAGCACCACCTTCGGCAGCGTGTCGGCGGCCCACGTCATCCGGCAGCTCAGGCTAGCGCGCCGCGACGCCACGGCACCTTAGCCCGATCTTAAATCGCGGCCGACGGCCCGCTCAGCCCCGCGCGGGCGGATCGGGTGGGACGTAGGGCCCGAGCTCGACCGGCACCGACTGCGCGCCCCAGATCTCGTCGGCGTACTGCTGGATCGAGCGGTCCGAGGAGAAGTAGCCGACGTGGGCGAGGTTGTGTACGACCATCTTGGTCCACCGTTGTGGGTCGCGGTAGGCCGCGTCGACCTCGTCGTGGCAACGCAGGTAGTCGTCGAAGTCGGCGCACACCAGGAACGGGTCGTGCTCGTACAGGCTCTGCAGCACCGGCTGAAACCGTGAGCGGTCCTCCGGACTGAAAAAGCCCGAGCCGATGAGGCCCAGCGCGTCCTGGAGCGCCGGGCTACGCTCGATGTACTCGCGCGGTCGGTAGTCACCGCCGCGCACGTCGGCGGCCTGCTGGGCGTCGAGGCCGAACAAGAAGAAGTTGTCGGCGCCCACGCGATCGCGGATCTCGATGTTGGCACCGTCGAGCGTGCCGACCGTCAGCGCCCCGTTCATCGTGAACTTCATGTTCCCGGTGCCCGAGGCCTCCTTGCCGGCCATCGAGATCTGCTCGCTGACGTCGGTGGCCGGGATCATGCGCTCGGCCATCGACACGCCGTAGTTGGACACGAACACCACGCGCAGGCGGCCGCGCATGGCCGGGTCGGCGTTGATCGTCTCGGCCACGTCGTTGATGAGCTTGATGTGCAGCTTGGCCATCGTGTAGCCGGGAGCCGCCTTGCCGCCGAACAGGAACGTGCGCGGCACCGCGTCGTGGCCCTGCTTGAGGCGCTGGTAGTGCGCGATGACGTGGATAATGTTCAGCAGCTGGCGCTTGTACTCGTGGATGCGCTTGATCTGCACGTCGAACAGCGAGTCGACCTCGATGTCGATGCCCTCCCTGCGTCGGATCACGGCGGCGAGCTCCACTTTGTTCTGGCGCTTGATCGCCTGCAGCACGCCGTGGAAGTCGCGGTCGTCGGCGTATTGCGAAAGCAGCGACAGTTGCTGCAGGTCGCCGATCCAGCCGTCGCCGATCCGTCGCGTGATCGCCTCGGCCAGCCGTGGGTTGGCCAGCTGCAGCCACCGCCGGGGCGTGACCCCGTTGGTCTTGTTGTTGAACCGCTCCGGGAACATGTCGGCGAAGTCGGGCAGCAGCTGCGTGCGCACCAGCTGCGAGTGCAGCTCCGCCACGCCGTTGACCGAGTGCGAGCCCACGACGGCCAGGTGCGCCATCCGGATCTGCCGGTCGCCCCCGTCGTCGGCGACGATCGACATCCGCCGCAGCCGCGCTTCGTCTCCGGGGCTGTGGATCTGCACCTGTCGCAGGAACCGCCGGTTGATCTCGTAGATGATCGAAAGGTGCCGCGGCAGCAGCCGCTCGAACATCGCCACCGGCCAGCGCTCGAGCGCCTCGGGCAGCAGCGTGTGGTTGGTGAACGCGATCGTGTGCCGCGTGATCTGCCACGCGCGCTCCCACGGCAGGTCGTACGTGTCCAGGAACACCCGCATCAGCTCGGCGACCGCGATCGCCGGATGCGTGTCGTTGAGCTGGATCGCCACGCGCTCGGAGAACTTGTCGAACGTGGCGTTGGTCTTGCGGTAGCGCCGGATGATGTCGGCGATCGAGCACGCGACGAAGAAGTACTGCTGCTTGAGGCGCAGCTCGTAGCCCTCGGCGGAGTCGTCGGGCGGATACAGGACCTGCGAGATGCTCTCCGACAGCGCGCGTCCTTCGACGGCGCGGCGGAAGTCGCCGAGGTTGAAGACCTGAAGGTCGAACTCCACCGTCGCCCGCGCTCGCCACAGCCGCAGCGTGTTGACCGTGTTGTTTCCGTAGCCGGCCACCGGCGTGTCGTACGGCACGCCGAGCACGCGACTGGTCCCGACCCACTCCACGCGCAAGTGCCCGTCCTCGTCGAGCTTTTCCTCCACGCGCCCGCCGAAGTGCACCGGCACCGTGTACTCGTGACGCGGCACTTCCCACGGGTTGTCGACGCGCAGCCATGCGTCGGCCTGCTCGACCTGCCACCCGTCGCGGATCTTCTGCTCGAAGATGCCGTACTCGTAGCGGATGCCGTAGCCGTAGCCGGGCAGCCCGAGCGTGGCCATCGAGTCGAGAAAGCATGCCGCGAGCCGGCCCAGACCGCCGTTGCCCAGGCCCGGGTCGAGCTCCTCCTCGAGCAGGTCCGACAGCTCGATCTCGTACTCGCGCAGCATCGAGCGCGCCATCTCGTACAAGCCGAGGCTGACGAGGTTGTTGCCCAGCGCCCGTCCCATCAGGAACTCGGCCGACAGGTAGTAGACGCGCTTGGCGTCCTTTTCGTAGTAGGTGCGCTGCGTTCGGATCCACCGCCGCACGAGTCGGTCGCGCACCGCGTGCGAGATCGACTGGTACACGTCGCCGAGCGTCGCCGACGGCATGTCCTTGATCTGCGTGTAGTACAGGTGGTCGAGGACCGCCCGTCGCAGCGTGTCGGGGTGCATCCCCGTGCGGTCGTCTTCGACCACGACGCGGGGTCCGTGGGGGCTGTCGTCTTGTGGGACCTGACCGTCTCCGCTCATGGCGTTTCGTCCTCGATCTGAATCTCTTCGTCGATGGGGCGCAAGTAGGCGCCTCCATGGGTGTCGATCCACTCCACGATCTGCTCCTTGACGCGCGCGGAGGCCTCTTGGTCGTCTCCGGCCCCGTTCTTGAGCTCGTTGAGCATCTTGGTGCGCTCGCGCAGCGGCAGGTCTCCGTCCATCGACAAGAAGACCACCTCGAGATCGGCCTGGGCTCGGCTGGTGGGGTCGGTGCGCGGCGGGGTGGAGATCCAGCCCAGGATCAGGTCCGCGAGGATCTCGCGGCGTCGGTTGTCGCTGAGCGCCTGCTGCACGGAGCGCTCGCGGTAGCGGGTCATCGCGGCGTCGACCGCCTTGTCGCTGATCCCCCGCAGCACCGAGACGCGCAGTAGCTCGACCTCGAGCCGCGCGAGCGGCCACTCCATCAAGCGGCGCTTGGACTCCGACGGCGGCACCTCGGGGCGCACCGCCAACGGCATCGCCGGCACCGCTTCGGCCGCGACGGTGTCTTCGGTGGGCAACGAGGCGGCCTCCGCCGCTTGGCGCCCGCGCAGGAACAGATACCCGCCCGCGGCAGCCCCGGTCAGCAGCAGGATGCCGCCGGCGACGGCCCCGATCACCGCGTAGCGAGGCGGGCGAGGCGGGCGAGGAACCGGCGCGGGGATGTGCGAGCTGTCCACCGTCGCCATCAGCCCGTTGTAGAGCTCGTCGGCGAAGATCTCGGCGGCCTGCGGTCTCGTGTGCGGCGACGAGCCGAGCGCGCGCAAGATGCAGGCCTCTACACCCGGGGGGATCCACAGGTCTCGCGCGATCTGGCCGGGCGGGATCACCTCGCCGCGCTCGTGGAGCTTGCGCATTTTCTCGGCCGACGACGCGACGTAGGGCGGACGCCCGGTCAGCATCTCGTACAGCACCACCGCCAACGAGTAGATGTCGCTGCGTCCGTCCACCAGCTCGCCGCGCAGCTGCTCGGGCGCCATGTACGTCGGCGTGCCCACGATCGCCTTGCCGGCGAGGTCACGGCCGTCGAGGCGCGCGACCCCGAAGTCGAGGACCTTCGCAAAGCCCGGTCCGTGACCCCGCTCCAGCAGCATGATGTTGGACGGCTTGAGGTCGCGGTGCACCACGCCCTTGCGGTGCGCCTCGGTCAGGGCCTCGCACACCTGTCGCGTGATCGCGACGGCGCGGGTCGGGTCCATCCGCCCCTGTTGCTCGAGCGCGCGCTCGAGGGTGATCCCCTCGAGGTGCTCCATCGCGAGGAACAGCGTGCCGTCGGGCAGGCGCCCGTAGTTGTAGATGTCGACGATGTGCGGGCTGTGCAGGCGCGCCGCGGCCCGGGCCTCCACCGCGAAGCGCTCCGCGATCGCGGGGTCCTTCGACAGCCACGGATGGATCACCTTGATGACCACCGTGCGTCCGATCTCGGGCTGGTCGGCGAGGTAGACCGCGCCCATGCCCCCTTGTCCGAGCATGCGGCGGACGACGAACTGCCCGATGATCGAGCGACCGATCATCTGGTCGCTGGCCGCGGGACCGACCGCGTAGCCGGGACCGGGTAGGGTGGCCTGCTCGCGCCCCGACAGCGTCACGCCGCAGCGCATGCAGTGCATGGCGCCGTGGGGCGCCGAAGCGCCGCAGTGCGTGCAACGAGGCATCGAGGCGAGGCCATCGTACCCTGGGCCTCGACCGGCCCGGGGCATGCTGCACACGCGTACTGACGCGCCGTTCAGTGCGACGCGGCGGGATCGACGCGAGTTCCGACGTGCACGGTGGTTTCCAGCGGCAGCACCGCCGCGAGGGACTGCCCGAGGTCGTCGTCGGTGACATTGTCCATCTCGGTGGCGTCGAAGAAGCGGTCGTAGGTGCGAGCGATCGTCAGCTCCGCCGGGAACGGCTCGTCCGCGTCGAGCTCGAGCGGCGTCGACAGGGGCACGCGGACCGTGAACGACTCGGTCGTCCGCGCGAAGAAGGACACCGCCTCGTCACCTCGCATCGCAAAGCCACGCAGGAACGCGCTGGCCCCCAGCAAGTCGGCCATGTCGTCGGGCTGGTCGGAGACCTCGTCGCCCGGCAGGCAGGGGCCGTAGGACACGACCACCGCGCAGACCGAGCCGGAGGTCGTCTCCGTGCCGCCGAACGTGAGCAGGTCCAGGTCCTGTCGCGTCACACTCTCGGCCAACGCGCCCCAGAACGGCTCGAGCTCGACGACCTCGCCGTCGCAGCGCTCGAGCGCGACGGCCGTCGTGACGGTGAAGCCGTCCTCGATCGTGACGTTCCAGCCCTCGTCCGTCTCGAAGTGCCGCGACTGGTTCGGTTCGCCGTAGTCGGGGATCGTGCCGTCTCGGGCGGCCCCGTGGTGGGTGACGTACGCGTTGACGACGACCGTGTCGTCGCCGCGGAACGCATCGGCCCAGTCACACCCGCCGGCCACCACCAGCATCCCGAGCAAAAGCGTCTTCCCCCGTGCCATTCGATTACTCCTAGATGTCAGTGTATTCAGAAATACATATTTTCCAATGCCTAAAAACAGACCATTTGTTCCGGGATCGGTTCCGCCCTCCGCCGGAAAAATGAACAATTCAGAGACGATCGGCCGAAGGGACGGTCTCGCGCAGGGGTCGGGTCCGCGCCCCACGTTAGAATTGCTGAGCGTCGGGGAGATCGCTTCCTGCGCCGGTTGACGCTACCAGAGCGCGGCGTCGACCCTCGGGCCTCCGATGCTTGCCCTGCGACGCCGCACTTGGATGCTCGCGACCCTCGCCGCCGCCGCGTGTCGGCCGACGGCGTCTCCGCAACGACCCCGTGAAGGCGTGCCGGCCCCCGACGCACCGCCCGATCCGCACTCCGCGTCGCGGCCGCAGCAGGTTCGCGTCCGCCACATCGGCTTCGACTGGAAGGTCGACACCGACGCGCGCGTGCTGTCGGGCACCGCGACCTATGAGCTCGAGCGCACCCATGGTCGTGCACCACTTTGGCTGGACACGCGCGGGCTGACGATCGAACGCGTCGAGATCACCAACGGTCCGCGAGGGGAGGCCGGCTGGGCGCCGGCGGCGTTCGAGCTCGGCGACGAGGATCCGACGCTGGGTCGGGCGCTGACGATTCACCTCGGCCCGGAGACCAAGCGCGCGCGGGTCACCTACGCGACGGGTCCGGGCTCGACGGGACTGCAGTGGTTGACGCCGTCGCAGACGGCCGACGGCGCGCATCCGTTCTTGTACACGCAGTCGCAGGCCATTCACGCGCGCTCGTGGTTTCCGTGCCAGGACTCGCCCGGCGTGCGGATCACCTACGACGCGAAGGTCGACGTGCCGTCCCCGCTGACGGCCTTGATGTCCGCGCGCCGCACCGAAGTGGGCACGTTCGAGATGCCCGAGCCGGTCCCGGCGTATCTGGTGGCGCTGGCGGTCGGTCGCGTCGAGTTTCGCGAGACGGGTCCGCGCAGCGGCGTGTGGGCCGAGCCGTCGGTCCTGCAGAAGGCGGCCTACGAGCTGGCCGAGGTCGAGAAGATGATCGACGCGGCCGAATCGTTGTACGGCCCGTACCGCTGGGAGCGCTACGACGTGTTGTTCTTGCCGTCGGCGTTCCCGTTCGGCGGGATGGAGAACCCGCGACTGACGTTCGCGACCCCGACGATCTTGGCCGGCGATCGGTCGCTGACCTCGCTCATCGCCCACGAGCTGGCGCACTCGTGGTCGGGCAACTTGGTCACGAACGCCACCTGGGACCACCTGTGGCTCAACGAGGGCTTCACGGTCTACATCGAGCGGCGGATCGTCGAGGCGCTGTACGGCCGGGCCCGCGCCGAGATGGAGGCGATGCTCGGTCGTCAGGACCTGCTCGAGGAGATGGCCGAGGCCGAGGATGCCGACGAGCGCCTGCGCGTGGACCTGCGAGGACGTGATCCGGACGATGGGCTGACGGACGTGCCCTACGAAAAGGGCGCGTTGTTCTTGCGACGGCTCGAGGAAGCATACGGTCGCGACGCGTTCGATCCATTCCTGCGCAAGTGGTTCGACGACCATGCCTTCACCTCGGTCACCACCGACGTGTTCGAGGGCTTCGTGCAGCAGGAACTCATTGCCAAGGCGACGGTGCAGTCAGGGCAGGTCGCGCCGGACCCCAAGGCGTGGATCGATCTGCCGGGCATTCCCGACGGGGCGCCGATGCCCCGCAGCGACGCGTTCGCGAAGGTCGACGAGGCTCTGTCGCAGTACATCGAGGGCAAGGTCACCGAGCAACAGCTGCCCGTGACGGCCTGGACGGCGCACGAGTGGCTGCACTTTTTGCGCGCGGTGCCGACCAGCGTCGATCAGACGCGGATGGAGGCGCTCGACTCGGCCTTCGGCCTCACCGGCTCGGGCAACTACGAGATCCTCGCGCAGTGGCTCGACCTGTCGATCCGCACCGGCTACGGCGCGGTCGATGCCCGACTCGAGCGCTTCCTCAAGACCGTGGGTCGCCGCAAGTTCCTGGTGCCGCTGTACCGCGCGCTGCTGGAGTCCGGTCGCGAGGCCGACGCCAAGCGGATCTACGAGCAGGCGCGCGGGGGCTACCACGCGATCACGCAGCGCACGCTCGACGACTTGGTGGGCCGGACGGGATCCGCACCTTCGTGAGCATCGCGTCGATCGCCGCCGCGGGGTGGCTGCTCGCCGCCGCGCCCGTGCCCGCCAGCGACGCGTCGACGCAGGAGTCGCTCGCGCCGGTCGTCGAGGCGCCCGATCGCACGTGGACGGTCGGCGCCTTCGTCGACACCGCCTACCTGTTCAACTCCAACCTTCCCGACAACCACCTGTACCGCGGCGCCTTCACCACGCCGCGAACCGGCGAGTTCACGATCGGGCTCGCGGCGGCCTACCTCGACCACGGTCCCACCGACGACGAGCCGTGGAGCTTTCAGCTCGCCTTGCAAGCAGGCGCCTCCGCCGATGCGCTGTACGAGCCCGAGCCGATCCCGGGTGGGGCGGACGGTCGACTCGCGGGGGCCGACGTGTTCAAGCACATCGGTCTGGCCAATGCGGGCTTTCGGATCCGGCGCACCGGCACGCGGATCGACGGTGGCCTGATGACCTCGCCGCTGGGCATCGGCGGCTTCTGGTCCAAGGACAACTGGAACTACTCGCCGTCGTGGGCCGCCAACGCGGCGCCGTACTACCTCGCCGGCGGCCGCGTCGTTCAGCCGTTCGGCCGAGGCTTTGGCGCCCACGCCTGGATCGTCAACGGCTGGCAGACGATCGCCGACACCAACGCCGCGCCCAGCTACCTCGCGGGTCTGCACTACGAGGGCGAAGAGGTCACCGTCTACTCGCAGGCGTACTTCGGTCCCGACGACGTCGAGCTCGGTGCCCGCTACTGGCGGCTACATCTGGACAACTGGGTGATCTGGGATCGTGGCCGCTGGGGCCTCGGCGCGGTGCTCGACGGCGGTCGCGAGCGCGTCGCCGGGCCGGTCGACGACGACGTCGTGTACTGGCTGGGGACGGCCGCGTTCGCTCGCGTCGAGGTGGTGCGCCGTCGCGGAGTCGGCCTCGATCTGTCGACGCGGCCGGACATGTTCTGGGACAAGGACGGGCGGATGTTCGGCGTGCCGCAGGCGCTCATCGCCGGCACGGGGACGGCGAGCGTGGACCTGTTCGGCTACGTGCTCGCGCGGCTGGAGTATCGCTACGACCACTCGACCGCCTACGCCGGCTTCTTCTACCGCGGCGACGCGACCTCGGACACGGCCCGACTCGCGGGCGACCAGCACACGATCTTCGCGTCACTGGTCGGACACATCGAGCACGCGTTCGCGCTCGGCCAGCGCCGTCGAAGCGGGACGTAGCACGCACCCGGCCTCGTGGACGTCGACCTGGACCGGGGCGTCGAGCTCCACGACGGTCTCGTACGCGAAGTAGTCCGGTGTCGACGACGTGAACCCGCGCTGTCGCAGGTAGTCCTTGGCGGCGTCGTCGAGCTCGAGCTCCGACAGCCGTCCGAGGTAACGACGCGTCCCGGCGAGATGGGTCTGCAGGGGATCGAGCGGCGCGCCGTCGACCTCGAGGGCGTCGATCTGCTGCTCGAGCAGGGCCCACGTGTCGAGGTCGCCGTCGGCGTCGTCGTCTTCGCGCAGGCCGACCTCCCAGGCGACGCAGCGCGCGCCCGACAGCGGGGCGCGCAGCGGCTCCTCCTTCGCCGTCGCGAGGCCCACGTGACGGCGGCCGAGGGGGCCGCGGGGCGCCAGCGCCATCGACCAGCGTCGCGGCAGCCGGGTCGGGTTGGGGTCGTCGTGGCTGTACTCGCGGTGCTTGACCAGGCCGGCCACGACGCCGACGCCGACGCCGATCGCGACTGCCGGCCACGACACGCCGACGACGATCACGCCGAGGAACGCCCCGAGCGCGGAGCCCACCGTCGAGTTGAGCACGATCTCGCGGGTGCGGGTCTGATCGGCTTGGCGCAGCTGTTGCTCACCGTCGCGGAGCGCGAGCGCGGTCGACTCGCGCCGCAGGTCGATCCAGCTCTTGTCGCCGCAGTGGTCGCACGCGGGCTGGTTGCCGAGGTCGGCGTGGTCGTCACGGCGATGGGGCGTCTCGGACTTCGTGCGTGCGGGCCAGGCGAGCTGTCCGCACCGTCCGCAGACCAGGGCGCACGAGAGCGCAGAGACGTCCTCGGGCTCGTGCTTGCGCGTGGTTCGAACGAGCGCGCGACGTTGCGCCTGGCGGAGCTTGGCGCGGTGTCCTCCCAAGTTGGGCGAGGCGCCCGCGCGGACGGAGACACCACCACTTCCAGAATGCGACATCCGTTCCTTGGACTCAGGCTACCACCCGCGCCGCAGGGGCATTCCCCGCGTCAGCCCCGGCGCAGCACGAGCTCGGTGATCTGGCCGCCGGGCTTGCAGGCGTGTGATTTCGGACTGCCAGGGCCGAAACATGCCGGGACAAAGAAGGTACAAAGCGCCCATGAAGCTGCGCTCTGCTCGGTGGACGGTGGCCCTGACGCTGGCGTGCGGCGTGCGGGCCGGCGAGCGTCCGACCCCGCCCACGAACGCGACCGTCGATACCGCGACGGCATCGAAGTCGCATACTGCGCCGGTGCCGACCCGCCGCGACGACACCGTGGACGTGATCCACGGGACGAACGTCGCCGATCCCTACCGCTGGCTCGAGGACGTCGACGATCCCGAGGTCGAGGCGTGGATGGACGCGCAGGACGAGGTCGCGCGCAAGTACCTGGCCTCGCGTCCGGAGCGGGCCGCGCTGACCAAGCGCTTCCACGAGCTGGTCTACGTGGACACGATCTCGCCGCCGAGTCGCCACGGCGATCGCTACGTGTACTCGCGCAACCACGTCGACAAGGAAAAGGGCATCTACTACATGCGCAAGGGCGACGGGCCCGAGCAGGTGCTCATCGACCCGAACGCGCTCTCGGACGACGGCAGCATCTCGGTGCAGGGGTTGTCGGTGAGCAACGAAGGTCGCTACGCCGCCTACGAGCTTTCGGTCAACAACGCCGACACGTCGACGATGCACATTCGCGATCTCGACACCGGCGAGGATCTGCCCGACGTGCTCGAGGGGACCCGCTACGCGTCCCCGGCGTGGACGCCGGACGAGAAGGGCTTTTACTACGTGGCCCTTCCCACCGACAAAGCGATCCCGGTCGCGGAGATGCCCGGACATCAGCACGTCCGCTACCACCGGCTCGGCACCAAGCAGTCCGAGGACGAGCTTGTCGAGCCGTCGCTGGGCGACCCGACCAAGTTCCTCGGGATCGGCGTGTCGCTCGACGGGCACTGGCTGTTCAAGTACGTCACCCGCGGCGAGTACAACGAGGTCTACTTCCGCGACCGACGGCGCAAGAGCAGCGCCTGGACGTCGCTGGCGACGGGGTTCGACGCGCTGTACAGCGTCGACAACTTCAAGGACCAGTTCTACGTCACCACCAACGACGGCTCGCCCAACGGGCGCGTGTTCAAGGTGGATCCGAGAAAGCCCGCGCGTGACAAGTGGCGCGAGATCGTCGCCGAGCGCGACTACGCCTTGCAGGGCGCGTACGTGGTCGGCGGCAAGCTCGTCCTCGACTACCTCGAAAACGCCTACAGCCGCGTCGAGATCCACGATCTCGAGGGCAAGCTCGTGCGCCAGCTGCAGCTACCCGGCATCGGGTCGACCAGCGGCATCATCGGTCGCGAGGACGACGACACCGCGTATTACTACTTCGCCGGCTACACCTCGCCGCCGGAGATCTTCGAGACGTCGATCGAGACCGGCAAGACCACCCTGTGGGGCGCGACGAAGTACCCGGTCGATCCGAGCAAGTTCGAGTCGCACCAGGTTCGGTTTCCTTCCAAGGACGGCACCGAGGTGACGATGTTCGTGGTCCACCAAAAGGGAGCGAAGCTCGACGGCTCGCACCCGACGATCCTGTACGGCTACGGTGGGTTCGGGGTGAACATGACGCCGTGGTTTTCGACCTACGCCGTCGCGTGGGCCGAGCTCGGTGGCGTGTACGCGGTGGTCAACCTGCGCGGCGGCAGCGAGTACGGCGAGGCGTGGCACCGCGCCGGCATGCGCGGCAACAAGCAGAACGTCTTCGACGACTACATCGCCGCCGCCCAGTTCCTCGTCGAGGAGGGCTACACCCGCCCGGACAAGCTCGCGGCGTCCGGGGGCAGCAACGGCGGCTTGCTCGTCGGGGCTGCGATGACGCAGCGCCCGGACTTGTTCGGAGCCGTCATCTGCTCGGTGCCGTTGCTGGACATGGTCCGCTTCACGGAGTTCGGATCCGGCCGCACCTGGATTCCCGAGTACGGCGATCCTTCCGAGCCGGATGCGTTCGCCTGGCTGTACGCCTACTCGCCCTACCACCACGTTCGCGAGGGCACGCAGTACCCCGCGCTGCTGATGGAGTCGGCCGACAGCGACGACCGCGTCGACCCGATGCACGCGCGCAAGTTCGTGGCGGCGATTCAGGCGGCCAACGCCGGCGCGAGCCCGGCGTACCTGCGAATCGAGCGCAACGCCGGGCACGGCGGCGCCGGCCTGCGCAAGCGCCGGGTCGAAGAGAACGTCGACGAGTTCGTGTTTTTGCTCGATCAGCTCGGCGAATCGCGTTCGGACTAGCCGCCGCGCGTGCGTTCGGCCGCCACGCCGTCGCCCCACGCAGGTGTACGCATCTGCCCACACCCCGGCGGTCGATTCGGCGTCGGCATTTTTCACCCGATCCGGCGCGGCCACGTCTCGGAAACTCCGTGGGGCAGGACAGCGACAACCATCGCGGACTTCGCCGTGCGCTGTTGGTAGGGGGGCTCGCACTTTGTGCCGGTTGCTACGGCGGCCGGAACGATGGCGCCGAGGCCAATCCCGAAGACGACGGTGGCGACGGCAGTATGGATGACGGCGGAGCGGTCGACGCGTTCTGCGAGGAGGAGACCCTGCCGGGTCGGATCTCCCGCTTCGTGCGACTGACCCACGGCCAGTACGACAATACGGTTCGCGACCTGCTCGGGGTGACCAACAACCCGGGGCAGACCTTCATCGGCGACCCGGCGATCGCCGGGTTCACCAACAACGCCGCCCAGCTGCGGGTCAACGATCCGCTCGCGCGCGACTATCGGCGTGCGGCCGAGGAGATCTCGGCGGGGCTCGTCGCCGATGCGGCCCGGCTGTCCGCGCTCGTGCCGTGCGATCCCAGCGCGGCCGGCTGCTTCTCGGAGTTCGTGGCCGACTTCGGGCGCCGTGCCTACCGGCGCCCACTCGAGGCCTCCGAGCAAGCCCAGCTCGAGGCGGTCTTCACGGCGGGGGCAGGCCTGTTCGACGGCGGCAACGACTTCGAACAAGGCGTCGCGATGGTGGTGGAGGCCGTGCTGCAGTCGCCGAGCTTTCTGTACCGTTCCGAGCTGTCGACCGCCGACGGCGAGGGCGCGCTGGTCAAGCTCGACGGCTACGAAGTCGCCTCGCGCCTTTCGTACATGCTGTGGAACACGATGCCGGACGAGGAGCTGTACGCGGCCGCCGAAGCCGGCGAGCTCGACACGGCCGAGGGCGTGCAAGAGCACGCCCGGCGCATGATCGACGACGACCGAGCGGCCGACCCGATCGAGGACTTCCATCGTCAGTGGCTCGAGGTCTCCAGGCTGTCGGGGCTGACCAAGGACCCCGACCTGTATCCCGAGTTCGGCGAGAGCCTCGTCAACGCGATGGAGGCCGAGAGCGTGGCCTTCGCTCGCAACGTGATCCTCGACGGGGAGGGGACCTACGCGGCGCTGATGACCGGCACCGAAGCCTGGGTCGACGACGAGCTCGCTGCGATCTACGGCGTGCCGAGCCCCGGCGCCACCGGAGGTTGGGTCCAGCTCCCCGCGGCCGAGCGCGCGGGCTTTCTGACGCAGCCGGGATTTCTCGCCTCGCACGCCTACTTCGCCGGCACCTCGCCGATTCACCGCGGGGTCTTCGTGCAACGCAAGGTGTTGTGCACGGACATTCCGGACCCTCCCGGCGACGCGGACCTGGAGCTGCCGCCCGCGGACGGCGAGCTGGTCACCACGCGAGACCGGGTCGCGCATCACACCTCGCCGGACGCGTGCGTGGGGTGCCACTCGCTCATCAACGAGCCGGGCTACGCCTTCGAGGGCTACGACGCGATCGGGCGCATCCGCACCGAAGACAACGGCGCCGCCATCGATGCGGCCGGCACGCTCATCACCGCAGAGGGGGACCTGACCTTCGACGGCGGGGTAGACCTGGCCACGCAGCTCGCCGCACATCCGCAGGCGCAGCGCTGCTACCTGACCCAGTGGTTTCGCTACGCCAGCGCGAGACAGGAGACCGACCTCGACCAGTGCACGCTCGACGGCTTGCACGAAGCGATGGTCGCGGGCGGCTACGACATCCGAGAGATGCTCGTGAACCTGACCCAGACGGTGAGCTTCCGCTACCGCAACGCGGAGGGAGAGTAAGCGATGGCCAAGGCAACGACTCGTCGAAACTTCCTTCGCGGGATCGGGGGCGTGACCCTGGGGCTGCCGTTCCTGGAGGCGCTCGCGCCCCGGCGTGCTCGCGCGGCGGCCGAGGACCAGCCGCGTCGGTTCATCGCGTTCTTCGAGTGCAACGGCGTGGAGATGAACCGGTTCTTCCCCAACGGGGCCTACGGCGCCTTGTCGGCGGGGATGTTGGCCGGCACCGCGCTCGAGCCTCTCGTCGACTACGTGGGCGACCTGTGCATCCCGCGGGGCATCCACATGGTTCCGCGTGGCTTCAACCGCGACAATACGCCGGGCGACGACCACGCCAAGGGCATGGTCCACAAGCTGACGGCGCAGCCTTGCGTCGACGGCAGTCTCTTCGCGGCGGGCATCTCCGTCGACCAGGAGATCGCCAACAACCTCAACGACAACGGCCGTCCGGCGCTGAACCTGCACGTGGGTCGTCGGGCCGACAACCAGCTGGGCTTT
This sequence comes from uncultured Pseudomonadota bacterium, assembly GCA_937896535.1. Lineage (GTDB taxonomy): Bacteria > Myxococcota_A > Polyangia > Nannocystales > Nannocystaceae > CALBMM01. The sequence continues at coordinate 116,534 of CALBMM010000241.1, forward strand.
ATCTCCTACTATGGACCGGAGCAGCCGGCGGTCGGGGAGAACAACCCCTGGAACGCCTACCAGGACTTCGTGGGCATGGGCCCCGACGTCGATCCGCAGGTGATCCAGCGGCTCGTCGCCCGACGTGAGTCGGTGATCGACCTGGTCGAGGAGGACTTCGCACGACTCAAGGGCTCGGCCTCGCTGTCGGCCGACGACCAGGCGAAGCTCGACATGCACCTGACGGCGGTCCGTGGCCTCGAGATCGGCATGGGCGACGCGGGCCTGATCCCGTGCATGCTCGACCCGCAGCGTGCCGCCGAGATCGAGGGGCTCAACCCCGACACGATCGAGAGCGACAGCGAGTTCAGGACCATCGGGCGCATGCAGATGGACGTCCTCGCGTTGGCGATCGCGTGTGGCAGCACCCGCGCCGCCACGCTGCAGTGGGGCAACGGCGCTGGCGGCCCGATCTTCACGTGGGACGGGATGAACCATCAGTACAACCACCACAAGCTGTCGCACGGCAATACCGCCGACGACTGCTCCGGGGGTGAGGTCGCGGGCTACGAAGACATGCTCTTCGACATCGATCGCTGGTTCGCGGGCGAGTACCTGTACCTGCTGCAGCGCCTCGCGTCGTACACCGAGGGAGACGGACGGCTTCTCGACAACTGCGTGGTCGCGTGGATGAACGAGCTGACCGACGGGCGCGGTCACAACTTCATGGACCAGCCCATCGTGCTCGCCGGCAGCTGCTGCAACTACTTCCGGACCGGCCAGTATCTGAAGGTGACCGCGCAGGACAACCCGATGAACGACGCCGACGCGCCGCACAACAAGCTGCTGACGATGTTCCTCAACGCCACGGGCGTCACCGCGCCCGACGGCGGTCCGGTGCAGAACTTCGGGGCCTACGGCGAGCCCGGCGAGTTCGACATGCTCAAGGCCTAGACAGGCGTAGTTTTGGTAGCTATCGTCTGGGAGTGTCTAGGCTTTTAGTAGGTATTGGGCTCGTCCCGCTGGCGATCGGCTGCGGTCCCAGCGCCGGCTCGTCCCCGACCACGGACGCCGCAGACACCGGACCGGCGACGGTTGGAGACGCGACCACCCGGCCCGGTCCCGACGCCACGTCCGGGGCCGACGACACGGACGCGACGACCACGGGCGTGCCGACGATGCCGACCGACTGCGGCACGGGCGTGCTCACCGACGCGCGCGTACGGATTACGACGGGGGACGAGGACGAGCGGGCGAGCCTCGAAGGCATCGCCGTCGTCGACGGCGATCTCGTGATCAAGAACGCTCCGGACGCGGACCTGTCGTTCCTTCAGTGCGTCCGCGAGATCACCGGGAACCTGTACGTGTTCGACAACGATGCGCTGGTCGACACCGACGGCCTGTACTGGCTCGAGCGCGTGGGCGGTGACGTCGTCATCGCGGAAAACGACGCGCTCGTGGACTTCACCGGGCTGGCCCAGATCACGGAGATCGAGGGCGAAACGAGCAGCACGCTCTCGGAAGGGGCCCACTCGCTGTTCGTGCTCGACAACGCGTCGCTGCAGCGACTGTCGGGGCTAGACAGCCTGTTGTTCGTCGCCGGGGACCTGCACATCCGCGACAATCCTTCCCTGCAAGACGTGGACGCGCTCGCCGGCCTGATGCTCGTGGGCCGCACGCTGGCGATCAACCACAACCCGTCGCTGTGCGCTTCGAGCGTGGATGCAATCGGTCGCACCGTGTCGATCGGCCAGTCCAGCGGCTCGGCGACCAACGCCAACGACGAGGGGTGCTGACATGCGCGGCTGGTTTCTGCTCGGTGTTCTCCTCGTCGGTTGCGACCCGTCCGCGTCCGAGCCGGCGTTTCGCCGTGGCGACGAAGCCGACGACCCTGCGGCAGGGTTCGTGGCCGTTCCGGATGCGGGAGGCTCGGGGTTCGAGTGCAACCCCGGCACGCAGACCTGCGACGAAGACGAAAAGTGTGTCTGGTACTCCACCGACAACGGCCCGTCCTGGAACGGGGTCAAGTGCGTGCCCGTCGATGCGGCTGCCGTGCAGGTCGGAGATCCGTGCACCGTGGTGGGGACTCCGACCTCGGGCGTCGACGACTGCCCGCGCGGGTCGATGTGTTGGTTCCTCGATGCGCAGGGCGTCGGTGTGTGCGCGACGATGTGCGTGGGCGCGTGGGGCACCGAGTGCGTCGACCCCGACGAGCGGTGCGTCCAGGACGGCGAAGGCCTCGGCATCTGCTACCCCGCGTGCGACCCCGTGGACCCGAGCGTTTGCGGCCCCGGCGAGGGCTGCTATCCGATCTCCCGCGGCATGGTGTGCGCGCCGGATGCCTCGGGCCGAGACGGCGCGCAGGGAGACGGCTGCGAGTTCGTCAACGACTGCGATCCCGGCACACTGTGCGCGGGTGGGGACGCGCTCGACGGCTGCACCGGCACCCTCGGCTGCTGCACGGCCGTGTGCGATCTGAACGCGCCCTCGTGCCCGGACGGATTGGTCTGCACGCCGTACTACGACGGCAGCGACCCAGAGAGCGTGCCGGGCCTCGAGCACGTCGGTGTGTGCCTCGATCCGGTGTAGCGCTCGCACCTACGCGGTGGTGCAACGCGTGGTCGAGACCACGGGTCCGACGGCAAGCGGGTACAGGGGCCACGCTTGTGCTCGCGCGACGCCCACGAGCGCAGGCGTGAGCACAAGGGCCTCCACGTCGAATGCGTAACGATCGTGCCCACCGTCGCGGCGCAATCGTGGGCGCCGCACATGTCGCAGAAAACTAGGTCGACGTCGGAACCGCACGAGTCCAGGTGCAACGCGGGCGCGCGATGGGTTTGGGAAGCACCGTCGTTCGCATCGCATTGGTTGTCACCGCGTTGGTCGCCTTCGGGTGCGACGAGGCGACGCCGGACGGACGTCCGATCGGCGTACCCGACGTCGACGTCGACGCGGAGCGGATCTACGGCGGGCAGGAGGTGGTCGCGTGTGCGTGGCCGAGCACCGTCTCGCTGGGCGGCTCGTGCACCGGCACGCTCGTGCACCCCGAGGTCGTCGTCTACGCGGCACACTGCGGCGCGAGCTATGCCAACGTCCGCTTCGGCGAGTATGCGTTCGGCGGACCGGGCAAGGTCGTGCCGACGCAGTCGTGCGGCACGCTGCCGGGTGGTGGACCGGGCAACGGAAAAGACCTCGCCTACTGCGTGCTCGACGAGCCCGTCACCGACGTTCCGATCGTGCCGATCGCGATGGGGTGCGAGCTCGACCAGCTGCAGCCCGGCACCCCCGTGACGATGGTGGGCTTCGGCAACGCCGACAACGGGCCCTACGGGATCAAGCGCGAGGTGACCACCGTCTTCTCCGGCTACAACGCCGCCGGTGAAGCGTTCATCGGTGGCGGTGGCAAGGACACGTGTCAGGGCGACTCGGGCGGTCCGGCGTTCATCGAGCTCGACGACGGATCGTGGCGGGTCTTCGGGGTCACGTCGTACGGCGGTGCGTGCGGCGGTGGCGGCTACGACACGGTGATCGCCAAGGGCATCGGCTGGCTCGAGGAGGAGACCGGCTTCGACCTGACGCCATGCCACGACGTCGACGGCACATGGAACCCCGGCGCCGACTGTGGTGGCTTCGCGGCCAACCCGGGCGATGGCGGAGGATCGTGGGGCGGCAGCTGCGGCGACGGTACGCTGACCGGCGCCGCGGCGACCTGTGGTGACCCGGCGGCGACGGCCGGGCCCACGCCGACGCCCCCACCGGCCGCCGACGAGGTCGTGATGGTCCAGCATGGTGCGCTGGCCGGGCCGGGCACTTCGAAGGTCGAGCCCGCCGGCGGCTACTACTACGCCAAGGCCGGCACCCAGCTCGGCGTCCTGCAGGGCCCAGCGAATGCCGACTTCGACCTGTACCTGTACAACCATCTCGGCGGCGGCTGGGTCGAGGTGGCGCGCGCGACCAGCGGTGACGCCAACGAGGTGATCGAGCTCGACGCCAAGGGCGGCCACTACGCTTGGGTGGTCTACAGCTACGCGGGGGCGGGCGACTACGAGCTGACGCTCACGGTGCCCAAGCCCGAGTAGCCGCATCACAACGATCGCGACCTCCGTGCGTTAGGGTGGGGCGATGCTCCGTCGACTGCTGCTGGCGTGCGCCTTCGTGATCGGCTGTCAGCGCGCGAGCACCGACGATCCGGTCACGCCGGCGCCGGTCGACGTGCCCGTCACCGACCGCGCCGACGCCACGCCACCTGTTTCGCCGCCGGCGACCGAGGACCGGCCCGGCTTCTACCTGGGCCGCGAGCTCGCGCCCACCATGACCTTTCACGGCGCCGATTGGCTGACCCGCGACGAGCGCGACGACGAAGAGAACACCACCTTGATGCACGCCCGGCTCGGGCTGTCGCCGGGCGACGTCGCTTGCGACATCGGAGCCGGCAACGGCTACCACGCCCTGAAGATGGCGCGGGCGGTCGCGCCCACGGGCAAGGTGCTCGCCGTCGACATCCAGCCGCAGATGCTCGACCTGCTCGACGCCCGCGCCCGCGAGGCCGGCATCACGAACGTGCAGCGCGTGCTGTCGACGCAGACCGATCCCAAGCTTGCCGACGGCGCGTGCGATCTGATCCTGCTCGTGGACGTCTACCACGAGCTCGAAGACCCGGCGGCCATGCTCGGGCACCTGCGCCGGGCCTTGTCGCCCAAGGGCCGCATCGCGTTGCTCGAGTTCCGCGCCGAAGATCCCGACGTGCCGATCAAGGCGCTGCACAAGATGTCGAAGGCCCAGATCCTGCGCGAGTACGAGGCCAACGGCCTGCAGCTGGCGGGCGCATTCGACGGCCTGCCGTGGCAGCACCTGATGTTCTTCACGGCGGCGCCGTAGCCGAGCACGCCCGTGTGAGATTGCCGGCGTCGCGGTCGGTGCAACTGCGCGAAGGGGCCGCGTCTTGGGGAGGACCGTGCCTTCGTCGCTTCGCCGCTCTCGCTCCCTCGATCTCGCTCTCGTCACCGCCTTCGTGGCCCTGCTCGCGGGTTGCCCCGAGGCCGCGCAGGACGACGCGGACAGCGCGTCCGGCACGATGGGGGACGCATCGCAAGGTCCGGGCTCGGCCGATGCCGACGCCACCGGGGCCGGTGGGGTCGACACCGACGCCGACGCCGATGCCGGGGCCACGACCGGCACGCCGACGGGAGGTGCCACCGATGCCGCGACCACGGACGACGACGGCGACTCGGGCACCCGCGCCGACGACGGCACCGCCGGATCGACGACCGACGAGGCCACCGACGGCACGGGCAGTGGCTCGGAGACCGGCGACATGCCCTTGTCCGACGACCCGTTCGATCCGGCGGCGTGCAACGGCGTGCCGTGGACGGCCGCCGACGCCGCGGCCCAGCTCGGTGGCCTCGACCGCCTCGTCCTCGCCAACGCCACGATCCAGGTGCGCACGCGGATGTGTGCCGGCGAGGTCTGCGATCCGTGGGGCCCGGGGGACGACTGGTGGATCCACTACCTGACGTACTCGGGCGGCGTGGTCACGGCGTACAAGGACTTCCTCGCCGACATGAACCTCGTGCTCTTCGACGACGGCGGCACCCCGCGACTGTCGATGCAGCACGTCACGTTCCCGGACGGCGGCTACCCCGACGACGACGGCGTCCTCTACGACTTCCCCCCCGCGCCGGTGAACTACCCGCACCTGCGCGCCTACGACGTCGCCCCGGACTCGCAGTACTACTACCAGGACCTGGACTACCAGGTCAGTGACGGCGTGCTCGTGCTCGGCGACGGGTGTGCGGTGTGGACCGCCAATCCGTACGGCACCGGCACGCCGTACACGGCGCAGTACGGCATCGTCTTCCACTGGTGACGTGGTCGCGATGCCGCGGCTGCGCGGGGGACTAGTCCTCCGACCGGGTAATTCTGAGCGGCTAAACACCGCCCCCGTCGCCC